>JBBASR010000005.1:0-14087 GCA_040399125.1 Cyanobium sp. | reverse complement strand
AAGGCGAGCCCCTACAGCAAGGCCCATGCTGACGGCCCTCTGTCATCGGCTCACCTCATCGGAAGATCCTTCCGGTCGTTTTTCTGCCTCGGCTTTGCCGCCTGGGTCACTGGCTCCGGCCCCCTGCTGGCCCTCGAATCCGTGGGTACGCAAAACCCGGCAGGAGCGGGCCGATCCCCGGTCCCCGTTCAGGTGAACTACGGAAGCCTGGATCCCGGTCTCTATGTTCTTGGGCCAGGCGATGGCCTGTCACTGACGTTCCTGGATCCCAGTGCTTCCAATGTCGGCGGACCAATCGCCATTCTTCCCGACGGAACTGCCACCCTCGGATTGCTGGGGTCGGTGCAGCTCAGCGGACTGACCATCGGGCAGGCAACCCGCTGGCTCACCTCCCTGTACTCCCGTCTACTGGTGAGGCCTCAGTTGATTCTGAGCCTTACCACTCCACGCCCTGTGAAGGTTTCGGTGATCGGGGAAGTGGAAAGACCAGGACTTTATCCGCTCCCGAATCTCTCCACTCCCGTCAGTGCCATCCAGGCTGCAGGAGGAATCACCCTTCATTCCGACATCCGCAAGGTGCTCTTGCGGCGCAAAACTGGTGCCGAAACGCAGCACGAGACGGTTCTCGACCTCGCCCAGCTGCTGCAGTTCGGCAACCAGCGCCAGAACCCGATTCTGTTTGATGGCGACACCCTCTACGTGGCGCGCACCGACAAGCCCCTGCCGAATGAGGTTCTCCAGTTAGGCGCCACCAACCTGGCCCCTGCCGCCATCAACATCACCGTTCTTGGCGAGGTGAAGAGCCCTGGAACCATTCCCCTTCCCGCCAATACTCCCCTGGTGGAAGCCATCCTCCGGGCGGGCGGTCCCAACCCCTGGCGAGCCAACAGGGCCAACGTGGAACTGGTGCGGCTGAATCGGAATGGCACCACCGAACGCACGTTCTTCAATTACAAGGATCGCCGCAATGTGATCTCCCAGGAGCTCAACCCCCCCCTGCGTGATCGAGATGTGATCATCGTCAGGCGCTCGGTTTACGGCGAGGCCCTGGATGTGCTTAATCAGGTGATCGTTCCGCTGAGCACGGTGGGTACCTTCCTGAATTACAGCAACTGGTGGAACCGCAACAACTGATCCGCCTCCTCGCTCCTGCTACCCGTCCCGATTTCTGGCCCCGACCATGACCCGACCCCAGCCCGCCATCAACCCCCGCTCCGTCGGCTGGGCCTTACTCAGCCAGACCATCTGGCTGCCTCTAGTGGCGATCCATCTGCACGATCGTTGGAAAGAGCAGGCGCGCCTCGCTGCTCCGCCCACGGCAGCCTCCCTGCGGATGAACGAGCCGGGGCAGCCTTTCCAGCCTCTGCCGGAACCGAAAGCTGCGACGGCATCGCTTCCACGGATCGATCCAGGCGTGGTCCTGGGCAGCGCCAGCCGTTCGGTGGGCTCCCTAATAGGAAGGGCCATCCATCCCGCCGGCTCTCCGGCCGCCCTGCCCCAGCCGAGCCGGAGCGCCGGGACGCTGCTCGCCACCGCCAGCGATCCGGCGCCCGCCTTCAGCCTCGCCACCCAATCGACCCAGGGCAGCGCCGGCAATTTCCTTTCCGCCTCTCCGTTCCGGAATCCATTGCAGGGATCGTTCACCCGCTCGGAACTGCTGGGCGGCACGATCACACTCAACGACCTTCAGACCCCGATGATGCCGCCGCTGGCCGCTGCGGAGCGGGCACGCTGGGCCAACAGTTCCGATCCGCTCGAACCGCTGCCCCAGCCCTGGCGTGATCCGATGCGCAAGGCGCTGCAGCAACTCCCAAGCGCCCACCACTCGATCGATACGGCTCGGATCGTGCACGTGCCCTCCAGCCGGATCTCCCGCTCCACGGTGGTGCCCCTCGCCATCCAGAGCGACGGCAGCGTCGACATCCTCAACCGACCCGACAACGCCGCCGTGGTGGAGGAGATCGAGGCCTGGTCCAGCCAGCAGGCCAGTCCCCAGAAGGGCAGGGTTGCCCCGACCGTGGTGCATCTCGATCCCCTGCCTGCTGCACCCTCCAAGACGGCAACAGCCACCACCCCGGCTCCCCTTCCCTCGGCTTCCGGACCTCCGATCGAGACACGCTCCGCCACTCCCCAGGCCAGCCCTTCTGTCCCCAGCGCGACGCTTCCCGCGCCTGCCCCCGCTCCAGCCCCCTCACCAGCCCCCCTGGAGACCTCCTCCGCCATGACGGCCCCCTCCCCTTCGTCTCCCACCACCACCACAGCCGGCGAGTGAGTTGCTGCGCGCCCACCCTTCCTTCCCTCCGAACCAACCTCGTCATGCCTTGCTCCGGAGTTCCGATCCAGCGCCGATGGAGACGTCCGGGTTCGGTAGTGCTCCTGGGCTGGCTTGGGGTTGGTCTGGCACTCGGTTGCCCCACAGGCAGGGCCGCTGAGAGCCAGATCCAGGGTCCGGTAGGTGATCCTCTGCGCCCAACCGGCGTGGTGTTCATCTCCCCAGCGCCCTGGCGTCCTGCCCCCTTGCAGGCCTCTCCCAATCCCTGGCAACCGGTGGCCAATCAGCTGGATACGCCGACGGAATACCAACCTGCAGCGCCGGTGCAACAGAAAGGCGTGTTCGACAAGGTGGAGGAAAATCCGGGCATCTTCGGGATCGGGGGCGGTGTTGGCTGGGGGGGCCAGACCGGCGAAAACACCAGTGGCGTCCTGACCGGCCGGCTGGGGTACAAACTTTCCGAGGCCTTCGCCCTGTCGCTACGGCCCAGCTACATCTGGGGCAACCGCGACATGAACGGCGACTACAACAACGAAGGATCGTTCCAGTTGCCACTGACAGTGGATCTTTTCCCCGATTTCGTGGTTTCTCCCTATCTGGGGGTGGGCCTGGCCACCAACACGGATTCCACAGGCGCGACCGACGGCATGATCACAGGTGGTCTGGATATCAACGTACTTGAGCATCTCACGATTGGGCTCAATCTCAACTACGTCATTCAATCCGCCGTCAATGACACCGACTGGGAAGCAATGACGCTGATCTATCTGAAGTTCTGAAACTGAACCTTCAGCCAATCTGATCCGGGCTTATTCCGCCACAGCCTGCGCCGCTTCGGCAATTGCCTGAATCTGGGTGTCGTCATAACCCCAGCGTTCCAGAAACGCCTGATCCTCCCCCTGCCCCCGGGTGCCTTCAAGCAATTGCTCAAGCCGCTGCTTCACCAGCAGGGGCTCAAGCAGCCGCAACAACTCGGTGCTGCGCAAAGCAATGCGACGCGAGACGAGCTGCTGCTCCGGCCGCCCTTCGGCTCCGTGCTGCACCACCATGGCGGTGCTCATCGCCAGGTTGCGCACGCTGAGGTCCACCACCCCCTCTCCGGCCGCCCGCAGCTGCTGCACTAGGACCTCCGGCAGACGATCCATCAACGGCCCCTCCCCACTCAGGGCCACCACAAAGAAGCCACGGGCGCCGTCAAGGTGGCGCACCAGGCCTCCCACCCGTTCGGCCAGCACCTCATCGCTCAGCTCCTCGGCCTCCCACTGGGCGATCCAGGTGGAGGCAAGGGCCATGGCCCCACGGAAATCGGGAAGGGGCCCGGAGGCGGCATCGGTCATCGCGGCCTGGATCGTGGAGAACGGAGGGAATCAAGCTTAGGCAAGTCGGCTGGCAGGACCGGAAGGTGGCAGTGTTGGAGCCATGGATTCCAACCAGCCAGCCCCGACCCCGATGTCGAGCTCCGAAGCGGAGGACTTCCGCTCCGGCTTCGTGGCCCTGATCGGCCGGCCGAACGTGGGAAAATCGACCCTGCTCAACCAGCTGGTGGGTCAGAAGGTGGCGATCACCTCCCCGGTGGCCCAGACCACCCGCAACCGGCTGCGGGCCATCCTCACCACTCCCACCTCCCAGCTGATCCTGCTGGACACCCCCGGGATCCACAAACCGCACCATCTGCTGGGGGAAAGGCTGGTGCAGAGCGCACGCAGCTCAATCGGCGAGGTGGATCTGGTGTTGCTGCTGGTGGATGTCAGCCAGCCCGCCGGTCGGGGAGACGGCTTCATCGTGGATCTGCTGCGTCAGCAACGCACCCCGGTGCATGTGGCCCTCAACAAGGTGGACCGGATCCCTCCGGACCAGGAGGAGGCCCTGGTGGAGAGCTATCGCGCCCTGATGGGCGACTGGCCCCTGCACCGCTGCAGCGCCCTGGGTGGCGAGGGCTGCAGCGAACTGGTGGAGGCCCTGGCGGCGGACCTTCCGACCGGGCCCCATCTCTATCCCCCCGATGCCGTTAGCGACCAGCCCGAACAGCTGCTGCTGGCGGAACTGGTGCGGGAGCAGGTTCTGCACCACACCCGCGAGGAAGTGCCCCATTCCGTGGCCGTGCTGATCGACCGCATCGTCGAGGACGGCCCACGCACGGCCGTGCTGGCGACGGTGCTGGTGGAGCGGGCCACCCAGAAGGGAATTCTGATCGGCAAGGGGGGACAGATGCTGCGCACGATCGGCCAGGGGGCCCGCCTGCAGATGCAGACCGTGATCGGCGGCCCCGTCTACCTGGAACTGTTCGTGAAGGTGGTTCCCAACTGGCGCAGCCACCCGGGACGCCTGGCCGAACTCGGGTACCGCGGCGACTGAACCGGAACGGCTGA
The DNA here is from genome assembly GCA_040399125.1 of Cyanobium sp. Taxonomy (GTDB): domain Bacteria; phylum Cyanobacteriota; class Cyanobacteriia; order PCC-6307; family Cyanobiaceae; genus Cyanobium. The sequence goes on along the minus strand of JBBASR010000005.1, from coordinate 9,446 downwards.
GAGGATGGGCCCATCTCCGGACCCCACCGTGAACGGCCCTGAAGCCCCCCAGCCAGGCAGCGAAAGCCCCGCTCCCTTCCCGCCCGAAGACATCAGCGCCTTCCTGGCGTTCTGCGCCGGGGAATGGCTGGCCCTGCGCAGCCGCTTCGCGCTTGAACAGGCCGAAGCCGCCACGAACGGCGACGAATGGCACAGCTCCGAACGGGGGGAACTGCAGATCCGCTATCTGACTCCGGAACAGAGCGGCGATCCGGGCGGGTTGGAGGTGACGGCACCCGGGGCCGATGCGCCCCAACGCATCAGCTTCGGTGCCGACGGTCGCTTTCAGCGGAGCACCACGACACAGCCCAACAGTGCAGGGCTGGAGGAGGGCCGCTGGACCCTCTGGGAAGACGGCAGCCTCGAACTGGTGGGCCGCGGCCAGGATGGGGAGATCCGCGAGCGGATCTGGTTCACCAAGCCCAACCTGCGGCTGCGCAGCAGCGTGGCGGTGGATGAGCAGGGCATGCCGGGACGGGCCACCTTCAGTTCGGAGATCCGCAGGGTCCAGAGGCCTGCCACCCCCTCGAGCTGAGCAGCATGCGGATCGACGTGGTGACCCTGGCCCCGGAGTCCTTCGACTGCCTGCGCGGCCTTGGGGTGATCGGCCGGGCGTTCACGGCGGGCATCGCCTCGCTGCAGACCCACAATCCCCGCGACCATGCCACCGATCGCTACCGCAAGGTGGATGACGAGCCCTACGGCGGCGGCGCCGGCATGGTGCTCAAACCCGAACCGGTCTACGCCGCCTTCGAATCGATTCCCGTTCTGCCGCACCGCAGGGTGCTGCTGATGAGTCCCCAGGGCCGACCGTTGCATCAGTCGGATCTGCGCCGCTGGGCCAGGGAGCACGACCAGCTGGTGCTGCTCTGCGGCCACTACGAGGGGTTCGACGAGCGCATCCGCCCCCTGGCCGACGAGGAGATCTCGATCGGGGATTTCATCCTCACCGGCGGCGAACTGCCGGCCATGGTGATCATCAACGGGGTGGTGCGACTGCTACCTGGAACGGTCGGCAGCGCCGCATCCCTCGACGAGGAGAGCCACAGCGGCCTGCTGCTCGAACATCCCCACTACACGAGACCGGCCGAGTTCCGCGGTCTGAAGGTGCCTGAGGTTTTGCGCAGCGGCGACCACGGAGCGATTGCCCGTTGGCGAAAGGAGCAGCAGGAGGAGCGCACCAGAACCCGCCGCCCCGACCTCTATTGCCGCTGGCAGGAAGGGCAGACAGACCTGCCTGGGTCAGGAGAGAAGGGCTGAACATCCTGCTACCAAACAATGGGTATGGGCTTCTGGAGCCGTTTAGCGAAGAATGGGGGAAGGCTTAACCAGGCTTCCGTTCCCGACCTCTCCCGTTGACCAACTTCCAATTCGGCCCGTATCTCTTCAAAGCCGACCAGACGCTCTGGCTGATGGATCAACTGGTGCACCTTTCGCCGATCCAAAGACGCCTGCTCCGATGTTTCTGTGAAAACCCCCGCCAGGTACTGAGCAAAGCGCAACTGATGCAGCAGGTGTGGGGCGATGCCGACATCACCGAAGTGAGCCTGGCCCGAACGGTTCATGGCCTGCGGCGTCGCTTCATCGAAAACGGCCAGTCCAAGGACCTGATCCGCAACGTGTACTCCGAGGGCTACATCTTCACAGCGAACGTGACGCCCACCACAGAAGCCTTCGCTGTGGCTGCACCTGCAGCCTGAGCCCTTCCGCGCCTCCTGCAGACTCCACCATGCAGAAGGAACCGCGCTTTCCATGGAGCTCCGCATCGGCAACGGCTACGACATCCACCGCCTCGTGCCTGGCAGGAAGCTGATCCTGGGCGGCGTCGAACTGCAGCATCCCGATGGGCTGGGCCTGGACGGCCACAGCGACGCCGATGTGCTGGTGCATGCACTGATGGATGCTCTGCTGGGGGCGCTCAGCCTGGGGGATATCGGTCGCCACTTCCCTCCCGACGATCCTCGCTGGAAGGGCGCCGATAGCCTCGAGCTGCTGGAACGGGTCTGCGGACTGGTCCAGGAACTCGGCTGGCAGGTGGGCAACATCGACACCGTGGTGGTGGCGGAACGGCCGAAGCTGCGGCCCCACATCGAGACCATGCGTGGCTCGATCGCCGCCCGGATGGGCCTGGACCCGGAGCAGGTGGGAGTGAAAGCCACCACCAATGAGGGACTGGGACCCACCGGCAGGGAGGAGGGGATCGCCTGCCACGCCGTTGCCCTGCTCACTCGGAACTGAACCGGATCGATTAAAGTATGTATCGAAATCTTTCGGTCCCCCTGGTGCCCGGCGGCCCTCCCCAAGCCCAATCGCCCCTCCCCGCACCGGTCGAGATCCACAGTTCGATCCGCAGCCTCTCCGATGCGAACGGCCACCTCGAGGTGGCCGTGATCGAACACCTGAAGCTCAAGGTGTCTGCCGAGGCCCGCGACGTGTGGCTGGAGGCCGAACAAGCCAGCTGGGAACCCTGGCTGCAGCAACAGCAGGGTTTTGTCGGTCGCGATCTGCTGTGGGACCCCGAACTCGAAGAGGGGATCCTGCTGATCCACTGGGCCAGCCGGGAGCAATGGCTGGCGATCCCGCGGGAGGAGGTGGAGCTGATCCAGAACCGTTTCGAGGCCATGGCCCTGGCGGCCCTGGAGCGCCTTCAGACCAAGGCAATTCAGACCCAGGCAATGGGGTGGACAACGGCCGTCAACCCTTTCCCGATGATCTATTCCGGCGAACTGCAGCCTTCCGTTCGTGGCGGCTGAAGCCCGGCTCGACCTCAGTCGCCGCCGACGACTCGGCATGGTGGAGGCCATCTGGGGAGAGCACAAGAGCGCTGACCAGATCGCCGCGATCGTGGCTGCCATGCACCAGGCCGGTGAACTGGCCTTGGTGACCCGCATCGATGCCCCCAAGGCCGAGGCCGTGGCAAGGAACCTGCCCGAGCTGCCGCTGGTGTTTCATGCCAGTGCCAGGGGGTTGAGCTGCCCTGCCCCGCCGCCGGCCGATCCCCGCCAGGGCCGGGTGACGATCGTGAGTGGTGGCACCAGCGACCTGACCGTGGCCTCTGAAGCCCAGCTGGCGCTCGCCTGCCATGGCGTGGCCGCTGACCTGCTGATCGATGTGGGCGTTGCGGGTCTGCATCGCCTCCTGGACCAACTGGAGCACCTCAGCCAGGCCCGGGTGCTGATTGCCTGTGCCGGCATGGAAGGGGCCCTGCCCACGGTGCTAGCGGGGCTGGTGCCCCAGCCGGTGATCGGCGTTCCCGTGAGCGTGGGCTACGGCGTGAGTGCCGGCGGGATGGCCGCCCTGCACGGGATGCTGGCGAGTTGCGCCCCGGGCCTGACGGTGGTCAACATCGACAACGGCTATGGGGCCGCCATGGCGGCCCTGCGGATCCTGAGGGAGGGGGGAGGCCCCCCAGCCTCAGAGATGCTGTAGGTCGGGATAGGCAGTGAGCAGCTGCTCGCTGGTGAGCACCTCACCAGCCCCCTCGGGCTGCCAGATCACCTCCAGGGCAAGAAGGTCATCGGCACCGACCGAACCGAGCTGCTGCAGCGACTCCCGCAGATGTTCCGCGGTGTCACTTCCCTTGAGCTGGAGCCGACGGCGGCATGCCAGGAGCAGGGTCACGGCGATGTAATCGCTGGTGGCATCGCTCTGGCCCACCAGGGTGGTAGTGGTGCCTGCGGGCTCTCCGTAGCGCTTGCCGGCGACGTTGGCCGTGAGCTCACGCTCCAGCTTGCTGCGCTCCCGCATTGTCAGCCGGTTGAACGTGGCTTCGGCACTGGAAAAGGGAATCTGGCCCTCTTCGGTATTGGCATAGACCCAGAGATCAGGGTTGCGCAGCAGGGAGAGGGAGGTTTCCTGCAGCACCCGCTGCAGGCCGGCACTGGTGGCGGTGTCGGCGGTGGAGGCCATCCGGCGCAGATCCTGCTGCAGCTCCCGGGCGGAAGCGAGCAGCCCCACCTGCACCTGGACGACCGAAACGGCCCCGTCGATGCCGGAACTGGAGAGAACATCGCCATCGGAGCCGGAGAGGGTGGAGCTGCTGGTCATGCCCCGGAAGGCATTGAGCAGAACACCGACCACAGCCATCAGCACCAGGAAGCCAAGAAGGCCGCCACCGAAGCCGAACATCGGCACCACGAAGGGGATGCCGATGCCACCACCGCCGTAGTAACCACCGCCGTAGTAGCCGCCGCCATAACCGCCGCGGTAATAACCACCGCCGCCGTAGGGGCTGCCGTAGTAGCCACCCCCGTAGGTGCGACCGCCACCGCCACCACCGCGGTAACTGCCGCCGGAGCTGCGGGGGGCGGGAGAGGAGCGGAAGCTGCCCCCACCGATGCGCCCCCCGCTGGCCGCCATGGCGGGCGAAGGAGTCGTGAACAGCATGCCGGCTACAAGCACTGGCACTGCCAGAAGACTGGCCAGGCGCCTCAGCACTCGTGGACCCATGGAGAAACGGAACGAATAAACGGAATCTAGGTACCCCCACCCACAATGGTGACCACCTCAAGGCCATCGGTTTCCACCACCGGCTGGGTGGACCACCGACTGCGGGGAAGAATTTCGCCGTTGTATTCCACCACCACCAGCTGGGGCCGGAAGCCCAGGCTTTCCAGCACCGCCTCCAGGCTCAGGCCGGCAGGCACCTGCCGGCCTTCCCCGTTCACCTGAATGGTGATCGGATTCATGAAACCTCCTGCAACAGGTTCAACAGCCCAAGGGTGGCGGCGCCGGGATCTGCCGCGGCCGTGATCGCCCGCACCACAGCCACCCGGGAAGCACCGGCAGAACGCACCATCTCGAGGTTGGAGGCCTCGATCCCGCCGATGGCGAAGAAGGGAATCGGCGATTCCGCAGCGGCCTGGCGGACATAGTCGAGACCCACGGGCTCCCGCCCCGGTTTGGTGGGGGTGGCATGCACCGGCCCCACCCCCACGTAGTCACAGCCATCGGCCACCGCCTGACGCAATTGATCGATCGCATGGGTGCTGCGGCCGATCAGGCGATCCGGACCCAGCAGCTGCCGGGCGATCGCCGGTGGCAGATCCCCCTGACCGAGATGGACCCCATCAGCATCCACCGCCAGCGCCAGATCGATCCGGTCATTGATCAGAAACAGCGCCCCATGGCGGGCACAGAGGGCACGGAGAGCCCTGGCCTGCTCCAGCCGGGTCCGGTCCTCAAGGCCAACCTGCTCCTTCGCCCGGTACTGCACCAACCGCAGCCCCGCCTCCAGCGCCCGCTCTACCCGCGCCTCGAGATCCGGCACCGGGCCCGTAACCAGATACAGACGGCATTGGGCCAGCAAGGCCCGACGGTTGGGGCCATCGCGATCGGCGCGCAGCAACTCCACTTCAAGGTCGTAGAGGGCATAGCGCAGCTCCGCCGCCGTGGCGGCGAGGGCGCCGGGCTCATGGCGACCGAATTCCTCCAGAACCCGCAGGGCCTCCTGCACCCGGGCTGCATTGGCGGCCACCACCTGGGCCGCCAGAGGACGCTGGCCCTGGGCGGGATGGCCCAGGCCGGTGGCGGGATCGGTGGCGGCGTTGCGGGCCAGCTTGTAGCGATCCAGATGGAGCCCCCCGAGCCGCTGGCGCATGTCCTTGGTGCGGACCACCAGATCGGCCCGGTCCAGGCCGAAACGGCACCAGTCCTCGATCACCCGCAGGCCCTCGCGGGCCCGGTCGAGGTTGGCATCGAGCAGGCGGGCCACCGCATCGGTCTGCTGGTCGGGGAGCACGTTCAGGGGATCGGGCACGGCGACGATGGCGGAGGAGCGCAGAAATGGCGCAGGGGTCTGACTAGGGTGTGGCCGACTGCTGTCTGCCCCGCCCCATGGCCACCGAACCGGACCCGAGCGGACAGGACCTGAACGGGTCGGAGAATCCCATGCTGGTGCTGATCTCAGGAATTCTGCTGATCGGTGGGATCGCCGCTTTCATCGGCTGGGGACTGACCCATGCCTACCCCAGCGGCGCCTGAACCTTCCGATCCAAGCAGGAGGCGGGCCCGGGCGGCATCCGCTCCGATCTGGGCCCGCAGGGCCTCCAGGCCATCGAAGCGCTGCTGATCCCGCAGCAGGGCCACCGGCTCCACGATCAGGTGTTCCCCCACAAGCTCCAGGTTTCGATCCAGAACGTGCACTTCCACCGCGGAAGGCGCCTGGGGGTCGACGGTGGGCTGGGGGCCGAGGTTCATCACTGCGGCCATCGGCCCTTCCACGGGAAGAAACTCCTCCGGGCCGCCGGCAGCCCGCCAGGCCCAGGCCGCATACACCCCTTCCCGGGGCAGAAACTTGCGGCCATCCACCGCCAGGTTGGCGGTGGGCCAGCCCAGCCCCCTGCCCAGGCCCCTGCCGCTGACCACCTGCCCCCCGAATCGATAGGGACGCTCCAGCAGGTGCCGGGCCTCGTCGATCCTTCCCGCCGCCAGTGCCCTGCGGATGCGGCTGCTGCTCACGCGCTCAGGCCCCTCCCAGAGCATCGGCAGCACGACCACCTCCATGCCCCGCTGGCGCCCGAGCCGCACCAGGTCGGATGCATCCCCCTGGCGGCCGGCTCCGAACCGGAAGTTTTCGCCCACCGCGATCCGCCGTGCCTGCAGCTGCCCCTCCAGCACCTGGGTCACGAAGGCTTCCGGGGAGAGGGCCGCCAGCGCACGGTCGAAGGGCACCAACACCAGCTGGCGGATCCCGAGGGGCTCGAGCAACGCGAGCTTCTCGCCGGGGAGGTCCAGCCGGAGACGGGTCTCCCCATGCAGCACCTCGCGGGGATGGGGCCAGAAGCTCACCACAGTGGGCACGGGATCCGCGCCCGTGGCTCCCCCCGCAGAACCGGCACCCACGACCGCCTCGATCACACGGCGATGGCCGCGGTGGAGACCGTCGAAACTTCCAAGGGCTAGGGCCGTGGGTCGCAGAGCGCTCCCGGGACTGTGAAGGGGAATCAACTCAGGATCGACATGGCTGGGAAGGTTGTGGCTGGCGCCCCCTCGCCCCTCCGATCCTCCCATGCCAAGTTTGGGGGGTCTTGCCTGGGTGTCGATGGTTGATCAGCTGGATCTGCAGCGCATCTCGTCCGCCCTGCGAAGGATGGGCTGGCTGAGGTTCTGGATCCAGATGGCTCTGGGGGTGGTGGTGGTCGGGGTGCTGCTGTTCAACAACATCGGCGGCCGGGTGGCTGCCAATGCCGAACGGGCCCTGGGCCTCGGTCCGGGACTGTCGCTCACCACGATGTCGTTTTTCCTGCTGCTGTGGAGCCTCTGGCAGTGCTGGCTGGTGGTGCGCTGCGGCCGGGCCCTCAACAGTCCGGTGCGCCCCAGCCGCGGGGAGACCAACCGCCTGATCAAGCGGGGGCTGCTGGTGGATCTCGGAGGTCTGGTGCTGGCCGCGATCGGCTACCAGGCCCTGGCGGGCAGCCTGTTCCTGCAAGCTTCCCTCCAGGCACCAGGACTGTTCGGGCCGATGACCATCCCGGGCAGCCGCGGACCGATCAGCACCTACCCGATCACCTCGATCGAGATGCTTTCGGTGCTGAGCAACACCCAGGTGCTGTTTGCCCACCTGATCGGGCTGGGCTTCAGCCTGTGGATGCTGCAGCGCATCCACCGCCGGGCCTGATCGCCAGGAAGGAGCGTCAGCTCGGAGGAGTCAGCTCGGCAGGGGCAGGCAGGTTCTCCACGGCCCCACGCCAGAAAAGCTCGGGCTGCAGCGGAGTGAGCGACGCCCCTCCCTCAGCGATCCAGGCCACATCGGTGGGCCAGTGGGCGGGGCCGGGAACGGCGGCCTCCAGGTCATTGACCACCTCCCCCGCCAGCCAGTAGTAGGTGCGTCCGCGCGGGTCGACCCGGCGGTCGAACTGATCGACGTAGCGGCGCACGGCCGTGCGGCACCAGCGCAACGGCCCGATCGCCTCCGCCGGCCGGGGGGGCACGTTGAGGTTGAGCAGCATCCCCTCGGGCCAGCCCCGGTCCAGCATGCGTTCCGCCACCTCCAGGGCCAGGGAGGCTGCTGCATCGAAGTGACGCCACTGGAAATCGGCACTGCTCACCGCCAGGGCGGGGAACCCCTCGATCGTGCCCTCCATCGCTGCCGAAACCGTGCCGGAATAGAGCACGTCGGTACCCAGGTTGGGACCGTGATTGATCCCGGAAAGCACCAGCTCGGGGGGTTCCTCGAGCAGGCGGAACAGGGCCAGTTTCACGCAATCGGAAGGGTTGCCGCTGCAGGCCCAGGCGGTGACCCCGGGGGCGAACAGCTCGTCGGCCCGCTCCGCCCGCAACGGCGTCTGGAGGGTGAGTCCATGGCCGGTGGCCGACCGTTCCTGGTCAGGGCAGACCACGGTGACCCGATGCCCGCGGGCCGCCGCTGCCGCCGCCAGGGCCTGGATGCCGTCGGCGAACACCCCGTCGTCGTTGCTGATCAGAATCCGCAGCGGAGCCATCAGGGCGGCAGTGGGAGATGGGGGGAAGCTAAACGGCCTTTCGCCGCCGGCTCCTTACAGTCTTCAGCCAGATCCGGCCGAATGCCTTGAGTGCCCCCATCAGCCTGCAGCAGCTCACCGACCAGCTCGCGGCACTCGAAGCCGAAGCCGCCGGCGCGATCGCTGTGGCCGGCAGCGCCGCCGAGCTCGAAGAGCTTCGGGTAGGACTCCTTGGCAAGAAAGGAAAGCTTTCGGCGGTGCTCGGGGCCATGGGCCGCCTGCCAGGGGAGGAACGGCCCCTGGTGGGGCAACGGGCGAACGTGCTCAAGGATCAGGTGCAGTCGCTCCTGGCGGAAAGGCTCTCCGCCGTGAAGACCAAAGCCCTGGACGAACGGCTGGAACGGGAACGGCTCGATGTGACGGTGCCCTGCAGCTTCACCCCACCGGGCCATCGCCATCCGCTGATCAGCACGATCGAAGAGATCGTGGACATCTTTGCGGGCCTGGGCTATCGGGTTTCGGAAGGCCCCGAGATCGAGACCGACCATTACAACTTCACCGCCCTGAACATCCCGGAGCACCACCCCGCCCGAGACATGCAGGACACCTTCTACCTCCATCCCGGCGTCGGCACAGGTGAACGTCTGCTGCGGACCCACACCTCACCGGTGCAGATCCGCCACCTGGAGAACAATCCGCCACCGGTGCGGATCGTGGCCCCGGGGCGCGTCTATCGGCGCGATGCCGTGGATGCCACCCATTCCCCGGTGTTCCACCAGGTGGAGGTGCTGGCGATCGACGAGGGGCTCGACTTCAGCCACCTGCGCGGCACCGTGACCACCTTCCTGCAGCAGTTCTTCGGCGATCTACCGGTGCGCTTCCGGGCCAGCTACTTCCCCTTCACCGAGCCTTCGGCCGAGGTGGATGTGCAATGGCGCGGCCGCTGGCTGGAGGTGATGGGCTGCGGCATGGTCGATCCGGCGGTGC
>JBBASR010000004.1:0-78847 GCA_040399125.1 Cyanobium sp. | reverse complement strand
GGCGTCCGCCACCACCACCGCCACCACCGCGTCCACCACCGCCGCGTCCACCACCACCGCCCCCTCTGGCGAGGAGGATGGGCTGCGTGCCAGTCGCTGCGGAATCATCCGTGCGGAGAGTGAGGGCAAAGCCGGGCCCTGTGGGCAGGGCCATCACGCCGGCCATCAGCAGGCCGAATGCTGCAGGGGTTTTCATTTGAGATCTACCCCGCAACCATCGTCGTAGCAGCTTGCATCCAGGCGACCATCCGCTGCGAAGTGCAGCTTCACGAGATCACGACCGCTGAGTGACTCCGACCACTCTTCGCGCACGCTGTTGAGGTAATTGGGATTGACCACACAGAGATCGCGTGCATTGAAGCAGACAGTGTTGGTGGAGAATCGGGCACCCGCACTCGAAACGTTCTGCCATTCCTTGGTGCCTGGATTCCAAAGAAGAATGCGGACGGGATTGTCTGTGATGCGGATCAGTTCCGTTACCTTTCCAATCCGATGGCGGTACACGGTTGCTCCAGGCTCATTGGTGGCTTCCACCGTGCAGGGTACGGCTCGTCCCTGACGAAGACTGCATTGGGTATCGAGCTTGTAGAGGGTTTCGGCCCGACCAGGGGTCGACGCCAGCAACAGGCACCCTGTGGCTGCCGCAAGCAGTGCCAGGGGCGGATGGGGTTTCGGACAGAACATGGCCGAGGGATGGATGGACGATTTCCCTCAGGGTGAAGGGACCGGGCCTGTTTGTCAGATGGGTTGGCGAGATTGAAACGAAGACCGTTGCGGCCGGAGCCGGGTGGTTCGGGTCTGCTGTTAATTCTTGATGCTTGTGACGGCACCAAGGAACAACTGGGGAAAAAGCCGGTGACTGGATTTGAACCTGCGACCTACTGATTACGAATCAGTTGCTCTACCACTGAGCTACACCGGCAACCTGTCGAAACTAGCATTCAGCGGTTCGATGCTTTCGGGGCCGGCCAGATGCCATCCACTGCGAAATCCCGGTCTCCATCCGCTGCGAAAGCAGGGTTGGATCCGGCGCTGCGAGACCGACTGCTGCTGGAGGCGCGGACCCCATGGCGGGGCTTGCGGCGCGGGCTCTGGTTGGCCCTGGGGGCTTCGGCAGGGGTGGGGCTGGCGACGATGGCGATGCGGGCTGCCGCAGGGGGGGGGCTTTCATCCACCGATCTGCTCATCCAGATCGTCGCCCTCGCGCTGTTCGGAGGCTTGCTCTGGTTCGATCGCAACAGGTAGGGAAGGCTCCGGGCTTGCCGGTTCCGGCTTTTCCGCCACCTGCAATGGGCCGGGAAGCAGGAGCGGCAGCCCGAGGCTGAGGCGTTGTTGTTCCAGGCTGGTCTTCGGCAACGGTTCGGCGGCTGCGATCGTTTCCGCCCTTTGGCATAACAGCCAGAGGGCTTGCAGCACCTGTTGCCACTGCCAGATCATCACCGTCAGCACTGCGGCGGCGAGCAGCAGAGCCACGAGCCGTGGGCTGTTCTGCAGGAGGGCAAAGGGGCTGGCGATGGCGGCCGAACGGTCGAGCCACCAGAGCAGGGGCAACCCCAGCAGCGCCCCAGTCAGCAGCCCCAGCTTGAGCCCCCGCTGCTCCTGGAGCCGGCTGAGTCGCTGCTGCAGGTCACGCCGCGCCCGCAGGGGGGTCTGCACCAGCAGCAGGGACCAGACATCCGCGGGCCGCTGCCAGAGCAGCAGCGTGGGGGCCAACACCCCGATCGCCCAGCAGAGCACACGCTCCAGGCCGGGCCAGGGGCCCGGATCATTGCCGGCCAGCAACAACAGAATCAGCAGGGCTTCCAGAGGGAAAGCTCCTAGGGCAAGGAGCTGGAGCCAGAGCAGTGGCTCGCTGCGGGCGGTCACGGCGGCCACTGGTTTCTGGTTCAGGTGCTGAGGGTGCGGCGCTGGGTCACGAGTTTGTAGGCCTCGATCCGGTCGCCTTCCTGCCAGGCGTTGAATCTGTCGCAGCCGATGCCGCATTCGAAGCCGGTGGCCACTTCCTTGACGTCGTCCTTGTTGCGACGCAGGGAATCGAGGTCGCCCTCGTAGACCTTCTCCTTGCCCCGATGCACCCGCACCTTGCAGTTGCGCTGCAGCTTGCCATTGGTGACATAGCAACCCGCAACGGCACTCTTCCCGATCGTGAACACCGCCCGCACTTCGGCTTCGCCGAGACCTTCCTCTACCAGCTCGGGTTCCAGCAGACCCTCCATGGCCAACTGGATGTCCTCAAGCAGTTTGTAGATGACGTCGTAGTCGCGCACATCCACCCCGGTGGCATCGGAGGCGCGCTTGGCGCCGGAGGCCATGGAGGTGTTGAAGCCCACGATCACGGCGCCGGAGGCGGCGGCCAGATCCACGTCGGTTTCGGTGATCTCGCCCGGTGCTGACATCAGCACCCGCACCTGCACCTCCTCCTGCGGCAGCTGTTCGAGCGCACCCAGGATGGCCTCGACACTGCCCTGAACGTCTGCTTTGAGGATCAGGTTGAGCTCCTTGAGCTCCCCTTCGCTGGCCTGACCGGACATCGAGGCCAGCGAGACGCGACGGGAGGCCATCTGCTGGGCCAGACGCGAAGCCCGCGCCTCGCTGGCCCGGTCGCCGACAACGGCCCGTGCGCTCTTCTCGTCGGGATAGACCTCGAATTCATCACCGGCGGTGGGAACCTCGCTGAAGCCCAAGGCCTCGACGGCACAGGACGGTCCGGCTTCCTTGACCCGTTTGCCGGTGTCATCCACCATCGCCCGCACCTTGCCGAGCACAGGACCGGCCGCCACCACATCCCCGGCGCGCAGGGTGCCGTTCTGGATAAGGAGGGTGGCCACAGGGCCTTTGGCCTTGTCCAGGTGTGCCTCGATCACGGTGCCCTTGGCCATCCGGTCCGGGTTTGCCTTGAGATCCTCCACGTCGGTCACCAGCAGGATCATCTCCAGCAGCTGGTCGATGTTCTCGCCCTTGATCGCACTCACGGGAACCATCACAGTGCTTCCCCCCCAGTCCTCCGCCACCAGGTCGAGACCGGAGAGCTCCTGCTTGACCCGATCGGGCTGGGCGCCTTCCTTGTCGATCTTGTTGATGGCCACCACAATCGGCACCTCCGCCGCCCGGGCGTGGCTGATGGCCTCCAGGGTCTGGGGGCGAACACCGTCGTCGGCGGCCACCACCAGCACGGCCACGTCGGTGACCTTGGTGCCCCGCGCCCGCATGGCGGTGAACGCCTCGTGCCCCGGGGTGTCGAGGAAGGTGATGCGGCTGCGACCGCTCCCATGGGGTACTTCCACCTGGTAAGCGCCGATGTGCTGGGTGATGCCCCCGGCTTCCCCGGCTGCCACCCTGGTCTTGCGGATCGCATCCAGCAGGCTGGTTTTGCCGTGGTCCACGTGGCCCATCACGGTGACCACGGGGGGCCGGCGGATCAGATGTTTGAGGTCGCTCTCCTCGATCATCTCCACGGTCTTGGCCGCGGCGGCCTGGACGTCGTCCTCCAGTACCGGCACACCGAATTCGTCGGAGACGGTCTCAATCGTGGGGAGATCGAGGGTCTGGGTGACGGTGGCGATGATGCCCTTGAAGAAGAGGCTCTTGATGATCTCGGAGCTCTCCACTCCGAGGCGGTCGGCCAGTTCCTGCACCGTGAGGTTGCCCTCTGGCACGATCAGCATCTCGGGCCGCTGGGCCTTGGCTTCCCGGGCCGCCCGCAGCTCCATGGCGCGGCGCCGTTGCCGCTGGCGGGTGGTCTCTTTCTTGCGCTTGCGTACTGCCACCGTGGGTTTGGGGGCAGTACCAGCGGCGCTGCGGGGCTTGGCCGGTCGGGCCAGGCTGGCCTGCAGCACCAGGGCTTCCTGTTCGCCGGCGAAGCCGCCGGTCTCAGCGGTGAGGGCATCATCGTTTTCGCCGATGATGTGCACCTTCTGGCGCTGTTTCTGGGGCGTGCGGCTGCGCAGGGCCTCCAGCTTGGCGCTGTCATCCCAGTCGGGCCGTCGGGCCCGGGTGGCGCCCGCCGGTTGGGGTGCCCGGAAGCCTGGGCGCCTCGGTGCCGCTGGCGGCGTCGCCGTGGGACGGACCAGTTCGGGGGTTTCCCGGGTGGATTCGCCGGTCCCCGCTTCGGCCCGATCCGGACGCCGCGGCGGTGGGGCTGCCGGACGACCACCGGGCTTCTGGAGCTGCATGAGCTCGCCGGGGGCCATTGGCTTGCGCATCCCCGCCGGCATCCCAGGCCGGGTGGGAGCTGCGGGACGAACGCCACCCCCTGGAGCACCGCTGCCGGCACTGTCCCGGCGGATCGGCTTGCCCACCAGTTCGAGGGGGGTGGGCGCAGGTTTGCCCCCGACGGGGCCGGGTCGGGTCGGGGCTCCGGTTTTTCCGGCAGCAGCCTGACCAGGACGGATCGGTGCAGGCGCACCGGGACGCTGGGGCCGGGCGGAGGTGGGGCCGGGCCGGTTGCCCTGGCCAGGACCGGGGCCGGGGCCTGCTGGGCCCGCAGCTCCTGGCTGTCCAGCGGTTCGGGCCGGTTGGGGACGACCCACAAGCTGGGGCCGGGTGGGGGCTGGGCGGCCGGCGGCCGCCGGCTGTCCTGGTCGGCCTGGGGCACCGGGGCGCTGGGGCGCAGGCGCCCCAGGCCGCACGGGCATCTGGGGGGAGCGCGCTGCCGGCGGCGCCATCGTGGGTTTGGGGGCTGGAGCCACCGGTGGTTTCATGGCAGGAGCCGCCACCGGTTTGACCGCAGGGCCGGCGGCTGGGCGTGCCGGTGGTGCCGTAGTCGGTGCTGGCCGCGTTGGGGCAGGGGTGGGCGCTGGGCTGGGGGAGGCGGCCCGGGGCGCGGGGGAGGCGGTGTCGGTCGGTTTGTTGACGATCACCGGCCGCACGGGTTCCGAAGGCCTGGGACGCACCGGAGCTGCCGTGCCCTGGGGGCGCACCGGCGCCGAGCCGGAACCTCCGCTGGGGGCGGCCGGGCGGGCCGGAGGCGAGACGGGCTTCACCGGGGCAGGGGCGGCCTGCCGACCCTGCGGGGGGGTGGGAGAGCTGGGGGTCGGAGCCGGCGCCCGGGAAGGAGCCACAGGTTCGGAGGTCGTGGCTTTTTTCACCGAGAGGATCGCCTTGGCAGGAGCTGCCGGGGTTGCGGGCGCGGCAGCCTGGCCGGCCGACTCGCCTCCGGCGCCCTGGATCAGGCTGCGGATCCTGGTGGCCTCGTCATCGCTGATCGAGCTGCTGTGGCTCTTTGCCGCGATGGAGAGTTTCTCGGCGGCATCGAGCACGTCCTTGTTGTCCAGGCCCAGGTCCCGGGACAGCTCATAAATTCTGACTTTGCCGCTGCTGGTCATTCAGGTCTCCAATGGTCGGGGCCAAGGGCCACCGGTCGGGGCTTCGGGTGCCACCGGGCCGCACGCGCACTGCGGCCAAGGTTCATCTTGCCTCAGAGCCTGGGGGGGCGCTGGTCTCGAGCCGTGCCTCGAGGGTGGCGATGATGGAATCCGCAACCTGACAGCGCAGGGAGCGTTGCAGGCGTTTGCGGCGGCGGGCTTCCTCCAGGCAGTTCCGCTCGGGACAGACATAGGCCGAACGGCCCATCCCCAGATCCAGTGAGATCGTGCCGTCGGGCTGGCGGATCACCCGCCAGAGCAGGCGGCGATCCAGAAGGTTCCGACAGGCCACACAGCGCCGAAGCACGGGGCGCTGCTCCTCGGTGCCCATTACCGGGCCCCATCCTCGCTGGCATCGTCGGCCGGAGCTTCCTCTTCGGCCTGAGCCTCCTCTTCGACCGGAGCTTCGGCGTCGGCAGATGGTTCGTCGGCTTCGTCGTAAACCGGCTCTTCGGCGAACTGCTCGTCGTCCTCAGGCAGCGGATAGAGCTCCCGCAGCCGGGCGTCCTCCTCGGCTCTGGCCGCCTGTTCGGCCGCCAGGCGGGCTTCCGCTTCGGCCTGCAGGGCCTCCTCCTCCTGGCGGTGGGCGATCAGGCCGGCCACCACCTCATCTTCCCGGGACTGGTCATATTCCTGGGCGTTCTTGATGTCGATCTTCCATCCGGTCAATCGGGCGGCCAGGCGCACGTTCTGGCCCTCGCGACCGATGGCGAGGCTCAGTTGATCGGGGGGGACCAGGACGTGGGCATGGTGTCCCTCCGGATCCACCAGACGCACCAGTTCAACCCTGGCGGGACTGAGGGAGTTGGCGATGTATTGGCCGGGATCGGGGGACCAGCGGATCACATCGATTTTTTCGCCCCGGAGTTCGTTCACCACCTGTTGGATCCGGGAACCCCGGGCACCGATGCAGGCGCCGACGGGGTCCACTTCACGCTCGACGCTGTCGACGGCCACCTTGGTGCGCGGACCCACCGAACGGCTGGGAGGATTGGCTTCGCGAGCCACCGCCACAATCCGCACGGAACCCTCCTGGATCTCCGGTACCTCGTTCTCGAACAGGTACACCACAAGGCCGGCGTTGGCGCGGCTGATGAACAGCTGGGGGCCCCGCCGCGGCACCTCACTCACTTCCTTGAGGAATACCTTGAAGGTGGCGTTGGCGCGGTAGTTGTCGTTGGGCAGCTGGTCGCGGCGCGGAAGCTCCGCCTCCACCTCCGGCCGGCCCAGGCCGCTGCTCACGCCCATGATCACGCTCTGGCGTTCAAAACGGATCACCCTGGCGGTGAGTACGGGATCCTCCAGATCGGCGAATTCCTCCTGGATCATGCGGCGCTGCTGGTCGCGCAGCTTCTGGGCCAGCACCTGCTTGGTGGTGGCGGCGGCCATGCGGCCGAAGTCATCCTTCTCGGGGGTGACATCCAGCACCACCGTGTCGCCGGTCTGGGCGTCTTCCGCCACCTGACGCACTTCCTCGATGGCGATCTGGTGGTCGTCGCTCTCCACCTCCTCCACGATGATCTTGCTGGCCAGCACCCGATAGCCTTCTTCCTCCAGGTCGAGGGCCACGTCGAAGTTGGAGAAGTAGTCCTCTTCGAACGGGTCTTCGCTGATTCCCAGATACAGGGTGCGGCGATAGCGCTCATAGCCCTTGAGCAGGGCCTCGCGAAGGGCTGCCTCGACCACCTGGGGAGGAAGCTTCTTCTCTTCGCTGATGTCCTCGATCAGGTTGTTCAGACCGGGCAGCAGAACCAGGGCCATGGGCTCAGGATGGGCAGGGGAAAGGGAAGGGAAAGGCGGGGGGAAAAGCTCAGGCGGAGCCGCCCGGATTGACCAGGCGTACCCCCAGAACCTGATCCCGGGGGATCCGCACTGTGCGGCCCCGCATGTTGAGCAGCACCGCCTGCTCGTCGCGGCCGAGCAGCAGGCCTTCGCGGGCCTTGGCGGCATCCCTGCTTACAACTTCCACCGGGAATCCGCGGAAACTGGTGAAGTCTCGGTCGGAGCAGAGCTCCTCTCCGATCCCGGGGCTGCTCACTTCCAGCACATAGGGCATGGTGAGCAGCTCAACCGCATCGATGGCCTCCCCGAGGGGAGCACTGAAGGCGGCGCATTCGTCCAGGTTCACATCGGTTCCGTCGGCCCGTTGCACAAAGATCTGCACGGTCATCGGGATGCGATTAGTGAGCACTTGCACGGCCTGGACCCTGAATCCCACCGAAGCTCCCACCTGCTGGGCCAGGGTTTCAAGCGCGTCGGTGAGGGGATGGGGCAAGGCGTTGGTCTGCAGGGCGGGTCTACCCGCCGGTGGCTGCAGTCGTGGAACTGCCCCCGATCTCGAACTACACCGCTGCAGTCGGGTGAACCGACGTGGCGGAGTCCGAAGCCGTGGGGTCTGCCCGGCGGGCATCTACTTACCCTAGAGGATTGCCCTCCGGCGATCCCAGCTCCAGCACCGGGGCTTCCAGGTAGTAATCACTGCTGCTCACCAACCCCCGCTGGGCGGGGTCCTGGTTGAGGCACTGGGCGCATTGTTCCGGGGTTTTCAGGTACTGGCAGACCCTGGCCCAGAGCTTGGCCCGGCTGCCGGGGGCTCCCTGGCTGAAATGAACCAGATCGTTGCCACCGACCATGCCCTGGATCTCCACCTGGCAGAGACGGCAGGTCTGTCGGCTGCCAGGGGGAATGGTGGCCATGTGCCGGAGACTGCGCAGAATTGTCAAACTTAGGTCGGCTTGATCACAAAGCTGCAGGCTGTGCAGATCGGGCGGTGCTTGGCCGATGGGAAACCGCATCCTCCAGCTCAGCGATCCCCATCTCCTGGCTGATCCCCGGGGCCGCTGTGCTGGTTACCCCTCACTCCCTTTGCTGCGCCATGCGCTGGCAGCCGCTGATCGTCAGCTCCGCGCCAGCCGGCAGCCCCCGGATCTGCTGCTGATCAGCGGTGATCTCTGTCAGGACGAAAGCTGGGGCGGCTACGTCGGCCTGCGGACCCTGCTGGAGGCCTGGCCCCTGCCAGTGGCCCTGCTGCCGGGGAACCATGACCATCCCCAGCTGCTGCGCGCCGTTCTGGGGCGAAGAGCGGTGATTGCCCCTGCCCTGGTGCCCCTGGGCAACTGGTGGCTGCTGCTGCTCGACAGCCACCGCGCCGCCGAGGCGGCCGGTTGGCTCGGACCCCGTCAGCTCGCCTGGGCCCGGCGGCAGCTCGCCGCCGTGGAGCAGCCCGTGCTCGTGGCGCTCCACCATCCGCCCATGCCGATCGGGGATCCCGGCATGGATGCGATCCATCTGCGGGATGGGGAAGCCCTGCTCGAGCTGCTGCGTTTCAGCCCCCGGGTGAAGGCGGTGGTCTTCGGCCACATCCACCAGCATTGGCAGGGGGCGCTCTCCGGTCGTCCCGATCTGCCGCTGCTGGGGTGTCCTTCCACCCTTCGCTCCTTCGGCCCCGTTCAGCCCTGTCCGCTGGAGCGGGCCCAGGATCCGGGCGGTCGGCTGCTCGAACTAGGCAGGGAGGGGGAAATCCGACATCGGCTCCTGCGCTGGGAGAGACCTGCTCCCCTTAGTTTCGATTCAGGCCTTTGAACTGCCTCCGCTGAAACATCTCCGTCGGGCTCTGCTGCGGCGCCTACTGCCGGTGCTGCTGCTGCCCCTCCTGGTTCTGGGCAGCCTGGTGCGTCCCCAGCCCGTCCGAGCGGCTGATGCCGTTCAGGCTCCTTCCTCACCTTCCACCGCCACCTCTACCACCGCCGCCCTGCTCCAGGGTCTGGGGGGGCACAGCTTCGTTGCCGATGCCGCCCGCCGGGTCGGACCTGCCGTGGTGCGGATCGACACCGAGCGTGACGTGGCACGTCAGCCGTTCGATCCGGCGATGCTGGATCCCCTGCTCCGCGACCTGTTCGGCGATCCCTCCGGCTCCATGCGGGAGCGCGGCCAGGGCTCCGGGGTCGTGATCGATTCCGCCAAGGGCCTGGTGCTCACCAACGCCCATGTGGTGGATCAGGTGGATTCCGTGGCCGTCACCTTTGCCGATGGGCGGCAGGTGGATGGCAAGGTGGTAGGAGCCGATTCCGTCACCGATCTGGCGGTCGTGAGGATCCCCCGCGAGGGCGGCGAGCTGCGGGCGGCTCCGCTTGGAGATTCCGAAGCCCTGGAGGTGGGCGACTGGGCCATTGCGCTGGGCAGCCCCTACGGACTGGAGCGCACCGTGACCCTTGGCATCGTCAGCAGCCTGCATCGTGACATCAACAGCCTCGGCTTCTCCGACAAGCGCCTCGATCTGATTCAGACCGATGCCGCCATCAATCCGGGGAATTCCGGCGGCCCGCTGATCAATTCCTCCGGGGAGGTGATCGGCATCAACACCCTGGTGCGTTCCGGGCCTGGCGCCGGCCTAGGCTTCGCCATCCCGATCAATCTGGCCAAGCGGGTCGCCTCCCAGCTCGCCGATGGCGGCAAGGTGGTGCACCCCTACCTCGGTCTGCAGCTGGTGCCGCTCACGGCCCGTGTCGCCCGCGATAACAACCGCGATCCCGATGCTCTGCTGCAGTTGCCGGAGCGGGATGGGGCCCTCGTGCAGCGGGTTCTGCCCGAGAGCCCTGCCGAGAAGGCCGGTCTCAAGCGCGGTGACCTCGTGGTGAGTGTGGCCGAGCAGACGGTGAAGACACCTGCGGCACTGCTGCAGCAGGTGGAGCGGGCCGAAGTGGGCCAGCCGCTGGCCCTCCGGGTGCTGCGCGGCCAGAAGGAGCTCCAGCTGTCGATCCGCCCGGCTGCCCTGCCGACCCCCGGCCGATCCTGAGCCCGGCTGAGGCCCGTGACCCTTGCTACGGTCACGGGCCTTTCCCATGCGAAGGACGCGATGACGGATCTGCAGGACCGGATGAAGCAGGCGGTGGCCGAGGCCGCTGTGGAGCAGATCCGTGACGGCATGGTGGTGGGTCTCGGTTCCGGTTCCACCGCTGCCCTGATGATCCAGGGCCTGGGCCAGAAGCTGCGCAGCGGTGAACTCCGCGACATCGTGGGTGTCACCACCTCCTTTCAGGGGGAGGTGCTGGCTGCCGAACTGGGCATCCCGCTCAAGAGCCTGAATGCCATTGATCGCATTGATCTCGCCATTGACGGCGCCGATGAGGTGGATCCCTCCTTCGGCCTGATCAAGGGCGGAGGGGCCTGCCACGTGCAGGAGAAGTTGGTGGCCCGCCGCGCCGATCGCTTTGTGGTGGTGGTGGATTCCACCAAGCTCGTGGAGCGCCTCAACCTGGGCTTCCTGCTGCCGGTGGAGGTACTTCCCGGGGCTTGGCGCCAGGTGAAGGGCGAGCTGGCCGGCATGGGCGGCGCCGCCGAGTTGCGTATGGCCGTGCGCAAGGCCGGCCCGGTGGTGACCGATCAGGGCAACCTGGTGCTGGATGTGAAATTCGAAGGGGGCATCGCCGATCCGGCCACCCTGGAGAAGGAGATCAACAATGTTCCCGGCGTGCTCGAGAACGGCCTTTTCGTCGGTCTCACCGACCAGGTGCTGGTGGGCGAGATCGTCGACGGGGTGCCGGGGGTGCGCGATCTGGTGAAGCGCTGAGCTTCAGGCCAAACGGCGCCGCACCGATTCCGCATGGCTGTGCAGACCCTCGCTTTCTGCGAGGGTCACCACGGCGGCACCCGTGGCGGCGAGGGCGGCCTGGTTGAACCGGATCAGGCTGGTGTGGCGCAGGAAGGTCTCCACGCAGAGGGCCCCGGCGAAGCGGGCCGTGCCTGAGGTGGGAAGGGTGTGGTTGGGGCCTGCCAGGTAGTCGCCCACGGCTTCGGGGCTGAAGGGGCCCAGGAAGATCGCCCCTGCGTGGAGGATCCGATCGGCCAGGGGCTCCGGCTCCTCCACCAGCAGCTCGAGGTGTTCGGGGGCGAACCGGTCGCTCAGCCGGGCCGCTTCGATCAGGTCGGGGCAGATCACGATCAGGCCCCAGTCGTTGAGGGCCTGGCGGGTGATGGCGGCGCGGGGGTGCTGGTGCAGCTGGGCCTCGATCGCCGCCGGCACCGCTGCCGCCAGCTCCTCGCTGGTGGTGATCAGGATGGCCGCCGCCAGGGGGTCGTGTTCGGCCTGGGCCATCAGGTCGGCGGCCACCTGATCGGCGCGGGCGGTGTGGTCGGCGATCACCAGCACCTCACTGGGGCCGGCCAGGGAGTCGATGCCCACACGGCCGTAGACAGCTTTCTTGGCCAGGGTCACGTAGAGGTTGCCGGGCCCGGAGATCACATCCACCCGGGGAATGGACTCGGTTCCGTAGGCGAGGGCGCCGATCGCCTGGGCACCGCCGACGCGAAACACCTCCTGCACTCCCGCCAGGTGGGCCGCGGCGAGGACGATCGGACTGGGTTCTCCCCCCGGCCCTGGCGGAGTCACCATCACCAGCCGTTCCACCCCCGCCACCCGAGCCGGAACGGCGTTCATCAGCACGGTGCTGGGGTAAGCCGCGCGGCCGCCGGGCACATAGAGACCTGCCCGTTCCACGGGCCGCCAGCGGCGCCCGAGCGATTCGCCATGGGGACCGGTGACCGCCAGGTCGGCCGGCAGCTGGCGCTGATGGAAGTCGAGGATGCGGGCATGGGCCAGCTCCAGGGCCTGCTGCAGCTCGGGGGTGGTGCCCTCCCAGGCCTCCCGAAGGCGTTCCGCCGGAATCAGCAGGGGGTCGGGACGCACGCCATCGAAGCGTTCCGTGAGCTCAATCAGGGCCTGATCGCCCTGCCGTCGCACCTGATCCAGGATGGCGATCACCCGCTCCTCCTGATCACGCATCTGCCCATCACCGGTACGGGCGGCAATCGCTTCCAGGCGATCGCTGGCCAGGCCGGGATCGCGCAAACACGCGATGGCAAGGGTTGTGGGGGCAGGGCTCGACGCGACCAAGGCGAAGCTGGCAGAACCACGCTGCGACGCTAGAACCCGACCCGACGCCCTGTCGCCTTCTTCCGGTCAGCAAGGGAAGGAAGGGGTGAGGGGGTAGGATCTTCGTTTGCCGTGTCAGCGCCGCACTGTGGCCAATAACAAGTCGTCGAAGAAGCGCATTGAAATCGCCGAGCGCAATCGCCTCCGCAACCGCACCTACAAGTCGGCCCTGCGCACATTGATGAAGCGCTGTTTCACGGCCTGCAGCGCCTATAGCCAGGAGCCCGGAGCTGATGCCAAGTCGGCTGTGGAAGCGAGCATGAGCGCTGCGTTCAGCAAGATCGACAAGGCGGTCAAGGTGGGTGTGGTGCACCGGAATACCGGCGCCAATCAGAAATCGCGCCTCAGTGCTGCCGTCAAGAAGGTGCTTGAGCCCACGGCCGCCGCCGTCTGATCGCTCGCCACAATGGCGGCACTGCCTGCCGTCCATGAATTCTTCTGTCTCCACCAGCGAAGCCCACCCCAGCGAGGGGCGACCGGTTCCACTGGTGGATTCTCATTGCCATATCGTTTTCCGCAACTTCGACGAGGACCTCGACGAGGTCGCGGCGAGGTGGCGGGAGGCCGGTGTGGCGGCTCTTGTGCATGCCTGCGTGGAGCCGGCCGAGATACCGGCGATCCGGGCGTTGGCCGATCGCTTCCCGGAGATGAGGTATTCCGTGGGGGTTCATCCCCTCGATACCGCCCACTGGCAGGACGATTCAGCCGAGGTGCTGCGTCAGGCAGCCGGTGCCGATGGGCGGGTGGTGGCGATCGGGGAGCTGGGTCTGGATCTGTTCCGGGTCAGCAATCTCGAGGAGCAGCTCACGGTGCTCCGCCCCCAGCTGGATCTGGCGGTGGAGCTTGATCTGCCTGTGATCATTCACTGCCGCGATGCGGCGGAGCCGATGCTGGCGGAGCTGCGCCAGCGCGCCGAGCGCGGCCAATGTCCGCGGGGGGTGATGCATTGCTGGGGCGGCACGCCCGAGGAGATGGAGGCTTTTCTGGATCTGGGCCTTTTCATCAGTTTCAGCGGCACCGTCACGTTCCCCAAGGCGGAACCCACCCATGCCTGTGCCCGCCAGGTGCCCGCCGACCGCTATCTGGTGGAGACCGACTGCCCGTTCCTGGCCCCGGTGCCGCGACGCGGCAAGCGCAATGAACCGGCCTACGTGGCGGCTGTGGCTGAGAAGGTGGCGCAGCTTCGTGGTGAAAGCCTGGCAGAGGTTGCCCATACCAGCAGTGCCAATGCAGCGAAGCTGTTCGGGCTGACCCTTCACACTGTATGATGATTCATTGGCCTGGAAGCGGAAGCGCTCCCCTTGTCCACCACGGTACCCGCGATCACGGCAGTCCCGCTGCCCCTCAATGAGTCGCTCGCCTTTCCGCGGGCCCAATAGGCGCAGGACCGCGCCTGCAATCCCTGGCTACGGGGATTCAGCGCCGGTCGTTGCGCCTGTTCCTGTGGGCACCGAGCCGTGCCCCCTTGCCGTTGGATTCCGTTTTCCAGGCCCCCGTCGTCCCACCCGTTCCTGCAGGTTCACCGCATGAGCAGCGCGATCCAGGTCGCCAAGACCGTCACTTACCTGCCCGATCTGGTGGAGGTACAGAGGGCGAGCTTCAAATGGTTCCTGGAGAAGGGCCTGATCGAGGAACTAGACAGCTTCTCACCGATCACCGACTACACCGGCAAGCTGGAGCTCCATTTCATCGGTACTGAGTACCGCTTGAAGCGGCCCCGCCACGATGTCGAAGAGGCAAAAAGGCGCGATGCCACCTTTGCCTCGCAGATGTATGTCACCTGCCGCCTGGTCAACAAGGAGACCGGCGAGATCAAGGAGCAAGAAGTCTTCATCGGCGAGCTGCCGCTGATGACCGAACGCGGCACCTTCATCATCAATGGTGCCGAACGCGTGATCGTGAACCAGATCGTGCGCTCCCCTGGTGTGTATTTCAAGGATGAGCAGGATAAGAACGGCCGTAAAACCTTCAACGCCAGCCTGATTCCCAACCGTGGGGCCTGGTTGAAGTTTGAAACGGACAAGAACGATCTGCTGCATGTCCGGGTCGACAAGACCCGCAAGATCAATGCTCACGTGCTGATGCGGGCGATCGGCCTGTCAGACAACGACGTTCTCGACAAGCTTCGCCACCCTGAGTACTACCAGAAGTCGATCGAAGCGGCTAACGACGAGGGCATCTCTTCGGAAGATCAGGCGCTGCTGGAGCTTTATAAGAAACTCCGCCCGGGTGAACCCCCTTCCGTCAGTGGCGGCCAGCAGCTGCTGCACAGCCGCTTCTTCGATCCGAAGCGCTACGACCTCGGCCGAGTGGGCCGCTACAAGATCAACAAGAAGCTGCGCCTCACCATTCCCGATGCCGTTCGCACCCTCACCCCCGAGGATGTCCTTTCCACGATTGATTACCTGATCAATCTGGAGCTCGACGTGGGCGGCGCCAGCCTGGATGACATCGATCATCTCGGCAATCGTCGGGTTCGTTCCGTGGGGGAACTCCTCCAGAACCAGGTGCGGGTGGGCCTCAACCGGCTTGAGCGCATCATCAAGGAACGGATGACGGTCGGCGAGACCGAATCCCTCACTCCGGCGCAGTTGGTCAACCCCAAGCCGCTGGTGGCAGCGATCAAGGAATTCTTCGGCTCCAGCCAGCTGAGCCAGTTCATGGACCAGACCAACCCCCTGGCCGAGCTGACCCACAAGCGCCGGATCAGCGCCCTCGGTCCTGGTGGTCTTACCCGGGAACGCGCTGGTTTCGCTGTGCGCGACATTCACCCTTCCCACTACGGCCGCATCTGCCCGATTGAGACCCCAGAGGGTCCGAATGCCGGTCTGATCGGCTCCCTTGCCACCCATGCCCGGGTGAATGAGTACGGATTTATTGAAACCCCCTTCTGGCGGGTGGAGAACGGCATCGTCCTCAAGCAGGGAAACCCGATCTATCTCTCGGCGGATCTTGAGGATGAGTGCCGGGTGGCTCCCGGCGACGTGGCCACCGATTCCGAAGGTCGGATCACGGCAGACCTGGTGCCTGTGCGCTACCGCCAGGATTTCGAGAAGGTGCCCCCGGAACAGGTGGACTATGTCCAGCTGTCTCCGGTGCAGGTGATCTCCGTGGCCACCTCCCTGATCCCCTTCCTGGAGCATGACGACGCCAACCGGGCCCTGATGGGCTCGAACATGCAGCGTCAGGCGGTGCCCCTGCTGCGTCCTGAACGTCCTCTGGTGGGCACCGGTCTGGAAACTCAGGTGGCCCGCGACTCCGGCATGGTGCCGATCACCCGCGTGAACGGTACGGTCACCTTCGTGGATGCCACCGCCATCGTGATTCGCGATGAGCAGGGTACGGACCACACCCATTTTCTCCAGAAATATCAGCGCTCCAACCAGGACACCTGCCTCAACCAGCGCCCGATCGTGAAGCAGGGCGATCAGGTGATCGCCGGCCAGGTTCTGGCCAATGGCTCCGCTTGTGAAGGCGGTGAGATAGCGCTCGGGCAGAACGTGCTGATCGCGTACATGCCCTGGGAGGGTTACAACTACGAAGACGCCATCCTGGTGAGCGAGCGTCTTGTGCAAGACGACCTCTACACCTCGGTGCACATCGAGAAGTATGAGATTGAGGCTCGTCAGACCAAGCTCGGCCCTGAAGAGATCACCCGCGAGATTCCCAATGTTGCCGAGGAAAGTCTTGGCAACCTCGACGAGATGGGGATCATCCGCATCGGTGCCTATGTGGAGAGCGGCGACATTCTGGTGGGCAAGGTGACCCCCAAGGGTGAATCAGACCAGCCCCCTGAGGAGAAGCTGCTGCGAGCCATCTTCGGTGAGAAGGCCCGCGATGTTCGCGACAACTCGCTGCGGGTTCCCAGCACCGAGCGCGGCCGCGTGGTGGACGTTCGCATCTACACGCGGGAGCAGGGCGATGAACTGCCGCCGGGCGCCAACATGGTGGTGCGGGTCTATGTAGCCCAGCGGCGCAAAATCCAGGTGGGCGACAAGATGGCCGGCCGGCACGGCAACAAGGGCATCATCAGCCGCATCCTTCCCCGGGAGGACATGCCCTACCTTCCCGATGGCACTCCGATCGACATCGTGCTCAACCCCCTCGGTGTACCGAGCCGGATGAATGTGGGCCAGGTGTTCGAATGTCTGATGGGCTGGGCCTCCTCCCACCTCGGCTGCCGGGTGAAGGTGGTGCCGTTCGATGAGATGCACGGCGCTGAAAAGTCGAAGCAGACGGTGCAGGCCTACCTCGAGGAAGCTGCCAAACAACCGGGCAAGGACTGGGTCTATGACCCCGAGAATCCCGGCAAGATCCAGTTGATCGATGGCCGCAGTGGCGAGCCCTTCGACCAACCGGTCACCGTTGGCTATGCCCACATCCTCAAGCTGGTGCACCTCGTGGATGACAAGATCCACGCCCGCTCCACCGGTCCCTACTCCCTGGTCACCCAGCAGCCCCTCGGGGGCAAGGCCCAGCAGGGGGGGCAGCGTCTCGGCGAGATGGAGGTGTGGGCTCTCGAGGCCTATGGCGCCGCCTACACGCTGCAGGAGCTGCTCACGGTCAAGTCCGACGACATGCAGGGCCGCAACGAGGCCCTCAACGCCATCGTCAAGGGCAAGCCGATTCCCCGTCCCGGCACTCCCGAATCGTTCAAGGTGCTGATGCGGGAACTTCAGTCCCTGGGGCTGGACATCGCGGTCTACACCGATGCCGGCGAGGAAGTCGACCTGATGCAGGACGTCAACCCCCGCCGCAGTACCCCCAGCCGTCCCACCTACGAGTCCCTCGGCGTCGCGGATTACGACGACGACTGATCGCTGATTCTCTCTTTCCTCTTCGATCTCCGCGCGCCACACTTCAATGTCCAACAGCAACCTCCGCACCGAAAACCACTTCGACTACGTCAAGATCACGCTCGCTTCTCCCGAGCGGATCATGCAGTGGGGACAGCGCACCCTCCCCAACGGTCAGGTGGTCGGTGAGGTCACCAAGCCCGAGACCATCAACTACCGGACTCTCAAGCCTGAGATGGACGGGCTCTTCTGCGAGAAGATCTTCGGCCCTTCCAAGGACTGGGAATGCCACTGCGGCAAGTACAAGCGGGTGCGTCACCGCGGCATCGTCTGCGAGCGCTGCGGTGTGGAGGTCACCGAGAGCCGGGTGCGTCGTCACCGCATGGGCTTCATCAAGCTGGCGGCCCCGGTATCCCATGTCTGGTACCTGAAGGGCATCCCCAGCTACGTGGCCATTCTGCTGGACATGCCCCTGCGGGATGTGGAGCAGATTGTCTACTTCAACTGCTATGTGGTTCTTGACCCAGGTGACCACAAGGACCTGGTTTACAAGCAACTCCTGACCGAGGATGAATGGCTGGAGATTGAAGACCAGATCTTCGCTGAAGATTCCGAGATCGAGAACGAACCCCAGGTGGGCATCGGAGCCGAAGCTCTGAAGCAGCTTCTGGAGGATCTTGAGCTCAACGAAATCGCGGAGCAGCTTCGGGAAGATATCAGTGCCAGCAAGGGGCAGAAGCGGGCCAAGCTGATCAAGCGCCTGCGGGTGATTGATAACTTCATCGCCACCAGTGCTCGTCCCGAGTGGATGGTTCTGGATGTGATTCCTGTGATTCCACCCGATCTGCGGCCGATGGTCCAGCTCGATGGGGGCCGATTTGCCACCAGCGATCTGAACGATCTCTACCGGAGGGTCATCAACCGGAACAATCGTCTTGCTCGTCTTCAGGAGATTCTCGCTCCTGAAATCATCGTCCGCAATGAAAAGCGGATGTTGCAGGAGGCCGTCGATGCCTTGATCGATAACGGTCGCCGCGGTCGCACGGTGGTGGGGGCCAACAACCGAGCCCTCAAGTCACTCAGCGACATTATCGAAGGCAAGCAGGGCCGTTTCCGTCAGAATCTGCTCGGTAAACGGGTCGACTACTCCGGTCGTTCAGTGATCGTTGTGGGGCCGAAACTGAAGATGCATCAGTGCGGTCTGCCCAAGGAAATGGCGATCGAGCTGTTCCAGCCGTTCGTGATTCACCGCCTAATTCGGCAAAACATCGTTAATAACATCAAGGCCGCGAAGAAGCTGATACAGCGCGCCGATGATGAGGTGATGCAGGTGCTTCAGGAGGTGATCGAAGGTCACCCGATCCTGCTCAACCGTGCTCCAACCTTGCACCGGCTCGGTATTCAGGCCTTTGAGCCCAAGCTGGTGGACGGTCGTGCCATCCAGCTGCACCCGCTAGTGTGCCCGGCCTTCAACGCCGACTTTGACGGCGACCAGATGGCCGTCCATGTGCCTCTGGCGATCGAAGCGCAGACGGAGGCCCGGATGCTGATGCTGGCCAGCAACAACATTCTTTCGCCCGCCACCGGCGAACCGATCATCACCCCCTCCCAGGACATGGTGCTCGGTGCCTACTACCTGACTGCGATCGAACGGGACAAGGTCATGCCGGAATTCGGAGACCGCAGTCGCACCTTCGCCGGCCTGGACGATGTGCTTTCCGCCTTTGACGAGAAACAGATCACTGGCCTCAAGTTGCATGACTGGATCTGGGTCCGCTTCCATGGCGAGGTGGACAGCGAAGACGAGGATCGCGAACCCCAGAAGAGCGAAACCCTCAGCGACGGCACCCGTGTTGAACAGTGGAAGTTCCGCCGCGACCGTTTCGATGAGGATGGTGCCCTGATCAGCCGCTATCTGTTGACCACCGTGGGTCGAGTTGTGATCAATCGCGTGATCATCGACGCTGTCGCTTCCGCCTGATCGCCGCCTGAGTTCCGGTCTTTTCCTTCCCAACCTTCTCCGCCTTCCGCTCGCGCGCCGTCATGACCGCCACCCCCGCCAAGAAGTCCAGCAAGAAAGCCAGCAAGGCCGCCATTGAGCCTCCTGTGGAAACCCCGATCAACGGCTCGGCGCCGCTGAGCAAGCAGGCTCCGCCGTTCCGGAACCGGGTGATCGACAAGCGGGCGCTGCGCAACCTCGTCTCCTGGGCCTACAAGCACCACGGAACGGCCGCCACCGCAGCCATGGCCGACGAGCTGAAGGATCTCGGCTTTCACTACGCCACCCAGGCCGCCGTTTCCATCTCCGTGGATGATCTGCGGATCCCGGGCGATAAGGCTGCCCTGCTGGAGGAGGCAGAACAACAGATCACCGAGACCGAGGAGCGTTATCGCCTCGGTGAGATCACCGAGGTGGAGCGGCACACCAAGGTGATCGACACCTGGACCGAGACCAACGAGCGTCTGGTGGCGGCAGTGCGCCGCAACTTCAACGACAACGATCCACTCAATTCGGTGTGGATGATGGCCAACTCCGGCGCCCGGGGCAACATGTCCCAGGTGAGGCAGCTGGTGGGCATGCGCGGTCTGATGGCCAACCCCCAGGGGGAAATCATCGACCTGCCGATCCGTACCAACTTCCGCGAGGGGCTCACCGTCACCGAGTACGTGATCTCTTCCTACGGCGCCCGCAAGGGTCTGGTGGATACGGCTCTGCGTACGGCTGACTCGGGTTATCTGACCCGCCGTCTGGTGGACGTGGCTCAGGATGTGATCGTGCGGGAGGAGGACTGCGGCACCACCCGCGGTATTCCGATCGATGCTGATGAAAAGGGCCGCTTCGCCAGCAAGCTGATCGGCCGCCTCGCGGCCGAGCGTGTGGAAACCGCCGATGGCACCGTGATCGTGGATCGCGACGGTGAGATCGACGATCCCCTGTCGCGCGCCATCGAGGCGGCGGGCATCACCACGGTCGTGGTCCGTTCGCCGCTTACCTGCGAGGCGTCCCGCTCCGTCTGCCGCAAGTGTTACGGCTGGGCCCTCGCCCATAACGAACTGGTGGATCTGGGCGAGGCGGTCGGCATCATCGCCGCCCAGTCGATCGGCGAGCCCGGTACCCAGCTCACGATGCGTACCTTCCACACCGGCGGCGTGTCCACGGCAGAAACCGGCGTGGTGCGTTCCCTGGTGGAGGGAACGGTCGAGTTTGACGCCAAGGCCCGTGTTCGCGCCCACCGCACCCCCCACGGGGTGGAGGCCCTGCTGGCGGAAACCGATTTCGGCCTTGAACTCAAACCCTCCGGCAAAGGGAAGACCCAGAAGCTGAGCATCACTTCCGGTTCGATCCTGTTTGTGAACAGCGGAGATCCCGTGCCGGCTGACATCATGCTGGCCCAGATATCCTCCGGCGCTCAGGTGAAGAAGAGCGTTGAAAAAGCCACGAAGGATGTCATCTGCGACCTCGCAGGTCAGGTGCGCTTTGAGGACGTGATCCAGCCCCGTGAGGTCACCGACCGCCAGGGCAACATCACCCACAAAGCCCAGCGCCTCGGTCGGCTGTGGGTGCTCAGTGGCGACGTCTACAACCTTCCCCCCAACGCCCAGCCCGTAGTGGAGGGCAACAAGGCTGTCACGGTCGGCAACGTGCTCGCTGAAAGCCGCTTGGTGAGCGAATACGGCGGGGCCGTGCGGCTGCGGGAATCGGCCGGGGATTCGCGGGAGGTCCAGATCGTCACCGCCAGCCTCACCCTCAAGGACTGCCGGCTAGTGGGCGAATCCACCCACTCTGGAGAGATCTGGCATCTGGATGGCAGGGACGATGCCCGCTATCTGCTCAAGACCGCGCCCGGCAGCAAGATTGGCACCGGTGAGGTGATCGCCGAGCTGGCTGACGACCGTTTCCGCACCCAGACCGGCGGCATCGTGCGCTTCGCCCCCGGACTGGCGATCAAGAAAGCCCGTTCCGCCAAGCACGGCTACGAGGTCAGCAAGGGGGGGACCCTGCTCTGGATTCCCCAGGAAACCCATGAGATCAACAAGGACATCTCCCTGTTGATGATTGAGGACGGTCAGTGGATTGAGGCCGGTACCGAAGTGGTGAAGGACATCTTCAGCCAGACCGCCGGCATCGTCACGGTCACCCAGAAGAACGACATCCTGCGCGAGATTATTGTTCGCTCCGGAGAATTGCATCTCATTTCCGATAGCAAGGTGCTTTCCCGTTACAGCGGTGAAGGTCGCATGGTGAATCCCGGCGAGGAGATTGCGCCCGGCATCACCCGCGACGCCATGGTCTTCGTGGAGGCCGTGGACACGCCGGAGGGAGGAGCGCTTCTGCTGCGTCCCGTGGAGGAATACACCATTCCCGATGAGGCCCAGGTGCCCGAGCTCGGTTCCGTCAAGCAGAACGGAGGCCCCTCGCTCGGCTTGAAAGCCACCCAGCGCCTCACCTTCAAGGACGGGGAACTGATCAAGTCGGTGGAAGGGGTGGAACTGCTGCGCACCCAGCTGATTCTTGAAACGTTCGACACCACTCCCCAGATGACGGTGGACGTGGAGTCCGTGCCCGACAAGCGTGCCAAGACGCTGGATCGTCTCCAGCTGGTGATTCTCGAAACCCTGCTGGTGCGTCGCGATACCCTCTCCGACGCCAGCCATGGCTCCACCCACACCGAGCTGCAGGTGGAAGATGGCGACACGGTGAAGCGAGGCGATGTGGTGGCCACCACCCAGATCCTCTGCAAGGAGAACGGCAACGTTCAGCTGCCTGAGGCCGTCCCCGGCGAACCGATCCGTCGTCTGATCGTGGAGCGCGTCGAAGACACCCGCCTGATCGATCTTGGTTCGGCCAAGGCCACCGTCAAACTCGGCGATCGGGTGGTGGACGGTGATCTGCTGGCCGACGGTGTCCCTGCCCCGTGCTGCGGCCAGGTGGAGGCCATCGATGGCAGTTCGATCACGGTGCGCGTCGGTCGGCCTTACATGGTTTCCCCCGATTCGGTTCTGCACGTGCGCGACGGAGAGCTGGTGCAACGGGGTGATGGCCTGGCCTTGCTGGTGTTCGAACGCCAGAAGACCGGCGACATCGTGCAGGGTCTGCCTCGTATCGAAGAACTGTTGGAAGCCCGCCGGCCGCGGGAATCCGCCGTGCTCTGTCGCAAGGCAGGCACCGTGCAGATCAAGCAGGGTGAGGACGATGACTCCATCACCGTTTCGGTGAAAGAGGGCGATGAGACCGAAACCGATTACCCGATCCTGCTGGGTCGCAACGTGATGGTCAGCGAAGACCAGCAGGTGCGGGCCGGCGAGATGCTCACCGATGGTCCGATCAATCCCCACGAGCTTCTGGAGTGCTACTTCGAGGATCTGCGCAGTCGTAAGCCCACCATGGAAGCGGCCCAGGAGGCCATCTCCAAGCTGCAGTTCCGCATGGTGCAGGAAGTGCAGAACGTCTACAAATCCCAGGGCGTTTCCATCGATGACAAGCACATCGAGGTGATTGTTCGTCAGATGACGAGCAAGGTGCGCATTGAGGATGCCGGAGACACCACTCTGCTGCCGGGTGAGTTGATCGAACTGCGCCAGGTGGAGCAGGGCAATTCCGCGATGGCCATCACCGGAGGAGCTCCTGCCGAGTTCACGCCGGTGCTGCTGGGGATCACCAAGGCCTCCCTCAATACCGACAGCTTCATTTCGGCAGCCTCCTTCCAGGAGACAACCCGGGTTCTGACGGAAGCGGCGATCGAAGGCAAGAGCGACTGGCTCCGCGGTCTCAAGGAGAACGTGATCATCGGCCGCCTGATTCCCGCCGGCACCGGTTTCAGTGGTTTCGAGGAGGAGCTGCGGGCGGAGGCGGGTCCCCATCCCGACATCCTTGAGGAGGAGGCCAGCGGTTATCGCCGCACCCCCAATCTCCGGCCTGACTACACGGTGGAGATGCCGGCGCCTTCCGCTTCAGCCGCAGTTCTCGATGACCCTTCGGAGGAGGATCTCGAGGCCACCCGCAGTCGCCACGGCATCGAGGCCAGCGCCAGCACCTTTGCTGCCTTCACCCGTCCCGGCCAGGAGGAGGGGCTCGAGGAGGAGTTGATCGCCGATCCCGCGGCCCTTGAGGGTCTCCAGGAAGAGGGGTTGCTGAGTGATGAGTGATTCCGTTGCAGCCGGCGTGACCTCCACGCCGGTTCCCGTTCGCCGGATTCCGCGTTGGGGCTTCCATCGCCCCAACGAAACGCTCCACGGGCGCATCGCCATGCTCGGCTTCATCGCCCTGCTGGCGGTGGAGTGGAAGCTCGGCCACGGCATCCTGAACTGGCCGTGAGCGAACAGCCCCTCCTGGGGATGGGGCTCTCCGACCTGGAGCGCTGGGCAGGCAGCCATGGCCAGCCGGCCTTTCGTGGTCGGCAGTTGCATGATTGGATCTACGCCAAGGGCGCCCGTGATCTGGATGCGGTCACGGTGTTGCCCAAGCTCTGGCGTCAGCAGCTGCAGGATCTCCCTCCAGCGGAGGGGGGCAGCTGGATCGGTCGGTCCCGGGAGTTGCACCGATCACTGGCCAGGGATGGCACCACCAAACTCCTGCTCGCCACCGCAGACGGCCTCAGCATCGAGACGGTGGGTATTCCCAGCGAGGATCGGCTCACGGTCTGTGTGAGCAGTCAGGTGGGTTGCTCGATGGCCTGCCGTTTCTGTGCCACCGGCAAGGGCGGGCTACAGCGCTCCCTGCAGGTGCACGAAATCGTGGATCAGGTGCTCAGCGTGCGGGAGGTGATGGATCGGCGCCCCACCCATGTGGTGTTCATGGGTATGGGAGAACCGCTGCTCAACATCGATGCCGTGCTGGCGTCGATTGACTGCCTCTGCCGGGATCTGGGGATGGCACAGCGTCAGATCACCGTGAGCACGGTGGGGGTGCCCAGGACCCTGCCCACGCTCGCTGAGCGGGCCCTGGAGCGGCTCGGCAGGGTTCAGTTCACCCTGGCCGTGAGTCTCCATGCTCCCGACCAGCAGCTGCGGGAGGAGTTGATCCCCACGGCCCATGCCTATCCGCTGGAGTCTTTGCTCGAGGACTGTCGCCGCTACGTCGCCCTTTCAGGCCGCAGGGTCAGTTTTGAATACATCCTGCTCGGTGGCATCAACGACCATGTGCGCCATGCCGAAGCCCTCGCCCAGCTGCTCAGGGGCTTCCAGAGCCATGTGAATCTGATCGCCTACAACCCGATCGAGGAGGAAGAGTTCCGGCGTCCCACTCCTGAGCGGATTGAATCTTTCCGGCGCGCCCTGCAGCAGCGCCATATCGCGGTGAGTGTGCGGGCCAGCCGTGGCCTCGATCAGGACGCTGCCTGCGGCCAGTTGCGCCGACGCCTTGCCCCTGAATCCCTCCCCTTCGCCGGGGTTTCCTAGGAGCCGGATGCCCGCTCGGGATCGAAGGCTCCTTTGATGCCATTGCCGTTCCAGGGAGTGAGCCGGAGCATCAGCAGGAACGCCGGCAGCGAGGCGGCCGCCGTGAACAGAAAGAACTGACTCCAGCCCACCCGGGCCGCCACCAGCCCGGCGGGGGCCGCCAGGACCGAGCGGCTCAGGGCATAGACCCCGGAAAGCAGGGCGTATTGGGTGGCGGAAAAGCGCGGATTGCACAGGCTCATCAGCATCGCCACGAAGGCTGCGCCTACCATCCCGCCTCCGAGGTTCTCCAGGCCCACGGCGGTCAGCAACGCGCCCATGCCCCCCTGAAACCGGGCCAGGGCCCAGTAGGAGAGGTTGCCGAGGGCCCCCACAAGGGCAAAGAGCCAGAGCGAACGGTTGATGCCGAGGCGACTGAAGATCACCCCCCCCAGCAGGGTGCCCAGCACGGTGGCCCCAATCCCCCATCCCGCCAGCACAGAGCCCACCACCTCAGGACGGAATCCCTGTTGGATCAGGAAGGGAACCGCCATCAGGTTGAGCAGACCATCGGGCCAGCGGTAGAGCAGCACGAGGCTGAGCAGCAACAGGGCCCGCCCGGAGCCGGTGCGGTGCAGAAATTCACGGGCCGGTCCGACGATCGCCTGGCGCAGGCTGGTCACCGGGTGGCTCATCGGCGCCAGTCGCGGGGCCCGCAACGTGAACGGCACCACCGCCAACATCAGCAGCGCCGATGCAAGAAAGGCCATCGGCCAGCCGAAGCGGCCGGCCAGCGTGAAGCCACCGGCCCCGATCGCCAGCATGGCTCCCCGGTATCCCAGGTTGGTGGCGGCTGCGCCGGATCCCCGTTCCTGCACCGGCAGCAGGTCGGTTCGGTAGGCATCCACCGCAATGTCCTGGGTGGCGCTGATCACCGCGAGCAGCACCGCCATCACGCCGATCGCCGTGAGGCTGGCCGGGGAGTGGCTGGGGCGCAGCAGCGCCATCGCGGCGATCACCCCCACCAGCATCAGTTGCATCAGCAGCAACCATCCCCGGCGCCGATCGGGCCAGGCCAGGGGCCAGCGATCCAGGGCCGGTGCCCAGAACATCTTGAGGGTGTAGGGCAGTTCCGCCAGGCCGAGCAGGCCGATCAGGCCGAGCGGCACCTGGCTGGCCGTTAACCAGCCCTGCAGAAGCTTGGTCCCCACCATGTAGGGGACCCCGCTGGCCACCCCTTCGGCCGCCACGGCCGTCAGCCGCTGGGAGGTGGTGCCGGCGGAGGGGCCGGAAGGCTGCTGTTCCATGCTCGAACCCTAGAGGTTGGGTCTGCGCTTCAGAATGCAGAACCGGTTGCGAATCCATGCAGTTCTTCCGTTCCACCCTCCTGCCTGTGGCGATCGTGTTGCTGTTTGGCCTGGCCCTGTTCGCGGTGAGTGCCCGCATCTGGCTCCCCGGGGACATGGCCGCTCCCGCCCCGATCGGCTGAACCCGAACCAGGCTCTACGATCTGGCGATGTCGGAAGACTTCCTGCCCTTCCCCCAGAGCTCTGCGGAGCTGGCCCTGGACCCTGAGGTCCTGGCCCGCGAGCTTGCCCAGGAGCTGCTGGGGGATCCTCTCGACGAGATCGAAGCCACCGACCCCGAACCGGAGGTCGTTGCCGCCGAGTGTGATCTGGGGCTCAGCCTTCTTCCGGGTGGCAAGGAAGAGCTGATGCAGGGGTTGAGGATCTTCTGTGAGCATCGCGATCCCCGCGCGATTCCGCTGCTGCTGCCCCTTCTGCAGGCCTCCTGCCCGATCGTGCGCATGAGTGCCGTGTATGCCCTTGGCCGCAATCCCCACCCGCTGGCTGTGGAACCTTTGCTCAGCCTGTTGGCGGCCGATGACAACGGCTATGTGCGCAAGGCGGTGGCCTGGAGTCTGGGCAATTATCCCGATGCGCCGGTGCTCAATCCCCTGATCGCGAGCCTCCGTCAGGACATCGCTGCGGTGCGCCTCTGGGCGGCCAGTTCTCTGGCCGATGCCGGCGCCACGGGTCCGGCGAAGGCGGATCCGGCGGCGGCGCAGCTGCTGCAGAGTCTGCGGATCGATAGTGAGCCGGCGGTGCGCAGCAACAGTGCCTGGTCGCTTGGCCGTCTGTATCCCGATCTGGTGGAACCTCGCCAGCAGGAGGTGGTGGAGTTGCTCTTGCAGACCATGCTCGGCGATGCCGATTCCGCCGTGCGAGAAGAAGCCCGGCTGGCGCTAGAGCAGCTGGAACAACCCGAGGTTCTGGAGCGGCTGCAGACTCTGGTGGACGAAGGGTTGCTGGCTTAGCGGTAAGGCCAGACAGGTAGAAGGCTTTCCAGTTTCTGGATCGAGCTGTTTCCCGGATAGCTCTGGATGGCCGCCTGGGCAGCGGTGTTGGAGCTGTTGTCGAGGAAATCCCGGTACTCGAGATAGGCGGTTTTGAGGCGATCGAATTGGGCGGTGCTGAGATGGGCGTGGAGCAGCTCTTCTTCTTTCTGCAGATCTATCTTGTTGGCGAGGTGGTCGGGAGTGCTGATGTAGCGGTGGTGAAGATTGAGGGCCGCCAGTAGTTTCAGTCGCTTCGGCAGAGTGGAAGGGTCGCTGCAGCTTTTCACCTCTTCGATGGAGGATTGCTTGGAAGGGTGAACCCCTTTGTAATACAGGCACTTGAGAACGGTATCGATGAACGTGCGTCCCCAGTAATGGATGATGAAGCCATCGTGCCGTTCAAACTGGAACGGGCTGATCGGTTCCTGCTGCAGGAGCGCAAACGTGTGGGCTGTGGCGATGCCTGCGATCCTGGTGCTTTGGGCAAGATGTTTGCCGATATGGCCCAGGTATCCCATGCCGCGGGAGGCGGGCTGGAAGTCGCAGGGGGCAACCACCCAGCGTAGATAGCAGGAAGCTGGTTGATTCAGCGATGCCAGGAACAAGCTGAGATCCGCTTTCCCCGGCAGGAAAACAAATTCGTCGGGGTCGAGAAGCAGGGCATACTCCGTCTCGAACTCGAGGTGCGATTCCTTCAGTACCTGGGCGGGGGTGCGATCGCTGGGGGCGGGGTGGAGCTGCACATTTACCCCCAGCTCCCGTGCTAGCTGGCGCAGGGGGATGGTGAGCGCCTCTTCCTGGTATAGCAAATGAAAAAAGTGCACCCCCAGGGAAGCATGATGCCCCAGGAATGCACAAAGATAGGGAAGCTCAGGTGTGCAGACTCTTGTCAGCACACTGCAGGTGCTCAAGCTGTTCGGGCCTTGGAAGGAAGCTGTTGCGCGGAACCCTGGGAGATGCGGCGGCGCATCCGACGGCTCCAGCCGAAGGCGGCGGCAGCGCCGAGGAGGGGCATCGGGGCCGGCACTTCGGCAATTTCAAGGTTGTTGATCCGGAACGAACCACCGGCAAGATCATTAATCACAACCCCCGTGGTGCGCACTGTGACGGGTACGAAGGCATTCACGAAAAAGCCGGGGGCAAAGAACTTGGGGAAGACGTTCTGGCCGGTACCTGTGGGGTTCTCAAAGGAGAAGGTCTGGTCGGCTACTCCAGGAGCACTGAAGGTGATGGTGCCGGAGGAAAGACCCCTGCCGCGGGTGATATCAAAACTGCGGAAATCCACAGCGGTATCCACGGTGAGGTCGTAGCCGTAGAGATATACCCCGCTAGCCGGGCCGTACTGGCATTTGGCCGGATCACCCGACTCCAGGTACGAGCAGAGGCCGTTCTTGAGGTCTGTGTTGATGCCTCCGGTGCCGAAACCGGCATTGGTGTCAAGGTTTGCGCCAACGGCATTATCGGCGGTGACCGTGATGCCGTTGTCAGTGAAATCCCTGGTTGTCGTGGTCTTCCGGGGATCGCTCGTAAACTGGATCACGGCCGTGCGGGCCTCGGCGGCCTGGCCGCTCAGCAGTGCCACGGAAGTGCCGAGAACGGCGGCGGCGGAGGCAACGGCGGGGGAAAGGGAGAAAGCTCGTGACATCGGGAATTGCCTACGGTGTCGCAATCTGATCGTGTGGGCGGATCGTAGCCGTACTCCCAGGGTTTTGGGGTGATGCCCTGCCTTTGAGTCCTGGGTCTCGTGAGATTCAGGTGCGGTTGTCGCTTCCGGTGTGGGAAGGGCCTCTGCGCCTGGTCAAGGCAGGGAGTTGGCGGAGGAAATGGCGTACTTCGTCCTGCAGGCGAAGCCGTTGGAGCCGCTCCTGACCGGTGACCAGGTAATCGGGTTCGAACATCCAGTGGTAGTGGAGGTGGGTGGGGTGCTCGATCCAGTCAAGGCGGGCTTCCGCTTCGGGCAGGTGCATCGGAATGTTGTAGCCGGCTTCCAAGGGCAAGCAACGCAGCCCGAGGGTGGCGGCGGCCACACTGAAGGTGGACTGACCGCTGCCCCAGAAATTCCCTGGAGCTGGCGAGATCCCATTCTGCCAACAGCTTTCCAGCAGTTGCCGCCAGCGCTGGCCCACCCCCGAACTCCGGCGAACGGCCAGCAGGCCGCCGTTGTAATTGGCGTGGATCGGGGTGCGATCCACCGTGGTGATTTCGATCGGAAGCTGCTCGATGCCGATGCCGCCCAGGGCGCAGAGCTGTTGCCAGTACTGCCGGTGATCGGAATCGAGGGGGGAGGCTGAGATGTTGCGCAGGTCCACGGGACGGGCGCGGAAATCCCAATGGACATCCGGCTGGAAGCCCGTGGGCGGAGCCACGAACAGGGTGTCGGAATCGAGCAGGACCAGCACGGATTCACGGCACTGCGTCTCGGCATATTCCAGGGCGTACGCCTTGTTGGCATAGGGAAAGGTACGCAGCTTCCGGTTCAGGGGTTCCAGCACCACCGACACCTCCAGGCAGTGAAGTTGGTGCAGGGTGTCGGGGGCGAGGGGAGTTGCGGTGGGGCAGACCGCCAAGATCCGGCAGCGGTGGAACTCTCCCGTGAACAGGCGAATGCTCTGGGCCAGTCGCACCACCTGCTGTTCCAGGAACCCCGCTTCGATGCAGCAGAGAAAGCAGAGGTCCGGAGATTCGGCGCAAGCGGGCGCAGGGGCTGATGAACGGGCCGGGCGATGCAGGACAGCTAGGGGAAGGGTCAGTTCCGGTCGGTTCGCCGCCAGGCCGCCCAGCCGTTCGAGCGCTGCCCGTCGCAGCAGGGTCCGGGCCTCTGACCCTGGCGTGAACCGGTTTGTCCCTGCCGGCAGGCTGCGGTCGGCCTCAAGCAGGAGCGGGAGAACCTTTTCCCGTGCGGCCTGTGGCAGATCCAGCCCATTCAGCTGCTGCACCATCGCCACCCCGAACGCCCCGAGCGAGGCATTGGCCTGTTGCGGTGGCACGGGGGCTTCGCGGCATGGCAAGCCCAGCATCCGGGCGCTGAAATCGGCCACGAACTCCGGCCCGTAGGGCAGGCAGATCACGGCCTCCGGGCCGAGCAGCCGCTCCCAGGCCTCGAGAAAGCCCTTGTAATCGATGCCGGCGAGCCAGGCTTCGTTGCGGCAGAGCTCTTCGAGCGAGAGGCTGGTGGCGTGGAAGGGATCCCCTGTGGGGGGGTTGACCAGGTTCTGGCGGTAGCGGGAACAGGCGTAGTCGATCGGATCCCGGAAGCAGGCCACCACTTCCAGCCGGCATTCGCCCGCCAGCTCCCCGAAGCAGGCCCCATGGGCGCTGAAGTAACTGGCGAAGTGGTTGAAGAGCCCCTCTGTGGAGAGGATCACCGTGTGAATCGGTTGCGCCAGATCGCCCATTTCGGCGGCGATCCCGGCGGCAGCCTCGGAGACCATCGCCCCATCGCTCTGGCGCAGGGCGTTGATCAGCCATTGATGCTTGGGGGCCTCGCCATCGGTTCCGTGCACCGGATAGAGAAACCCGTGATTCACCAGATGGGTGCGGTTCCCCTGCAGCCATCGCTGCAGGGCCGTGGTTCCAGTCTTGGGGGTGCCCACATGGAGCAGCAGGCGCTTGCCCCGCAACGGGGTGCCCAGGGGGGCCAGCAGACTCATCTACCGCAGGGAAGAACCCGGGTTCCGCCACGTTAGGCCCAACCCGATTAGCATTCTTGCCGTTCTTCCGGTTCCGGGATGGCCCAGCGCACCATCCGCTTCCGTATCCGCCCCGACGGTCGCGTGGAGGAGTTGGTGGAGGGCGTACAGGGATCCGCCTGCGAACACCTCACCGAAACGATCGAGGCTCGCCTCGGATCGGTGCAGCAAAGGCGCAGTACGGCCGAAGCCTTCCAGGAGCAGCCCGCGGGGGCTGAAATCCTGGTGGCGGAACACCATTCGTCGTCCTGAGCGCTCCCCGGCCCGCCCATCCACCCGTCCCGTACTCCCTGCTCCCGTCCCGTACTGCCTGAATCGATGTCTCACTTCAGCACCGTCAAGACCGAGCTTCGTGATCGCCAGGCCCTGGTGGAAGCGCTCATCGATCTCGGCCATCCCCCTGCCGAGGGCAGCCAGGAGGTGAGGGGCTACCGCGGCCAGATCGTCACTGCCGAACTCGCCGTCCCCCAGGCGGAAGGGGCCGATATCGGCTTCCGTTGGAATGCCGAGGCCGGTTGCTTCGAGCTGGTCACCGATCTGGAGCTCTGGAAGCAGCCGGTTCCGGTGGAGCGATTCCTGGCGCAGCTCACCCAGCGGTATGCCCTGCGCACGATCCTCAACGCCTCCCTGACGGAGGGCTTCCAGGTGATCGAACAATCCGACCATCAGGACGGCAGCATCGAACTGGTGGTGAGCCGCTGGGACGGTTGATCCCGTGACCGCGGGGGTGGATCCATCGCTGGCCTACCGGGCCCGCCCCGAAGGTTCCGGCGGAGCCGGGCCCGGTGGCACTGGCGATGTCAGTGGCTGTGAACCCCAGCTGGGCGGAGCCCTGCGCCAGAAGGCGGTTTGGGTAGATGAGGCCGTCTGCATCGGTTGCCGCTACTGCGCCAACGTCGCCACCAACACCTTCGTGGTGGAGCCCCATTGGGGACGTTCCCGGGCCATCCGCCAGGACGGAGACAGCACCGAGCGGATCCAGGAGGCGATCGACACCTGTCCGGTGGACTGCATCCACTGGGTGGCCTACGAACAGCTTCCGGTTCTGGAAGCCCAGCTGCAGCAGCAGGAGATCCATCCCCTGGGCCTGCCCTCCCCTGCCCGCCTGCGCCGCACCCTGCCCCGGGCTTCTCCGGGGGGGGCGGGGGGCTGAGCCCCATCTCCGTCGGAACTCCTTATTGGGGCGAATGGTCCTCGAGCAGTCCAAGGGGCTGCTTGCTGGGAAGGCCCACGGCCCGTGGATAGATCCTGGGGCAGGGCCCCAGGGGTTCGAGCACGAGGGCGTTGCGGCATCCCCTGCCTGCAGGTAGTTCCCGCGTAGTCGTGGTGCTGACCCTCGCCCGCAGCGGTCCCAGGGCCCGCTCCAGTTCCTCGCCGTCGG
This sequence comes from Cyanobium sp., assembly GCA_040399125.1. GTDB lineage: Bacteria > Cyanobacteriota > Cyanobacteriia > PCC-6307 > Cyanobiaceae > Cyanobium. The sequence continues at coordinate 46,972 of JBBASR010000004.1, read as the reverse complement.
CCTGGGTCCATTGGCCCCGGTAGAGCAGGGCCCTGCCGTCGGTGCGGAGCAGGGGCACCAGATATTCCGCCACCACCGGCGCACTGGCCACGGCGCGGGCCATCGCCCAATGGAAGCGGCCGCGGCATTCCCGGCTCTGCCCGGTGCGCTCGATCCTTTCGCAGCGCAGGTTGAGCCGCGAGGCAAGCCCGAGGGCGCTGGCCATCGCCCGCACCGCCTCCACCTTGCGGCCCACCGAATCCACCAGGGTGAGACGGGCCTGCGGCAGGGCGATCGCCACGGCCAGGCCGGGGAAGCCCCCGCCGGTTCCCACATCGATGATCTCCAGGCTGCCGGCCTCGGGCTGGCGCCGGGCCGTGTTGAGCAGGGGCACCAGCGGCCAGAGGCTGTCGAACACCTGGGCGATCCAGTAGTCGTCCCCCTCCACCAGACGGGTGAGGTTGAGCCGTGCATTCCAGTGCCGCAGCTGCTGCTGCAGGGCGATCAGCAGCTCCAGCTGGTGCCCGTCCGGTTGCCAGCCCAGCTCCTGCCACAGCTCCGGCTGCGATTCCTGACCGGCCGCAGGCGGGGGCAGGGGGGAGGGGGGGCTGGCGGCCATCCGGAGCGAACAGGGCGTTCTCCCTAGGATCCCGCAGACCCTGTCCGGTGGCGTGACCGCGCCCCGGGGTGATGCCCAGTCCACCCCCCTCCAGCCCCCTTCCCTCGGCAAGCCACTACGAGCTGCTGCAGCTGCCCGTCACGGCCAGCCCCCAGCAGCTGCGGCAGGCCTTCCGGCACCTCAGCAAGGTGTATCACCCTGATACCACCAGCCTGCCCCCTTCCCAGGCGGAAGAGGCCTTCCGCAGGCTGCAGCAGGCCTATGCGGTGCTGAACGATCCCGAGGCCCGCAGGGCCTATGACGCCCGACTGCAGGCCCGCAGTGCCCCTGCCGCGGGTGCGGCCCCGGTTTCCTTCACCGCTGCGCCCCGACCGGATTCCGTGCGCCGCTCCCTCTCCGGAGGGGAGTGGTTCGCCCTGTTGCTCCTGGGGTTGGCCCTGGTGCTCAGCCTGGTGCTGGGCATCGGTCTGGCCTGGATGCGGGGGGCCGATCTGGTGCGCTGGCCGAGCTGGTGGCAGGAGCTGCAGGCAGGACAGTCCGCCGTGGATCCGGCTGCTTTCGTTTCGCCTGCTCCTGCTTCGGAGGGATGACCTGATGACCAGCTTGCCGGATGAAGCCACACCCCTCTATCACCACCCGCTGCCTGCCCTGGAGGAGTGGTTGAGGCGTCTGGGCGCCCAGCAGCAGCGTGCCCAGGTTTCGGTCTGGGATCTCCACCAGCCCCAGTGGAGTGCCCGGATCGAGCTTGACATTGAGGAGCTCAAGGTGAGCTGGCACCGCGAGGGGGCCAGCACCACCCGTCTTTTCCCCTACGGCCTCTCGCGGGCCGATGTGGAGGCGGCGATCCTGGCGGGGCCCTGATGATCGGCGCTCAGAGCCGCTCGAGGGCGTCGGCGAGGGCGGCATAGCAGCGTTCGAGCTGGTCGTCGCTGATGCACAGGGGCGGCAGCAGGTACACCACGTTGCCGAGCGGCCGCAGAAAGACTCCCTGCTCCAGAACGAGCCGTTGCAGCTGCTCTCCCGCCGGATTCAGGTAGCCGTCCGGTCCCTGGGCCAGGTCGAAGGCGGCGATGCTGCCCAGCAGCCTGGGACGGCGGATCCGCGGGCTGGCGCTCAGCGCCTCAAGCAGGGGCCGGTGCCGCCCTTCCATGGTCTGATGGCGCTCCGGTCGGCTCTCCAGTAGGTCGAGGCTGGCAAGAGCGGCGGCACAGCCCAGGGGGTTGGCGGTGAAGCTGTGGCCGTGGAACAGGGTGAGGTTGGGGTCGGAACCCAGGAACCCCCGGAAGATCTCTTCCCGCGCCAGGGTCACCCCCATCGGCAGAAACCCTCCGGTGAGCCCTTTCGAAAGGGCCACCAGATCGGGGGAAAGGCCGGCCCGCTGGCCCGCGAACAGGGCTCCGCTGCGCCCGAAGCCCATCAGCACTTCGTCGAGGATCAGCAGGGCGCCCGCCTGCCGCACCAGGGCCTCCACCCGCTGCAGGAATTCGGGCCGCACCATCGCCATGCCGCCGGCCCCCTGCACCAGTGGCTCGAGGATCACCGCAGCGGTGGGGGTTTCCAGCAGGTGTTCCAGCCGTGCCAGGGCGGCCTGCTCCCGCTGCTCCACCTCCCCATCCCTCCACCAGGTGGCAGGCCAGGGCGCCCGGGCCACCGCGAACAGCAGCGGCTCGAACGGGGCGGAGAACATCGAGCGTTCCCCCACCGCCATCGCCCCGAAGGTGTCGCCGTGGTACGCGCCGTCGAAGGCGATCAGCTGGTGCCGCGCTTCGCCGCGGTTGATCCACCATTGCCAGGCGATCTTGAGGGCCACCTCCACCGCGGTGGAGCCGTTATCGGAGAAAAAGAGGCGCTCCAGGCCGCTGGCGGCACTGAGCCGTTCGGCCAGCCGTTCCGCGCTCGGGTGGCTGAAGTTGGCGAAGATCACCTGCTCCAGCCGGCTGGCCTGGGTGGCCACGGCCGCAGCGATGCTGGGTTCGGCATGGCCGTGCAGGGTCACCCACCAGCTGCTGATCGCATCGATCAGGCGGCGGCCGTCGTCCAGTTCCAGCTCGGCTCCCTGGCCGGCCACGGCCCGCAGGGGCGGAGCTGCGGTGGCCACCTGGGTGAAGGGGTGCCAGAGATGGGGATGCCAGCCCGGAGGGAGGGGGGAGGTCAAGGGGCCTGGGCCGGGTACACGGATCCTTGCCATCATGGAAGTCGATCTCCTGTTCCCGGCGGTGTTCCGACGCAGCCGTCCTGTCTCCAGACGCTTCCTCGCTCCTGAGCAGTTGCGGCCGTTTCTCCGCCGGGCCTGGGGCGGCCGCGAGTTGTTCGCCGAGGGCCAGTGGCAGGTGATCGAACTGCTGTACGACCAGCTCCGTCAGGGATGGCCGTTGTCGGTCGCCAGGCAGAACGTGACGGCGATGACCCACCGTTGTCCTGTGCGGGCACGACGGCAGGGGTAGGACTGCGGGGTCCCGGGGTCAGCGGCAGAGTTTCGAGGCCTTCTCTGCGGCGGTTGCGCTGGGGCCGCAGTTCCACCAGCGCAGCAGGCTGTTCTCGACGTCGGTGAACAGGGTGAGGATGGCGGTGCAGATCACCGCCACGGCGACCGTGACCAGCAGATGTCGTTGGCTCATCGGGTCAGGCTACGAACCAGGTCGCTGCTCAGCCAGATCTGCTGCAGGGAGGCCGCATCGAGGGGATCGAGCCGGGGCAGTTCCGCCAGCACGGGCACCCCGCCGATCTGCTCCAGGGTCCGGGGGTTATCGGGATGGGGAGGACCGTTGAGCACGAGCCCCAGCACCGGAATGCGCCGTTGCCGCAACGCCTCCAGCGAAAGCAGGGTGTGGTTCAGGGTGCCCAGCCCGCTACGGGCGACCAGCAGTACCGGCAGCTGCCACCGGGCCACCTGCTCGATCTGGAGCCAGTCCCGCCGGAGCGGCACCAGCAGGCCCCCCGCCGTTTCCACCACCAGCGGCCCTGCCACCGCCGGCAGTTCCAGTCGCTCCGGCTCCAGCTGCAGCCCCTGCCGTTCCGCCGCCCAGTGGGGAGAAACGGGCGCCTCCAGCCGGTAGGCCTCGCTCAGCAGCCGCTCGGCCGGGAGCTGGATCAGTCGCTGCACCGTGGCGCTGTCGCCTCCGTCTTCGAGGCCGCTCTGCACCGGTTTCCAGTAGCTCGCCCCCAGGCCCTGCACCACCATGGCGCTGACCACCGTCTTGCCCACGTCGGTGTCGGTGCCGCAGATGATCAGTCGGGTCATGGGGGGACAGGGGTTCAGGGACGATGGGCCAGGAGCAACAGGATTTCCCAGGTGAGCGGACTGCTGCGACTCCAGCGGTTCAGCAGCCGGCGCATCTGCGGCGTGGAGAGTCGTGGCCCGCGACTGGCGGTCGCCCCCAGCTGCTGCAGATGCCGCAGGGCCACCAGCCCTCCCTGGGCGGGGCGGCTGAAGCGCAGCAGCTGGCAGGTGTGGAGCGTGAGGTTGGTTTCGGCCGCGGTGATCAGGGACGTCGCGGCCGGCAGATCCAGGGCGGTGAACGGGACGTCGGCCTCAAAGGCGGCCTGATGCCATTGGGGAAAACTCCCGCGGGTCGGCACGGTAAGGGCCAGCCAACCGCCCGGTGCCAGTCGGTGGCCCCAGTGCCGCAGCTGTCGGGCCGGATCGTCCAGCCACTGGAGGGCAAACCCGGAAACCAGCAGGGAGCAGCCGTCCAGCCCGGGCGGTAGGCCATTGTTCAGGTCCCAGATCAAGGATTTCGCCGGGGCCGCGCCCTGCCCCTCCTGGGACAGCAGGGGGTTGTGCGCCAGCAGCTCGGGGCAGAGATCCAGCTGCAGCGGTGGATGCTGCTGCAGGGGCGGCAGTTGCCGCACCAGGGCCCGGCTGAGCAGGCCGCTGCCGGCCCCCAGGTCTGCAGCCGGACCCTCGCCCAGAGGCAGGTCGCGGCAGAGGCGCGCCAGCCGCCAGGCCAGGCTCCGCTGCAGCCGGGCATGGTGGTCGTAATGGGCAGCACTGCGGCTGAACCGCTCTCGCACCTGTGCGCCGTAGAGCGGGGCGATCATCAGGGCAGCCTCCGCTGCAGCCACTCCAGCACCAGGGGAATCAGCTCCGGCGCTAGCAGGGCATGGCCCACCCCTTCCAGGGTCAGGCATTCGGCCTGGGGAAGGGCTTCCCGCAGCAGTTTCCTGCTGGCCGGTTCCACGATCCGGTCGGCCCCTGCTTCCACGATCAACACCGGCACCTGCTCCGGGAATCCCGCGGGCAGGCCGCTGGTGGATTCCAGTAGCTGCAGATCGGCCCGCAGGCGCTGCCGGGCCTGCGGGCCCACCGGTTCATCCCCGGGGAGGGGCGGAAGCTCCTGGCTCGATTGCGGTGCCGCTGCCCTGGAGAGAAAGGTCTGCAGCATCGCCTGGGCCCGCAGGGCCCGGCTGGCTTCCGTCTGCGGTGCTCCCTCCCCTGCAGACTCAGGGGATTCCTCCAGCTGGGCCGCCATCCCCGCCAGGGCGGTGCGCAGGGCCCGGCCGGCTCGGCCGGAGGGTATGAACCGCCCGAAACTGGCCAGCAGCACCACCACGTCCGCCGCCGCCAACTGCTCGGGCGTCACCAGATGGGGGCCGAGGGAATGGCCGATCAGCAGCCGTACCCCTTCCCCTGACCAGCTGGGTTGCAGGGGAGCTTCCGGCCCGTAGCCCCGCTCGCCGCAGTGCCAGCGCCAGCCCAATGCAGCGGTTGCCCGCTGCCACGGCTGCCAGCTGCTGCCCTGGCCTGCCCAGCCGTGCATCGCCAGCACCTCCACGGCGGCAGGCCGGCGGGGCGGTGGCATGTCAGGGATTGCCATGGCGGCGCGCAGGGCAGGGACCGGGGCCGAGGGCAGCGAGCAGGGTCCTGAGACTGCCTTTGGGGAGATCCTGGCGCAGCACCAGGCGCAGCCGGGCGGTTCCCGCGGGCACGGTGGGCGGTCGGATGGCCACGGCCAGCAGTCCGGCCCGTTCGAGCTGTTGCTGCAGAGCCAGTGCCCGCTCGTCTTCGCCCACCAGCAGCGGCAGGATCGGGCCCTGCCCCGGCGGCCGCGGCCAGCCGGCGGTTTCCAGGGCATGGCGCCAGCTCTCCGCCCTGGCCAGTAAGGCGGTGCGGGCGGGGCCGGCCTCGCCGATCAGGGCCAGGGCCGCCAGGGCGCCGGCGGCCAGGGGCGGAGCGAGGGCGGTGGTGTAGCGAAAGGCGCCGCTGCTCTGCAGCAGCCAGTCGCCCACCAGGCCATCGCAGGCCAGGAAGGCACCGCCGCTGCCGAAGGCCTTGCCGAAGGTGCCGCTCACGATCGCCACATCAGGCAGGCCATGGGCCAGGCCGCGGCCGCCGGCGCCCAGCACCCCCAGGGCATGGGCCTCATCCACCAGCAAGGGCACTCCATACCGGGCGCAGAGGGAGACCAGGGCAGGGAGGGGGGGGCTGGTGCCCTCCATGCTGTAGAGGCTTTCGCAGAGCACCAACAGCCGGCCTGCGGGCTGGGCGCGCCGGGCGGCCACCAGGCGGCGCTCCAGATCGGCGGGGTCGTTGTGGGCAAAGCGCTGCAGGCGGGCACCGCTGGCCCGTACGCCGGTCAGCAGCGAGTGGTGGATCAGCCGGTCGGCCAGCACCAGGCTGTGGCGATCGCTCAGGGCGGACACGGCGGCGAGGTTGGCCTGGAAGCCGCTTGGGAAGAGCAGGACCCGATCGCGGCCCAGCCAGGAGGCCAGCTCGGCCTCCAGACGCAGATGCACCGGCCGGGTCCCGGTGACCAGCCTTGAGGCTCCGGCGCCCAGCCCCGTGGCGACCAGCTCCTCGGCGGCGGCGGCGAGCACGGCCGGATGTCGGCTGAGGCCCAGGTAGTCGTTGCTGGCCAGATCCAGCAGCGGGGTTGGTGCGGCGTCGCCGACCGGCGGGGCCAGGAGCTGGGCGGCGGTTCCGGTCTCGAGGCTGCGCAGCTGCCGGCGCCGCTCGGGGGGCAGGGCGTTGAGGGCCTCCTGCAGCTGCCGGCGCCAGTCGGTGGGGCGGGGGGAAGGGATCAGAACGTTCCGTGGACGGGAACGGAGTCAGTCTGCCGTCCCTCCGGCCAACGCTTCACTCCACTTCCATGCAAAGAAGATCACCTTCCAGAGGGCGCTGCAAGCGCATTTCGGTGCCCTCGCGCGGGCACGGGTCCTTTTGCCGCCCAGCCCATAGGATCTGGTGATGCCCGATCGCCCCGCCACCGGCTCCGTGCCGCCCCTGGGCGAGCTCTTCCCCTTTCCGCTCGATCCCTTTCAGCTGGATGCGATCGATGCCCTCAACCTCGGCCATTCGGTGGTGGTCAGTGCCCCCACCGGCTCCGGCAAGACCCTGGTAGGCGAGTACGCCATCCACCGAGCCCTGGCCCACGGCCGCAAGGTCTTTTATACAACCCCGCTCAAGGCTCTTTCCAACCAGAAGCTGCGCGATTTCCGGCATCAGTTCGGAGCCGAGAACGTGGGCCTGCTCACCGGCGATCTGAGCCTCAATCGGGAAGCTCGGATCGTGGTGATGACCACCGAGATCTTCCGCAACATGCTTTATGCGGAAGTCGACGGCAGTGACGACCCCCTCGAGGACGTGGAGGCCGTGGTGCTGGACGAGTGCCACTACATGAATGACACCCAGCGGGGCACGGTCTGGGAGGAGTCGATCATCCACTGCCCGCCGCCGATTCAGCTGGTGGCCCTCTCCGCCACGGTGGCCAATGCCGGTCAGCTGACCGACTGGATCGAAAGGGTGCATGGCCCCACCCGCCTGGTGTGGAGCGACTACCGACCGGTTCCCCTCGCCTTCAGTTTCTGTAGCGCCAAGGGACTCCATCCGCTGCTCAATGACGAGGGCACGGGGCTCCATCCCAACTGCAAGGTCTGGAGGCCTCCCAAGACCACCCGTCGCAAGGGTCCCAAGCCGCCCCGGCCGCCCCAGCCGGAGGCGGCCCCGCTTTCGTTCGTCGTCGCCCAGATGGCCGAGCGCGACATGCTGCCGGCCATCTATTTCATTTTCAGCCGCCGCGGCTGCGACAAGGGTGTGCGCGAGCTCGGCTCTCTCACCCTGGTGAATCCTCAGGAGCAGGCCCGGATCCGATCCCGACTGGAGGCTTTCCTCGCTGTCACCCCGGAAGCCGTGCGGGAGGGGGGGCACGCCGATGCGCTGCTGCGGGGCATCGCCTCCCACCATGCCGGGGTGCTGCCGGCCTGGAAGGAGCTGATCGAAGAACTGTTCCAGCAGGGCCTGATCAAGGTGGTGTTCGCCACCGAAACGCTGGCGGCCGGCATCAACATGCCCGCCCGCACCACCGTGATCTCGGCTCTCTCCAAGCGCACCGAGCGGGGCCACCGCCCGCTGATGGGTAGCGAGTTTCTGCAGATGGCCGGCCGGGCCGGCCGCCGCGGGCTCGACTCCCAGGGCTACGTGGTGACGGTGCAGAGCCGCTTCGAGGGCGTGCGCGAGGCCGGTGCCCTGGCCACCAGCCCGGCCGATCCGCTGGTGAGCCAGTTCACCCCCAGCTACGGGATGGTGCTCAACCTGCTGCAGCGCTACGACCTGGCCAAGGCGAAGGAGCTGGTGGAGCGCAGCTTCGGCCGCTACCTGGCCACCCTGGACCTGGCCGAAGATGAGGCCCGCATCGCCGAATTGAAGGCCCAGCTCGCCACCCTCGAGACCAGCGGCGGTGAGGTGCCCTGGGACGACTTCGAGGACTACGAGAAGCAGCGGGGCCGGCTGCGGGAGGAGAAGCGTCTGCTGCGCGTCCTGCAGCAGCAGGCCGAGGAGACCCTCGCCCATGAACTCACCCTGGCGCTGCAGTTCTCCAGCGAGGGAACCCTGGTCAGCATCAAGTGTCCCCAGCTCAGGGGGCGGATCACGCCGGCGGTGATCGTGGCCAAGGTGCCGGGATCGGGCCAGTTCCCCCTGCTGCTCTGCCTCACCGAAGAAAACGTCTGGATCCTGCTCCACTGCCACGCCGTGGTGAGCCTCCATGCCGAACTCAGCTGTCTGCAGGTGAGCGGCCTGGCGCGCCCGGAACTACGCCATCCCGGCGAGCTGTGCCATGGCGACCAGGAGAGTGGGGGGTTGGCCCTGGCGGTCGCCTCCATGGCCCGGCGCCATGACATGGCGACACCGCGCTACGACCTGGCCGGCGAGGTGCAGGCCCAGGGGCGTCTGGTGCAGGAACTCGAACAGGAACTCGAGCAGCACCCTGCCCATCGCTGGGGCGATCGCAGGCAGCTCAAGAAGCATCGCCGCCGTATGGAAGAGCTGGAGATCGAAATCGAGGAGCGACTGAAGCTTCTCCACTTCCGCTCCAACCGCCACTGGGACACCTTCCTGCATCTGATCGAGATCCTGCAGTTCTTCGGAGCCCTCGCCGGGGAGCAGGGGCTGGAGCCCACGGAGGTGGGCAGGACCGTGGCGGCTCTGCGGGGGGACAATGAGCTCTGGCTGGGACTGGCGCTGATGAGCGGCCACCTGGACGAGCTGGAGCCCTCTGAACTGGCGGCGGTGTTCGAGGCCATCTCCACCGAGGTGAACCGCCCCGACCTCTGGTGCGGCTACCCCCCTCCCCATGCGGTGGAGGAGGCTCTCCACGATCTGCGGGGGCTGCGGCGCGAACTGCAGCGACAGCAGGAGCGGGCCCAGGTGGTGGTGCCGATCTGGTGGGAACCGGAGCTCACCGGTCTGGTGCACGCCTGGGCCGAGGGGGCCAGTTGGGGCGATGTGATCGCCAACACCTCGATCGACGAGGGAGATGTGGTGCGGGTGTTGCGCCGCACCGTGGACCTGCTCGCCCAGGTGCCCTACTGCGAGGCCATCAGCGAACAACTCCGCAGCAAGGCCCGGCGTGCCCTGCGTGCGATCAACCGCTTCCCGGTATGCGAGGTGGAGGACCTGCTTCCCGCCGGCCCGGAACGGCTGCCTGAGCCGGAAACGCCTGCCTGAACCACAAGGCCGGAAATCCGACCCTTACCCGGGCGCCGTGAGCTGGCCCAAACCCTTCACACCCTGTTACAGTCTGTTCAACCTTCGCAACAATCCAATGTCCGGCTCTGACTCCCGCTTCGGTTTCGTCTCCTTCGCCGAGACCTGGAACGGCCGTCTCGCCATGCTCGGCTTCGTGATCGGACTCGGCACCGAGCTCCTCACCGGCCAAGGCATCCTTTCCCAGATCGGTCTGGGCTGATTCTCTTCGCGACTCTCAATCCCGGTTCGCAACCTTCAACCCCGGCCCCCTTGCGGTGCCGGGGTTTTGTCTTTGGGCTCCGTAGGATCGGGCTTCGCTGCCCTGCCTGCGTTCGATGAAGCTGAATCTCGGCTGCGGTCCGCGCAAGATCGATGGCTATCTCAACATCGACACCGTGGCGAGCTTCCAACCGGATCGGGTGATGGATCTGGAGTGCACCCCTTGGGATCTGCCCAGCGATGCTGCCGATGAGGTGCTGCTCAACCATGTGCTGGAGCACCTCGGGGCCAGTACCGATACCTTCCTGGCTGTGATGGTGGAGCTGTATCGGGTCTGCGCCGATGGGGCCCTCCTGCGCATCAATGTGCCCCACCCTCTGCACGAACACTTCCGCACCGATCCCAGTCATGTGCGCCGGATCACCCCCCAGACTCTCTCGATGTTTTCCCAGGCGGAGTGCGACCAGGCCGCCGCGGTGGAGTCCCCCATGACCCCCTGGGCCCACATCCTGGCGGTGGATTTCGAGCTCACCGCCGTGAACTATGTGGCTGATCCGCGCACGGTGGGCCTGCTGCAGGCGAAGGGCCTGCTGAACGCCGAAGATCGACTCGAGGATTTTGCCGAGATCTTTCCGAACCTGATCTCCGAGATCCGCATGGAGCTCACCGTTCACAAGCCCTGAGGGGCAGTGCCAGCATCCCTGCTTAGAAACTGACCACCGTATTCACGCCCAGCGCCAGGGCATTGGGGGTGGAAGGGCTGCCGCCGGGGTGAATCAGCAGCTGGATGCCCGGCTGCAGGATCAGCCCCGGACGCAGCTGCAGGCCATAGGAAAGTTCAACGGTGAGTTCATTGGTCTCCTGGTTGCTGCGGAGAGCCGAGCTGTAGCCGCCATAGGCCACACCGAGGGAGAGAAAGTCCTGCGGACGGCTGGCCAAGGGGCCATTGGCAACCAGTCCCGTGCTGAAGAACAGCGGCATCGGACTCACCGCCTGGTCGGGGGCGGTCACCAGGCTGCCGAATACCCCCACCTGGCGGCCATCGGCCCTGGTGCCCAGGCGGGCGACCATCTGGTCCACCACCAGGTAGAAGCCGTGGCGGCTCCCGCTTGCCGGGGTTGCGTCATCGGGTTGGGCAGGCCCGCCGAGCACGAAGGCACCCAGTTTGAGGTTGCCGGGAAGGGCGGTCGCTCCCGGCTCCTGGTTGCGTTTCCAGCCGATCTCCCCGATCCCGAAGGCGGGGCCCTTGAGGGTGAAATCGAGGCCATGGCGATTGGCAAGACCCACTTCGGGATCTCCGTTGTAGATGCCTGCCATCATGTAGATGTCCCCCTGGGGTGCATAGCGGGCCCGCGCCCCCCAGGTGGTGGCTGGATATCCAAAAGCACCGGGTGAATTATAGAAAATAGCAAAGGGAATGGCGTTGAAGGCCACCGATGTGAACTGACGAAAATAGGCGGAGCCAGCGAATTCTTCGCCGTAAAGGCTGTCAATGGATAGCCTGCCAATCCGCAGGCTCAGCTTATCTTCAAGCAGGGATTGGGTGTAACTGACGGTAGTGAGTCTAGGTCCCGGGGGAGAAACATCCGAGGATTGAATTGGGAAGGTGTTCCCTACCACGTCCTGGGATAGTTGGCTGCCGAAGTTCACCGCAAAGCCAACCTGGAATTCACCTCCTTTCAGGGAGAACGCTTTGGCCGTATCCACCTTCAGATCGGCGCTGACCATGCTGTAATCCGTGAAGCCCCTGGCGAGTCCGCCCCTCGAATTTCCGTAGGGATCGGTGATCAGCAGGAGCATCGGCCTGATGCCTTTCTCCGCCAGGGATGTGCGCCAGCCACCCCAGTCGCCGAACAGATAGTTCTGCTCAAAGGTTCGGTCCTGGGCCGCCGCGGAATCGGGCACGGACGCCAGAAAATCCGGTCTGACCTCATCGGCGCAGACCGGCGCCATCAGCGATGCGGCGAGGGCAGTGGAAAGGACCGAAAGAAAACCTGAAGCACGTAATGAATCAAGCCGGTGGTGGAGCGGCATGGATCAACAGTGCCTTTGATTTTGAGCGGTACCGTAGCGAGATCGCCGTTAGCGATGCTGGCGCGTGGACAATCGGCCGTTCGTTCCGGGGGCGCCTGTGTTGTCGGGCGTGCTTTCTGATGCCATCCTGAGCTGGGAAGTCCGCTTTCCCATGCCCCCTTCGCCACAAGGATGATTCGCAATGAGCGCCACGCGTGTTGAAAAAGACAGCCTCGGCGCCGTCAACGTTCCTGCCGACAAGCTGTGGGGCGCCCAGACCCAGCGTTCGCTGGAGCACTTTTCGATCGGGGAAGATCTCATCCCCCGCGAGATGATCCCCGCCTACGCGATCGTCAAGAAGGCGGCCGCTCTGGTGAACCATGCCGCCGGGCGCCTGGCCGATCCGCAGAAGGATCTGATCGTGCAGGTCTGCGATGAGATTCAGGCCGGTCAGCACCTCGACCAGTTCCCGCTCCATGTCTGGATGACGGGCAGCGGCACCCAGTTCAATATGAACGTGAATGAGGTGATCTCTAACCGCTGCTCCCAGATCGCGGGCCAGCCGCTGGGGAGCAAGACGCCGGTGCACCCCAACGACCACGTCAACATGTCGCAGTCGTCGAACGATTCGTTCCCCACAACGATGAACGTGACGGCGGTGCTCGGCGTCAAGCAGAAGCTGATGCCGGCTGTGAAGGCCCTGCGCGATTCTCTCGATGCCAAGGCCCAGGCCTGGGACGACATCGTCAAGATCGGCCGCACCCACCTCCAGGACGCCACCCCTCTCACCCTTGGCCAGGAGATTTCCGGCTACGTGGGGATGCTTGATGACAACCTGCAGCGCCTCGAGCAGGCGGTGGTGGGGGCGTACCGGCTGGCCTTGGGGGGTACTGCCGTGGGCACGGGCCTCAACTGCTCCCCCGGTTTCGACACGGCCGTGGCCGCCCAGATCGGTCAGCTCACCGGCCTGCCCTTTGTGACCGCCCCCAACAAGTTCACCGTGCAGGGCGCCCACGACGATCTGGTGCAGCTCAGCGCCACCCTCAAGACTCTGGCGGTGTCGCTCTACAAGATCGCCAATGACATCCGCCTGCTCTCCTGCGGCCCCCGGGCCGGCCTGGCCGAACTGAAGATCCCGGCCAATGAGCCCGGTTCCTCGATCATGCCGGGCAAGGTGAACCCCACCCAGTGCGAAGCGCTGGCGATGATCGGTGTGCAGGTGATGGCGAACGATTCCGCCGTGGCTTTCGGCGGTGCCGGCGGTTATCTGGAGATGAATGTCTATAAGCCGCTGCTGATCTTCAACATCATGAAATCAGTGCGGATCATGACCGATGGCTGCACCAACTTCCGCACCTTCCTTGTGGAGGGGGCGGAGCCGAACCACAAGCAGATCGATACCTTCCTGCAACGCTCGCTGATGCTGGTCACGGCTCTCAGTCCGGTGATCGGTTACGACAAGGCCTCCCAGGTGGCGCACCATGCGCTCGACAACGATCTGACCCTGAAGGAATCGGCCCTGCAGCTGGGTTTTGTCTCCGAGGCGGAATTCGACCGCGTAGTCGACCCCGTGAAGATGGTGAAACCCTATGTCGCCTCCTCCTCCAGCTGAGGACGCGACACCGCATTTCGAAGCTCAACCCCAATCCCCCCTCCCCCTTTCCACACACCCCAGCCATGACCGACACCACCAAGCGCGGGATGGAACTCCTGCACGATCCCACCCTCAACAAGGGCACCGGTTTCACCGCCGCCGAACGGGAAGCCCTCGGCCTCACCGGTCTGGTGCCCGATGTCACAGAGACCCTGGAAACCCAGCTCAGCCGGGTGATGGAGCAGCTGGCCAAGAAGGCCACCGATCTCGACCGCTTCATCTACCTGATGGGCCTGCTCGACAGCAATGAAACGCTCTTCTACCGCACCTTGATGTCGGATCCGGCGCGATTTCTGCAGATCGTCTACGACCCCACGATCGGCGACGCATGCCTGAATTTCGACCATATTCTGCGGCGCCCCCTGGGCATGTATCTATCGATCACCCACAAGGGCAAGGTGAAGGAGGTGCTTCGCAACTGGCCCGAGAAGGATGTGCGCTTCATCTGCGTGACCAACGGCGGCCGCATCCTCGGCCTCGGCGATCTCGGCGCCAACGGCATGGGCATCCCGATCGGCAAGCTGCAGCTCTACACCGCCACGGCCGGCGTGCCGCCCCAGGGTCTGCTGCCGATCTATCTCGATGCTGGCACCAACAACGAGCCTTACCTCGCCGACCCCCTCTACGTGGGTCTGCGCCAGCACCGGCCGCCCACCGAGGAGCTTTATGCCTTCGTGGATGAATTCGTGGAAGCCGTGCAGGAGGTTTTCCCGCATTGCTGCATCCATTTTGAAGACTGGACAGGTGTGGATGCCATCAACCTGCTGGCCCGCTATCGCGAAAAGGTTTGCTGCTACAACGACGACATTCAGGGCACCGCTGGGGTGACTCTGGCCGGCCTGATCAATGCCCTCAAGCTCACCGGCGGTGAACTCAAGGACCAGCGCATCCTCTTCCTCGGTGCGGGTTCGGCCGCCATTGGCCTGGCCAACCTGATGGTGTCGGCCCTCGGCCAGCAGGGCATCCCCGCTGAGGTGGCCCGCCAGCAGATCCGCATGTTCGATACCCAGGGCGTGGTGGTGACGGGCCGCCCCGGCCTGCCCGATCACAAGAAGCCCTACGCCAAGGATCTGCCGCCCAGCCAGCCTTTTGATCACACCAGCCTGGCCAGTGAATGCCCCCGCATCGTCGAGGCCATCGACGACTTCAAGCCCACCGCCCTGATCGGTGTGAGCACCGTGGGCAACCTGTTCAACCAGGAGGTGGTGGAGGCGATGGCTCGCCACAACGCCAAGCCGATCATCTTCCCCCTCTCCAATCCCACCCAGAAGATGGAGTGCCTGGCCACGGAGGCCTACACCTGGTCCAAGGGAACGGTGGTGTTCGCCGGCGGCGTGCAGCTGCCTCCGGTGCATCTCGACGGGCACACCTATCTGCCGTCGCAGGCCAACAACCTCTACATCTTCCCGGCCGTGGGCCTGGCCATCCTGGCCACCAACGCCCGGATCGTGACCGATGAGATGTTCATCGAGGCGGCCCATGCCGTGGCCGATCAGGTGACTGACGAGCAGCTCAAGCTGGGCATGCTGTTCCCGCCCCAATCCCAGGTGCTGGAGGTGGCGATCCACACGGCCACCCGCGTGGCCAAGCTTGTGTTCGACAGCAACCTGGCCCAGGTGCCCCAGCCGGACGACATCGAGGCCCTGGTGCGCAGCCACCTCTACACGCCCAGCTACTCCTGAGGCGAGGCTCCGGGGCGGCTGCGGCCGCCCTCCCTTAGATCTCCCTCAGATGCCCAGGCGCTCCCAGATCACCCCGAGATTCTCCTGGTGCAGGGCGGTTGAGAAGCAGTCTGCGAGCTGGGCCGGGGTGAGACGGGAGGTCACATCGGCGTCAGCCTCCAGGTTGGCGCGGAAGTCGCCGCCGCCTGTGTTCCAGGCGGTGTGGGCGTTGCGCTGCACGATCCGGTAGGCCTCCTCGCGGTTGAGGCCGCTCTCCACCAGGGCCAGCAAGACCCGCTGGCTGAACACCACGCCCCCGTAGACATTCATGTTGCGGACCATGTTGTCGGGGTACACCCCCAGCCCCTTCACCACTTCGGTCATCTCCCGCAGCATGAAGTGCAGGGTCACCGAGCAGTCGGGCAACATCATCCGCTCCACCGAGCTGTGGCTGATGTCGCGCTCGTGCCAGAGGGCGCAGTTTTCCAGCGCTGCCACCACGTAGCTGCGCAACACCCTTGCCAGGCCGCCGATCCGCTCACTGCGGATCGGGTTGCGCTTGTGGGGCATGGCCGAACTGCCCTTCTGCCCCTTGGCGAAGTTTTCCTCCACTTCGAGCACGTCGGTGCGTTGCAGGTTGCGGATCTCGGTGGAGAAGCGCTCCAGGGCCGCCCCCACCAGCGCCAGCGTCTGTACGTACTCCGCATGGCGATCGCGGGCGATCACCTGGGTGCTGGCCGTATCCGGCACCAGACCAAGCCTGGCGCAGGCGATGGCTTCCACCTGGGGGTCGGTGTTGGCATAGGTGCCCATGGCGCCGCTGATCTGGCCCACGCTCACCACCCGCTCGAGCCGCTCGAGCCGCTCCTGGTCGCGCACCACCTCGGCCAGCCAGCCAGCCACCTTGAAGCCGAAGGTGATCGGTTCCCCATGGATGGCATGGGAGCGGCCGATCATCACGGTGCCCTTGTGGGCGCCGGCTAGATCCCGCAGTGCGTCGGCCAGTTTGTCGAGCTCGGTGCGCAGCAGCTGCACCGACGCCTTCATCTGCAGGGCAAGGCCGGTGTCCAGCACATCCGAGCTGGTCATCCCCACATGGATGTAGCGCCCGGCATCGCCTACGTGTTCGTTGACGTTGGTGAGGAAGGCGATCACGTCGTGACGCACCTCGGCCTCGATCTCAAGGATGCGCTCCACATCGAAGCGGGCCTTCTCCTTGATCGTGGCCACGGCCTCGGCGGGCACCCGACCCAGCTCGCAGTTGGCCTCGGTGGCGGCGATCTCCACATCCAGCCAGCTCTGGAATTTGGCCTGTTCGCTCCAGAGGTTGCCCATCTCGGGCAGGGTGTAACGCTCGATCAAGGGCCAGCGCGTGGCAACGTCAGCACCAACCTATCGGTCCGGCCGTCGCCCCTCAGGCGGCGGCGCGGGTGAGCTGGCCGTGGGCTACTTCCCATTGCACCAGGCTTCCCCAGGCCTGCTGCCTTACCCAGCAGCGTCCACCGCGGCACTGGATCAGCTGGAAGGGGGGCAGGTCTGCGGGCTGGTTGCGCAGCCTCACGAAGCTGCCGGGAGGAAGCAGTTCCACCACGTTTCCGCGGCTTGCGGCGGTGGCCGCGGCAGTGGGTCTGCGCCGGGCGCTGGCGGAAAGCGGGCTGGGGCGGCTCGGCTTCGAGGGGGTGGCGACCCCGTGGGTTCCGGGTTTGGCCATGATCACCGTGAAACTGGGAGCCATCCTCCGGCCCTTGGCTCGCCTTCCTCCCAGCCCTCGGTATTTGTTCCGTTTCCGTTGTGGTTCCATTACGGAACCCCCACAGGTTGGTGTTCCGGAGGGCCGCTGATGGTGCGCAAAGCCGGTAAACAGCGACTTGACCTGCTGCTGGTGGCCCGTGGTCTGGCCGCCAGCCGTCAGCAGGCCCAGCAATTGATCCGTGCCGGCCGGGTGCGCAGCGGCACCCAGGTGCTCGACAAGCCAGGGCTCGAGCTGGTGGAGGATCTGCCGCTGGAGGTGGAGCAGCCTCCCCGCTTCGTTTCCCGCGGCGGCGAAAAGCTGGTGGCGGCCCTTGAGACGTTCCCGATTCAGGTGAAGGGCCGCATCTGCCTGGATGGGGGAATCTCCACCGGCGGATTCACCGATTGCCTGCTGCAGCGGGGTGCGGTTCGCGTCTATGGCATCGATGTGGGCTACGGCCAGACGGCCTGGAGCCTTCGGACCGATCCGCGGCTGGTGTTGCGGGAGCGCACGAACCTGCGCCACCTGAGCCCGGAGGATCTCTACGGTCCCGGCGAGGTCAGACCCGATCTAGCGGTGGCGGATGTTTCCTTCATCTCGCTCACCCGGGTGTTGCCTGCGCTGCGGCAGCTGCTGGTGCCGGAAGGGGCTGAAGCGGTGTTGCTGGTGAAGCCCCAGTTCGAGGTGGGGCGCGAGCGGGTCGGCAAGGGGGGGGTGGTGAGGGATCCGGCCGCCCATGCCGATGCGCTGCGGCAGGTGATCCGTGCCGCGGCATTAGAGGCCTGGCAGCCGGCCGGGCTGCTGGCATCGCCGATCACGGGGCCCGCCGGCAACCACGAATACCTGCTCTGGCTGGTTTCCGGGGCGCAACGGGAGGAGGGGGTGGAGGCGGGAATCGAAGCGCTGGTGGCCCGCACCCTGGCAGCCCCATAGGAGGGGGGCAGTGCCCCCCTGTGAGCGTGGCGTTCTGCGGGGGTCAGATCGCTCCGCTGTCCCGCTCGCCAGTACGGATGCGCAGCACCGAATCGATCGTGCTGATGAAGATCTTGCCGTCACCGATTTCACCGGTACGGGCCGCGTCCTGGATCGCCTGCACCACCGTGTCGACCCGATCGTCGTCGACCACGATCTCGAGCTTGAGCTTCTGCAGGAATTCAACGGTGAATTCGGAGCCGCGATAGCGCTCAACCTGGCCTTTCTGGCGCCCGAAGCCCCGCACTTCACTGACGGTCATGCCGACGATGCCGGCATTCACCAGGGCAATCTTGACGTCTTCGAGTTTGAAAGGGCGAATGATGGCCTCGATTTTTTTCATGGAACGAGCTTTCGGGCGGTAGGCAGACTGGGTTCCAGTCTCTCAGACATCCCGCGCGGGGACAGGCCCATTAGGCCTGACTGTTTCAGGGGTTGTCGTAACGGTTGCTACCCATCAGCCCGCCCTGGCCACTTCCGGGCTTCCTGTAGCGTCCGTTCCAGACTGAACCAGGCCCCCCATGAACCCTCCGATCACCGAGCAGGAGCGGACCGTCACGCCCCGCTACGGCGAGAGGGCGATCGCTGAAGCCAGCCTCATCTGTTTCGACAACCCTCGACCGGGCCGTCCGTACGAGGTTTCGATCGAGCTGCCGGAATTCACCTGCACCTGCCCGTTTTCCGGCTATCCCGATTTCGCTGTCCTGCGGCTGCTTTACCAGCCGGGGCCGAAGGTTCTCGAACTCAAGGCCCTGAAGCTCTACATCAACAGCTACCGGGATCGCTCGATCTCCCATGAGGAGGTGGCCAATCGCATCCTCGACGACCTGGTGGAGGCCTGTGATCCGGCCTGGATGCAGATCGAGGCCGACTTCAACCCTCGCGGCAACGTGCACACCGTGGTGCGGGTCAGCCACGGCGAGCGTCAGGCCTGCTGAGCCGCAGGCTCCAGGCCCTCGATCAGTTTCGGCAGCTCCCCGGCAAAGGCGGTGAGGTTGCGGTTGCAGAGCCCAGCCACGTGCAGGGCTCCGTGCTTCGGCTCGCTGATCGCCCAGAGCTGGCGTGTGGCCACCAGGCTGAGGGCTCCCCCGAGCAGGGCGATCCCAAAGCCCGTGTACACAAGTGGTACTCCGGGATCCCGCTTCAGCAGGATGCCACTGGCTGGCAACACACTCTCCACGCGGATCGGCAGCCCCCGCACCTCCACCGCATCGCTCCCGGGCACGATCTGGCCAAGGGAGCTGCCATCGGGGCCGAACACCTGAATCGGTCCCTGTTCGCTGGAGAGGCTGAGCAGCACCGGTTCGCTGCCATCGGGACGGGTGGGCAGCACCACTCCCCAGATCTGTTCCCCCAGCTGGGGGAAGCTCTGCAGCGGCACCTGCAGCACCGGGCTGCGTCCGAGCTGGAGGTTGATCGCCGCCAGGGCCCAGTCGGCCTGGTACAGGGTGATGCCCTGATAGCGCAGGGGGTGATTGACGCTGATCCTGGCCTGCAGCGGCTTCGGCGTCGGACCTTCGGCCGCAGGGGCCGGGGGCCGCAGGGTCAGCTGGGAGGTGAATTGTTCCGGCCGGCCGGCAGGGTCCCGCTCAATCGAGAAGGCGTCGAGGGCCACGGTCACTTCCGTGCGTCCACGACTGTCCATCAGTTCAAGGTCGTGGCCTGGTGCCAGAAAGCGTTCCAGGCGCTGACCGCCCAGGGCCCCCCAGGCGGCACCGACCATCAGCACCACCATGCCCGCATGCACAAGCAGCGGACCCACCCGCCCGAGCACGCCGCGGCGAGCGGCCAGACGGCCTTCCTGCCGCTGCACCTGCCAGCCCTGTCGGGTCAGGGACTGCTGCAGGGCATCCAACCGGCTGTCGGGATCGGGGCAGGTGAGGGTCTGGGCGACGCTCAGCTTGCTGAGCTGCCGGGGGGAGCGGTAGTCGATCCAGCGCAGGGAGGCCTGCAGGGCGGGCCATTGGCGGCGCCAGCTGCAGAGCAGCAGGGCCAGACCCAGCCAGGCGAGCAGCCCCAGGAACCAGGGACTGGAGTACACATGGTCGAGCTGCAGGCCCAGCAGCTGGTCGGCTTTGAACAGCCCCAGCCACGGTTGGGGGTCGTACCGCTGGTGGTAAAAGGCCTCGCTTTCCTGCTGGGGAATGGCGGTGCCGATGCCGCTGGCCACCGCCAGGATCAGCAGCAGCACGATGGCCAGGCGCAGGTCGGAAATCCAGCCGATCAACCTCTGCAGGAACCGGAGCGGGGAGGGAGCGGCAACGGTCATGGCAACCGGGAGAAGAGCGTTAGCGCACCGGTGCTGATCAGCACCACACCGCTGATCGGGGGGATCCACTGGCCGATCCGGCGCAGGCGCAGCAGGCCGGGCAGGCTGGCTGCCGCCGTACCTGCCAGCAGCAGAGGCAGCACTTGCCCGGCCCCGAAACTCGTGAGCAGCAGCATCCCCAGCAGCGGCTTGCCGGCCTGGGCCATCCAGGCCAGCAACACGGCCAGCACGGGCGTGGTGCAGGGGGTGGAGGCCAGACCGAAGGCCAGGCCAGCCGCCAGCGGACCGAGGCGGGCCGGCACAAGCCTGCGCCACCGTTCCGGGTCCGGTCCTGCGGGCAGGGGCAGACGTACCAGGCCCAGCAGGTTGAGGCCCATCACCACGGCCAGCAGGGCCACCACCAGGGGAATCTGGTCCGGGATCCTGCCGTAGAGACGGCCCATCATCCCGCTGGCGAGCCCGAGCAGCACCAGGGAGCCCACGATGCCTGCAGCGAAACTGAGGCTTCGTTGCCAGGGAGTGCCCCCGCCGCTGCTGCCGATCGGGCCAGAGGCCCCAGGCGCGTCGCCGCCGAAGCCGGCCAGGTAGGCCAGGGTGATCGGCAACATCGAAAGGGAACAGGGCCCCAGGCTGGTGAGCAGCCCTCCCGTGAATACGAGAGCCAGGGTGAGGGGGCCTGGATGGTCGAGGGAGGTGTGCAGGAGCTGTTCGCCACTGCGGGCCCAGTCGGCCAGCTGCAGACCGAAACTGCTCATGAACCGGTGACTCTGGCGCGGTCCGTCAGCCTATCTGGGCTGCGGTCCGGCGTCGGCGGCGGCCACGGACGGTTTCCATCCCTGTGGTTTCCAGCCCGCAGCGGATCAGCAGGCCGGCGATGAACAGGCTGCTGAGCAGGGAGTTGCCGCCGTAGCTGATCAACGGCAGCGGCAGGCCGGTGGTGGGCATCGAGCCGCTGGCCACCGCGATGTTGAGGATGGATTGCCCCACCAGCAGCGTGGTGCAGCCAATGGCTACCAGCCGGTGCTGGAGGCTGCGGCAGCTGAGGGCCACCTGGAGGCCCACGAAGCCAAACACCATCAGGAACAACAACAGCATCACGGAGCCCACGTAGCCGAATTCCTCGGCAAACACCGCATAGATGAAATCGGTGGTCTGGATCGGCAGGTACTGAAGTTTCTGGGTGGAGAGGCCGAAACCCTCGCCCAGCAAGCCACCGGAACCGATGGCCAGCAGGCTCTGCACGAGCTGATAGCCGTTGCCCTGGGCGTCCTTCCAGGGGTCGAGGAAGGAGGTGACACGCAGCCGTTGGTATTCGTTCACCAGGATGCTGGCTGTGCCCAGCAGGCCGCCGGCGGCGGCGGCACCCAGCAGCCGGGTCAGGGGCAGGCCGCCGGCCAGGGCCATCAACCACAACAAAAGGCCTGTCAGGGCCGCCGTACTCAGGTTTGGCTGTTTCAGGATCAACAGGATCAGGGCCGCAAAGATTCCCAGCCAGAGCAGCTTCTGGTCGTTGCCGATCCGTTTCCAGTGGGAGAAGAGCACGGCCCCCTGGAGCACCACAAACGGTTTGACCAGTTCGGTGGGCTGGACCTGAAGGGGGCCGAGCACCAGCCAGCGGCTGGCACCGTTGACCGTGCTGCCGATCAGCAGGGTGGCCGCCACCATCAGGCCTCCGACCAGCAGGGCAGGGCCGGCGAGATGGAGCCAGCGCCGCATGGTGGTGCGGATGGCAAGCCAGAAGAGCCCCCAGCTGGCCAGCATCCAGAGCGCCTGGCGTTTGAGATAGAAGGCCGCATCGCCCATTTCACGCTCCGCCACCCACCAGCTGGCGGAGGCGAGGATCAGCAGACCGGCCAGGCTCCAGACGGCCACCAGACCCACCAGCAGGCGTGTCTCAGCCGGCCAGTACGCCCACGGCAGGGGCAGCAGTGCCCGTCCCTCGAGGGATGGGCGCTGGTTGTCTGAAGATTCATCGGCCCCCGTCCGTGGGCGTGAGCTGCGGGTGGGCGTACGGGACAAGAGCTGTCCGGTGGAGATGTGGTCCATTCAGCCCTGAAGCGTCGTCTTTTGTCGAGCCAGGCAAGCCAATAAAAGGGCCGGCTGATGGGGCCCCTGCTTCTGCCAACAAAAAAACCCGGCAAAGCCGGGTCGGGTGAGTTGATCGTCTGGGAGATCAGTTGCCGCAGTTCCGCTGGGGCCGACCGGTGGCGAGCTCGACCTTCAGGATCTTGCCGCCCTGTTTCATGATCCGCTGCTGCTCAGCGAACCAGCTGTCATAGGGAACCCACTTCGTGAAGTAGGTGTTCTGCAGTTCCCGTTGGGTCCGCGATTTCTCGGGGCAGGGGATGCAGGCTGTGATCTTGAACAGGCGCATGAAAGGCTCCGCGGTGGGTCCGAGGGAAATCAGTTCCCGAGGCCGGAGCTGATGTAATCGAAGTAGACACCCATTTCGCGACCGGCATCAGGGCCGACCAGCGAAGCGGTGGCTTCCTTCATTGCCTGGATCGACTGCACGGTGGCACCGATGGGCACACCCAGGGAGTTGTAGGTCTCCTTGAGGCCGTTCAGAACACGCTCATCGAGGATGGAGGTGTCGCCGGCCAGCATGGCGTAGGTGGCGTAGCGCAGGTAGTAGTCGAGGTCGCGGATGCAGGCTGCATAGCGACGGCAGGTGTACATGTTGCCGCCGGGACGGGTGATGTCCGAATAGAGCAGCGACTTGGCCACAGCTTCCTTGATGATCGCCGAGGCATTGGCGCTGATGGTGGCAGCAGCACGAACCCGGAGTTCACCCGAGGAGAAATACTGCTCAAGGCGCCCCATGGAGGAGGGGTCCAGGTACAGGCCCTGAACATCGGCCTGGTTGATGACGTTGGTGATGGCGTCTTGCATGGAACCTGAGTGAAGAGGCGAAGGTTAAGGAGGAAGCAACCTCAGGCGAGGGCGCCGACGACGTAGTCGAAGTAGAAGCCAGCCTCTTCGGCATCAGCACCGGTGAGCAGGCCCATGGCGGCGTTCTTCATCTCGCGCACGGATTCCGCCATGGCGTCGAGGGGAACGCCTAGGGAGCGATACATCTCACGGGCGCCAATGATTCCGATCTCTTCAATCGGGGTGACGTCACCGGCGATGATCCCGTAGGTCACCAGGCGCAGGTAGTAGTCCATGTCGCGCAGGCAGGACGCCGTCATCTCCTCGCCGTAGGCATTGCCGCCGGGGGAGATCACGTCAGGGCGCTTCTGGAAAAGGGCGCCGCCGGCCGTCTTGACGATGCGCTCGCGGCTCTCGCTCAGGACCTGGGCAACGCGCAGGCGGCGCTGGCCGCCGCCCACGAATGCCTTGATCTGGTCGAGTTCGCCAGGGCTGAGGTAGCGGGCTTCGGCGTCCGCGTTGATGATCGAGTTGGAGACGATGCTCATGCAGTTCTGCCTCGAAACAAGCGGTCACCGTTGAAGGAGACCGGTATCCGGTGGGTAAGGGGGTGTGATCGGCAGTGCCGACCGCCGAATCATTCTGTGGCAACGCCCCGCTGCCCCCCGGGGCCCGGTAACAGTTCTTCACGGCGAGCGGTGAGGCAAGAACCCTTGGCACGCAATGGGTTTGCCCGGAGTTTGTAATAGCCACTCTCTGCAGCAATTGTTCATCATCCCCTGTCTGCCTGTGGGGGGTGTTCAGGATTCCAGGCTCGTTATTTCGGTTTCAATTGGTGTAGTCCCATCAAAAAATCCCCCGGAGCAAGGCTCCGAGGGGAAGGGGCGAGCATTGCGCTCGATGAGGGGATTGTTGATCCCTGGGTCTCAGATTGAGCCCTTGGGGGATGGGTTCATGCCGGCGTTTCCGCCATAGAGGGAGGCTGTGCGATTGACCGTGCTCAGTGGAATGCCATCGGAGGTGTTCATGCCGCGCAGGTAGGGCACCGTGTTTTGGCCGAAACTCATCGCGTATTCGCCGCTGTTGAGCAGTTGCTCGATGGCGGCAAGCTGACCCTGCTCGGCACGGGTGGCCAGGAAGCGACTCACTTCCGAGGGTTGGGCTGCCCTGCCGAGCAGGGCAAGGTAGGCGGCGGTGGCAGCACGGAGCGGGGCCATGCGATTCAGGCGTTCCTGGAACAGCGGACTGCTGGCCAGTTGACCGATGAATTCAGCCACCGAGAGCTGGCCATCCCTCAACTGGGATTCCGCATCCCCGAGGCGCTCTGCGCTGAGGGGAACCCGGTTCAGCAGCTGACGATAGCTGGCTTCCAAGGCCTCCTGAAGCTGACCTTCGCTGGGGCGGGTGAGCAGTTGAACCGGCCTGCCAAGGCTGGCCCGGCGCGCGAACCCCTGGGGAGCGGCGGGACGCAGAGCTTTCACCATCGCTGCCCCCGGTTGCTCGGCCGGGCCTGCACCGCCGCTGCTGAGCTTCGATTGCCAGCCGGAGGCGGGCTGTGGGGTGAACGCTGGTGCGGGGATCGGGGCCTTCGGGAAAGCCGCGGGCGTCGGGGCGAACGCAGCAGGAGCCGCGGGGGCCAGGCGGGAAGGCTGCCAGCGGGGAGCACTCCAACTGCGGCTCGGGGCCGGTGCCGATTTGATCGATCCAGGACCGGCGGTGCTCACCGGTTTGGTGGGGGTGGCGGAACCGCCGCCGCTGACCTGGGCACTCCAGCTGCCCACCACCTGTCGACGGGGGGCCAGGTTGCGTGGGGTGAGGTCCCCGACGGTGCGCAGTTCGGTGCTTGCGGCAACCTGGGGCCGCTGCGCCGGGGTGAGATCCGGGTAGGCAGAGGCATCAAAGGTGCGCTTCAGGGCAGGCACCTTGCGGGCATTGCGGTCGGCGGCGGTGATGAAACGTTCGTAGGGGACGGTGTCCTCGCCGAAGGTTTCGTTGTATTCCCGGCTGTTGATCATGGCGTCCACCACGCCATAGAAGCCGCTGCGGGCCGCCGTGTCGAAGTAGTCATTGATTTCCCAGCGGCCGAAGGTGGGGCGGCCGAGCAGGCGACGATGCATCACTTCGATCGCCTTGGTGATGTAAAGGCCGCTCCAGTAGCGCCGGCGGAAGGCCTTCGAGCGGGCCACCTGGCGGATGAACTCCCTCAGGCTGATGTCGCCGTTCTCGAGTTTGATCTCTTCCACCGTGTTGCGTTCGCCGGCATAGCCCGCATTCCCCAGAACCTGGTTGTAGACGGCACGCAGAACCGCCTGGGTACTGGCTTCGGTGCCACGCACACTCGGCTGGCCGGAGCGCCTAGGGGTGGAGCTGCCACCGGTGGCGATCTGCTGCAGGCGGACCACCTTGGGGCCGACGCGACGGGGGGACGCCTTCCGGAACTGGGGGCTGTCCATCTGGCCGGGCTGGGCCAGGCCATTGCCGATCAGGATGCGTCGGGTGTCGTAGCTGAACGGCACCGGACGGGTGGCCACTGAGGCGGTGCCGGAGGGGAAGATCGCTCCGTAATTCAGGGCCAGTGGATCGTTGCCGCCGCCGTAGGGATGCTGATCCGGCAGGGGCTGGCGATAGGAGGCGTAGAGGGTGATGTACTGGGGCGCCCCCTCAAACGGGGCGCTGAAGCGGAACAGCTTGCGGTTGGATCCCCAGCCGGCGCTTTCCTGGGCTTCTTCCCCGAGATCCCGCAGATAGGGAACGGTCTCCTCTCCGAACGCCCGGGCGTATTCCATGCTGTTCACCAGCGCATCCACCAGACCCTTGAGGCCCTTCTCGGTGACGATGGCGAAGTACTGGCGGAATTCCTCGATCGAGCTCACGCCCCTGCCGAGGAAATGGCGGAAGGCGAGTTCCACCACCCGGCTGTTGGAAAACCGGCCGTAGAACTGCTGGCGATATTCCTTGCTGCGCCCGAGGGCACGGACGAACTCCCGCATGGAGATCTGTCCCTGGCGCACCTGGGTGGCCTCCACGGGGCAGACCGTCTGGGAGTAGCCCTTTTCGATGTCCCTTTCGAACACCTGGCGGTAGGCCGCGCGGATGATCTCGGCCTTCTCGGTGCCGGAGAGGCCGGGCCTCATCACGAAGCGCTGGGCTCCACCGGCCGAAAGGGCATAGATGGCGGGCAGCTGCAGACCCTGGTTCACCGCGGTGCCGAGGCGCTGTCGCGCCGATGGCGTCGGCACTTCCAGCTCCTTGAGCAGCACGTTGAAGCAATCGATCACCAGCTGGCGTGCCACCGGCTGGTCGGGGAAGAGGCCTGCCGCTGCGGCGCGCATTTCCTGCAGGGCCACGTTGGTAGCGGCCAGGGAGCAGGCCTTCTCGAGGATGTCGCGCAGGCCGCGGGTGTTGACCGCCAGGATGCTGGGATCGCCGGCCACCACCGCGTAGCCCACGTACCGCAGGAACCAGGCCAGGTCGCGGATCGATTTGCGCATGCGGTCGGTGCCATACCGGCCCACCGCGATCGGGTTGAAGCCACTCGGCAGCACCACCCGCACATCGGCATCTCCGCCGGCTCCCTCCAGCAGCCTGCTGAAGACGTTGCCCTTGCTGGCGGTGCCGGCGGCGAAGGTCTCGACGGAGCGCTGGAAGGCGGCCTGGTCGGCGGCCAGGGGCGTGGCCTCACCACTGCCACCGACGGCGCCGATGCTCAGGGGGCCATCCAGATAGGAGAGGGGCGTGCCACCCGAGAAAATGCGGTTGGCAGCCTTGGCCACGATGGCGTCGGCGTTGGCCGAGAGGCGACGGGCCGCTTCCACGCGGATCTGGCCGCTCTGGAAGAAGGTGATCAGCGAATCCAGTTCGCCCCCATCAGGGAAGCGATCCTGCTGTTCCGCCTGACGGACGCTGGAGAGCGGCAGGGTGTCGTAGAGCTGGGGGGTGACCCTGGTACTGCCGCTGCTGGCGGTCACGGTCATGAACGAGAGCGAGCCGGGCCTCGGAACGTTACGGCTGCCCCCTTCATCCTTCGGGGCCGCATGAACAAATGTTTGCAGCCCCGGGTGAGCTGGCCCTGGCGATGGATCCGGCGCCGTGAAATGCTCGCCGGACGTTCCTCCGCCGCAGCCGATGTCGATGCAGTCGGATGCCGCCACCCCGGTGGTGAGCGCTTTCTATGACCGATTCCCCTATCCGGCGGATCCTCTGCAGGACGGGCCTCCTCCTGGATACAACTGGCGCTGGTGCGTGGAGAGCGCCTTCGCGGCTGCGACCGGAGCCCTGCCGGCCGAAGCGGAGCAGGGAGCCCCGCGCTGTTGGCGCCTGCTCGATGCCGGCTGTGGCACGGGGGTGAGCACGGATTATCTGTGCCATCTCAATCCCGGTTCCCAGGTGCTGGCCGTGGATATCAGCCCCGGCACCCTCGAGGTGGCCCGCGAGCGCTGTCGTCGTTCCGGGGCCGCGGCCCAGGTGCAGGAGTTGCGGATCGAGTGCCGCAGCCTGCTCGACCTGGAGGGGGAAGGCCCGTTCGACTACATCAACTCGGTGGGGGTGCTCCACCACCTCGAGCGCCCCGAGGCCGGTCTCCGGTCCCTGGCCGCCAGGCTGGCTCCGGGCGGCCTGCTGCATCTTTTCCTCTATGCCGATGGCGGGCGCTGGGAGATTCATCGCACCCAGAAGGCCCTCAGCCTGATGGGGGTGGGAACCGGGGCCGAGGGGCTGCGGCTCGGCAGGCAGCTCTTCCACGATCTGCCTGACCAGAACCGGCTGCGCCGTCACCACGAGCAGCGCTGGGCGATGGACACCGCGGCCGACGCCAACTTCGCCGACATGTATCTCCATCCCCAGGAGACCAGCTATGACCTCGACCGCTTGTTCCGGTTCGTGGAGCAGGCGGATCTCCACTTCGCCGGCTTCACGAATCCGGAGGTCTGGGATCCGGCCCGGTTGCTCCAGGGGGAGCTGCTGGAGCGGGCGCGCGCCCTGCCCCAGCGGGAGCAATGGGCCTTGATCGAGGCCCTGGACCCGGACATCAGCCACTTCGAATTTTTCCTGAGCAAGGAGCCGATCGACCGCCAGAACTGGGATCGGGATGGTGATCTGCTGGCGGCCGGTGGTCGCCCCAACCGCTGCCTCTGGGGTTGGCCCTCCACCAGCCTGATGGGACCGGACCTGATGCCGCTCTCGATCGAGCCGGGGGATCTGGCGCTGATGCAGGCGTTGGAGGCGGCGGATCCCGGCACGGCACTGGCCAGCCTGGAGCTGGACCAGGAGCCGGCCGAGCGGCTGGAGCGGGCCCGCCGGCTGATCCGGCAGGGGGTGCTGCTGCCCCGCCATCCCCTTTTGGGAACTCGGCCGTAACGCTGCGTGATAATGTCCGACCGCCCAGTCGGAGCCTTGACGGTTGCAGGCTGCCCCGACCCCTTCGCCGGAAAACGTCTCCCCTGGGAGCGTTCCTGTCCTTGAGGTTGAGGAGTCCGATGCCGCCGACTCCCCCCATCTCCCTGCCGCCGAGTCTTCGCCCGGCGACCACGGAATGGATGACTACCGCCGTCTGCAGCGGCGCCTGATCCTGGCTACGGCCCTGGCCACCGCCCTGGCGGTGCCCATCACGGCCCTGCTCTTCGGAGCCGCCAGTGCCGGCAGCCTGTTGCTTGGTGGTATGGCCGGCCTTCTGTATCTGTTTCTTCTCTCCCGCAGCGTCTCGCGCCTCGGCGTCGAGTCCAAGTCCGTGAGCAAGGTTCAGTTGCTGGTGCCGGTGGTGCTGGTGCTGGCTGCCGCCAGGGTTCCTCAGTTGCAGATTCTTCCGGCCCTGGTCGGGTTTCTGCTCTACAAACCCGCACTGATTCTTCAGGCCGTCCTGGACGCCTGAGCCCCTCCCCTGTCCAGCCGCTCCCGCGGCATCGACGTTCCGCCAGGACATTCTCCAGATGGTCCCGTTGCACCTCACCCTTCCCTTCGCCGAACTGGAGGTTGGTAAGCACCTCTACTGGCAGCTCGGCAATCTCAAGATCCACGGCCAGGTCTTTCTCAGCTCCTGGGTGGTGATCGGTGCGCTGCTGGCCGTTGTGTACTTCGGCACCCGCAAGATGGAGCGTGATCCGAGCGGGGTTCAGAACCTGCTCGAGTTCCTCTGGGATTACATCCGCGACCTCTGCCGCGAGCAGATCGGCGAGAAGGCATACCGTGATTGGCTGCCCTTCATCGGCACCCTGTTCCTGTTCATTTTTGTCAGCAACTGGGGTGGCGCACTGATTCCCTGGAAACTGATTCACCTTCCCAGTGGTGAACTCGGTGCCCCCACGGCTGACATCAACACCACGATCGCTCTCGCTCTGCTGGTTTCGCTTGCGTATTTCTATGCAGGTCTGAGCCGCAAGGGTTTCCGGTACTTCGAGTACTACGTGGAGCCCACCCCGATCATGCTTCCGTTCAAGATCGTGGAGGACTTCACCAAGCCTCTCTCCCTCTCTTTCCGTCTTTTCGGGAACATCCTGGCTGACGAACTGGTGGTGGCGGTTCTCGCCTTCCTTGTGCCCCTGATCGTGCCTCTGCCGGCCATGTTCCTGGGCCTGTTCACCAGTGCCATCCAGGCTCTGATCTTCGCCACCCTCGCCGCTTACTACATCGGTGAGGCTGTTCACGAAGAGCACCACTGATCCTCTCCGCCCGGCCGGTACCCCGGTCTGGCAAACTCTCTGCGCGCAGGTCCGGCTTGATCCGGGCCCATCTCTCGAGATGTCCCAGTCGCAGGATTCATTTCCCGGTTCATCCCGCGCTTCCGGCGCCCCACATCCCCCGTTCCACCATGGATTCCCTTACTGCTGCTGCGTCTGTTGTGGCTGCTGGTCTCGCTGTCGGCCTCGGCGCCATCGGTCCTGGCATCGGCCAGGGCACCGCTGCCGGCGGCGCTGTTGAAGGTATTGCCCGCCAGCCCGAAGCCGAAGGCAAGATCCGCGGCACCCTTCTGCTCTCCCTGGCCTTCATGGAAGCTCTGACCATCTACGGCCTGGTGGTTGCTCTGGTGCTTCTGTTCGCCAACCCCTTCGCAGGCTGAGGTCTGGAGTGGGCCGGGAGCGGTGGAACACCTCTGGGTTTCCCCGTTCCCGCCCTCCCCTTTTTATTGACCAGCCCAAGCTTTCGCCCATAGCTCCGCCCACTGCCCGCCATCCCGCCCATGACCAGCTGGCTTCTGCTTGCCGAGGCAGGCGCGTCCGCAGGAACGCCTGAGGGAGGTCTTTTCGACCTCGATGCCACCCTGCCCCTGATGGCGCTGCAGGTGGTGCTCCTCACCTTCATTCTCAATGCGCTCTTCTTCCGTCCTGTCGGTCGGGCTGTGGAAGAGCGGGAAGGCTTCATCAATACCAGCCGCGCCCAGGCCAAGGAGAAACTCGCCCAGGTGGAGCGCCTGGAGGCCGAACTCAAAGAGCAGCTCAAGGAGGCCCGTCAGCAGTCTCAGAAGCTGATCCAGGAGGCCGAGCAGGAGTCCGATCGGTTGTATCGCGAGGCCATGGGCGTGGCCCAGGCCGAATCGAATGCCAGCCGTGAGCAGGCCCGCCGGGAGATCGATTCCCAGCGCACCTCCGCCCTCGGGCAGCTCAAGGGCGACGCCGCCAAGCTCGCCGATCAGATCGTCGACCGTCTTCTTGCCGCGTCATGACCTCATTCATCCTTGCCTCCCACGGGGGGTTTGGTCTCAACTTCAATCCGTTCGAGACCAACATCATCAATCTGGCGATCGTGATCGCCGGTCTGGTCTGGTTTCTCAGGGGCTTCCTCGGCGGCATTCTTGAGCGTCGGCGGGCTTCGATCCTTACGGAACTGAAGGACGCCGAGGAGCGTCTGGCCACCGCCACCGCCTCCCTCGCTTCCGTTCAGAAGGATCTCTCCGAAGCTCAGGTCAGGGCGGAGCGCATCCGTGCGGATGGCAAGGCCCGGGCCGAGGCCATCCGCGCTGAGAGCGAGCAGCGCACGGTTAGCGAAATGGCCCGTCTTCAACAGGATTCCGCCTCTGATCTTGACGCTGAAGCCGCTCGGGTCTCCGGCCAGCTGCGTCGCGAGACCGCTCGCCTCGCCATCGAGAAGGCCCTCGCCAATCTCACCGGCAAACTCGATCCCGAAGCTCAGGCCAAGCTGATCAACCAGTCCATTCAATCGCTGGGGAAAGCCTGATGCCTCTTCTCAACGCAATCACCACGCCGTACGCCGAGGCCTTCCTCCAGGTTTCCGAGGCCAATGGCGACACCGCCGAAGTGGTCGAACAGTGCCGCGGCGTGCTCGAGCTCTGGAATTCATCGGCAGAGCTCCGCGAGGCCATGGCCTCCCCCGTTTTGGAGGTGGAGGCCAAGAAGGCTGCCTTGGTGAAACTCTTCGGTGATCAGGTCACCCCTTCCTTCCTGAATCTGTTGAAGCTGCTGGCCGATCGGCAGCGCATCGGTTATCTCAATGCGGTTCTGGAACGGATGCTGGAGCTGTACCGCGAGCAGAACCAGATCGCCCTCGCCACCGTCACCTCTGCCGCTCCCCTCACCGACGAGCAGCGCTCAGAAATCGCCGAAAGGGTCAAGGCCGTTGCCGGCACCGACAAGGTGGAGATCAACCTCGTGGTGGATCCCGATCTGATCGGTGGGTTCATCCTCAGCGTCGGTTCGCAGGTGATCGACGCCAGCCTGGCCGGTCAGGTGCGTCGTCTCGGCCTGGCGCTGGCGAAGGTGAGCTAACGCTCCCAGCCATCACCCCCACCTCTTTCCCCCCTTCTTCATCGCCTCCCCTTCCGGGGATTCCCTCCCATGGTTTCCATCCGCCCCGACGAGATCAGCGCCATTCTCAAGCAGCAGATCGCTGACTATGACAAGTCGGTTTCGGTCAGCAACGTCGGAACCGTGCTCCAGATCGGCGACGGCATCGCCCGTGTCTATGGCCTGGAGCAGGTCATGGCTGGGGAGCTCGTGCAGTTCGAGGACGGCACCGAAGGCATCGCCCTCAACCTGGAAGACGACAACGTCGGCGCAGTGCTGATGGGAGAGGGTCGTGGGATCCAGGAAGGCAGCACGGTCAAGGCCACCGGCAAGATCGCTGCCGTGCCCGTGGGCGATGCCATGCTCGGCCGCGTGGTCAACTCCCTGGGTCAGCCGATCGACGGAAAGGGGGAAATCGCCACCACCGAAACGCGCCTGATCGAATCGATGGCGCCCGGCATCATTCAGCGGAAGTCGGTGCATGAGCCCATGCAGACCGGCATCACCGCCATCGACGCGATGATCCCGATCGGCCGCGGCCAGCGCGAGCTGATCATCGGCGACCGCCAGACCGGCAAGACCGCCATCGCGATCGACACGATCATCAACCAGAAGGGCGAAGACGTCGTCTGCGTCTATGTGGCCGTGGGTCAGAAGGCCGCTTCCGTGGCCAACGTGGTGGAGGTTCTGCGCGAGAAGGGCGCCCTCGATTACACCGTGATCGTGGCAGCCAACGCCTCCGAGGCCGCCGCCATGCAGTACCTGGCCCCCTACACCGGCGCGGCGATTGCCGAGTCGTTCATGTACAAGGGCAAGGCCACCCTCGTGGTGTACGACGACCTCACCAAGCAGGCCCAGGCTTACCGCCAGATGTCCCTGCTGCTGCGCCGTCCCCCCGGTCGTGAGGCCTATCCCGGCGACGTCTTCTATTGCCACAGCCGCCTGCTTGAGCGGGCCGCCAAGCTGAGCGATGCCATGGGCAAGGGCTCGATGACCGCCCTGCCGATCATCGAAACCCAGGCCGGCGACGTTTCGGCTTACATCCCCACCAACGTGATCTCGATCACCGATGGTCAGGTGTTCCTTAGCTCCGACCTGTTCAACTCCGGCCTGCGCCCCGCCATCAACGTCGGTATCTCCGTGAGCCGGGTGGGTGGAGCCGCCCAGACCAAAGCCATCAAGAAGATCGCCGGCACCCTCAAGCTGGAGCTGGCCCAGTTCGACGAACTGGCTGCCTTCTCCCAGTTCGCCTCCGATCTCGATGCCGCCACCCAGCAGCAGCTGGCCCGCGGCAAGCGTCTGCGCGAGCTGCTCAAGCAGGCCCAGTTCAGCCCCCTGAACCTGGCCGAGCAGGTGGCCGTCGTCTACTCCGGCGTCAAGGGTTTGATCGACGAGGTGCCCGTTGATCAGGTCACCCAGTTCGCCCGTGAGCTGCGCGAATACCTCAAGTCCAACAAGCCTGAGTTCATCACCAAGGTGATGACCGAGAAGCAGCTCAGCGAAGAGTCCGAGGCGATGCTCAAGGATGCCATCAAGGAGGTCACCTCCTCGATGCTCGCCACCGCCTGAGGATCCTGAACAATGGCGAACCTCAAGGAAATCCGCGACCGGATCAGTTCGGTCAAGAACACCCGCAAGATCACCGAGGCCATGCGCCTGGTGGCTGCTGCCAAGGTGCGCCGTGCCCAGGAACAGGTGCTGCGCAGCCGTCCCTTTGCCGATCGTCTGGCCAGGGTTCTCCAGAACCTCCAGACCCGCATGGCCTTCGAAAGTGCCGATGCGCCCCTGCTCACCCAGCGCGATGTACGCACCATCACCCTGCTCTCCGTCACCGGAGATCGGGGTCTGTGCGGCGGCTACAACGCCAACATCATCAAGCGCACCGAACAGCGGTTCGCCGAACTCAAGGCCCAAGGCTATGAAGTGGATCTGGTACTGATGGGCCGAAAGGCCATCACCTACTTCCAGAACCGTGCCTCGATCTACAAGATCCGGGCTACCTTCACCGGTCTTGAGCAGGTCCCCACGGCAGATGAGGCCAATGCCATCGCCAATGAAGTGCTGGCGGAATTTCTCTCCGGCAGCACCGATCGAGTGGAGATTATCTACACCAAGTTCATCAACCTGGTGAGCTCCAAGCCGGTGGTGCAGACCCTGCTCCCGCTAGACGCTCAGGACATCGCCGACCCTGATGATGAAATGTTCCGCCTGGTGACCAAGGACGGAAGGCTGACGGTCGAGACGGTGGAGGTGGCCAACACCCAGCCCACTCTCCCCTCCGATTTCGTGTTCGAGCAGAATCCGGAGCAGATGCTCAATGCGCTGCTGCCGCTCTATCTCTCGAATCAGCTGCTGCGCTCTTTGCAGGAAGCTGCGGCCAGTGAACTGGCCAGTCGGATGACGGCCATGAACAACGCCAGCGACAACGCCAAGGCTCTCGCCAAGACGCTGACGCTCGATTACAACAAGGCCCGACAGGCCGCCATCACCCAGGAGATTCTGGAAGTGGTGGGTGGTGCTTCCGCCATGTGAACCCACCGGCCTTCGGGCCGGTTTTTTTTTGGCAGCCCTCCGGCGCCATGGGGCAGCATGGACATCGTGCCAGCTTTCCGCCCTTGGCTGCCCCTGCGCCCGAGCTGCTTGTCCAGCCTTTGTTTCCGCTGGCGCTGGGGCAGGTGCAGCTCGCTCCTGATCCGCTCGAGACCGCACTGCAAATCCAGGCCATCACGGCCTTGCAGGAAGGAGCTAGCTCCAATCCCGATCCAGGCTGCGCCTGGACGGGAGACCTCCAGGGCGTGTGGCAGCTCCATCGCCATCCAGGCTTCACCAGCCTGCTCGCCAGGATCGTGGAGCACACGGAGGCCTATCTGCAGGCCCTCGGTTTTGACCGGGAGAGGGTGGCTCTGCACATCCAGCGCTGTTGGCCCGTGGTCAGCGAGCTCGGGCAGGTGGTGGGCCGCCACCATCACCCCAATGCCCACCTCAGCGCCGTCTACTACCTCAATGGCGATGGCAGTGGCAGCAGCGGTTGCCTGCGCTTCTGGCCGCCCCAGTCCGTGAACGAACTGGTGCCCGGGCTGGCGGTAGGCCATGACGGGCCGATCGATCCTCGTCATCCTTTCAACCTGCCCTGGTTTGACCTGGCTCCCCGGGCAGGCCTGCTGGTGCTGTTCCCCTCCTGCCTGCACCACGCCGTTCTTCTCAACGAAGACGAAGAGGATCTGCGTTTCTCGATCAGCGTCGATTTCTGCCTCACGGCTCCGCCGCTTGCCGCGGCCGGCTCCGCCCCGGAATATCTGGCGCCCCATCCGAGCCAGTGGCAGTCCGTCAGGGAAGATGGGGCCTGACCCGGCTCCACGCAGTGTCCGAGACCCAGACCGAGACCCAGACCTTTCAGATCACCGTTGAGATCGACGGCAGCTCCCACTCCTTCCCGTGCCGCAGCGATCAGACGGTGCTGGCGGCAGCCGAAGCGGCGGCCGTCGACCTGCCCAGTTCCTGCTGTTCCGGGGTCTGCACCACCTGCGCGGCGCTGGTGCGCCAGGGCAGCGTGCATCAGCCGGATGCCATGGGGGTGAAGGCCGAGCTGCAGCAGAAGGGTTTCGCCCTCCTCTGCGTCGCCTATCCGCTCGCCGATCTCGAATTGCTGGCGGGCCAGGAAGATGCGCTCTATCAGGAGCAGTTCGGTCAGTACCAGAAGTGAAGTCGGCCGGCTATTCCGCATCGGACGCGCCCCCGCTGCGGTTGCTGCCCCTCGATCTGTGGGTTCCGCCGGCACCTGGACCGCTGCTGCACCGCTTGCGGCTGGCCCTGGCCGGTGAAGCCCGCCTGCTGGGAGGCCCCCAGGCGGTTCCCTTGCGCTGGGCGGTCACCGCAGCGGATCCGGAGCGCGGTCTGCGCCTCGAAGGAGTTGTTCTCGGCAACGGCGCCGAATCCTGAGGTCCCTGCCTTGAGCTCTGCCGCCGCGCCGCCCCTGCCCACCCTGTTGGTGATCCCCACCGGGGTCGGTTGCGCCATCGGGGGCTATGCGGGCGATGGTCTGCCGGCTGCCCGGCTGCTGGCCGCCGCCAGCGACTGCCTGGTGACCCACCCCAACGTGATGAACGGCGCTTCGCTCTACTGGAGCGATCGCCGCATCCACTACCTCGAGGGCTGGAGCCTGGATCGCTTCGCAGCCGGCGAACTGGCGCTGCGCCCCCGGCCCTGGCAACGGGTCGGCCTGCTGCTGGATGCCGGCATCGAGCCGGAGCTGCGGCAGCGCCAGCTGCAGGCCTTCGATGCCTGCCGAGCCACCCTCGGGCTGCCGCTGGGTCCGGTGGTGGACACCGACCTGCCCCTGGAGGTGAGCCTCTTGCTCGGCCCGAGTGGCTCCAGCTGGGGCACCCTGGTCCGTCCCGATGCGCTGTTGCGGGCTGCAGCCCGGCTGCTGGATGCCGGGGCCACGGCGATCGCCGTGGTGGTGCGTTTCCCGGATGATCCGGAAAGCCCTGCCCTGGCGGCCTATCGCCAGGGCACGGGGGTGGATGGGCTGGCCGGTGCGGAGGCGGTGATCAGCCACCTGATCAGCCAGAGGTTCGGCGTTCCCTGTGCCCATGCCCCGGCGTTGCTGCCCCTGCCCCTGGACGAAAGGCTGGATCCCAGGGCTGCGGCGGAGGAGCTCGGTCACACCTTCCTTCCCTGCGTGCTGGTGGGCCTGAGTCGGGCTCCGGATCTGGTGGCGCCCACTGCCGCCGGGGCCGGTGTGCTGCGGGGCGAGGACCTCGGCGCGGTGGTGGCCCCTGCCGGCGCCCTCGGAGGCGAGGCGGTGCTGGCCTGCGCTGAGCGCGGGGTGCCGATCATCAGCGTGGAGGGGAACCCCTCGCTGCTGCAGGTGGACGCCACTGCTCTGCAGCTGCCGGTGCTGCCGGTCAACGGCTACGCCGAGGCCGCCGGTCTGGTGCTGGCGCTGCGGGAGGGCCTGGATCCGGCTGCGTTGCAGCGACCGCTGCTTTCGCTGGCGGGCTGAGGGTCAGCGCAGGCAGGCCATCGGATGGCGCGGGGGCAGGCCCAGGGCCTTCGCCACCCCTGGATGGCACACCGAACCATCCACCGTGTTCAGCCCGGAGAGCAGCTCCGGCCGATCGGTGACCGCCTCGATCAGGCCCCGTCCGGCCATCACCAGGATGTAAGGGAGCGTGACACTCACCAGGGCTTCGGTGGAGGTGAATGGCACGGCTCCAGGCATGTTGCCGACGGCATAGTGCTGCACCCCGTGGATGGTCACCACCGGATCGGTGTGGGTGGTTTCGCGGCTGGTGGCGATGCAGCCGCCCTGGTCGATCGCCACGTCCACGATCACCGACCCCGGGCGCATCAGCTTGACGAGCTCTTCGTCCACCAGGGTGGGCGCCCGGCCGCCGGGCAACAGCACCGATCCGATCACCAGGTCGGCACCGGGAACCAGGCGCTGGATCAGGCTGCGGCTGCTCACCAGACTCACCAGCCTGCCGCGGCGGTCGGCCTCCAATGTGCGCAGCCGCTGGGGCGAGCGGTCGAGCAGAAACACCTCCGCGTCCATGGCGGTGGCGATGCGCGCCGCGTTCCAGCCCACGGTGCCGGCTCCGAGCACCACGACCCGGGCCGGCCGCACGCCGGTGCAGCCCCCCATCAGGATGCCCCGGCCGCCCTGGGGTTTTTCCAACAGCCTGGCCCCCACCTGGGCGGCCAGTCGGCCGGCCACTTCGCTCATTGGGGCGAGCAGCGGCAGGCTGCCATCTTCCAGCTGCACCGTTTCGTAGGCCACTGCCGTGGTGCCGGCCGCCAGCAGGGCCCTGCCCACCTCGGGATAAGCCGCAAGGTGCAGGTACGTGAACAGCACCAGATCGGAGCGCAGGAAGGGGAATTCCTCCGGCTGGGGTTCCTTCACCTTCACCACCAGGTGGGCCGCCCAGGCCTCCTCCCGGTTCACGATGCGGGCGCCGGCGGTGCGATAGGCATCATCGGAGATACCTGCTCCCACCCCAGCTCCCTCCTGGACCCGCA
The DNA here is from genome assembly GCA_040399125.1 of Cyanobium sp. Classification (GTDB taxonomy): domain Bacteria; phylum Cyanobacteriota; class Cyanobacteriia; order PCC-6307; family Cyanobiaceae; genus Cyanobium. Next base: position 9,265 of record JBBASR010000004.1, on the reverse strand, counting down.
CCTCCATGCCATGGGACACCAGCTCATGGACGCCATCGGGGGTGAGGGCCACCCGTTGCTCATCGCGCTTGATTTCGGTGGGAACTCCGATGCTCGACATCGGAGTGGCCAGGGGGGCCGCTGCGCCGGAAGCTGCCATGGGCCGCAGGGGAGCGGGAGGGATAGGCGGGCCTCACAGCCCAGACAACCCTAGGCCGAGGCGATCGGCATCCGCCAGCCGCTGCCGAAGGAACGGCCACTCACCTTGAGCACCGGCGCGGCCTGGCGGCGCTTGAATTCAGCGCGGCGCAACAGCTGGTGCACCCGCTGGGCCAGGGCCGGATCGGCCCCGCTGGCGATCAGTTGCTCCGGGCTGGCGAGCTGCTCGATGCTGGCCCGCAGCAACGGGTCGAGCAGGGCGTAATCGGGCAGGGAATCGCTGTCCTTTTGGTCGGGGCGCAGCTCGGCACTGGGGGGCTTGGTGCGGATGGCAGCTCCGATCAGGTCGCCGCCGGCCGGCAGCCCCAGGCTGGAGCGGCAGGGTCCGGCGGCTGCGGAATCGAGCCATTCGCACAGCTGAAACACGGTGGTCTTGTAGAGGTCGCCGATCACCGCCAGGCCGCCGTTCATGTCGCCATAGAGCGTGCAGTAGCCCACGGCGATCTCCGATTTGTTGCCGGTGGAGAGCAGCAGTTGGCCCTGCTGATTGGCGATCGCCATCAGCAGGGTGCCCCGGATGCGCGATTGCAGGTTCTCCGCCGTCACCCCGGAGGGTGCGCTGCCCAGGGGAGGGGTGAGCGCTGTGGCGAAACCGGCCATCAGATCCTGGATCGGCACGGTGTGGGTGGCGATGCCGAGCCTTGCCGCCAGCTCCGTGGCGTCGTCAATCGAGCCCTGGGAGCTGTAGGGGGAGGGCATCAGCAGGGCCTGCACCCGTTCGCTCCCGAGGGCGGCGGCGGCGAGCACGGCCACCAGGGCCGAGTCGATGCCGCCGCTGAGCCCCAGCAGCAGCCCCTGAAAGCCGCATTTGCCGGCGTAATCGCGCAGCCCCAGCACCAGGGCTCGCAGCAGTTGCTCCTCCGGGGATGGCTCCGTCAGGAGGGGCGGCATCCTGCCGGCAGCGGTTCCGTTGTCGGAGGAATCCCAGAGGCCGAAGGCCTCTTCGCTGCAGGGCAGCTGCAGGCAGGGGCTGCCGGCGGCATTCACCACGAAGCTGGCGCCGTCGAACACCAGTTCGTCGTTGCCGCCCACCTGGTTCACGTACACCACGGGGCAGCCGAGACGGGCGGCGGCCCGGGCGGCGAGGCGGCGACGCAGACCCAGCTTCCCCTGGCCGAACGGGGAGGCCGAGAGGTTCACCAGCAGGTCGATCGGCTGGCCCTGCAGGGCTTCGATCGGGTCGCGACCGGCCAGCCGGTGGCCCTGCAGTTCCTCCTCCACCCAGAGGTCCTCGCAGATGCTCAAGCCAAGGCGCCAGAGCCGCTCACCCAGTGGCAGCTCCAGCACGGCGGCCTTGTCGCCGGGGCGGAAATAGCGCCGTTCGTCGAAGACGTCGTAACTCGGCAGCAGCTGCTTGCGGCAGACGATGCGCCAGTGGCCCGCCTCCACCAGGGCGAGGGAGTTGTGCAGCGCCGGAACCTCGCCGTCGTTGATCGGCTCGGCCACCCCCACCAGCAGTGCCAGATCAGCGGGAAGGGTGGCGGCGAGCCGGTCGAGTTCGCTCTGCTGGCGGCTCACCAGGGAGGGGCGCAGCAGCAGATCCCGGGGGGGATAGCCCCACAGGGAGAGTTCCGGCGTGAGCACCAGCTGGGCGCCGGCGGCTTTCCCCTGTCGGGCGGCTTCCCGCAGGCGTTCGCCATTGCCTTCGATGTCGCCCACCAGCGGATTGATCTGGGCGAGGGCGAGACGCATCAGGGCGGAGGGAAGCCGTAGTGATTGTGCTCCAGCAGCAACGGCAGGAGTTCCTGGGGCACCAGTGCCGGATCCGCCTGCTGGCGGATCCGGGAGCTGGCGCTGGCTGGCACCTCCAGCGGCAACAGCTCCAGGCGGGCGCCCATTTCCCGCAACCGCTCCAGATCCGCTTGCTGCAGCGGCCATCCCCGGCGGGGGGCGATCGCCAGTCGCTGGTTCTGGAGCAGGCGATCGGCCTGGCGCCAGCCGGGAATCTGGCCGACCAGGTCGCTGCCCACCACAAACACCGGTTCGTGCTCGGGCCAGCGGCGTTGGGCGCGCTCAAGGGTCTCGATCGCCCAGGGGCTGCTCAGCTCCTGTTCGAGGCTCAGGCGCGGATCGCCGATCGCTTCGACCAGGGCCTGCAGCAACGAGGTCCGCACCGCCAGCGGCGCTTTGTGTTGCTTGAGCGGATTGTCGCTGGCCCATGTCGCCACCTGCGGGTAGTGCGCGAGCAGGCCCTCCAGCAGGGCGCGATGGCCAAGGGTGGGCGGATCGGCGCTGGTGCCGAACAGGGCGATGGCGGTCACCTCGGCTTCAGGGCAACAGGCCAGGCCAGACGGCCCCGCCGCGGCCCCGGTTCGCCTGGCCCAGTTGCTGCTGCCAGTCCTGGAGCCAGCGGCTGGTTTCGGGATCCTGCCGGGCCAGGCGTTGCAGCAGCGCTCCGGGGCGGCCGGCGGCGCTGGCGCTGCGCAGCAGCTCGGCGGCGGCCAGGCGGCCGGTGCGACGGGTGGTGTGCACAGCCAGGGCGGCCTGGGCCAGGGCCACCGGCGCGGCGGGGGCCAGGCTCAGACCGCCACTCAGCGGGGCTGCCAGCAGCAGCAGTTGGCGCAGGCCGCTGAGCAGCAGCTGCAGCCCCAGCTGGGTTCCGCCCAGCAGGGCGTTGTGGCCGGAGAGGCGGGTCAGCAGTTGCCGCGCTCCGCTCCGGGTCATCGGCAGGCCGTAGAGCTGGCAAAGCTGCAGCACCAGGGCGCTGTCGCAGGCGATGCCGCCGGCCAGATCCAGCAGCAGCAGGGGGTTGGCAGCCACGCCGGTGGCCTTCACGGCGGCGAAGCGGCCGATCAGGCTCTGGGCCCGCCGTCTTCCCTGCTGCAGGCGGAAGCGATGCAGCGACTGGCTGAAGCGGTCGGCGGCCCGAAGGGCATTGAGCGCCAGCAGCAGTTCGCCGTGCTCCCGGAGCAGGTCCCGCAGGGCGATGCGCAACGGCTCGATCCGGGGCGGCAGCATTTCGCTGCGCACCCGACCGTCCGGCCGCAGGGCCGCCTGGCGTGGCGCGGCGGCCACCGCGATCGGTTCCAGCGGCTGGGCCGAGGCCGGCAGGCGGCGGCGAATGCTCGCCAGCAGCTCCGGCAGCTCCCCGGCCGGCCAGCAGTCGCTGCGGTTGAGGGCCAGCAGCAGCGGTTTGCCGCTGGCCAGCATCTGGTCGATCGCCTCCCTCTCCACTCGGGTGAGATCGCCATCGATCACCAGCAGCACCAGATCGCAGCCCAGCGCCACGCGGGAGGCCAGGCGGGCCCGCGCCGCCGCCGCGATTTCGTCGATGCCGGGGGTGTCCACCAGATCCACCCCCTCAAGGCCGGGGATCGGCTCCGGCCAGGGCTGCTGCTGCTGATGGCGGGTGCATCCATGGGCCACATCGGTGACGAAGTGGTCGGCCCCCAGCAGGGCATTGAGCAGGCTCGACTTGCCCACCCCCACCCGGCCGAACACCGCGACCCGCGGCCTTCCCTGCCAGAGGCGCTCGAGCTGGCGGTCCAGACCCGCCAGCTCAGGCCCCAGCACGGCCTTTTCCCGCGCCGTGAGCTGCAGTTCACGGCGCCACTGGGCCAGCAGCAGCCGGCAGCGTTCGGGAGTGGAGGGGGCAGCGGGCCCGGGAGCGGGAGCGGTGGATCGGGACATCGCCGGATTCAGCCCCCTTCGGGCTGGGCGGTGGTGCGCCGCCGCCAGCCGGCGAGCACGGCGAGCACGGCCTCGGGGCCCACCACCCCCACAAAACCGCCGAATTCATCCACCACCACCCTCACTCCGGAGCCATTGCGGCGGAAGCTGGTGAGCAGGCGGTCGGCGCGGATCATCTCGGGAACGAACTCCACCGGCTCGCAGAGGTCGATCGCCCGGCTGTCCCCCTGGCCCTGCACCAGGGCACTGAGGAGCTGTTCGCGGCTGGCCACTCCGAGCACCTCATCCACCTCTTCCCCGAGCACCACCCACCAGGGGGAGCGCTGGTGTACCAGGGTGGCGCTGAGGCTCTCCAGGCTGGCGTTGCCGGCCATGGTGGGTGCCGCGACGCGGGGCACCATCAGGTCGCGGGCGGTGAGGTCGTTGAGCTGGAACACCTTGGCGATCATGGCCGCCTCGTCCGCTTCGATCTGTCCCTTCTGGGAGCCGAGCCGGGCGAGCAGGCGGATCTCCTCCTCATCGGTACTGATCTCATTCTCGGCGGTGATCGCCGGCAGCAGCCTTTCCAGCAGCAGCACCAGGGGCAGCATCAGCCGCTGCACCACTCCCAGGGCCGGGGCGCTGGCCAGGGCCACCGGCAGGGCCAGCTTGCTGCCGATCGCCTTCGGCAGGATTTCACCCAGCAGGATCACCAGCAGCGTGAGGCCCACCGAGAACAGGGGCAGGGCGGGGCCGCCGATGCCGTGTTTGGCGAACACCGCTGCCGCCAGGCCGCCCACCATCAGGCTGCCGAAGATGTTGAAGACGTTGTTGGCGATCACCAGCACCGCCAGGGTGCGCCCCAGGCGCAGGCGCAGGGCCTCCAGCCGCCGGGCCCCCTTCACGGGGTTCTCCCGGGCGGCCAGCTCGTGAACCTTCACCGGGTTGACGGTGAGCAGGGCGGCCTCCACACCGGAGGAGAAGAACGAGCCCACCAGCATCCCGACGACTGCAAGCACCAGCAGCAACAGGTCGTTCATCGGCGTCGAAGCCGGTGCCGGGTGGAGCGGTGGGGAATGGATCGGTCGATGGCGGATCGGTCGATGAAGAGCCCCTGTATTTAATCGCCTGTGCCATCTTCCTGCTGTAGCCCTCCCCAGCGCGATGACCGAAGTGATGCCGCCATCTGCCGCGATCGATGCGGCGGTGTTCGCCGATCGACGCGATCGCTTCCTGCACCAGCTGGGGGGAGCGGCCGCGGTGATTCCGGCGGCGCCGCTGGTCACCCACCACGCCGATGTGGAGCATGCCTTCCGCCAGAACAGCGATTTCTGGTACCTCACCGGGTTCGATGAGCCCGGGGCGGTGGCCCTGTTCCTGCCCCACCGATCGGAGAATCCGTTCGTGCTGTTCGTGGCGCCGCGGGAGCCGAGTGCGGAGGTATGGAATGGCTTCCGCTGGGGCTGCGAGGGGGCCGTGGCCCAGTTCGGTGCCGATCTGGCCCATCCGATCGAGGAGCTGGCCCAGCGGCTGCCCGGCTATCTCGACGGGGCGGAGGGCATCGCCTTCCGGGTGGGCCGCCATCCCCAGGTGGAGCCCCTGGTGCTCGGGGCCTGGGCCCGCCAGCTGGATCGGGCTCCCCGCAGCGGCACGGCGGCCCTGGGGCTGGTGGCCCCCTGTCCGTTGCTGCATGAGCTGAGGCTCCGCAAGACGCCCGAAGAACTGACGCGGATGCGGGAGGCGGCGCGGATCTCGGCCGAGGCCCATGAACTGGCGCGCCAGGTGGCGCGGCCGGGTCTCAGCGAGCGCCAGGTGCAGGCGGTGATCGAGCAGCACTTCCTTGAGCAGGGGGCTCGCGGTCCGGCCTACGGGTCGATCGTGGCCGGCGGGGACAACGCCTGCGTGCTCCACTACACCGCCAACAACGCGCCTTTGCGGGATGGCGATCTGCTGCTGATCGATGCCGGCTGCAGCCTCCCGGACTACTACAACGGCGACATCACCCGCACCTTCCCGATCAACGGCCGGTTCAGCGGTGAGCAGCGGGCTCTCTACGAGCTGGTGCTGGCGGCCCAGGAAGCGGCGGTGGCGGCGGTGGCGCCTGGCCAGACCGCGGAGGGCGTGCACGACACCGCGGTGCGGGTGCTGGTGGAGGGTCTGCTGGAGCTGGGTCTGCTGAGCGGCTCGGTGGACGGCGTGATCGAACAGGGGGCTTTCCGCCACCTCTACATGCATCGCACCGGCCATTGGCTGGGTCTCGATGTGCACGATGTGGGGGCGTACCGGCTGGGCGAACACCACGTGGCGCTGGAGCCGGGCATGGTGCTCACCGTGGAGCCGGGCCTCTATGTGAGCGATCGCCTGGCGGTGCCGGAGGGGCAACCCGCCATCGAGGAGCGCTGGAAGGGGATCGGCATCCGCATCGAGGACGACGTGGCCGTGACCGACCACGGCCACGAGAACCTCACGGCGGCGGCTCTGAAGGCGCCGGTGGCGATGGAACGTTGAGGCGGAGCGCCTCCAACACCTGGCGGGTGTGCTCGATCACCCCATCGGCGCCGGCCTGCCGCAGTTTCTGCTCGTAGCTGCGGCGGATCGGTTCCTGTCCGGGGCTGTGCAGATGGGGGGGCGCCACCGCCAGGCTGAGGAACCGTTGCTCAGGCAGCTGCTGGCGGGCGCGCTGCACCGTGAGCACGTCCGCCACCGTGTCGCCCAGGTAGGCCACCGGTGGCGCCTCCGGTCCGAGCGGTTCGCCGGCCAGCCGGCGGGCCAGTCGGATCAGGCCGGTGGGATCGGGTTTGTCGGGGACCTCCCCCATGGCGAGGAAAGGAGCCTGCACCAGCCCCAGGCGTTGCTGCAGCACGTAGCGCACTGAAGGGGGCTCGGCGCCGCTCACAAATCCCCAGGCGATCCCGGCCCGGTCGAGGTTGTTGAAGAACAGCGGCTCCACGAGCAGCGGTTCATCGCCGATGAAGCCCTGCCAGGCGGCCGGATCGCCTTCGGGGTCGCCACCGAAGTAGAAGCCGTTGAATACCTCCACCAGGGCGTCGAAGGCCGGCAGCTCGGCCAGGCCGCCACGCCGCAGCAGCTCCAGGGAGGCGTGCCAGTCGTTGTTCCAGCAGCCTTCGGCCTTGAGGGCATCGATGCTGCCGGGGTCGGGCCGCACACCGCTGTAATGGTGAACCGTTTCCACGATCGCCCGGCGGTAGCTGCCCGCCACATCCCTGATCACGCCGTCGATGTCGAAAAGCAGAACGGCGTGGGGCTTCAGGGGGGTGGCGGCGACTGGGCTGGTAGGTTAGTCGTTTGGCTTACCCCCTTGAGCGCCGAAACCATGACAGCCCTTGAAAGCGCCACCGCCGGCGACAACGAGGTCGCCTCTGAGGTGACCGCGGCTGCCGCTGTTCCCGCCGATGCAGTCGGTGCGGCCAGCGATACCGCCCAGGGCCGTCCTGTTCTGCGCGGAGGCAGCGCGGCGCTGGCCACGGCCACCATCGATGAGGACGGCGTTCCCTCCGGTTACACCCCCAAGGCGGATGAGGGGCGCTTCCTGCTCAAGATCCTCTGGCTGCCCGACAACGTGGCCCTCGCCGTGGATCAGATCGTGGGCGGCGGCCCCAGCCCCCTCACCGCCTACTTCTTCTGGCCCCGGGAAGATGCCTGGGAAACCCTCAAGAGCGAACTCGAGGGCAAGAGCTGGATCACCGACAACGAACGGGTGGAAATTCTCAACAAGGCCACCGAGGTGATCAATTACTGGCAGGAGGAAGGCCGCGGCAAATCGCTGGAGGAAGCGAAGGTCAAGTTCCCCGACGTCACCTTCTGCGGTACCGCCTGATCGGCACTGCCGGTTGCAAAGACCAAACAAGGGCGCCCCATGCAAGGGCGCTTTTTTTATGGACAGGTCATGAACCTGGCTTCGCTTTCATGACCCTTTTCCGGCGGCATCACGTTCGAACTGGGCGGCGGCGGCGGCTGTGGCCCCATTGGCGAACAGGGCTTCGACCAGCGAGGCATTGATTGTGAACGTGTCAAGGCCGGCCGCCGCCAGGCGGCTGATGTCCGAAGGCTGGCGCAGGCTGGCCACCAGCAGGCGCAGCTGCGGCTGAAGCGAGGGCAGCATCTGCTGCATCGTGATCAGTTCGGCGTGGCCATCACGGCCCTGATCACAGATCCGACCCAGGTAGGGGGCGATGTAGCGAGCCCCGAGGGCGGCGGCGATGGTCACCTGGGCTGCCTCGTAGCAGGCGGTGAAGGTGACCGGGATCGCAGCGGCGATCAGTTCACGGGCAGCGGCACCGCCGGCCAGGGTGAGCGGCAGCTTCACCACCACTTCGGCGTGGTCGTGGGAGGTGGCAAGACCCGCCAGGGCGTGGCCACAGGCGGCCAGGGAAGGGTGGTCGGGGCCCCAGGCCTGTAGGTGAATCTCCCGGCAGCCCAGATCCAGGGCCCGCAGGGTGAGTTCCCGCAGCTGGGGCAGTTGGCAGGGCTGATTCGCCCTGAGCAGCAGGGTGGGATTGGTGGTTACCCCATGGAAAAGGCCCGTTGGCAGCCAGCGGGCCCAGACTTCGGGGTCGGCGCAATCGAGGAAGAGACGCAGGCTCATCGAAGGGCCTGAGGCGCTCAGCTGCCGACGCTGGCCTGGTAGCGAGCCCGGGCGCGGCCGAGCTGGGTTTCGGCCTTGAGTTTTTCAGGGCTCGAGGGCTGCCCTTCAAGGGCGGAGGCCGCCTGGCGGGCTGCTTCCAGCTCCCGCTCGGCGGCGGCGCGATCGATGGCGCTGCCGAGCTCGGCAGCGTTCACCAGCACGGTGACCTCGTTGGCTTCGACTTCAGCAAAGCCACCCATCAGGGCGATGGACTGCCAGCTGTTGCCTTCCCGCACCCTCAGCACGCCGCTTTCCAGGGCCGTGAGCATCGACACGTGGCCGGTGAGGATGCCCACCTGGCCAGTGGTGCTGGGAAGGATCACTTCGTCGGCGTTGCCATCGAAGACGCTCTTGTCGGGAGCGAGAACGCGCAGGGTGAGGGTCATGGGAAGGGCCCGCACTGCGGGCGCACCGAGGGAGAGTGGGGGAAGGAGGAGGAAGGGGAGCCCAGGAGGGTCGCTGCCGGGGCTCCGTTCCGGGATCAGCCCTTGGCTTCGGACTGGATCTTGGCAGCCTTGGCCTTGACCTCGTCGATGTTGCCCACCAGGTAGAAGGCAGCTTCCGGCAGATCGTCGAGCTCGCCGGCCAGGATCATGTTGAAACCATTGATGGTCTCTTCGAGCTTCACGTACTTGCCAGGCATGCCGGTGAAGATCTCCGCCACAAAGAAGGGCTGGGAGAGGAACTTCTCGATCTTGCGGGCGCGGTCCACCGTGCGGCGATCGTCTTCGGACAGTTCGTCCAGACCCAGAATCGCAATGATGTCCTGCAGTTCCTTGTAGCGCTGCAGGGTGGACTGCACGGCGCGGGCGG
>JBBASR010000003.1:39556-89042 GCA_040399125.1 Cyanobium sp. | reverse complement strand
CCAGGCCCTGCTCTCCCGCAGCGACCGCCGCCTGGCCCCGGTGATCGCCGCCGCCAGAGGACAGCACGAAAGCCTGGGGGGCTGGAAGAAGGCCTATCGGTCGATTCGCTCCGGCGAAGGCATCCCCGAGCAGGCCCCACCCCTGCCGCCGCCACCGGCCTGGGAAGAGGTGGTGCATGGGGTCTGGGATCCGGAGGCTGTGCTGCCCTGGGACCACCTGGAAGGGCCCCTGCCCAAGGCCACCCTGGCCCGTCATCGGTCGGAAGCCTATGCAGCAGCGGGGGATCTCTCCGCCTCATAGGCACCCAGACCGGCCAGCAACACCCAGCCGGCCACATTGATGCGGCTGTCATAGAAGGGAATGTCGGTGGCGTGCAGGGCAGCCAGCACCAGCACAGACGTCCACCAGGCACGATCGAACAGGGTTGCCTGGACCATGCCGAGCCGGGCGGCGCGAACCAGCAACCAGAGCACGAAGCCCACCACCAGCACAGCCACCGGCAGGCCGTGACTCACGGCCAGATCGATCGGGAGATTGTGGGGATGGCCATGCCAGTGGCCGGTGCGCTGCGGGTAGATCACGCTGAAGGCCGCCGCCCCCCAACCCAGCCAGGGGCGCTCAAGGATCAGGCCCACGGCCGTGCCCCACTGCCCCAGTCGGGTGGTGGCCAGGGGCCGATGGCCGGCGTACTGGAGATCCGTGAGGCGGCTCCAGATCGCTTCGGGAACCAGGGCGCGGGCAGGGAGCTGCAGCAGCGAGGGCACACCGGGCAGGCAAGCCAGGGCAAGCACCAACAGCCCCACGGCCAGCAAGGGCAGCAACCACCCCCAGCTGGCGGGACCGGCCACCAACGGCACGGCCAGCATCAGGGCAGCCCAGGCGTTGCGCGAGTCGGTGAGAAACACAGCACTCACGAAGCCGATCGCAATCAGCAGCACCACCGCCCGCCGGCCAGGGGAAAGACGGGGCTGCAGCAGCGCCGCCAGAGCCAGGGGCCAGGCAAGGGCCAGCCAGGCTCCCGCGATGTTGGCGTAATCAAACAGGCCGGCCAGACGGCCGGGCGGGTTGCCGCCGGCCCGCAGATGCCAGATGATCAGTCCCCCGAACTGCTCGAAAGGCCCCCGCCAGCCCCACCAGATCTGGCCGAGCCCCGTGAGGATCACCGGCACACTGCCCGCCACCAGCATCAGCGCCACCCGCCGACGGGCCGCGGCGGTGGTGAGATAAGGCCGATATCCCCAGTAGGCCCAGAAGAACGGCAACCAGTTGGCCAGACCCAGCCAGGCCAGGGCACCGCTGGAGGCGGCAAGGCAGCCGACGATCATCAGGGCGCTGATCAGCAGCAACACCTGCCCATCCCGATCGCGAAACGGGGACGACCGGCCCCGACTGCCCTGGAGCAAGGCCACGAACAGCAGCAACCCCCCGAGGAAGGCGCTGCTGGCAAGGAGCAACAGCCCCAGCTGGAAACAGCGCCAACCAAGCAACGGACCCTCGGACGGGCAATCGGCCGAGAGGGCACGATCGAGGGCAGCGAAACGGAGCACGGCGATTCCGGGAAGGGTCTGGGGGGTGTGTTCAGTCGAAAACGGCCGTGCGGCCGCGATACACCATCACCTGACGACGCAGATAGAGCCGAACGGCGCGTGCGAGGGCGAGTCGTTCGGTGTCGCGTCCCTTGCGGATCAGATCCTCCACCTCATCGCGATGGCTCACGTGCACCGTGGCCTGCTCAATGATCGGGCCACCGTCGAGTTCCTCGGTGACGAAATGGGCGGTGGCGCCGATCAGCTTCACGCCCCGTTCCCAGGCCCGGTGGTAAGGCTGCGCCCCCTGAAAGGCCGGCAGAAAGGAGTGATGAATGTTGATCACATCACCGCTGTGGGCCAGGAAGGCCGGACTCAGCACCTGCATGTACTTGGCCAGCACCACAAGCTCGATCCCATGCTCCTCCAGCAGACGCAGCTGAGCCTGTTCCGCCTCCGCCCGGCTGGCGCCATCGATGGGCACATGCCGATAGCAGGCTCCGAAATCCTCGGCCACGGCCTGCAGGTCGGGGTGGTTGGAGACCACCAGCGGCACCTGCATCGGGAGTTCACCGGAGCGGGTGCGCCAGAGCAGGTCCACCAGGCAGTGATCCTGCTTGCTGACAAAAATCGCCACCCGGGTGAGGGCATCGGAGAAATGCACCTGGGCCTCTCCGCCGACCCGCCGCCCGAGCGCCTGCACCGCCGGTCGAATCGCATCGCGGGGCAGGCCGAACCCCTCCAGTGCCCATTCGATCCGACTCAGAAACAGCCCGGCCCCCAGGTCGGTGTGGTGATCGGCATGGCGGATGTTGCCGCCGTTGGCGGCCACCCAGCCGGAGAGTTCACTGACCAGTCCGGGACGATCGGGACAGATCAACTGCAGGATCGCGGTGGCGGTTCGCATGACAGGCGCGGGCCATCCGCCGGTTCGCCCCGATTGTGGCGCGGCAGCGGAACGCTGACCATCACTCGGTAAGCGCTGTGGCAAGCGGTTACAGGCCACCGTCCACGGGGGGCGAGCGGCAGGTGCCATGGATAAAGTCGGCGTCGATGGTCCCCATACCAGAGTTCTGCCATGGCCGCTGCGTCCACTCCCGCGTCCCTGCCCACGACGCCGGCTCCCTCTCCAGCCGGGCAGCTGATGGCTGCCCTGCGTCGCCTGGCCCTGCTGGCCGTGGCCGTGATCCTGAGCTTTTCGCTGGTGGCCTGTGATGGCAGCCAGAACCGCGCCGCCGCCACCCTCAGCAGCGACGACATCAGCGAGATCACCCTGCAGGCCACCGGCTTCCTTGCCGCCCGCGATCGCCTGCCGGAACTCGCCGATCTGGTGAATCGCCGGGACTGGACCTTCACCCGCAACCTGATCCACGGCCCCATGCAGGAAATGGGCCGCCAGATGCTCTACATCAACAAGCGGCTGCTGCCGGGTGATCGAGCCGAAGCCAACGATCTGGCTACGAAGCTCAAAACCTCCCTGGCACAACTCGACGAAGCCGCCCGCCTGCAGGATGGCGAGGCCCTTCGCAAGGCTTACATCAAAGTGGCCAGCGGCATCGGCAATTACGCCCAGATCCTTCCCGAAGAAGTGAAGCAGGCCCTCAATCAGGTCTGATCCAGCAGGTCTGATCAGCCAGGAAGCCAGCCGTGGCCCCGCCCGGTTCCGCCCTTGCTCAGCCCAGGTCCCCCGCCCGCACCGTGATCGTTGTGGGAGGGGGAATCATCGGCATGACCGCAGCCTGGCTGCTCCAGCGTCGAGGCCATCGCGTTCTGCTGGTCCATCCCGAACCGCAGGAACCCGCCGAGACCTCCAGCGCCAGCCGGGCTGCCCTGGGGATGCTGATGGGGCAGGTGTTCCATCGCAGCAGCGGCAGGGGCTGGCGGCTTCGCCAACGCAGCCTTGAACTGTGGCGCCACTGGCTGGGGGATCTGGCCCAGCGGGGTCGGCCGATTGCCTACCGCCCGGGCCTGCTGTTTGTGGCCCATGACCCTGACACCCTGGAACGCCAGCAGCAGCTGGTCTGCGAGCGTCAACGGGCCGGCTTGCCCCTGGAGATGCGCTCCATCGCCGACCTGGAGGATCTTCTTCCGACCCTGCCGGGCCCCGCTCTCGGGGGTCTGTTCTCTCCAGCGGATGGCCAGCTGGATCCCGGCCAGGCGCTGGAGGCCCTGCACAGCGATGCCACCGCCTGCGGCCTGACCAGCGTCGAGGACACGGTGATCGGCCTGCACCCGTGCGGCAAGGGCAGCGGCTGGCAGGTGGAACTGGCCACGGGCCAGCGGCTGGAGGCCGAAACCCTGGTGCTGGCGGCAGGACTGGGCAGCAATACCCTGCTGGGGACCCAGAGGACCGAGGCGCGCCTGGAACCCGTGCTCGGCCAGGCCCTTGAACTGGAGCTGCCCGAAGCCACCGCCCACCAGGGTTACAGCTGGCCAGGGGCGGTGATCTGGCAAGACATCAACCTGGTGCCCCGCCCCGACCTGCCCGGCGGCCGCAGACTCTGGCTCGGAGCCTCCCTGGAGCCGGGCAGCCGCGCCGATCCCGCTGCCCTCGAACGCATGACCCAGCTCAACGGGGCCGCACCTGGCTGGCTCCGGCAGGCGCGGGTACGACGCCACTGGCAAGGGCTGCGACCCCGGCCGATCGGCCAACCGGCCCCCCTGCTCGAACGGCTGGCTCCAGGACTGCTGCTGGCCAGCGGCCACTACCGAAACGGCATCCTGCTGGCGCCGGCCACGGCGGAATGGATCGCCGCCCAGGTGGAAGAAGATCCGGTTCAGATGGAATGAAGATCGCAGAGGGTGATCCCTTGGTCCGCCGTTCTGCGAATACGGCCGAGCTGCACATCAAAGCCTTGGGCACGGATTGCTTGCCCCAGCTTCTGAAGGTAGCCGCGATGCGCCTCCGCCTCCACCAACCGACTGATCTGGCGGCCCATGGGCGTGAGCTTGCAACTCGGCAGAACACAGCACTGGAGAGGATTCGAAGAACGAACCACCAACATTTGACCAGAAGCGGGAAGAGCTGCTTCAAATCGATCCTGGCTCAACGACGTCAGGGTGACCGTGAAGTTATTCGCTTCCACCCCAAACAACAGGCCGAGATGCTGCATCTCGAGCAGAAATTCATGGCTGACACCTGCATCAGCAAGCAGGAAGTCACAGCCGCGAAAAACAATATCTGCAACCACAAAAGTCATCAATCTGGCAATTTTTTCAGCTTCACCTCCTGAAAGACTGTGAAGAAAGTCAAGGGTGCGAAGATCAAAGGAACCTGCAGATTGTGCCTCCCTGGCAAGAATCTTTCCCCAGAGGTTCAGCATCATCTCCGAGCGCGCATTAGCGGCATAACCACTCCAGCGCGACAACCACTGATCATCTATCCACTGGGAGGGGAGAAGAAAGGAACCAAGCGCCAGTTCCGATTCCGCCATCAGAATCGCTTTACTGATCCGCAATTCCCTCTGGATTTCCTGCTGCACCTGGCGCTGGGCAAGACGCTGGGCCATAGCCGTAGAGAGCAGTGTTGAGTCCGCCAGCTTCGTTGCAGGAGCTGATTCCGATCGCGTAATCCCACTGGAAGCAGCAACCCATCGACCCAGCCATTTCCTGAGACGTCCCTGCACTGGAGGCACGAACGTCCGCGAAGGTGGCGGCATCCGCGTCCGGGCCTCCTCCAGCTCACCCTCCAGGCGAGTCAAGGCAAGCATGGCTTGATCAGGGCCGGCCTGGGGAGAACCAACCTCCATCTCACTCAACAGATCTCCGACCCCAACCCGAGCGAGGGATTCTCTGAGTCGAACCACGATCGGAGATAGCGATTGCTGCATGGAACCAGGCCTGAAATGGTAGCCAATTAAGGCCGTCGGGCAGGATTCTGGCAAAAAAAATCCCCCTTGCGGGGGAGGACAGACTGGCCTTGACAGACCAGGTCACTTGCTCTCGGTGAACTCAGCATCGATGACATCATCGCTGCCGGCACCGGCGGAGGCCCCGTTGCCGCCCTGGCCCTCGGCCGAAGCGGTGGCACCATCAGCACCAGCCTGCTGGTACACGGAGGCTCCGGCGGCATAGAGCGCCTGCTGGAGCTGCTCGAGAGTGCTGCGCATGCCGGCGGTGTCGTCCTTCTCCACGGCCTCCTTGAGATCGCTGGTGAACGACTCCACCTTGGCCTTGTCTTCGGCACCCACCTTGTCGCCGAGCTCGCCGAGCTGCTTCTCGGCCTGATAGATCAGGGTTTCGGCCTGATTCTTCAGATCGATCTTCTCGCGCTTCTCCTTGTCGGCGGCGGCGTTGGCCTCCGCATCCTTGACCATCTTGTCCACCTCGTTGTCACTGAGGGTGGAGGCACCGGTGATCGAGATGCTCTGCTCCTTGCCGCTGCCCTTGTCCTTGGCGGTCACGCTGAGGATGCCATTGGCATCGATATCGAAGGTGACCTCGATCTGAGGAACGCCACGGGGGGCCGGAGGGATGCCGTCGAGGCGGAAGGTTCCGAGCGACTTGTTGTCGCTCGCCATCTCGCGCTCGCCCTGGAGCACATGGATCTCCACGTTGGTCTGGCCATCGACGGCCGTGGAGTACACCTCGGTCTTCTTGGTGGGAATGGTGGTGTTGCGGGTGATCATCTTGGTCATCACGCCGCCGAGGGTCTCCACGCCAAGGGAGAGCGGGGTGACATCAAGCAGCAGGATGTCCTTCACCTCACCGGCGAGCACACCGCCCTGGATGGCGGCACCCACGGCCACCACCTCGTCGGGGTTGACCGTCTGGTTGGGATCCTTGCCGGTGACGCGCTTGACCAGTTCCAGCACCGCGGGAATGCGGGTGGAACCACCCACCATCACGATCTCGTCGAGCTCGCTGGTGGAGAGCTTGGCGTCCTTGAGGGCCTGCTCCACAGGCACCCGGCAGCGATCGATCAGGGAGGAGGCCAGTTCCTCGAACTTGGCACGGGTGAGAGTGAGATCGAGGTGCTTAGGACCCTCGGGAGTGGCCGTGATGAACGGCAGGTTGATCTCGCTCTGGGTGGCGCTGGAAAGCTCGATCTTCGCCTTCTCGGCGGCCTCGGTGAGCCGCTGCAGAGCCTGCTTGTCGCTGCGCAGGTCGATGCCCTCGTTGGCTTTGAAGCTATCGGCCAGGTAATCGACGATCACCTTGTCGAAGTCATCGCCACCCAGGTGGGTGTCACCGGAGGTGGAAAGCACCTCGAACACACCGTCGCCTACCTCCAGCACCGACACGTCGAAGGTGCCGCCGCCCAGGTCGAAGACCAGGATGCGCTCGTTGCTCTTCTTGTCGAGGCCGTAGGCCAGCGCCGCCGCCGTGGGCTCGTTGATGATGCGCAGCACCTCGAGGCCGGCGATCTTGCCGGCATCCTTGGTGGCCTGGCGCTGGGAATCGTTGAAGTAGGCGGGCACGGTGATCACCGCCTGGGTGACGGTTTCACCGAGGTACTTGCCGGCATCCTCAGCAAGCTTGCGCAGCACTTCCGCCGAAATCTCCTCGGGGGCGAACTGCTTGTTCAGCACCGGGGACTTGATCTTGACGTTGGAGCCTGCCTTCTCCACCGTATAGCTCACTTCCTTCGATTCTTCATTCACTTCATCGACGCGACGGCCGATGAAACGCTTGACGGAATAGAAGGTATTTTCGGGATTCATGACCGCCTGACGCTTGGCGATCTGACCCACAAGTTTGTCCTGGTTCTTGGTGTAGGCCACCACCGAGGGAGTCGTGCGGAAGCCTTCGGCGTTGGCGATCACCGTGGGCTTGCCGCCCTCCATCACGGCTACACAGCTGTTCGTGGTGCCGAGGTCAATACCGACGACCTTACCCATGCGTTCCCACCTCCTGGAGTGGATGAAATCGGACTGAGAGCATCTTCATCAGCAGCCCCGGAACCAGGCGAGGGGTGGTTCCCGAACCGTTACCCCGGCTTCGATGCCGGAAAACGCTGTCGGGGCAAAGGATCCGGGGGGTCTAGCGTTGGTCAAAGGCTCCGGAGCATCGATGATCTCGGCGACCCCGACTCCACCATGCCCGGCCCCGGGCCCTCCCCGAGCGAAGGGCGCCATCGGCGGCAGCACGGCCCTCGTGGGGGTGCTTGGGGATCCGGTGCGCCACTCGCTTTCACCGGCGATGCACAACGCCGCCCTGGCGGCCATGGAGATCGACTGGGTCTATCTCGCCCTGCCCGTGGCCACCGCAGATCTGGCCTCGGTGCTGCCCAGCCTGGAGGCGATCGATTGCCGGGGCCTGAACGTGACCTTGCCCCACAAGCAGGCCGTGGCGACCCTGGCTGCGGACTGCTCTCCCCTGGCGGAGCGGCTGGGCGCCGTGAACACCCTGGTGCGCAGAGCGGAAGGCGGCTGGCTGGGCACCAACACCGATGTGGAAGGGTTCCTGGCGCCGCTGCGCCAGGCCACCGGATCCCTGGAGTCCTGGCAGGGGCAGCAGGCGCTGGTGCTGGGCTGCGGCGGCAGCGCCCTGGCGGTGGTGGCGGGCCTGGCGGAACTCGGAGTGGAGAGGATCGTGGTGGCCGGCCGCCGCTCGGGCCCGTTGCAGGACTTCGTGGATCGCTGCCGCCCATGGCTGCCCCAGCTGCAGGGCAGCGACTGGGGGCCAGGGCTGGCGGAACAGCTCAGCCAGAGCCGCCTGGTGGTCAACACCACCCCCGTGGGCATGGCCCGGGCCAGCGACCCGAACGCCGCCGCCCTTTCGCCCCTGAGCGACACTGAACTGGAGCGCTTGACGCCGGGCAGCTGGGTCTACGACCTGATCTACACCCCTCGCCCCACGACCCTGCTGCGGCAGGCCGAGGCCCAGGGTTGTCGCACTTTGGATGGCCTGGAAATGCTCGTGCAGCAGGGTGCAGCGGCACTGAAGTTGTGGACCGGCCAGGAGCAGGTACCGGTCACCGCGATGCGACAGGCGGCACTGGAACACCTCGAAGGCCCGTAACCTGCGGCTTTGCGACTGCACCGCGATGGCGATGGATGGTCCTCCCCTGTGGCAGCGCCTGCTGGCTGCCCTGGCCTACCTGCTGCCCTGGAGTGACGCCCTGCAGTTCGGGGGGCCCCTGTTCGCGATCGCCCCCCTGTTCGGCTGGTTGGCCAAACCGGCCCTGCCCCTGCTGGTGCTGCAGCAGACCATCCCCTTCGGTGGGCTGGTGCTGTTTCTGGTGCTGTTCGCAGCCGTGGTGCGCAACAGCCAGGTGCCTTACCTGATCCGCTTCAACGTGCTGCAGGCGATCCTGATCGACATCGTGCTGGTGCTGCTGGCCCTGGCCTTCGACACCCTGCTGCGACCGCTGGGTGGCGGCTTCGCCGTGCGCACCCTCGAAAACACCGTGTTTCTAGGAAGCCTGCTGCTGGTGGTGTTTGCCATCATCCAGAGCCTGCGGGGCAAGGAGGCCGACATCCCCACGGTGTCGGAAGCCGTGCGCATGCAGCTCTGAGCGACCGACGCTGCGATAGGTTTTCTGATCCGTCGCTGAAGGGCCCAGTGCCCATCAGCCCCTGGCCCTCCGTCCAACAGGCGACCATGACGCAGCCCTACTACGAAACCATGTACATCCTTCGTCCGGACATCCCGGAGGAAGAGGTGGAGACCCATGTCGCCAAGTACCGCGACCTCGTGATCGAGGCCGGCGGCGAGGTGCTCGACAACCAGATGCGTGGCAAGCGTCGTCTTGCCTATCCGATCGCCAAGCATCGCGAAGGCATCTACGTCCAGCTCAACCACAATGGCGATGGGCAGCAGGTGGCACCCCTGGAGCGGGCCATGCGCCTCTCCGAGGATGTGATCCGCTACCTCACCGTCAAGCAAGACGGCCCGATGCCTGCTCCCCGGAGCGTGCCGGCAGGAACCACCGAAACCGTTGCGGCTGAAGCGGTCAGCGCCTGATCCCTGGTCTCGGCTTGTAAAACACGGTTGATCGCCGGTAGAATTCTTCTCTGCCGGCGGCTCCCGATCATGCAATCAGGTGTCGATTCCCTCGGCCCATCCGACGAAGACTTCGTGGATGTTCTCTATGCCGATGGCCAGCAGAACGACACCCCTCATCGAGCCTTCCGTGTTGTGGGGGAAGAGGGTCTTCCCCTTGATATTCCTCCGGTAGGCCACGTTTCGCTCGGAACCGTCCAGTCGTCGTTGGCTCCAGCCAGCGTGTCGGAGGCCTCCAGCCGGATCCAACAGCTGGAAGCCGAACTCGCTGCCAGCCGTCAGGAAGCCGAAAGCCTCCACCAGATGCTGGAGGAGCTTCCTGTTATCTACGAAGAGAAATTCCGTCAGCGGCTCACCCACCTGCAGGACCAGCAGAGGTTGCTGCTGGCCGACAACGAAGTGCTGCGCAACCAGCTTGTTGCGAGGGCGCTGCCCCCCGCCGGTCAGACCGGAGGGGCTGCCGCTTCGCCTGCCCTGATGCTGCATCCGGCTGCGGTCGTGGCCGAAGCACACCGCCCCGGCACACCGATGGATGTGGTGCGCGGGGTACGGGGGGTGCTACGCAAGGTTCTGGGGGCTGATCCGCTCTAGGAAGCCTGGCCCTCACGGCGCCGAGCCGCCCACAGACGGGTGGGCATTCCCCAGACGTAGATGAAGCCTTCGGCAGCCCGGTGGTCGAATTGATCTTCGGCGCCGTAGGTGGCCATGTCCGGCACGTACAGGCTGTCGCTGCTGCTGCTGCGACCCACCACGGTGGCGTTGCCCTTGTGCAATCGGACCCGCACCGTGCCGTTCACCGTGCGCTGGGTGCGCTCGATGAAGCCATCCAGCGCATCCTTGAGGGGGCCGAACCACAGGCCCTGATACACCAGATCCGCCCATTGCATCTCGAACTGACGCTTGGTGCGGAGCACGTCGGCCGCCAGGGTGAGACTCTCTAGCTCCTGATGGGCCTTGATCAACAGCAGCAAGCCCGGCGTTTCATAGATCTCCCGGCTCTTGATGCCCACCACCCGGTTCTCGATCATGTCGAGCCGGCCGAAACCGTGCTGACCGGCCAGTTCGTTGGCCCTGCGGATCAGACTCACGGGATCGAGACGGACCCCGTCGATGCTGACGGGATACCCCTGCTCGAACCCGATCTCCACAACCTGCGGCGTGGCGGGCGCCGCGTCCACCGAGCAGGTCATGGCATAGATCTCCTCCGGGGGCTCGACGTTCGGATCCTCCAGGGGGCCAGCCTCGATCGAGCGGCCGAGCAGGTTGAGGTCGATCGAATAGGGCGACTTCTTGCTGACGGGCGAGGGGATGCCGCAGCGCTCGCCGTAGGCGATGGTTTCCTCGCGGCTCATGCCCCACTCCCGGGCCGGGGTGAGCACCTTCAGGTCCGGGGCGAGGGCACCGATGGCCACATCGAAGCGCACCTGGTCGTTGCCCTTGCCGGTGCAGCCGTGGGCCACCGCATCGGCGCCCACCTCACGGGCGATCTCCACGAGCCGCCGGGCGATCAGGGGGCGGGCCAGGGCCGTGCTGAGGGGATAGCGACCTTCGTAGAGGGCATTGGCGCGGATGGCGGGGAAGGCGAACTCCGTAATGAAAGGCTCGATCAGATCCCCCACGATCGACTGGCTGGCGCCCGAATTCAGTGCCTTCTGGCGGATCGGCTCCAGCTCATCGCCCTGGCCCAGGTCGGCGGCGAAGGTGATCACCTCCTCCACACCCCACTCGTTCCTGAGATAGGGGATGCAGACGCTGGTATCCACTCCGCCTGAATAGGCCAGCACCGCCTTCTTTGCCCGACCCATCAACGCGTCTCCTGCGCACGATCGACCGATTCTCCCTCCTGACCGGCCCCCGGCAGTCGCCAGCGACCCACCAACCACAGGGCCATCACCAGGGGCGGCAGCCACACCAGGCTCCACACCAGAGCAGGCCGCAGCTCCGGCGGCTGGGGCCAGCGCTGTCCGGCCGCCACCAGCAGGGCACTCAACCCGAGCGAGAGGGCCCAGACGGCAGCCACCTGCAACAGCTTGGCGAAGCTCATCAGCTCAAGGAGGTAGGGTGGAGAATCGAATCCTGCCGAAGCAGCTGCCGAAACAGCTGTGAGCTCTGGCCCGGACCGGCACCCTGACATGCCACCGGCACCGTCCTCGTCCAGGCCTCAACAGGTCAATACCGCCCGAAGGCATGAGCATCCTCGACACCATCAATCCTTCCCTGACCCGCTACCGGCGGGATGAGCCAGCGCCGGTCCTGCCCCTGCGGGATGAACCGGACCTGCTGAGCCTGCTCGAGGCCAGCGGACGCCTCGTGGCGGACGAGGAGACAGCCGCCACCGATGTCAGCACCGTGGAGGAGGAGGAGCTCTCCGCGCTGATGGGAGAGAAGGAGGACTACAACCAGGCCGACGACCAGCCCGAAGAAGACTGGGAAGACTGAACCGGCACGACGTGATGACTACCCCCGACGGCAGGATCACTGCGGGCGTGCTGGCCCTGATCGTTCTGGGAGCCTGCCTGCTCAGCGACGGCCTGGTTCCAGGGTCCATGCTCACCCTGCCGTTGGTGGTGTCCGCCCTGGCCAGCGCCGGGATGGTGGCCTTGGGCGTGCCCAGGCTGCGCCGCCTCAAGCTGGGCCAGGTGATCCGTGAGGAAGGCCCCCAAGGCCATCTCAGCAAGGCGGGCACCCCCACCATGGGGGGTCTGATGGTGGTGCCGGTGGGGGTGCTTGTCGGCGCGCTAACCAGC
Source organism: Cyanobium sp. (assembly GCA_040399125.1). Taxonomy (GTDB): domain Bacteria; phylum Cyanobacteriota; class Cyanobacteriia; order PCC-6307; family Cyanobiaceae; genus Cyanobium. The sequence goes on along the minus strand of JBBASR010000003.1, from coordinate 76,821 downwards.
CCGGGTGATCCCAGGCTGGTGGCCGTCGCCGCCGTCACCCTTGCCTACATGGCGATCGGCGCCGTGGACGACTGGCGAAGCCTCACCAAACGCACCAACACCGGCCTCACCCCCCGCGGCAAGCTGCTCCTCCAGGCGGCGGTGGCCCTGGTATTTCTGCTCTGGGCAGGGCTGGGAGGCTGGCTGGGGGGGGGCAGCCCCGGTGATGTTGGTCTTCCCTTCGGCTGGGTTCTGCCCCTCGGCCTGCTGATCTGGCCCCTGGGACTGTTCGTTTTCCTGGCCGAGAGCAACGCCACCAATCTCACCGATGGTCTCGACGGCCTGGCCGCCGGTTGCGGTGCCGTGGTGTTCACCGGCATGGGGCTGCAACTGATGCTGCGGGGCAACGGCGGCGATCCGGCCTTGGCGGCGTTCTGCCTGGCCATGGCTGGTTGCTGGCTCGGTTTCCTCAGCCAGAATCGCCATCCGGCCAGGGTGTTCATGGGCGACACCGGCTCCCTGGCCATGGGCGCCGCCCTTTCCGCCGTGGCCCTGCTCAGCAACAGCCTCTGGCCGCTTCTGCTGATGGGCGGTATCTTCCTGGCCGAATCGGTTTCCGTAATTCTTCAGGTGTGGGTGTTCAAGGCCACCAAAGGCACGAACGGCCAGGGGCGCCGCCTGTTCCGGATGGCCCCGCTGCACCACCACTTCGAACTCGGTGGCCTGCCCGAACAGGGGGTGGTGCTCTCCTTCTGGGGCGTCAGCGCGATACTGGTTCTCCTGGGTCTGGTGCTGCGACCCTGAGCGCCACCCGGCCCCCCGTCCGGACTCTCCGCCATGGCCTATTTCACCTGGAAGGAAACGGGCCTCACCGCCGACTGCGCCAGTCTCGATGCGATGGCAGCACGGTTTGAGGAAGCCGCAGCGCTGATGCGAAGGATGGCCGCCGAAGGGTTCTGCCTGGAACGGGACCAGCAGGGCCAACGGATCACCCATCCCGATCCGGCCGTGTTCGAGGCCTATGGATTCGTGAGCGAGGAATCGCCCGAACGACAGCTCACCATGCTCGAGGACTGACCCCTTCAGCGCCGGCGCAGATACCCCACAACCCAGACCACCACAAAGGCCAGGGAGGAGAGGCCCAGGTAGATCAGCGTCCACTTCTGGAAATCAGCCACACTCCAGCCGAAAGGCAGGAGCCCGTTGGCCGCATCACCGGCGGTCTGGAAAGCGGGCGGCAGGGGTAGGGGGAAAATCCTCATCGCGGCACGCTAAAGGACGATCCGGACCCAGGAAGCGGCAGGATCCCTCAGGTTCGCGAATGGTCCGATGCCTCCCGCCTTTCCCCGCACAGTGATGCTTCTCGGCAGCGGCGAACTGGGCAAGGAGGTGGCGATTGCGGCCCAGCGACTGGGCTGCCGCGTGATCGCCGTGGACCGCTACCCGGGGGCTCCCGCCATGCAGGTGGCGGACACGGCGGAAGTGGTGACCATGACCGATTCCGAGGCCCTGCGAGCTGTGGTGCGGCGGCATCGACCCGATCTGGTGATCCCGGAGATCGAAGCGCTGGCGGTGGACGCCCTCGCCGATCTGGAAGCCGAAGGCATCACCGTGATCCCCACCGCCCGGGCCACGGCGGTGACCATGAATCGCGACCGGATCCGCGACCTGGCCGCCACCCGCCTGGGCCTGCGGACGGCCCGCTTCGCCTACGCCGAAAGCGCCGAGCAGCTGGCCGCCGCCGCGGCACCGCTTGAATGGCCGGTGGTGGTGAAGCCGGTGATGAGTTCCTCCGGCAAGGGCCAGAGCGTGGTGAACCGGCCGGAAGAGCTCGCCGCAGCCTGGAAGGCAGCGATGGCGGGGGCTCGCGGCGCCGGAACCCGGGTGATCGTGGAGGAATTCCTGCGGTTCGATCTGGAGATCACCCTGCTCACCGTCAAACAGTGGGAAGGTCCCACCCTGTTCTGCCCGCCGATCGGTCACATCCAGGAAAGGGGGGATTACCAGTGCAGCTGGCAGCCGGCACGGCTGGGGGCAGATCAGCTGGCGGCAGCCCAGGCGATGGCGAAGACCGTGACGGATGAACTGGGGGGCGCCGGACTGTTTGGGGTGGAGTTCTTTCTCTGCGGCGCCCCGGGAGAAGAAGAGGTGGTGTTCTCCGAGCTTTCGCCCCGTCCCCACGACACGGGCCTGGTCACCCTGACGGGCCAGAACCTGAGTGAATTCGAGCTCCATCTGCGGGCCGTGCTCGGCCTGCCGATCCCGGAGATCCGCTCACTCGGGGCCGCCGCAAGCCGGGTGATCCTGGCGCAAACGAGCGGTGAGGAAGTGCACTACACAGGCCTGGAGCAGGCCCTGGCCGAGGTGGATACCCAGGTTCTGCTGTTCGGCAAGCCCGATGCCAGGCCCCATCGACGCATGGGTGTGGCCCTGGCCCGGGGGATGGATGAGCAGGAGGCCCGGCGGCGGGCGGATGCCGCCGCTGCCGCCGTGCAGGTGTTGGCAAGCCCGAAAACCGTCGACGCCTCTGGTGTTACGGATGGTTGAGCCTTATGGTGCGCCCCTGAGCGGTTGATCATGAGCCAGGTCCAACCCCATACGCCGCTGCCGCGCCGCCCGAGGGGCAGAGCCGGCAGGGCAGGCTCCCTTGCCGCCGTACCCGAACTGCTCAGCCGCCGCGAAACCTCCCAGCAGCCGGCTCCACGCCGCCGCCGGATGCCCTTGCTGCCCTTCGCCCTCGGCCTTGCCCTGGGCTTCGGCCTGGCCCAACAGTCACCCCAGCGTGTGGCGGGCCTGCTGGCCGGTGTGATGCCCAACCCCGCCGCCCTGGCGACGATGCTCAATCCCCTCCTGGTCATCGGCAATCGTCCCATCCTGGTGCTGGGCAGCGATCAGGTGGGGGGCAACACCGATGTGATGTTCACCCTGCAGGTGAAAAACGGCATCACCCGAATTCTGCAGGTACCCCGGGACACCTTCGTCGAAACGGAAAAACTGGGCGTGGTCAAGGCCAATGCCCTCTATGGCTCCGCAGGGGTGGATGCCGCCAAGGAAGAGATTTCCCGACTGGTGGGGATGCCTGTACGGCGTCACCTGAAGGTCAATCTGGACGCCGTGGTCCACGTGGCCGATGCCCTCGGGGGCGTTGAGATCGACGTACCCAAGCGGATGTACTACGTCGACAACAGCCAGGGCCTTTACATCGATCTCTACCCCGGACCGCAGGTGCTCCAAGGCAAGGAACTGGAGGGCTTCCTGCGCTTCCGCCACGACGAGATGGGGGATCTGGGCCGGATGGAACGCCAGCGCCAAGCCATCAACCAGGTGTTCCGGAAACTGGCCCAGCCGGGCGCCCTGGCCCAGCTTCCCAGGCTTCTTCAGATTGCCGGGGAAGACATCCACACCGATCTCTCCCCGATCGAACTCAGCCAGCTGATGGGCACGCTCTCGCACTCCAAGCTGAGCACCGAGCGCCTGCCAGGGCGGGTCTACTGGCAGGACGAGCTGAGCTACTGGATGCCGGATTCCAACCAGCAGCATCCCACCGGCAGCGGCGAGGAACCGACTCCCTGAGGCACGCTTCTGGGTTGACCACCCATCGCTGCGGAAGCATGCAGGGTCCGGCAGCAGGCCTGCACTTCCCCCAGATACCGACAGCCGTGGGCATCCCAGCTGAAATGACGGCTCACTGCCTCGATGCCGTTGTCACGCCAGCGGCTCCAGCGTGAAGGGGGACCAAAGCTTTCCTCCATCGCCCGCTGCAGCGCTTCCCGATCGGAAACGTCCACCAGCAGGCCGTTCTGACAGCTGTGGAGGATGTCACGGGGACCACCATCATCGGTGGCGACCACGGGCAGACCGGAGGCCGCCGCTTCCAGCAGGGTGAGACCGAAGGGTTCGGTGAGGGCGGGATTCACGAACACGCCGCGACGCCGCGACGCCCAGCGATAGATCCCCGGAATCTGATCCCGCCGATGCTGTTTGGGATAGGCCACCTGGCCATAGAGATCGAAACGATCCACCAGCTCGAACACCTGCTGAATCACCTCCCGTGGTGTGCGGTCCAACTGGCGGGGATCCGTGCGACAGCCCAGCACCAGCACCAGGTTGTGCCGCTCGCGCAGCAGACGGGACCGACCGAAGGCCTCCACCAGGGCAGGAATGTTCTTGCGGTGATCCGCCCGGCAGATGGTGAGCACCGGTGGGCGTGCCGGTTCACGCAGAAAGGGCTGCAACAGAGCCTCCACACCCCTTTCCTCCAGACCGCGCTGGGGAGGGAAGAACAACCGCCCGTCCACCCCGGGGGGGATCACCCGAGCCCGCTCGCTGCGGAAACAGCGGTAGCGGGCGTATTGGTGCTCCAGTTCCTGCTGGGTGCTGGTGATCACCAGATCGCTGTGGGCGAGAGCCAGCTCCTCCGCCTCGATCCGACGGGCCATGGCGTACTGCGCATCGATCTGGCGGGGATCGAGACCAGAGGCCATCAGGCGGCGCCGCTTCTCCCGGCCCAGGGAATGGCCGGTGAACACCAACGGCACCCCCAGACGGGAACGCAGCAACGCCCCCACATACCCGGCGTCCGCATAGTGGGCATGAATCCAGTCCGGAAGACGCGGTTGGGCCTGCAGATGCTCCACCAGGCTGTCGGCCAACCCGTCCAGGTGGGGCCAGAGCAGCTCCTTGCGCAGGTAACGACGAGGGCCGAAGGCGAAGCGGCGGATCAACAGATCCGGCAGCACGGGCTCCAGGGGCCTGGCGTAATCCACGGCGAGGCGGCGGTCGTGGAGGAGGCGGCTGATCACCTCCACCCGTTCCACTTCAGGGCGGACCGCCAGACTCCGGGCCAGCTCGAGCACGTAGGTGGACTGGCCGCCGGTATCGGGATCACGGCCGAGTTCCAGGTCCTGGCCACGGAACAGGCCATGGAGTTGGAGATGCAGAACGACCAGACCCAACGCAGCCCGAGGACGGCTGGCACTCCCTTAGCCAGGAGCGACACCGGGGGTGCAACCCGAGCGGCAAGGAGGCCGCAGCAGATGAGACGTGCTGCAGATGGGCTGCAGCAGGCCGATCCGGGGGCGGTTCAGGCCATCAACGGCGCCGATCCGACGCCGTCAGCAGCACCATCGGCATGGTGGTCTCACCCCAGCCCTGCTGGGGCGTGAGCAGGGGAGGCGTGTTGGGGCTCGGCGTAACCGCAGCCCCAGCGGCGAAGGCGGCATCGGCCCATGCCACCAGAAGGGCCCGCAGGGGCCCACCGCCGTTCTGGAGGGGGCCTCGCATATTGAAGTGATCACCACCGCGGACCACCACCAGGTTGTGACCGTTTTCCTCGGTGCCCTCGAACCGGGAGATTGCCTCCGGATCCGGAGGCACCACCCAGTCACGACTGCCGGTGACGATCAGACCCCGAGCCGTCATCGCATGACCGGCCCGCTGATCGAACAGCAGGTTGAGGGGAGGGCTCACGGCCGCCACGGCGATGACACGGCGATCCGCCAGGCCGGCGCGGTCAGCGGAATCCAGGAAGCTGCACTGCAGCACCCAGCTGAGGTTGCGATCGGGGTCATCGAGCTTGCGGCAGCGTTCCCGCAGCCGATGGGAGCTGGGGGTGGCCCCCGCCAGCTGCAGGGCCGTAGTGGCCCCCCAGGAATGGCCCATCACCACCACCCGATCGGCCGCAACCCTTCCCAGTCCGGCGATGCGCCCCTGGGCGGCGGCATCCAGCACGGCACTCACATCCAGAGGGCGATACCGCAGTTCGGAAGGCGTCGGTGGCGGCACCTTGCCGGAGAGCATCGCCTGCTGCTGGGTGCTGTCGCTGCCTGGATGCACAGGCAGCAGAACCGTGTATCCATGACTGGCAAGGTGCTGGGCCCAGCCCTCGAAACTCTCGGGCCCATCCCAGAGACCATGGGAGATCACCACCAGCCGGCCATTGCCGCCGCTGGAAGGCTGCAGCACCACCAGCTCCAGCGGCCTGGGGCGATGCTTCACCACCACCGTGGCCGTACTGCGCACGGGCGTCAGGGGTCCGGGTCGGGAGAGCGCCGGATCCACCGCCTGGGGCTGCCTGGTGGTGGTGATCTGGGCGGCCCGGGTCTGCTGATCCTTGAGCCGGCGCAGACCATTGAGAGCCCTCTCCAGATCGAGGGTGGCGGAATGGCCAGGCAGAGCCTGCAGGAAGCCCACCACGGTGAGTTCCCCACCAGCGGCAGCCTTCTGCAGTGCCACCGCCAGCTGGTTACCGGCATCCAGCTTCACCGGCAGACCATCGATCGAACCGAGGGTGGAAGCCGCCAGCAAAGCCTGCTCCAGCAACGGAGTGCCAACCGCCTGCTGCACAAGGGCCGTGGTCTGCACCGGCAGCGGGGTACGGAACAACTCGGTCATGCGGCGCCCCAGCGACCCGTGGCTGGCCCGATCCAGCTCCGCCAGGTCGCTGTTGCCGTTGAACATGCGATCGGGATCTCCCAGCTCACTCACCTTCACGGTGAACGAGGTTTCGAGCACCGGCAGCCGCAGCTCCACCACCTCCAGCGCCCGGGCCCGCGGCGCCAGCACCCCGGGCAAAAGCACGGCAGCCCCCAGCAGCGCGATCAGCCGGCGACCGCCCCTGCCAACCCGAGCGAAACGCAGCGTGAACACAGGCGGACCAGCAGAACCAGGTTCAGGAGACTAGGGCGGAAAGGCAGAGGCAGCCGGTGGTGGCAGCAGCGCCTCAGGCCGCCACCACCTGCGGCGGATGCTGCTCCAGCACCTGCTTGAGGTACTTGCCCGTGTGGCTGGTGGGATGCTCTGCCACCGTTTCAGGGGTGCCAACCACCACGATCTCGCCGCCCTTATCGCCCCCATCAGGACCCAGATCCACGATCCAATCGGCACAGCGGATCACATCGAGGTTGTGTTCGATCACCAGGATCGAGTTGCCTTTGTCCACCAGACGCTGCATCACATCCATCAACTTGTGCACGTCGTAGAAGCTCAGGCCGGTGGTGGGTTCATCGATCAGATAGAGCGTCTTGCCGGTGGCGCGCTTGGAGAGCTCGGTGGCCAACTTGACGCGCTGGGCTTCGCCGCCGGAGAGAGTGGGGGCGGGCTGACCCAGCTTCACGTAGCCCAGGCCCACATCCACCAGGGTGCGCAGCCGTTCGGCAGCCTGGGGAATGGCGGAGAAGACGTCGGCGGCCTGCTCCACCGTCATCTCCAGCACATCGGCGATGGTGTGGCCCTTATAAGTCACCTGCAACGTTTCCCGGTTATATCGGGCACCCTTGCAGACGTCGCACTGCACATACACATCGGGGAGGAAATTCATCTCGATCACGTTCACGCCCTGGCCGCTGCAGGCCTCACAACGTCCTCCCTTGACGTTGAAGCTGAACTGGCCCACCTGGTAGCCGCGGGCCTTGGCCTCCACCGTGGCGGCGAACACCTGACGGATCGGATCAAAAGCGCCGGTATACGTGGCGGGGTTGGAGCGGGGGGTGCGGCCGATCGGGGATTGGTCGATCACGATCACCTTGTCGATCGCCTTGATGCCCCGCAGTTCCCCCAGGCCGGCGGGGAAGGGAACCTTCAGACCCAGCTGGTGCTCCAGGGCGGGATGAAGCAGCTCATTCACCAATGTGCTCTTGCCGCTGCCGCTGACCCCGGTGACACACACCAACCGGCCCAACGGGATCTCCACATCGATGCCGGTGAGATTGTTGCGGCTGCAGTTCTGCAGCGTCAGCCGCCGGCTGCCCGCATCACGCCGCTGCGCCGGCGTGGGAATGGAACGGCGGCCGCTGAGATAGGCACCGGTGAGCGACTCCTCGGCGGCCAGCAGATTGGCCAGGCTGCCTTCGGCCACGATGTGCCCCCCGTGCACGCCGGCTCCGGGACCGATATCCACCAGATGGTCCGCCGCACGGATCGTGTCCTCGTCGTGCTCGACCACGATCAAGGTGTTCCCCAGGTCCCGCAGTTTGAGCAGGGTGGCCAGCAGGCGGTCGTTGTCTCGCTGGTGCAGGCCGATGCTGGGCTCATCCAGCACGTAGAGCACCCCGGTGAGCCCGGCGCCGATCTGGGTGGCCAGCCGGATCCGCTGGGCCTCGCCACCGCTGAGGGTCATGGCGGGGCGATCAAGGCTGAGGTAATCCAGGCCCACATCCAACAGAAACCGGAGCCGCATCCTGATCTCCCGTAACACCAGATCGCCGATCTGGATCTGGCGTTCACTCAGCAGCGGACCCCGGGCCTCGCTTTCCCCCACCCCCATCAACGCCTCGATCCGGCTGAGGCTCTCGGCCACGCTCACCGCCGTGAGCTCATGGATGGCATAAGGGCCCACCTTCACCGCCAGGGCCTCGGGGCGGAGCCTCAGGCCGCGACAGGTGGCGCAGGGCACCATCTCCAGATATTTCTCCAGCTTCTGGCGCACCGACTCGCCACTGGCATCACGCAGCTGCCGCTCCAGAATCGGCAGGATTCCCTCAAACGGCCGGGTATAGGACTGCCCCTTGCGGTAGCGGCTGTCCGCCTGGATCACGATCGGTTCCTTGCTGCCGTTGAGGAGGGCCTCCTGCTGCTCCGCCGTGAGTTGATTCCAGGGGGTCTTGATCTCGAAGCCGAAGGCTTCTCCCACGCTGTAGATCAGCGAGAAGTAATAAGAGTTGTCCTTGTCACTCCAGGGGGCGATCGCCGCATACACCGGAAGGGAAGGATCGGGCACCACCCGCTCCATCGTGAACTTGCGCAGGTGACCGATCCCATGGCAATCGGAGCAGGCACCGTAGGGGCTGTTGAATGAAAATAGGCGCGGCGAGAGTTCCTCCATCACCGCCCCGTGCACCGGACAGGCGAAATTCTCGGAATAGAGCCGTTCCCGCTCCACGCCATCGGGCAGGGGCTCCTCCCCCTTGGGAACCACCTCCACCAGGGCCAGCCCCTCGCCCCGCTTCAGGGCCGTGCGCAGGGAATCGGTGAGCCGCTCCTGGATCCCCTCCCGGGCCACGAGCCGATCCACCACCACTTCGATGTTGTGGGCGTGGTTCTTGTCGAGCTCGATGTTGTCGGCCAGCTCGCGCACCTCGCCATTGATCCGCACCCGGGCAAAACCTTCGGCCACCAGGCCGGAAAGCAACTTCACGTGGGTTCCCTTCTTGCCCCGCACCACCGGTGCCAGCAGCTGATATCGACAGCCCTCCGGCAGGGTGAGGATCTGGTCCACCATCTCGTCGATGGTCTGGGGCCGGATCGAGCGCTCGCACTGGGGACAATGGGGTTCGCCGGCTCGCCCATAGAGCAGGCGGAGATAGTCCTGGATCTCCGTCACCGTGCCCACGGTGGAACGGGGGTTGTGGCTGGTGGATTTCTGATCGATCGAGATCGCCGGGGAAAGCCCTTCGATCGCGTCCACATCGGGCTTGTCCACCTGGCCGAGGAACTGGCGGGCATAGGCGGAGAGGCTCTCCACATAGCGGCGCTGGCCCTCGGCAAAGATCGTGTCGAACGCCAGGGAGCTCTTGCCGCTGCCGCTGACCCCGGTGAACACCACCAGACGGTTGCGGGGGATCGTCAGATCCACGTTGCGAAGGTTGTGTTGACGGGCGCCGCGCACCCGGATCACGTCTTCCAGACTGCCTCCGGTGAGGGCATGCAGGGCGGCCGTGGTCTTGGTGGTGGACCCGGCGCTGGCGCGCGGCATGAAAAGCCTTCGGCAGCAGGTGATTCTAGGGGGGGTGACCGTTGGCCAGTTCTGTGCCCATGCATTCGCTGCGAGCCCTGCCAGGCCTTGCCATGCTGATCGGCTGCGGAGGCTTCTGGCCACCGCCAGGCCTGGCAGCTCCGCCGGATCAGGGCCCAGAGCCGATCACCCTGATCGAACGCGACAACAACCGGACCCTGACCATGCGAAGTGGCGATCAGCTGCGGATCATGCTGCGGGAATCCGCAGGCACCGGCTACAGCTGGCAGATCGAGGAGATCGATCCCACCCGGCTGAAGTCACTGGGCAACCAACCGCGGCCGGAACCCCCTTTGGAACAGACACCCAGGAGACCTCCCCTTGTGGGAGGACCGCTGCAGCATGCCTTTCTGTTCCGCTGCCTCAGACCAGGGGCCACCCGCCTGAGCCTGCGGCATTGGCGGGTCTGGGAAGGACCCAACTCGATAGACCGACACTTCACGGTGAAGCTCAGGATCCTGGCCCCCTGATCAACCAGCCCCTGGACGCGGCAGGGCAGGTCTGCGCCAGCAACGCCAGCACCCGGCCGGGCTGCCGGGCCAGGCTTTCCGCTTCGAGCTCCAGGGGCTGGAGGGCCTCCGGCACGGCCTCGCGATCCAAGCGTTCCTGGATGCCGGGCCCCACCTCGATCGGCACCCCCAGCAGCTGGGGGGACCGCCCCGGCCCCCCCGCCTGGCACGACTGGGCCACATGGGCGGTCTGAACCGCCAGCCCATGGGAAAAGGCGGCGGTGCCTTCCGCCATCAGGCCATGGCGAAGACGGAGGCGGCGCTGCTGCGGCAACCACTCACCACCGTTGAACCCCTTGGCGGCAGAGCTCACCTCCACCGCAATGCGGCGCTCCGCCAGGGCCTTCAGCAGGGTCTGGATCGACTGCCATTCGGCGCTGCGGTCGATCCCACGATCCGCTGCCCGCAGCCGACCCTGCAACACCTGGTGATCCGCCCCAGTTTCGAGGCTCCAGCCCTGGCGACCGGAATCCGCTGCCGCCGGCAGCGCACGCCCCAGCGAAGCCGGCAGCCGCACACCCAGCAGCTGGGGGAGGGCGGGACTGCGCAGCAGGTGAAACAGAAGCGCCCCGCAACAGAGGGAGCCAACGGCGAAAAGGGCGTTTCCCCACTGGCGGCGAGGCACCCCCTCCAGCTGGTGCAGGCGACGGCGCAGGCGAGCTTCCGAGGGATCAGGGGCCATCGCTGAACTTTGCTTCAGTCGCCGGAATCGGCGCCGTCGTAGGCGCGGATAGCCCGGAACATCAGACCGGCGCCCGATCCGATCAGGGCCATCATCACGATCAGATTCCAGAGGCTGGTGGGCTGGAAGCAGGCCGAGAGGTTCTGAAGCACCGAGGCGGCCAGGGCCCCGAGGGAAGAAAGAATCAGGAACCACCCCCAGCGCTGTCTGCGCAGGGTGAAGAGCAGAGCTACCCCGAGGCTCAGGGGAAGCATCAACAGACCGATGCCCTGACCCTCGGCCCCGAAAAGCATCCCGCCGGTTCCCCCCCAGCGGCCCCAACCCCGGAGGCTGGCGCAGGCACCGGTGCCCACCACCACCTGATTGAAGAAAAGAAAGACCCCCATCGCCAGAAGCACTCCCCCCAGCAGGAAGCTGAGGAAATCAGAGAGCGGCGTGGGAGAGCTGGGGTTTTTCATGGGCCCTTGCTGCGGGCTCGGGCCGCCATGGCTTCGGCCCCGCCGCCCTTCTCCAGCAGGCTGGCTGCGTAGCTGCGGGCTTCGCCGGAATCGCCTCCGGCCAGTTCCGCCAATTCCGCCTGCCGGGCGCGAGTGTCCCGCAGTTGGGACACTCGCGTATGGGTGGTGCCTTGCTCCACCTGCTTGGCCACCTTGAAATGGTGGTCGGCCGCGGCAGCCACCAGGGGCTGATGGGTCACGCAAAACACCTGCCGCCGCTGGGCCAGCTGACGCAGCAGATCGGCCATAGCACCACTCACCCGTCCACTGACGCCGCTGTCGATTTCGTCGAACAGCAAGGTCACATGGGGATCAGCGGCGGCCAGGCAGGTCTTGAGAGCGAGCAGAAACCGGCTCATCTCTCCGCCGGAGGCCACCTCCGCCAGCGGAGCGAGCGACTGGCCCGGATTGGCCGAAAAAAGGAAACGAACGGAATCAGCACCCTCCTCCCCGGGTGCTTCCGGTTCCAGAGAAACGGCGAAGCGCACATTGGCCAGCCCCATCGGCCGCAGGGCCGCCATCAACTGCTCCTCGAGGGAACGGGCGGCCAGGGCCCGGCTGGCGCTGAGGTCTGCGTTGCGCCGATCGCGCTCCGCCCGGGCAACGGCCTCGGCCTGCTCCAGGGCCGCCAGCGACGCCGACGCCCCCCCGGAACCCAGTTGTTCGCGCAGCTGATCGCGGAGTTGGATCAATTCCGGCAGCTCCCGGCCATGGCGCCGCTCCAGGGCCTTCAGCTGGGCCATGCGCTCCTGCAGCTCCGCCAAGGAACCCGGATCACTCTCGAGGCCGGCGCCATAGCGATCCAGATCCCTGGCCAGATCCTGGAGGGCAGCAAGGGCATCGCTGCACTGGCCGCAGAGAGGGCCCAGGCTGGGATCCAACCCTTCCATCGTCTGCAGTTCCTGCTCACAGGCGGCCAGATGGTCGAGGGCTGAGGGGGCTGCATCGGCTCCCTCCACCAGCCTGCCGACCAGGGCCATCACCCCCTCCTGGAGCCGTACCCCATGGGCCAGTCGATCCTGCTCGATCTGCAGGCGGCGCCGTTCCTGGGGATCCTCGAGTAGGGCGGCCTCCAGATCCTCCAGCAACTGCTCCTGCTGCTGGCGATCCTGCTCCAGCCGCTCCCGGTCGGTGCGGGCAGCCTCCAGCAGCCCATGGGTCTGTCGCCAGGCCCGGTGCCCCGCCCGGACCGCCTCGAGCTGGGTCAACAGGGGCTGGCCGGCGAACCGATCCAACCAGCGACGCTGCTGACCCGGCCGTGCCAACTGCTGGGTCTGCCCCTGAACGGTGAGATCCAGCAACAGCGGTCGCAGCTGCAGCACCTGGGCACGGCTCACGGCCACCCCGTTGAGGCGATGACGACTGGAAAGCCGGTCGTCCTGCAACCGCCAGTCGCGGCTGAGCAGCAGCTCCTCCTCTTCCGCCTCGAGCTCCTGCTGCGCGAGCCAGGAAATCACCGGAGGGGTCAACCGGAAACTTGCCTCGATCCGGCCGCGGTCGGTGCCACGACGCAGCAGCCGGGCCCCCTGGCTGCCCTGGGCACCCCCCAGCAGGGCATCGAGAGCATCCAGAAGAATCGATTTGCCAGCACCGGTCTCCCCGGTGAGCACCGTGAAGCCCTCACCGAACGCCAGTTCCAGACGTTCGATCAGAGCGATGTTCTCCAGGCTCAGACCCGTGAGCACCGCAGTCCCCCGTGGCAGAACCGACCGTAGCGGCTGTCTCTTTCGTTTAGAAGGGGGGTCCAGCCGGTTCGCACCATCCACCATGGTTCGCACGCCAGTCGAAGCTGCCACCGCGGCGATGCGCAGGGCGGTACAGGGCGACCAGGAAGAAGCCGAGGCGGGTCCAGCGACCCCCACTCTCCCGGAGCCTGCGCCAGCCACCCGAACCGCACAGAGCAGCCCGGAGCTCGGTGATTTTCTGGAGGTGGCAGGGCTGCTGAGCTACGACCCGGAGGCGATCACCCGTCTCTATGCCGGCCATCCCCAAAGGCTGCTGCGACGGCTCTGGCAGACCCTGATTCCGATCGGTCTGTATCTGCTGGGCGTGGCCGGCGACTGGTTCACCGGCCAGCTGGCCAACCAGAACAGGGCCCGATTCCGGGCCCGGGAATGCGCCCAGCTGCTCACCGATCTGGGGCCTGCCTTCATCAAGGCAGGCCAGGCCCTCTCCACCCGACCGGACATCATTCCGCCCGTGCTGCTGGAGGAATTAGCAGCATTGCAGGACCAGCTCCCCGGCTTCGACAGCGGCCTGGCCATGGCCTGCATCGAAGAGGATCTCGGGGCTCCGGTGCACGAGATCTACGAGCAGCTGGACCGCGAACCGATCTCCGCCGCCTCCCTCGGCCAGGTACACCGTGGTGTGCTCAAGGGAGGGCAGAAGGTGGCGGTGAAGGTGCAACGCCCCGGACTGCGCGAACAGATCACCCTTGATCTCTACATCGTACGCAATATCGCAGGCTGGCTTAACCAAAACATCGGCCTGATCCGCAGCGACCTCGTGGGCCTAATCGACGAGCTGGGAAGGCGTGTGTTTGAGGAGATGGACTACTGCAATGAAGCCAGTAACGCCGAAAAGTTTGCCACTCTTCATCAGCACAACCCTCGCATCGCCGTTCCCGCCATTCACCGCCACGCCACCAGTCGAAGGGTGCTCACGATGGAGTGGATCGATGGTGTGAAGCTCACCAACCTCGAGGCGGTGAAAGCGCTGGGAATCGATCCCGATGAAATGGTGGAAGTGGGGGTGAACTGCAGCCTCCAGCAACTTCTCGAGCATGGCTTTTTCCATGCCGATCCCCATCCAGGAAATCTGCTGGCCCTGCCCGATGGTCGGCTTGCCTATCTCGATTTCGGCATGATGAGCGAGGTTTCACGGGAATCACGAACCGGGCTGATCCAGGCGGTTGTGCATTTGGTCAATCGCAACTTCCCCGCCCTATCGAAGGACTTCGTGAAGCTCGGCTTTCTGGGGCAGGAAGTGAATCTCGAACCGATTGTGCCGGCCTTTGAATCCGTATTCGGGCAAGCACTGGAGATGGGGGTGAGCAAGCTCGACTTCAAGGCGGTGACCGATGATCTTTCGGGGGTGATGTACAAGTTTCCCTTCCAGGTTCCTCCTTACTACGCCCTGATCATCCGCTCCCTGGTGACCCTGGAAGGAATTGCCCTCAGCGTCGACCCCGAATTCAAGATCCTGGGAGCTGCTTATCCCTACTTCGCCCGGCGTCTGATGGAGGATTCCGATCCCGAGTTGCGCAGCAGCCTGAGGGAAATGTTGTTCGATGGAGACGATTTCCGCTGGCAGCGCCTCGAAAACCTGATCGGCAGTGCCTCCCTGCAGGAACAACTGGATCTTGAAGGCCTGCTTGATCAGGTGCTCGATTTTCTGTTTTCGCCCCATGGCGGCCTGCTGCGTCAACAGCTGGTTGATGGCGTGGTCGAACAGATGGATTCCCTGGCCTGGCGCACCACCCTCCAACTGGGCAGGCGCCTGCCGCGGCCCCTCCAGCCTCCGGGCCTGCGGGAGCGGGTGGAACTGCTCGAACCCCTGGCGGCCGAACCGCTGCTGAATCTCGAACCGGTGCGTCAACTGGTGACGATCCTGAAGGACCTGCCAGGCTTTGAACCCCAGGTGCTGCTGCGGAGATTGCCACGGGTGCTGGGGGAACCGGACCTGCGCCGCATGGGACTGGATGTGGCACGCGGCCTGGCCGAACGGGGAGTGGTCCGGCTGCTGCGCGACGTTCTGGTGACTCCCGCCCGGCGGTGAACCACGAGACTCACGGGAGGACAGCCTAGATTGAAGGTTCTCTTCCTTCCTTCTGTGCGCAAGCGGCAACGGCTCCTGGCAGCCCTTCTCGGCCTGGGCCTCTGCTGCTCGGGAAGTTCTGCCCTGGCTGCCGAAAACCTGGTATTCGTGAGCGGAGCCTTCCGGCGCTCCCTTCCTGTGGCCGACCTGGAACACCTGGCCAGCACCGGCCAGGCCAGGGGACTGCTCGGCGACATGCTGAAGCTCTCAAAGCAGCAACCCCAGGAGGTGGCGAAGCTGCTCAATGAATCCGTGAACCTGCCGGTGGTGCTGGTGAGCCGCCTTCTCAACACCCGCATCGGTGAAGCGATTCTCGACCGACTGGCGCGGATCTTCTATCCCCTCAAGGTCGCCGATGCCGGAGTCCCCGCGATGCGCTCCGCCGTGGTGCTCGGGATCGCCGAGGGGAATGGATCCATTTCGGCCATTTCCTTTCTGCGGGCTTATCCCAACAAGGATCTGGAAGTGAACGTGCCGGCGCTGATGGCTCTGATGAGCAAGGCCTCCTCGATCTCCGATCTGGTGCGCTTCTTCTCGGAATCGCCGCTGGATGGTCTGCGGGGAGAATCCAGCGGCAGCAGCAACGGCAGCAGCGCCCCTGCAACGGCACCCGGCTCGGCCACTTCCACCGCTCCCTGAAGGCGTTTGCCTAAAGGCGTAGATTCAGTCCAGACCTGAGCCGACCCTTTGGCTGTGCTTGATGCTCTGCGGCGTCTGGGTCAACGACCCACCATGCAGGACTGGCCGGGGCTGATCGAGGCCTATCGGTCCTGGCTGCCCGTGTCCGCCGCTACCCCGGTGATCACCCTGCGGGAAGGGGCCACACCACTCATCCCCGCCCCGGTGATTGCCGAGCGCATCGGAAAGGGAGTGAAGGTCTTTCTTAAATACGACGGCCTCAACCCCACGGGATCCTTCAAGGACCGGGGTATGACCATGGCCATCTCCAAGGCCCGGGAAGCGGGCTCGGAGGCCGTGATCTGCGCCAGCACCGGCAACACCTCGGCCGCTGCCGCCGCCTACGCCCGCCGCGGCGGCATGCGCGCCTTCGTGCTGATTCCCGATGGCTACGTGGCCCAAGGCAAGCTGGCCCAGGCCCTGCTCTACGGCGCCGAGGTGCTGGCGGTGAAGGGCAACTTTGACCGCGCCCTGGCAATCGTGCGCGAAGTGGCGGAGCAATACCCGGTCACCCTGGTGAACTCCCTCAACCCCTATCGCCTGCAGGGGCAGAAGACGGCTGCCTTCGAGGTGGTGGACGCTCTGGGGGAAGCCCCCGACTGGCTGTGCATCCCGGTCGGCAACGCCGGCAACATCAGCGCCTACTGGATGGGCTTCAACGAATACAAGACCGCCGGCCACTGCCGGCGGCTGCCCCGAATGATGGGCTTCCAGGCGGCCGGTGCCGCACCGCTGGTGCTCGGCCACACGGTGGAACAACCTGACACGATCGCCACCGCAATTCGGATCGGCAATCCGGTGAACAAGGAAAACGCCCTCAAGGCCAGGGCCGAGAGCAACGGCGATTTCATGGCCGTGACCGATGCCGAGATCATCGAGGCCTACAAACTGCTGGGCAGCGGTGAGGGGGTGTTCTGTGAACCCGCCAGTGCGGCTTCGGTGGCCGGACTGATCAAGCGCCGCGACGAGGTGCCCGCCGGCGCCACGGTCGTCTGCGTACTCACCGGCAATGGCCTCAAGGACCCCACCACCGCCATCGAACACAACGATTCAACCTTCCATACCGGCCTCGATCCCGATACGGCCACGGTGGCGAAGGTGATGGGCTTCTGATCGTTCCCCCCTTTTCTTTTCCCACTGCCCCCCGGAAGGCCTGCCTTCCGGGGGGTTTTCGATGGAGGTGATCGGCCACCCAGTGGACAATCCGGCCCAGGGAAATCCTGGGGAAAGACCCCTTCCCGTCGGGGAGGGCGGGGGGTCGTCACCAACCACTGAATCCATGTTGTTTTCCCCAGGCCGGGGAATCGGGGGGAAAGTGCTTCAACGGAACGGATCCAGCGCAGGATTCCCCAGGGGCTGTGGTGGATAAACCCAGTGGGCACCTGCATTTCTGCCGGGTTTTCCGGATTTCCCCTGCCCCTACGACTACGGATTTCTTTTTTTCTTAAAGCTTTTAATCCGTTTAGTCATCGTGACGGAGGAAAAAAGCAGAAGACAGTTCCATCGGGTTTCCAGCCGTTGCGCTTTCGTCCGTGCTGTGAAACCGTGGGGCCCGCTCGCCATTGTCCGGTCGGACTCCCATGAAGCTGGTCTGCTCCCAGGCGGAACTCTCAAGCAGCCTTCAGCTGGTCAGTCGAGCTGTGGCTGGTCGTCCCACCCATCCGGTGCTGGCCAACGTGCTGCTCACCGCCGATGCCGCCACCGGTCGACTCAGCCTCACCGGCTACGACCTCAGCCTCGGCATTCAGACCAGCCTTCCCGCGGCCGTGGAGAGCAGCGGAGCCATCACCCTGCCGGCCCGTCTGTTCGGCGAAATCGTTTCGCGGCTGTCGTCCGACAGCCCGATCACGCTGAGCTGTCCGGAGGGGGAGGAGCAGGTGGAACTCACCAGCCTTTCCGGCAGCTACCAGATGCGTGGCATGCCGGCTGATGATTTTCCCGATCTGCCGCTGGTGCAGAGCGGTGCGCCGATCCGGATCGATTCCGAAGCCCTCGTGAAGGGGTTGCGGGCCACCCTGTTCGCCAGCAGTGGCGATGAGGCCAAGCAGCTGCTCACAGGCGTGCATCTGCAGCTGGCGGGGGAAGGTCTGGAATGTGCCGCCACCGACGGCCATCGTCTGGCGGTACTGCGGATCGACCACGCCCTGCATGGCGCAGAAGGTTCGGAAGAGGGGGAACCGTTTGATGTGACCGTGCCTGCCCGCTCGCTGCGGGAACTGGAGCGGCTGCTCACCGGCCGACCCTCCACCGAACCGCTCAGCCTCTTCTGTGAGCGGGGCCAGGTGGTGGTGGTCTGGGCCGATCAGGTTCTCACCAGTCGCAGCCTCGATGGCACCTACCCCAACTACGGACAGCTGATCCCCCCTTCCTTCAACCGTCGAATCCTTCTGGATCGTCGCGCCTTTGTCTCGGCTCTGGAGCGGGTGGCGGTGCTGGCAGATCAGCACAACAACGTGGTGAAGCTGAGCAGCGATCCGGCGACGGGCAAGGTCACGATCCGTGCCGATGCCCAGGATGTGGGCAGTGGCTCCGAGGCCCTGGCCGCCGAAATCGAGGGCGAGGAGATCCAGATCGCCTTCAATGTCCGGTACCTGCTCGATGGTCTCAAGGCGATGGCTTCCGACCGGGTCGTGCTTCAGAGCAATGCCCCCACCACACCGGCGGTGCTCTCTCCCGTCGGCGAGGATGGGGCGTTCACCTATCTGGTGATGCCGGTTCAGATCCGCAACTGACGCGTCCGCAACTGAAGCGTTGAATCTCCCCGAGCAACTGCTGCTGAGCGATCTTCTGCGCCTGAGGGTGCGATGTGATCAGGGCCTCGACCATGGCCCCGGCGTGATCGCCTGGATGCACCCTCCTGTCCACCGCGTGCTCGGTTGGGCCAGCCGCCCTTCGGCCTTCGGGCAGCTCCGTACGGTCTGGCGTCTTGATCAATTGCGGGGATTGAGTGAGCAGGAGGCTTTTGTGCGGGGTGAAGCGGCGGAAACCGATTCCGAGACCCTCCAGCGCCTGCCCACCCTGATCGAAGCCACCCTGCTGGGCGGGGAGGGTCAGCCGCTCGGCAGCGTCGCCGATGCCGCCGTGGAACTGCGCACCGGTCGGATCCGCCATTACCTGGTCTCTCGCAGTGATCCGCGCCTGCCCGGCAGCAGTCGCTGGCGGCTCAGTCCGGACCGGATCGTCGATCAGCAGCCTGGGCGGGTGTTCACCGCTCTCCAGGGTCTCGATGACCTGCCGCTGGCGAGGGCCAGTGTGCGTCAGGAGTTTCTGCGTCGGTCGCGCCGTTGGCGCGAGCAGGTGGGGGAGGAGACCTCGCGTCTGCGGGACCAGTTTCAGCAGGCGGGAGGGCGACTGGAGGATCGCTTGGAGGGGTGGCTCGAGGAACCCCCCTGGCAGGACCAGTACTCCCGACGCTCCGCCTGGGAGGACGATCCCGAAGCAGCGACTGCGGACGACAGGGAAGAGGACGTAGACCTCAGCCGCCCCCCTGGCAGGTCGCGGGATCACTGGGTGGATGAATCCGAGGACGAGCCGGAGACGTCGCTCTCGTACGAGCGCCCGGCACAGCGGACCGCCCGGCGCGACTCCAGGCAGGCTCCCCCTGCTCCGGATCGCTATCGCGGCCGCGACGACGACGATCCCTGGATCTGATCCCCCCGGATCGGATACTGGGAAGGTGTTGCAACGGCGCCGTGGTGGCCTCCCCCTCTTCTGGCTCCCCCTTCGAGGCCCCCGACTACCCGGTGCCCGAGGCGCTGAAGAAGGAGAACCTCAGCCAGGCCGATTACGACGAAATCTGCCGTCGTCTCGGCCGCGCCCCCAACCGGGCCGAGTTGGGCATGTTCGGGGTGATGTGGTCGGAGCACTGTTGCTACCGCAACTCGCGGCCGCTGCTGCAGGGTTTCCCCACCACCGGTCCGCGCATCCTGGTGGGCCCCGGTGAGAACGCCGGTGTGGTGGATCTGGGCGAAGGGCAGCGGCTGGCCTTCAAGATCGAGAGCCACAACCACCCCTCCGCGGTGGAGCCGTTTCAGGGCGCCGCCACCGGCGTGGGCGGCATCCTGCGCGACATCTTCACCATGGGCGCCCGGCCGATCGCCCTGCTCAACGCCCTGCGCTTCGGGCCCTTGGAGGAGGAGCGCAATGTGGGTCTGCTGGAGGGCGTGGTGGCCGGCATCGCCCATTACGGCAACTGCGTGGGCGTGCCCACCGTGGGCGGCGAGGTGGCCTTCGACCCCAGCTACTCCGGCAACCCCCTGGTGAATGCCATGGCCCTGGGGCTGATGGAAACCGAGGAGATCGTCTGCTCCGGGGCCGAGGGGGTGGGCTATCCCGTGGTGTACGTGGGCAGCACCACCGGCCGCGATGGCATGGGGGGCGCCAGCTTCGCCAGTGCCGAGCTCACCGAGGCCTCCCTCGATGATCGCCCCGCCGTGCAGGTGGGCGACCCTTTCCTGGAGAAGGGGCTGATCGAGGCCTGCCTCGAGGCCTTTCAGAGCGGTGACGTGGTGGCCGCCCAGGACATGGGCGCCGCCGGCCTCACCTGCAGCTGCTCGGAGATGGCCGCCAAGGGGGGCCTGGGCATCGAACTGGACCTCGATCGGGTCCCGGCCCGTGAGACCGGCATGACCCCCTACGAGTTTCTGCTGAGCGAATCGCAGGAGCGGATGCTGTTCGTGGTCAAGCCCGGCACGGAGGCGGCCCTGATGGCCCGCTTCACCCGCTGGGGTCTGCAGGCGGCCGTGGTGGGTCGGGTGCTGCAGGAGAACGTGGTGCGGGTGCTCCAGCACGGTGTGGTGGCGGCTGAGGTGCCGGCCAGCGCCCTGGCGGACGACACGCCGATCAACCACCACGAGCTGCTCTCTGAACCCCCTTCCGAGATCCAGGCCCACTGGCTCTGGCGTGAGGACCAGCTGCCGCCCGCTTCCGCTGCCGGCATCCTTCCCATCACCGCTGCTGCCGCCCAACCGCCCCTCAGCTGGCGGGAGGTTCTGCTCCAGTTGCTCGACGACCCGACCATCGCTTCTAAGCGCTGGGTCTACCGCCAGTACGACCACCAGGTGCAGGCCAATACCGTCGTGCCGCCCGGCGGGGCGGATGCCGCCGTGGTGCGGCTGCGGCCCCAGCAGGGGAGCGGGGCGATGGCCCCTTCCCAGCGGGGGGTGGCGGCGGTGGTCGATTGCCCCAACCGCTGGGTGGCCCTGGATCCCGAACGCGGGGGCATGGCTGCCGTGGCGGAAGCCGCCCGCAACCTCAGCTGTGTGGGTGCAGAGCCCTTGGGCGTCACCGACAACCTCAATTTCCCTTCCCCCGAAACCCCCACCGGGTACTGGCAGCTGGCCATGGCCTGCCGGGGCCTTTCGCTGGCCTGCTCCGCCCTTGATACCCCGGTCACCGGCGGCAACGTCTCCCTCTACAACGAGACCCGGCTTCCGGATGGCCGTATGCAGCCGATCCATCCCACGCCCGTGGTGGGAATGGTGGGGCTGGTTCATGATCTGGCCCATGTGCGGGGCCTCGCCTGGCGGGAACCGGGGGATGCCATCTGGATGCTCGGGGTACCCCTGGAGGCTGGGGAGGCACCTGCGGATCCGCGGATCGGTCTGGCGGGCAGCAGCTATCTGCAGGTGGTGCACGGTTGCCTCACCGGCCGTCCTCCCCTGCCGGATCTGGAGCTGGAGCGCTCCGTGCAGGCTTTCCTGCGCCAGGCGATCGCGGCTGGACTGGTGGCTTCCGCCCACGACCTCAGCGATGGCGGCCTGGCGGTGGCGGTGGCCGAGGCCTGCATCGCTTCCGGTTTTGGTGCCCATCTCGAGGTTCCTTCTGGTGTCGCCAGGCTTGATCGTCTGCTGTTTGCCGAAGGCGGTGCCCGGGTGCTGGTGAGTGTGCCTCCGGCCGCCACCGTGGCCTGGCAGCAGGCCCTTGATGCCGTCTCTGCTTCCGTACCGGCCCGCTGCCTGGGGGTGGTGGAACCGGAAGACCGCCTGACCATCGTGCAGGCCGGTTCCACCCTGCTGGAGGTTTCCCTGGAGGCCCTGCGCAGCAGTTTCGAGCAGGGCATTCCGCGGCGCCTCGTCCAGGCCGGTCCTCCGCCGGAGCACTGATACCCCGTGCGCAATGATGCTTGCGGCCCGATGCTGGCGAGTTCCGTGCCCTTTGCCGAGCCCGATTCCCTGCCCAACCGGGATTCCGCTGCCGCAGCCTGTGATCCGGTGGAATGCCCCGACAAGCCGGAGGAGGCCTGCGGCGTCTACGCGGTCCTGGCCAGCGGTCAGGCGGTGGCCAATCTCACCTACTTCGGTCTGTACGCCCTGCAGCACCGTGGTCAGGAGTCGGCGGGGATCGCCGTCTTCCAGGAGGCCAGGGTGCGGCTCCACAAGGACATGGGCCTGGTCAGCCAGGTGTTCGATCAGGACGTGCTCGAGCGCATGCCTGGCGATCTGGCGATCGGTCACAACCGCTATTCCACCACCGGCAGCAGCAAGGTCTGCAATGCCCAGCCCGTGGTCCTGATGACCCGGCTGGGTCCCCTGGCCCTCGCCCACAACGGCAATCTGGTCAATGCTGCTGAGCTCCGCGCCTCCCTGGCCCATCTGGCCGGCGAATTCACCTCCACCACCGATTCGGAGCTGATCGCCTTTGCCCTCCAGCAGGCTGTGGATGGGGGGATGGGCTGGAATCAGGCGATTCGAGCCGCCGCCGCGCGGTGCCGCGGTGCCTTCAGTCTGGTGATCGGTACCCCCGAGGGGCTGTTCGCCCTGCGCGATGGCCATGGCATCCGCCCCCTGGTGTTCGGCTCCCTCGGGGAATCCGAACTGGGTCACTGGGTGGTGAGCAGTGAAACCTGTGGGCTCGATATCATCGGAGCCCGTTTTCTCGATGACATCCAGCCCGGCGAACTGGTGCATTTCCGCTTAGGAGATCCGATTCCCGAACGTCAACAATGGTGTGAGGAGCCGGCGAAGCTGTGTGTGTTCGAGATGATCTACTTCGCCAGGCCCGACAGCCGCTTCTTTGGAGAATCTCTCTATAGCTATCGGGTGCGGATCGGCGAGGTGCTGGCCCGAGAAACGCCGGTGGAAGCCGACATCGTGATCGGTGTGCCGGATTCCGGCATTCCCGCCGCCATCGGGTATTCCCAGGCCAGTGGCATCCCCTTCGGCGATGGTCTGATCAAGAACCGTTATGTGGGGCGCACCTTCATTCAGCCCACCCAGGCGATGCGGGAGGCGGGCATCCGCGTGAAGCTCAATCCGCTTCCGGATGTGCTGGCGGGCAAGCGTGTGGTGGTGATCGATGATTCGATCGTGCGTGGCACCACCAGCCGCAAGTTGGTGCAGGCCCTGCGGGATGCCGGCGCCACGGAGGTGCACATGCGGATCAGTTCTCCGCCCGTCACCCATCCCTGTTTCTACGGGATCGACACTGACACCCAGGACCACCTGATCGCCGCCCGCTTGACCCTTCTCGAGATCGAGCAGCATCTGGGGGTGGATTCGCTTGCCTATCTGAGCAAGCAGGGCATGGTCGATGCGGCCCATACCCATTCGAATCATTTCTGTACCGCCTGTTTCGATGGCAGCTATCCGATCGCCATGGATGAGGAGGTGCGCCGCAGCAAGCTGATGCTGGAGCCCTTGGGTCTAGCTGCCACTGTGTCGTGACCCAGCTGCGCATTGGATTTCTCGATTCCTGGCTGCAGGATTCAGCGGAAGGCAGTGGCACGGCGGTCGCGATCGGTGGTCTGGCCGAAGCGCTACAGAAACGGGGGCATCGGGTGGAGCGGGTCGTGCCGCGGGGCACCTGGCCCCGCAATCTGCTGCTCCGGCGCCTCTGGTTCAATCTCACGCTGCCGCACCGGCTGCTGAGGGACGGCGGTTCCCTGCCCTACGACCTGCTGGTGGGTTTCGATATCGACGGCTTTCGTCTGGCCCATCGTTCCCCCGTGCCCTATGTCTGCAGCATCAAGGGGGTGCTGGCCGAGGAGGCCCGTTGCGAGCGGGGCCTGCCCCGCCTGATGCTCGGCGGCCTTTCCCTGCTGGAGCGGCTCCATGCCCGCCGGGCTCCCCGGGTGGTCACCACCAGTGCCTATTGCCGGGATCGCATCACCGCCCATTACGGCGTGCCCAGCTCGCGGCAGGCGGTGGTGCCGGAGGGCATCGATCCGATGGTCTGGGGGCCTGAATCCGCGCCGGAACCAGATCGTCAGCCCTACACGGTGCTCTGCGTTGCCCGTCAGTATCCGCGCAAGCGCATCACGGATCTGATCGCCGCTTTTCCGTTGGTGCTCGCCCAGCTTCCCCAGGCCCGGCTTGTGGTGATCGGGGATGGACCCGAACATGGGGCCCTTGGCAGGCAGGTGGCTGAGCTGGGGCTCGGCTCCGCCGTGAGCCTGCTCGGAGCCCTTGCTTCTGATCGGGAGGTGTGGGCCTGGTACCGCCGCGCTTCGATCTTCTGTCTGCCTTCGATTCAGGAAGGATTCGGGATCGTGTTTCTCGAGGCTATGGCCAGTGGTCTGCCCGTGGTCAGCACCACGGCCGCCGCGATTCCGGAGGTTGTGCCCGATGGCAGGGCCGGTCTGTTGGTGCCGCCGCGGGATCCGCAGGCCCTGGCGGAGGCTCTGCTGGCCTTGCTCAGGGATTCCGCGTTGCAGGAACGTTTTCGGGAGTTCGGGCGTCAGCATGCCTCCCGTTTCCACTGGGACCGGGTGGCGGCGATGTTTCTGGCTGCTGTGCAGTTGCCTGGATGATCAGCAGGCCGCGGCTGCGACCTGAGCTGCGATCCAGGGTCGCCACCGCGCGCCACAGGTCGGCTATGGCCACCCATACCGCTGGATAGCGGTAGCGGGCCACATCAAGGATCAGCACGCGGTCGCTGCGGGGGTCGAAAGCAGCGAGGGGGGAGATGTGGCCACCCCCGGCCTGCCCGACGGCCCTGCGGTCATAGTTGGCCAGCAGGCGGTCGCGCGGATCCTCAAGGTTGCGACGCACCAGCCGCCGGAACTGCTCCAGGCTGAGCTGATCTCCGTGGTAGCGACGCACCACGGCGCCCTGGCTGGCGAGAAGGCCGTGCAGTTGTTCCAGGGACATTCCTTCGCGGGCCACCACCGCCGCCTGCACGAAGGAGGTGGTGGCCGGTGCGGCGAAAACATTCGTCTGGGTCCAGAACCGGTAGCTGCCATGGTTCTCGGCCTTCGGGGCCGGCAGGGCCAGGCTGTTGAGCACCATCACACTGGTGGCCACGCCGCAGTAGGCCAGATTCGCCTGGGTTTCAAACCATTGGCTCAGGCTGCCGTAATCGGCCCGGCGGGTTCCCGGTCTCATCAGCAGGTCCTGGCCGGCAGCTGAGGTCAGGGGAAGGGGAAGGGTTGCCTGCGAGCCGGGCTCTCCGGCGGCCCTCACCGGGGTGAAGGCGCTCTGGCAGATCATCCATCCCGCGATCAGCAGGCCCGATACCAGCGTGTGGTTGCCGCTTCTGCGGCGCTGGTGCCATGGCCCTGCACGGTCAGCCATTGAGGGGAATCAGTGCCTCAATCGTGCTGCCCTGGGGAAGGGGGAGATTCAGGCCGGAGCCGCCCACATCCTCTGCAGGTAGGTCGCCGGCCACAAGCCGCAGACTGCGGGACGGGGTTCCCGTCAGCAGCACCCCCACCACTCCACTGCCGCCGCCCTGCAGGTCCACGAGCCGATCGTCCCGTTCCAGGAAGCGCAGGCCGATCTGGCCCAGGTCTCCCCGCTGACACAGCCTCAGCTCTGTCAGAGCCAGCCGTTTCACCCTTCCCAATCGGGTGGCCAGCAGCACAGTGTCGCCGGCGGCCACACAACTTGCTCCCACCACACTTTCGCCGGGCAACAGCCGCAGCAGTACCGGACCCTGGGCGGTGCGGCCCATGACCGGCAGATTGGCCTCATTGACCTCAAGTCGCAGCAGGCGTCCCGTACTGCTGGCCACCACCAGTTCGCGGCCCGTGTCGCAAGGAACCACCCGCTGCAGTTTCACGCCGTCCCTGAGCTTGAGCACGGTGGCGGCCCGGCCCGAGAGTTCCAGGAAATCCTCGATCGGCAGGCGTTTGAAACGACCATCGGTGCTGAGCAGGCCCAGGCTGCCACTGGGATCTTTCGGGAGGCGCACCACCTGCACCACCGGATCCCCCGCCAGGCTTTCCGGCAGGAATTTTTCCAGGGAACCGTTCTGCTGACCTGCGTATTCCCATCGCAGTAAGGCCACCTTGCCGTTGGCACTGAAGGCGAGCAGGGAGGGTTCCTCCGCCACCGGCAGCAGCAGGCGGGCTGGTGCCGGGTGTTCCCCTGGGCTGATCGCCTCCTCCAGGTGCAGACGTCCCAGGCTCTGGGGGGTCACGATCCGCACCTGGCCATCGGCCTGGATCAGCAGTCGGCTGTCGGGGGAAAGCGCATCGAAGGCCTGCTGGCGTTGCAGCTCGGTGTTCGGCCGCACAGCGGCCGCTCGCTGGGCCACGAGTTCATCGCCTCCCTCGATCAATCGGGTGCGCCGTGGCGTCGCGTAGCGCTTGCGCAGCGTCTTCAGTTCGCTGACCAAGGTGTCGAGCAGGGCATCGCGCTCGTCGAGCAGGAGTCGCAGTTCGGTGCGTTCCCGTTTGAGGTCCTCCGCTTCCTTGCGCAGGCTTTCCTGTTCGAGGCCGGTGAGTCGGCGCAGGGGCATCGCCAGCACCGCATCCGCCTGGCGTTCGGTGAGGTCAAGATGGACTTGCAGGCTGGCCTTGGCACTGGCGGCATCGGCTGCGGCCGTGATCATCTCGATCACTTCGCGCAGGCGGTTGAGGGCCTTGATCAGACCTTCCACCACCTCCAGGCGGTCTTCACAACGCCGCAGGGCGTGGGTGGTGCGGCGGATCAGGGTGAGTTCCCGGTATTCCAGGAACCGCTGCAACATCTCCCGCAGACTCAGCTGCACGGGCTGGCCATCCACCAGCGCCAGCAGGATGGCGCCGAAATTGCTCTGCAAGGCCGTGCGGCGCTGCAATTCGGCCAGCACAGCCTCCGGATTGGCATCGCGACGCAGTTCCACCACCACCCGCATGCCTTCGCGGTCGCTTTCATCGCGGATGTCGGCGATGCCGCCGATCTTGCCTTCGTTCACCTGATCGGCGAGTTTCTCGATCCAGCCCGCTTTGCTGAGTTGATAGGGAAGTTCGGTGATCACCACGGCACCGCGACGGTGGCGACCCTTGCCGGGCTGGATCTCCTCGAGATGGGCCACGCCTCGCATCGGAATGCTGCCGCGGCCACTGAGATAGGTGTCGCGCACGCCGCTGCCGATCAGCACTTCGCCGCCGGTGGGAAAATCAGGCCCGGGAATCAGGCTCAGCAGCTTTTCGTCGCTGAGGTCTGGTTTGCGGATCAGGGCGATCAGGGCATCCACCACTTCCCCGAGGTTGTGGGGAGGGATGTTGGTGGCCATTCCCACGGCGATCCCGGTGCAGCCGTTGAGCAGCAGGAAGGGCAGCTGGGCCGGCAGCACCGTGGGCTCCTGCTGGGAGCCATCGAAGTTGGGGGCGAAATCAACGGTGTCGCTCCCGATCTCGTCGAGCATCCCCTCGTTGGCGATCGGGGCCAGCCGCGTTTCCGTGTAGCGCATCGCCGCCGGTGGGTCGTCGTCCACCGAGCCGAAGTTGCCGTGGCCATCCAGCAGGGGGTTGCGGCTGGAGAAGGTCTGTACCAGTCGGACGAGGGCGTCGTAGACCGCCTGGTCGCCATGGGGGTGGTACTTGCCGAGTACGTCTCCCACCACGCGCGCGCACTTGCGGTAGGGCCGATCCGGGGTGAGGCCCAGCTCATGCATGGCGAACAGGATGCGCCGCTGCACGGGTTTGAGCCCGTCACGAACGTCGGGAAGCGCTCGCCCCACGATCACGCTCATCGCGTATTCGAGGTAGGAACGCTGCATCTCCTGATGCAGGGCGATCGGCTGGATCCGTTGCTCGGGACGCTCCTCGGCCATCCGGACCTGCGATCTTTCGGTTCAGAGGGAGAAGCCTACAGATCGTGGTCGGGAATCATCGGCTCATTCCCCCTGGTCGCTGCCGGCGGTGGCGTTGGCTGTAGCCCTCTCCACGGCCGGTTTCAGCTCCGGCTGGCTGAGCAGGCGCTTGGTGGAGGAGCGCAGGCGGGACCCCCAGAGCTGCTCCTTCTGGTACGAATCGAGCACGTAGTTGGGTTCATCGGCCAGGGCGGTTTCCGCAAGCCGCAGGGCTTCCCCCCGTTCCTGCGGACCGCGTTCGAACAGGCTGGCGGCCAGGGCCAGCATCGTTTCGGCGGCATCGGGTCGGATCTTCAGGACCCGCCTCCAGCGGTCGATCGCCTCGGCCGGCCGGTTCGTTTCGTAGAGCACCAACCCCTGGTTGTTGATCGCTTCCCAGAAGTCCTTGCGCAGCTTGGCCGCCCGCTCGAACGATCCCAGGGCCGCCACGGGCTCCTGCAGCAGGATCTGGGCGTTGCCCATGTCGAAATAGGCGCCGGCATTGCGGCTGTCGAGCTGTAGACCCTTCTTCAGCAGGCTGAGGGCCTCCTGAGGTTTGCCGTTGCGGAGGGCCAGGGAGCCTTCGGCGAACCAGATGCCTGGATTGTTGGGATCGAGTTGTTTGGCCCGGCCGAGGTCCACCAGGGCCTTGTCGATCTGGTTGTTGCGCAGGTGGGCTTCAGCCAGCAGAACCCAGCCCTGGGGGTTTTCCGGCAGCAGCCGCACCGTCAGTTCGGCCAGCCGGGCCGCGTCCTCGGCCTGGCCGAGGCGGAGCAGTCGAGCTGCTGCCTGGGCGATGCCGATGCCGGCTCCCTCCAGCTCCTTCGACTGGGGGAGATAGACATAGGGCACCATTGCCCTGGCTGCTCTGGTCTCCGTCAGCAGCAATCCGCCGGTCAGGGTCAGGGCGAGTGGTACACACGTGAGCAATTGCCACCAACGCCGACCCACGGAATCACCAACGCAATCAGAACAGCCTAGGGATCTCTCTGCGGTTCACCCACCGGTTGGGCCGCTCCCTTCGCTGCCCGGCGGCGCCAGCGAATCCGTTCTGCCGCTCGCGGCCTGCAGGTTGCGGCGCCACATCCAGGGTTTGATGCGGCGCAGGGCCGAGGCCCGCAGCCGTTCCTCCCAGTCCTGATCGCTCCATCCCAGCGCTTCCTGTGCCTGCAGGTTCAGCAGCCAGGGTCGCGGTTGCAGATCCGGATCGCTGGTGGGTTCGAGAGGTTGGCGGTTCCAGGGGCACACCTCCTGGCAGAGATCGCAGCCGGCCACCCAGCCATGCAGTTGCTTGCCGATCGCTTCCGGCAGCTCCGGGTCGCGGTTTTCGATGGTGTGGAATGCGATACAGCGGCGGGCATCCACCACGAAGGGTTCCGGCAGGGCGCCGGTGGGGCAGGCCTGCAGGCAGAGGTTGCAGCGGCCGCAGAGCGATTGGGCAGGCTGATCGGCTGGTAGCTCGAGAGCGATCAGCAGGTGGCCGATCAGCAGCCAGGAGCCTCGCTGCGGGTGGATCAGGTTGCCGTTCTTGCCGATCCAGCCCAGGCCGGCTTCCTCGGCCCAGGCCTTGTCCATCAGGGGGGCACTGTCCACGCAGGCGCGCCAGGCCAGCCCCGGCACCCTTTGCTCCAGCCAGCGTCCCAGCTGCCGCAGACGACCATCGATCACCCGGTGGTAATCCCGCCCCCAGCCGTATCGGGCCACCCGAAGGCTTCCCGGCTGCGGGGCGGCCTCCACGTAGTAGTTGAGACCCACAGCCAGAAGACTTCTGACTCCCGGCAGCAATTCCTCCACGGCCCTTCGTCTTGGATCGGCCATCCAGCCCATCGAGGCCTGGTGCCCCGCGGCCAGCCACCGTTCCAGTGCCGCCGTACGCAAGGGCATCCGTTCGCCGCCGGGGACGGCGGCAATGCCCACCGGATCGAAGCCAAGGGCCCGGGCCTCGGCCTTCAGGGCTGCGGCGAGGTCGGCAGGATGGTGTGAATCCACAGGGTGGTCGGTACAGTCGGCTCAGTTGTGTCCCGTTGCGTGGCGTTCGCTTCCTCCCCCCGTTACAGCCCGTTGCTTCGCTGGATCGGGATCACGCTGGTGGCGATGCTGCTCCTCCAGATGCTGGGTCTCGTCACCCTCTGGGACTGGAAGGAGGAGGCATTCCGTCAGCTGGTGGTGGAGCGGCTGATCAACCAGGCGCCCATGGCCCTGGTGGGTCTGGTGCTGATGTATCTCTCCTCCCGCATCGATGATGCTTCCGAGCGCCGCACCCCCCTGCAGTGGGCTGTCTGCATTCTGAGCGGTCTCCTTGCCGTACTGCTCACCGCTTCGTTGCCGGTGGCGATGGGAGGGGATCAGCTGATGCAGCAGCAGGCGGATCAGGAGCTTTCCGCCAAGCGCGGTCAACTGGAGATGGCGCGTCAGCAGAGCCGGGATCCTGCTCTCCTCCAGCAGCTGATCAAGCAGGCCGAGGCCTCCGGCCAGGTGCCGGCTGGTGCCAGCGATGCCCAGAAGACGCAGAGCGCCCGGGCCTTCGTGGATCGCCAGCTCGAGCAGTTCGAGAAGCAGTTCAAGCGGGCTGAGCAGACCAGCAAGGTCAGCCTCAATCAGCGCCGTTTCGCCGGCACCGGCGGAGCGATCCTGCTCACCATCGCCTTCACCATCCTCTGCCTGGGCAGCGTGCTCTGACCAAAGGCGCATTGATGGTTACCGTTGATCAGAGCCCACGAATCCCTGGCCTTGGTGCCTTCCAGTCCCAGACCTGATCAGCCGCTGGGCAACCGTCTTCAGCAGGATCTCAAGAACGACCTGATCGCGGGTCTTCTTGTGGTGATCCCACTCGCCACCACGATCTGGCTTGCCACCACCGTGAGCCGCTTCGTGCTCGCGTTCCTCACCACGATCCCGAAGCAGTTCAACCCCTTCAACAACCTCAATCCGCTCCTGCAGGAGCTGATCAACGTGGGGGTCGGTCTGCTGGTCCCCCTGCTGGGAATCCTGCTGATCGGCCTGATGGCCCGCAACATCGTCGGTCGCTGGTTGCTGGAGTTCGGAGAGGGCACTCTGCTGCGGATCCCCCTGGCCGGGTCGGTCTACAAGACCCTCAAGCAGCTGCTGGAGACCTTTCTGCGGGACAACTCCACCCGCTTCCGGAGGGTGGTTCTGGTGGAGTATCCAAGGCCTGGCCTCTATGCCCTCGGCTTCGTCACCGGCACCCTCGGACGTTCCCTCCAGGCTGATTTCCCCGAAACGATGCTGAGTGTGTTCATCCCTACGGCTCCCAACCCCACTACCGGTTGGTACGCCGTGGTGCCGGAGGGATCGGTGAAGGACATCGACCTGAGTGTGGAGGACGCCTTCCGCACGATCATCTCGGCCGGCATCGTTAGTCCTGACGAAAAGGCACCCCCTTCCAACCGCAGTTTTTCCAGTCTTCTGGCCCAGCTGCGCACCCCCCAGCTGTCCTGACCGATCCGATGCAGAGTCGCACCCTGTCCCGTGAATTGGCCCTGCTGATGCTCGGTCAGATCAGCGATCGAGTTCCCGTGGCGGAACTTCCCCTTGATGTTCTTCTGCAGCAGGCGCTCGCCAGCCTCAGCCAGCACGTGCGGGATGCCCTGGACCGTTCGGCCGAGGATCTTCAACAGGCCCAGCAGCAGCTGCTCGAGAGCGAGCTTCAGGAGAACGGTGAGCAGGGGCTTCCCCGGGTGCGTCAGCACCTCCAGGAAGGCCTGGCCCATGGCGAGTCCGCTCTTAATCGCCTCTCCGCCAGCCTGGAGCTGCCCCGCCTGCTGCTGCTTGCCGACCAGGAAGAGGTGCGGCGCGGTGCTGTGGATCGTGCCCGGGCCGTGTTTCAGGACCGCACTGCCATCGATGGCCGCCTTGATGCCGTGATGGAGGGATGGCGTCTCACCAGGCTGCCGCGCATTGATCGCGACATTCTGCGGCTGGCCGTGGTGGACCTTGATGTGTTCCGCACCCCCTCGGCCGTGGCGTGCAATGAGGCGGTGGAGCTGGCCAATCGCTATAGCGATGAGCAGGGACGCCGCATGATCAATGGCGTTCTGCGCCGGTTCACGGCAGCGAAGGTGTAATTCGATGGTGTTCGACTGGTTCAAGCGCTCTACGGCCAGCGGCTCCGGCGAGGGCTCGGTACCTGGGGAAGAACAGGAAGCCTCAGCCGCTTCCGCCGGCCAGCCGCCGGAACCGGAACCCAATTCCATTGCGGAACCGGAGTCCACTCCGCAAGCCGTTGTCGCTGCCGCCACCGCCGTGCCCGCGGCCGTGCCCGGGCCTGCACCAGGGGCTGTGGATGAGGACGCCCTTGCCTGGGCGCGCCAGGCCTACGCCCGCCTCAAGGCCCAGCAGGCGCAACCCCCCGCTTCGGAAGTCCTTCCCTCCGAGCTTCCTTCCGAGGCTGCTTCCGAGGCTCCAACCGAGTCTCCTGCCGTTATCCCCCAGGCGGCGCCCGCTCCGCTTCCGGAGCCGCCCGTTCCTCCGGAGCCGCCTGCGGCTGCCCCCGCCCCTTCCCTGCTGGAGCAGGCCGCGGCCCAGCGGCTTCAACGGTTGGAGGAACTTGTCGCCCCCACCCCCACCCCCGAGCCGGAGTTCATCCCCGCCGTCCGCCCCGAGCAGCCTGCCGGCGATGAGGCGGAGCCCCAGCTCGGCGCCTTCGATGAGGATTTCACCTGGTCGGCTGAGGTGCTCGCTGCCCAGGGGCGCAGCGTTGAGGACATGTCGGTCGAGGAGATCGATTGGCTCGGCCGCTTGCGGCGGGGCCTGGAGAAGACACGGCGCGGCTTCGTCACCCAGCTGCTCGACAACCTCGGTGAGGATCCCCTCACGCCTGAGGTGCTCGATGATCTGGAAACCACGCTGCTGCGGGCGGACGTGGGGGTTCAGGCCACCGATCAGGTGCTTGAGGCCCTGCGGCGCCGGCTCAACGAGGAAGTGGTGGATCCCAGTGAAGGTATCCGTTTCCTCAAGCAGCAGCTGCGCGGCCTTCTGGATGCGCCGATCACCGCCAGCGGTGAACCCCTGCTGGCACCCCAGCGCGATCGCCTCAATGTGTGGTTGATGGTGGGGGTCAACGGCGTCGGCAAGACCACCACCCTCGGCAAGCTCGCCAACCTGGCCGTGCGCAGCGGCTACAGCTGTCTGATCGCCGCGGCCGATACCTTCCGGGCGGCGGCGGTCCAGCAGGTCACCGTCTGGGGGGAGCGCAGCGGCGTGCCCGTGATCGCCAATCCAAGTTCCAACGCTGATCCCGCCGCCGTCGTCTACGACGCCATCGGTGCGGCCAGGGCCAAGGGCACCGATCTGGTGCTCGTGGATACGGCCGGTCGACTCCAGACCAAGCACAACCTGATGGAGGAGCTCAGCAAGGTGAGGCGCATTATTGACAAGCTGGCGCCCGAGGCGGTGGTGGAGTCGCTGCTGGTGCTGGATGCCAGCCAGGGGCAGAACGGCCTGCGTCAGGCCATGGCCTTCGCCAGCGCCGCCGGGCTCACCGGGGTGGTGCTCACCAAGCTCGATGGCAGTGCCCGCGGGGGGGTGGCCTTGGCGGTGGCTTCCGAGGCCGGGCTGCCGATCCGGTTTGTGGGTGCTGGAGAAGGTATCCGCGACCTGCGACCCTTCAACAGCTTTGAGTTCGTGGAGGCTCTGCTGGCGGGTTGATTTTCCGCCAGGATGGGCAGATTCCGGTTCTGGTCCCTTGAACGATCGGAGTCCAGAGGCATCCGAAGTGGTTTCCGAGAGCGCAGGTCGCCGGGGCCTGCTTCGCTCTTCGAAGGGAACCGTCCTCTGGATCCTTCTTGCCACGACCCTGCTGCTGGGGATCAGCCTGGGGGGACTGCGCTGGCGCCTCCATCGGCAGATCCTGCAGTTGCAGGGTGCCGCCCTGGGGCTGGCGGTCGGCTTCGTGGCGGGAAGGCTGACGGCTCCTAGGCCCTGAGGTCCCTGGTCTCCAGGTTCGCCTCAACGCTGCTACCTTGCGGGTCCCTTGCGGCCGCTCCTTGAGCAGCATGCCGCCTTCCCGGTCCTCGAAGCCACCGTTGCCCCCCCGGACGGGCCAGGGCCTTTCGGTGACAGCTTCCCTGCGTCAGTTGCTCGATAGCCTCAGCCGAGAGCAGCGCCGCAATCAGGAGCTGCTTGCCTCGCTGGCCTTTGCCCTGCGCAGTTTCACCAATCTCAGCCGATTTCTCGAGCTGGTGCCGGTGGT
This sequence comes from Cyanobium sp., assembly GCA_040399125.1. Lineage (GTDB taxonomy): Bacteria > Cyanobacteriota > Cyanobacteriia > PCC-6307 > Cyanobiaceae > Cyanobium. Next base: position 42,722 of record JBBASR010000003.1, on the reverse strand, counting down.
CATCGGTCGGCTGGTGGAGGCCGAAGGCAGCGTGCTTCTGGTGTTCCATCCCGATGGTCGCCTCCGCCGCGACCAGCTGCAGGCTTCTCCCGGCGAACGGTGTGCCGAGCTGCTGCGTCAGCTGGCTGTTCTGCCCGACAGCCAGCTGCAGGCCCATGCCGGCGATGAGGCGGTCGTCGCCTTTCTCGATCCCCTGATCCGTCGTCTGTTGGGGGGCGTTGAACTGTTCGCCACGTCGGTGGTGGCGCGCAATCGTCAGTTGGGCCGGCTCTATGTGTTCAGCGGTCGGCGGGGCTACAGCTGGAGTGATGTGCATCGGCGTCATCTGCAGCTGGTGGCGGATCTCACCGGTGTGGCACTCGAGAACGAGCTGCTCCAGCAGGACATGCGCCGCCATGAACGCCTGGATCGCCAGCTCAGCATCGGTGCCGAGATCCAGGCCCAGTTGCTGCCGGATCGCTGCCCGGTGATTGAGGGGGTGGAGCTGGCGGCCCGCTGCCGACCCGCGTTCCAGGTGGGCGGCGACTACTACGACTTCATCCCCACCCGGCCCGAGGCCTCGGGTCGGCAGCGGGAGCAGGGGCAATGGGCCCTGGTGATCGGTGATGTGATGGGAAAGGGAGTGCCCGCCGGACTGCTGATGACCCTGCTGCGCGGCATGCTGCGGGCAGAGGTGCTGAGTGACCTGTCGCCGGATCGCATCCTCCACGATCTCAATCAGCTGGCCCAGGAGGATCTCGCCCATTCCCATCGCTTCGTCACGCTCTTCTATTCCGATTTCGATCCCCGCACCCGCAGGCTCCGTTTCGCCAATGCCGCCCACAATCCACCGCTGATCTGGCGGCGGGCAGCGGCCAGGATGGAGCGGCTCGATGCTCCGGGTCTGCTGATCGGTCTCCAGAGCGAGGCTGAGTATGGCCGGGGCGAAGTCGTGCTGGAGGCCGGGGATGTGCTCCTGTACTACACCGATGGGGTGACCGAAGCCACTGGCTTCAGTGGTGAGCGCTTCGATGAGCAGCGGCTTGAGCGGGCCTTTCAGGGGGCATGTCGCGCCGGCAGTAGCGCCCAGGAGATCCTGGATCAGCTGTTCACCCGGCTGGATCGGTTCGTGGGGGCGGATCGCCATCTTGAGGACGACGCTTCGATGGTGGTGCTCAAGGTTCGTGAGGAGGTGATGCTGCCCTCGCTCTAGCGATCCTCCGGGTTCCGAGTGGCAAGCTGATGGGCTGCGCAATGCCCGTGATGGCCGCCGATTCTCCGTTCGCGTCCCCTTCCTCTGCTTCCCCGGGAGTGACCGGCGGTGCAGCGGGCAGCTGGAGCGATCGTTTCGAGCAGGGGCTTCACCCGGCGATCGAGCGTTTCAATGCCTCGATCGGGTTTGATCTCGCCCTGTTGCAGGAGGATCTGGATGGTTCGATCGCCCATGCCCGCATGCTGGGAAGCTGCGGCGTGATCTCCGAAGCGGAGGCGCTTCAGCTGATCGATGGTCTCGAGCAGGTGCGGGCTGAGGCGGCTGCCGGGGCCTTCCATCCCGGTCTCGAGGACGAAGACGTGCATTTCGCCGTGGAGCGCCGGCTGATTGCGTTGTTGGGCCCCCTCGGCAAGAAGCTCCATACCGGCCGCAGCCGCAACGACCAGGTGGGCACCGATCTGCGGCTCTGGTTGCGGCGCCGCATCGATGAGCTCGATGCCGCCCTGATCCGGTTCGAGGCGGCCCTGCTGGCCCAGGCCGAAGCCCATGCGGAAACACTGATTCCCGGCTACACCCATCTGCAGCGGGCCCAGCCCATCTGTCTGGCCCATCATCTGCTGGCCTACATCGAGATGGCGGAACGGGATCGGGAGCGCCTCACCGATCTGCGCCGGCGGGTCAACATCTGTCCCCTGGGTGCCGCCGCCCTGGCGGGCACACCGGTGCCGATCGATCGCCGCCAGACGGCCCAGGAACTCGGTTTTGAGCGCATCTATGCCAACAGCCTCGATGCCGTCAGCGACAGGGATTTCACAGTGGAATTCATGGCCGCCGCCAGCCTGGTGATGGCCCATCTCAGCCGATTGAGCGAGGAGGTGATTCTCTGGGCGAGCGAGGAGTTCCGCTTTGTTTCCCTCACTGATCGCTGCGCCACCGGCAGCAGCCTGATGCCCCAGAAGAAGAACCCTGACGTGCCCGAGCTGGTGCGTGGCAAGAGCGGCCGGGTGTTCGGCCATCTGATGGGGTTGCTGACGATGATCAAGGGGTTGCCGCTTGCCTACAACAAGGACTTCCAGGAGGACAAGGAAGCCCTGTTCGATGGGGTGCGCACCTGTCTCGACAGCCTTGAGGCGATGGCGATCCTGTTCGAGGAAGGTCTTTCTTTCCGCACCGAACGGCTGGAGCAGGCGGTGGAGACCGACTTCTCCAATGCCACGGATGTGGCCGATTACCTCGTGGCCCGGGGGGTTCCCTTCCGGGAGGCCTACCAGTTGGTGGGGGGGCTCGTGAAACGATGCCTGCAGGAAGGGGTTCTGCTGCGGGAGCTGACCCTGGATCGCTGGAAGCAGCTGCATCCTGCCTTCGAGGCCGACATCACCGCCGCCCTTGCCCCAAGACAGGTGGTGGCGGCACGCCGCAGTGAGGGGGGCACAGGATTCGAGCAGGTGCGTCAGCGGCTCGACACCGCCCGGCGCCGGTTGCCCTTATCCGATAACAAACAGGCAAGCGGGGGCCCGACAAACCTGTGAAAACCCGCAGACCGGTTTAACCTTTGAAGAGTGGGTCCAGAGTATTTACCCGGTCCCATCGCATCGGTCCATCCCCCTTGTCGGTCAGTGAGCATTTTTGTTGGCAATCTCCCCTTCCGTGCTGAGCAGGAAGACGTGGTTGAGTTATTCACCGCACACGGTGAAGTGGTGAACTGTTCCCTGCCCCTGGAGCGGGATACGGGGCGCAAGCGTGGCTTCGCTTTCGTGGAGATGGCCGACCCCGAGATGGAAAGCCGGGCGATCGATGCCCTGCAGGGGGCAGAGTTGATGGGTCGTCCGCTGCGCATCAATAAGGCGGAACCACGCACCGGTGGTGGTGGCGGCGGTGGCGGTGGTCCCCGTCGCGGCGGGTACGGCGGTGGTGGCGGTGGCGGTGGCGGTGGCGGCTATGGGCGTGGCGGTGGCTACGGCGGTGGCGGAGATG
>JBBASR010000003.1:15318-39456 GCA_040399125.1 Cyanobium sp. | reverse complement strand
GGCGGTGGCGGTGGCGGCTATGGGCGTGGCGGTGGCTACGGCGGTGGCGGAGATGGTGGTGGCTACGGCGGCGGCGGTGGTTATGGAGGTGGCGGTGGTGGTTATGGCGGTGCCGCTGCCGGTGGCGAGCGGGGCTCCGGTGCTCGCGATTGGGAAGATCGCAGCTACGGCGGTGGCGACAGCTTCGATGCCGGCCGGGCCCGGCGTCGGCGTAGTGGCGGTGGCGGTGGCGGGGATTACGGCTCCGACTACGGCGGCGCCGAAGGCTGAGATCTCGCCAAGATCTCTTCAGTACCCCCTTTCTTCCAGCTGGCGCGCCGCAGCTTCCAGCACCTCCGGTCCTGCGGTGCGCATTCCTGCGCTCCGCGTCAGGTTGGCGCGCCAGTGACGGGCTCCGCTCACCCCTTCCACCACATGCACTAGGTGGCGGCCGATGGCCCACAACTTGCCGCCGCCTGAGCACCAGCGTTCCGCGTGGGGCAGCAAGCCCCGCAGCACAGCGGAGGCAGTAACGGCCTGAGCGTTTTCGTCCCCGAAGATGGCCCCATCCACGCTCCGCCAGCGCAGGGGGTGGGCATAGGCGGCCCGGCCCACCATCACGCCGTCCACAAGCTGGAGCTGGCTCAGGCAGTCCGAAAGCTCCTCCAGGCCCCCATTCAGCTCCACGATCAGGTCGGGCCGCTCCCGTTTGAGCTGATGCACGAGGTCCCAGCGCAGCGGTGGGATGGTGCGGTTCTGCTTGGGATCGAGTCCCTCCAGCCACGCCTTGCGGGCGTGAACCGCAAACCGATGGCAGCCCGCTGCCGCCACGATGTCCACGAAGGTCCGCAGCTCCTCGAAGGAATCGCGATCGTCGATTCCGATCCTGTGTTTCACCGTCACCGGCAGCGGGCTGGCGTTCCCCATCGCCTCCACGCAGCGGGCCACCTGGTCCGGTTCCGCCATCAGGCAGGCACCGAACCTCCCCTGCTGCACCTTTTCACTGGGGCAACCCACGTTCAGGTTGATTTCGTCGTAGCCCCATTCGTGGCCCAGCCGGGCAGCCCTGGCCAGCAGCTGCGGGTCGTCCCCTCCGAGCTGCAGGGCCAGGGGCTTCTCCTCAGCATCGAAGCCCAGCAGACGCTCCAGGCGCCTCTGACGTTCGCTGCTGCCCGTGGCCGGACCCTCCTGGCAGATGTGGTGCAGGGCGCGGGCCACCACCATCTCGCTGTAGAGCAGGCAATGCCGGCTGACCTGGCGCATCAGCACCCGGAAGTGTCGATCCGTGCAGTCCAGCATGGGCGCCACACTGAAGCGGTAGCTGTGCGTCATTCCCCCATGCTGCCGAGCCATGCGTCCGTGGTTGTAGCCGGAGGAGGACCGGCCGGGTTCATGGCGGCGATCACGGCGGCCGAGGCCGGGGTGCGCAATATCGTGGTGCTGGAGGCCACCGCCGAGCCCCTGCACAAGGTGCTGATCAGCGGCGGCGGCCGATGCAATGTGACCCACGCCTGCTGGGATCCCAGGGCACTGGTGGGTCACTATCCCCGCGGAGGCAAGGCTCTGCGGGGTCCGTTCTCCCGCTTCGCCAGCGGCGACACCGTGGCCTGGTTCGACGCCCATGGGCTCGAGCTGGTGGAGGAGCCCGATGGCCGCATGTTTCCCCGTGCCAACCGATCCACGGCCGTGGTGGTCACTCTCCGGCGGGCGGCTGCTGCCGCCGGTGTCAGCCTCTGCACCGGCCAGTCGTTGCGAGCTGCCTGCAGGAGGCCCGAGGGCGGCTTCCTGCTCACCCTCCGGGATGGGTCTGTGCTCGCCTGTGATCAGCTGGTGCTGGCCACCGGCAGCCACCCGAGTGGCCATCGGCTGGCGACGTCCCTGGGCCATGGGCTGGTGGTGCCTGTTCCCTCCCTGTTCAGCCTGGCTTTGGAGCACCACCCGCTGCAGGATCTGGCCGGTGTCGCCATGGATCCTGTGGCCCTGGAATTGCTCCCGCCCGCCGGGTCTGCCCCAGGTGCCGGCGGTCTCTCCCGTGGTGCTGTTCAGCGGCAGCGGGGGGCCGTGCTGATCACCCATCGAGGCCTCAGTGGACCTGCGATTCTGCGGTTGACCGCATTCGCGGCCCGCGATCTCCGGGATCGGGGGTATCGCGGTGAGCTTCGGGTCGACTGGAGCGGCGGATGCTCCCAGGCGGAACTGGAGAGCCGCTTTGCCGAGGCCCGGGTGGTCCAGGCCCGCAGGCAGCTTGCCAATGGACGGCCGTGGCCGGAGCTGAGCCGGCGGCTCTGGCTGCATCTGCTTGCTGAGGCATCGATCGACCCCGATCAGCGCTGGGCAGATCTGCCGCGTCGGGCCCAGCAATGCCTGATCACGGCCCTGCGGGACAGCCGCTATGTCATCGCGGGACGGGGACCCTTCGGGGAGGAATTCGTGACCGCCGGAGGGATCCCGCTGGGGGAAGTGAACATGGCCACGATGGAGAGTCGTCTGCAGCCCGGCTTGTTTCTGGTGGGGGAGCTGCTCGATATCGATGGGGTCACCGGTGGTTTCAACTTCCAGCACTGCTGGAGTTCCGGGTGGCTGGCCGGCTCGGCGCTGGCCGAGACCCGGCTATCGGATCTTCTCGAACACGGAGAACATCGGTAGATACATTGCCACCAGAATCGAAGCCACGATGCCACCCACGAGCACGATCATCACCGGCTCAAGCATTGAAGTCATCACTTTTACGGTCGCGGTCACCTCGTCTTCATAGAAGTCGGCCACTTTGGAGAGCATTGCATCCATTTCGCCGGTTTCCTCACCGATGGCCAGCATGCTGATGGCCATATCGGGGAAGACATTCTTCATGGCCAGGGCGGCGCTCAGAGGCAGCCCTTCGCTCACCTCATTCCTGGAGGAGAGAAGGGCATCACCGATCACGGTATTGGTGGTGGTTTCACGAACGATCTCAAGCGATTGCAGAATCGGAACCCCTGCTTTGGAGAGGGAGCTGAGGGTGCGGCAGAACTGGGCGGTGGCGGTTTTCTGGAGCAGGTCCCCAAACATGGGAAGTTTCAGCATCACGCCATCCACTTGGCGGCGACCAGCGGGTGTGGCGTAGTAGCGAGCGAACATGTAGGAGCCGATCAGCAATCCACCAATCAGCACCAGGGAGAAGCTTGAACGCAACAAATTGCTTAAATCCAGCATCAACTGTGTAAACCAGGGAAGCTCCGCCCCCAGCTCTTCGAAGATGTTGGCAAAGGTGGGAATCAGGAAGATCGTCATGCCCAGAAAGACCAGGATGGCGATTACAAGTACGGCGACGGGATAGCCCATCGCCCCCTTGATCTGGTTCTGCAGCTTGGAAGTATCCTCCAGAAGTTTGGCCAGTCGGGTGAGGGTTTCGTCGAGCACTCCACCGGCCTCCCCTGCTTCCACCATGGCGACGCAGAGGTTGTCAAATACCTGGGGCCAGCGGCGCATCGCATTGCCGAGACTGTCCCCCTGGTTCACCTCCTGGAACATCGCCGTCAGAGCCCGTTTGAGCTTCGGCGATTTCTGCTGCATCCGCATCAGGTCGAGGCTGCGCAGGATCGGCACTCCCGCATCGACCAGGGCAGACAGCTTGCTGGCAAACAGCGCCTTGTCCTTTACGGACACCCTTGCCTCCAACAGTTCGTTGAGGCGGTTGGTGGCCATGATCGCCGCGGTGGGCTGGGCGACCGTGACCTCCTTGCGCACCAGGGTGTTGGGCAGGATGCCGCGTCGTCGCAGGTCCCGTCTGGCCGCTGCCGGGCTGTCGGCTTCGAGGGTGAGTTCCCGTTTCGTTCCCGTGCGGGTGGTGTAAGTGACGAGGAAGGCGGTCATCGGAATCAGGAGGGGTCGAGCAGGCGTTCGAGTTCTTCCGGCTTGGTGGTCTTGAACATCGCTTCCGCCCGGGCCACCCGACCCGCATTCACCAGGTTGGCCAGGTTGCGCTCCAGCGTCTGCATTCCGAACTGGGCACCCGTCTGGATCTGGGAGTACAGCTGGGCGGTCTTGCCTTCCCGGATCAGGTTGGCGATGGCAGGAGTGTTCACCATGATTTCCTGGGCCATCACCCTTCCGAACTGACCGGAGGCCACGGCACTGGCCTTGCAGAGGGTCTGGGAGAACACAGCCAGCAGGCTGCTGCTCAGCTGCACCCGGATCTGGGTCTGTTGGGCCGGGGGAAAGACATCCACCATGCGGTCCACCGTCTGGGAGGCCGAACTGGTGTGCAGGGTGCCAAATACCAGGTGGCCGGTTTCAGCCGCGGTGATGGCCAGCTGGATGGTTTCCAGGTCCCGCATCTCTCCCACCAGGATCACGTCGGGATCTTCCCGAAGTGCGGCCCGCAGGGCATTGGAGAAGCTGCGGGTATCTTCGTTGAGTTCCCGCTGGTGAATCAGTGATTTGTCATTGCGGTAGGTGAATTCGATCGGATCCTCGATCGTGATGATGTGTTCCGCCCTGGTGTGGTTGATGTAATCAAGCAGGGAGGCCAGGGTGGTCGTTTTGCCTGATCCGGTCGGTCCTGTCACCAGCACGAGTCCCTTGGGCTTGCGGCTGATCTCCTCCACGATCGGCGGCATGCCGAGCTTTTCCATCGGTGGAATCGTGTTGCCGAGGGCCCGCATGCAGGCGGCGTAGGTGCCGCGCTGCCGATAGACATTCACCCGGAAGCGGGCCACGCCCTTGAGGCCGTAGGAACAGTCGATATCCCAGTTCTGCTCCAGTTGCTTGCGTTGGGAATTGTTGAGCAGGGAGAAGATCAGACGGTTGCAGGTCTCCTCATCCAGCTTCACGTCATGGAGGATCGGTCGTAGCTGGCCATTGAAGCGCCCATAGGGAGGATGGCCACAGGCGATGTGCAGGTCGCTGCCCCCCCCTTTGACCAGCTCTTCCATCAGGTCTTCGATCAGAAGATCCATGTCGCTTACTTCCGTACTCGTAGACAATATGGACATTCCAGCCATTCGTCCTGAAGACCGGCCCCACAGCTGCGGCAGGTGAGTGAGCTGAGGGCCCGCGCCCTGCGCTCCGATTCCAGGCCGGTATCCGTCAGCAGCATGCGTTCCACCTCATCGAGGGTGGTGTGACCCTGCCGCACCAGATCGAGGCCGTAGCCCAGAAGGGTCTTCATGCCGCTTTCGAGGGCCAGGCGCCGCAGCATGTCGGTGCTGGCCCGCTTGGCTACCGCAGAGGAGAGGGTTTCATTCATGTGCAGGATCTCGTACACCCCGGCCCGGCCTGAATAGCCGCGTCCCTGGCAGGAGCTGCAGGTTTCCTCCCCCGGCTCATAGTGAATCTTCGCCTTGTAGAAGGTGATCGTGTTCTCGTCGCTGGCTATCAGGCCGAACCGGGAGAGTTCCTCGCTGTCCGGGTGGTACGGAACCCGGCACTCCGGGCAGAGGCGGCGCACCAGCCGCTGGGAGACCACTCCCAGCAGGGAAGCGCTGACCAGAAACGGTTCCACCCCCATCTCGTCCAGTCGGGCGAAGGCGCTGGCGGCGTCGTTGCAGTGCAGGGTGGTGAGCACCAGATGGCCTGTGAGGGCTGCCTCGATCGCGGTGCGTGCCGTTTCCAGATCGCGGGTTTCCCCCACCAGCAGCACGTCCGGATCCTGCCGCATGAAGGCCCGCAGGGCGGTGCTGAAATCGAGCCCCTTTTCCCGGTTCACCTGGGTCTGGGTGATGCCCTTGAGGGTGTATTCGATCGGATCCTCCACCGTGGAGATGTTGATGCCCGGGTCGTTGCGTTCGGAAAGCAGGGCATAGAGGGTGGTGGATTTGCCCGAGCCGGTGGGACCGGTCACCAGGATCATTCCGAAGGGTTTGGCCCCCATGTCCCGCAGCATCGCCCGGGACGGTGGATCGCCGATCAGGGTGTCGAGCCCGAGCTGGGTGGAGCCGCTGTCCAGCAGTCGCAGCACCACCTTCTCGCCGTGGCGACTGGGCAGGGTGCTGACCCGGAAATCCATGGTCCGGCCCCGGAAATTGCGGCGGATCCGGCCGTCCTGGGGCATTCGCCGTTCGGCGATGTCCAGGTCGGCCATGATCTTGAAACGGGAGGTGACCGCAGGGGTCAGGGTCTTCGGCAGCTTGTCCAGCTTGCGCAGGACGCCGTCCTGCCGCAGCCGTACCAGCAGGCCGTCTTCCTGCGGTTCCACGTGAATATCGCTGGCACCACTGGTGAGGGCTTCGATCAGAATCCTGTCCACCAGACTCATCACCGGGGAGAGGCTGGCGCCCCGGCTGCTCTGTTCGAGATCTTCGGCCGTGGTCTCGGGATTGACCTGCTGGGCAACGGCTGGGCCACTGAGGTCAAGGTCGCCGAACAGGGAACCCCCCACGTCGGAATTCATTGAGCTGGATCCTTTGACATACAGCGGAACGGGCGTTGCACCCGGAATCGAATTCTGACCGAGAATCTTCCACGGCGCAGCCTTCGTCATGGATTCGGTGGCCCCGGAAAGGTGCGGGCTTCCGCCGCTTGTGGAGGGTGGGCTCCGACCATCAACATGGCCCCATCCGATTTCCGTGTCAGGGAGCATGAGCGGCGACACCACTGCGGCCAGTACCGACCCTTCCGAACAGCTGTTTGAAGCGCAGCCGGAGGGAGAGGCTCAGGCGCCTGGCGTTTCCGGGAGCGATGGGCCCACCTCAGCAGGTCCCGAACCCGTCGCCGAGCCAACCGAGCAGGAGTCCGGCGGCGACTCGGTGGGTGGGGGCGCGGACCGGGTGTCCGAACTCGAGGCCCGTCTGGCCTCCCTTCAGGCGGAGCACGAGAGCCTGCGCGGGCAATACATGCGGATGGCCGCCGATTTCGACAACTTCCGCAAGCGCCAGAGTCGGGATCAGGAAGATTCGCGGATCCAGATCGCCTGCAGCACCCTCAGCGAGATCCTGCCGGTGGTCGACAACTTCGACCGTGCCCGCCAGCAGCTCAACCCCGAGAGCGAGGAGGCCCAGGTCCTGCACCGCAGCTATCAGGGGCTCTACAAACAGCTGGTCGACGTGTTCAAGCAGCTCGGGGTCTCGCCGATGCGGGTGGAAGGGGAGGCGTTCGACCCCACCCTCCATGAAGCCGTGCTGCGCGAACCCAGCCACGAGCATCCGGAGGATGTGGTGATCGAGGAGCTGCAACGCGGCTATCACCTGCATGGCCGCGTTCTGCGCCATGCCCTGGTCAAGGTGTCGATGGGCCCCGGTCCGGTCGGCGGGGCTGAACAGCCCCGTGTGGAGCAGGCCGGCTGATGGCCGATTTCTACGACCTGCTCGGTGTTGCCAGGGATGCCGACCCCGAAACCCTGAAGCGTGCCTACCGACGCCTGGCCCGCCAATATCACCCGGACATCAACAAGGATCCCGGGGCCGAGGACAAGTTCAAGGAGATCGGTCGCGCCTATGAGGTCCTGAGTGATCCCCAGACCCGTTCTCGCTACGACCAGTTCGGGGAAGCTGGGGTCGGCGGCGGTGGCATGCCCGACATGGGCGACATGGGGGGGTTCGCCGACCTGTTCGAGACGTTCTTCAGCGGTTTCGGTGGGGCTTCAGCAGCAGGGCCCCGGCGTCGGGGTCCCCGTCAGGGGGATGATCTGCGTCTTGATCTCACGATCAGCTTCAGCGAAGCCGTTTCCGGCATCGAGAAGGAGGTGCAGATCCGCCACCTGGAAACCTGCGGAACCTGCAGCGGCTCGGGTGCCAAGGCCGGCAGCGGACCCACCACCTGCGGCACCTGCAGCGGAGCCGGCCAGGTGCGGCGCGCCACCCGCACCCCCTTCGGCAGTTTCACCCAGGTAGCGCCCTGTCCGACCTGCGAAGGCACGGGCCAGGTGATCGCCGATCCCTGTGCGGCCTGCAACGGCGCCGGCCTGCAGCAGGTGGCCAAGAAACTGCGGATCAACATCCCCGCCGGTGTGGATTCCGGCACCCGCCTGCGGGTCGCGAGTGAGGGCAATGCCGGTCAGCGCGGTGGTGGTCCAGGCGATCTTTACGTGTTCCTCAGCGTCAAGCCCCACCCCCAGCTGCGCCGAGACGGCATCAACGTCCATTCGGACGTAGCCCTCAACTATCTCCAGGCGATCCTCGGAGACACCATCGAGGTGGAGGGCGTGGATGGCCAGGAGTCGCTGGAGATCCCCGCCGGCACCCAGCCCGGTGCGGTGATCACCCTCAAGGGCAAGGGTGTGCCAAAACTGGGCAATCCGGTGGCCCGCGGCAACCATCTCTTCACGATCAAGGTGCAGCTCCCCACCAAGCTGAGCAACGATGAACGGGAGCTGCTCGAGCAGCTGGCCGGCCATCACACCCGCAAGGAACAGCGTTCCCAGCACAAGAGCGGCCTGTTCGGCGGTCTGTTCGGCAAGGGGTGACCACGCTCGATCTGCGGGGAACCCCCTGCCCCCTCAACTACGTGCGCTGCCGACTGGCGCTGGAGAAGCTGCCCCCGGGTGGGCAGCTTCTGGTGTGGCTGGATGCAGGGGAGCCCGAGCAGACCGTGGTCGAAGGGTTGCGCGGCGAAGGCCATATCGTGCTGCCCCAGCCCGAGGACCAGCCTGGCGAACCTGCTGAGGGAGAGGGCGTGCGCCTGCTGATCCAGCGTGGTTGAACGCCGTGCAGGCCGGGTGGTGGCTCTCCAGGCCAATTACTGCCTGGTGGTGCTCGATCGGCCGGGACCGGACGGTCAGCAGCGTCTGCTCTGCACCCGGCGGACCCGATTGGGCAAGAGCGGGCAGCGGATCTGCGTCGGCGATCGGGTGGAGGTCGATGGCATCGACTGGCCGTCAGCCCGCGCTGCGATTTCGGCTCTGGAGCCGCGCTCCAGCCTGCTGGAGCGGCCGGCCGTCGCCAATGTGAGTCGGGTGGTGGTGGTGGTGGCCGTGCGCGAACCCACCCTTGATCCGTTGTTGCTGACCCGCTTTCTGGTTACCGCCGAGGCCACAGGTCAGTCCGTACAGCTGGTGCTCACCAAGGCGGATCTGCTGCCGGCGAGCGAGCTTGAAGCCTGGTGTGAGCGAGTAACGGGCTGGGGCTATCCCGTGCATGCGATCTCCACCCTTACCGGTCAGGGTCTCGGAGCGCTGCGCGCCAGTCTTGTGGAGTCGGGCATCGCCGTGCTCTGCGGTCCTTCCGGCGTGGGCAAGAGCAGCCTGCTCAATGCCCTCCTGCCAAACCTGGAGCTGCGAGTGGGAAACGTCTCCGGTCGTCTGCAGCGGGGTCGTCACACCACCCGCCACGTGGAGCTGTTTTCGCTTAGTCCCACGGCCCTATTGGCCGATTCGCCGGGATTCAATCGGCCGGATCTGCCTGATGATCCCGGGGTGCTCTCCCAGGCGTTCCCAGAACTTCGCCACCGCCTGGCCGAAACCTCCTGCCGGTTCAGCAACTGTCGCCATCAGGGGGATCCCGGCTGTGCCATGGGCAGCGACTGGGATCGTCATGCCCTGTATGGGCAGTGCCTGTGCGAGGTGGAGCAGCGGGCGGAGGCCCTGGCAATGGCCGGTCAGCGGCTCGCGGGCCTGCGGCAACGCGGCAGTCGTCTCGAACCCCGCCTCGATCCCCAGCTCCGCCGTGAATCCCGCAGGCGAAGGCGGCAGGAGCTCGAGAATGATCTTTCCGCCGGACTCAGCCTCCCAGACCCGGCAGATTGAGGTCCAGCCCTCCGGTGAGGTCTTCCATCCGTTCCCGCATCGTGCCGGTGGAAATTTCGTAGGCGCTCTTAAGGGCCTCGAGCACCGCCGTCTCCACGGCTTCCTGGCCGGAGCTCAGCAGTTCCGGGGCCAACCGCACCTTCAGGGGTTGCTGATTCCCCGTCAGCCACACGCTGGCCAGCCCATCACTGCTCTTGCCCTCGAGTTCCATGGCATCGAGGTCCTCCTGCAGTTTCTGGGCATCCTGCTGGATCTGCTGGGCCTTGCGGAAGGCTTCGGTGAGCTGACCGAAGTTGGGAAGTCCGAAACCGGCCATGTGCTGCAAAAAGGATTGAATCCAGGCTAAATCCCCGTGCGCTGTTCAGAACCCCAGCCTTTTCACTTCCGGATGCAGAACGATTCCGGTTTCGGTTTCGACCCTCTCCTGCACCAGGCGGATCAGGGCATCGATCTCTGAGGCCCGGGCTTCTCCGGTGTTGACGATGAAATTGGCATGGATCGGAGACACCTGGGCGCCCCCCAGGGTGAGGCCCTTCAGGCCGAGCTCCTCGATCAAGCGGCCGGCCTTGCGCGGTTCGGGATTGCGGAAGACGCTGCCGCAACTGGGTTGTTGGTAGGGCTGGGTGCTGGTCCGGCTGTGGAGGTTGGCGCTGGTCCGGGCGGTGATCTCGGTCGGATCATGGCCGGGATCGAGCTGGAACCCGGCGGAGAGAACCAGCAGGGTTTCCTCCTGCAGTCGGCTGTGCCGGTAGGCGAAGCAGAGCTGATCGGCGGTGAGGGTGAAGGGCGCGTCGGGCCGGGATGGATCCAGCAGCTTCACGGAGTGGAGGCAATCAGCGGTGCAACCGCCCTGGGCGCCGGCGTTCATCACCACGGCCCCACCCACGGTGCCCGGGATACCCACGGCCCACTCGAGGCCCTGCAGACCGGCTCTGGCCGCCTTGCGGGCCAGGGTGGGGATCGGTTCCCCCGCTTCCGCCTCCACCCGGCCTGTGGTGGCGTCCAACGCGCTCCCCTGGAGCTTGCGGTTGCAGACCGTCAGCCCCGGAAGGCCCGCATCGGCGATCAGCAGGTTGGATCCGGCACCGATGCAGCGGAACGGATGACCGCTGGCTGCCGCCCAGGCCGCCAGGGCAATCAGCTCCTCCTCGCTGGCCGGCTCCGCAAACCACTCGGCCGGTCCGCCCACCTTCCAGGTGGTGAACTCATGCAGGGAGACGCCCTGTCGCAGTCCGCTGGGCTGGGTCGGGGCCGCGGCCATGGCTAGGCCGCCAGGGCCGCGGCCGGCCGGTCGAGGTTGTCCAGGTTGCCCAGGCGTTCCCACAGGCTGTTGACATCACCGGCACCCATCGCCAGCACCAGATCTCCTGGCTGGCTGGTGGTCATCACCTGGCGTGCCAGTTCGTCAAGGCTGTCGGCCACGCCCACCTCCAGATCCGGGGCGATGCGACGTACCGCCTCTGCCAGGGCGGCACTGGAGATTCCTTCGATCGGGGCTTCGCCGGCGCTGTAGAGGGGGGCCACCAGCACCACGTCGGCCTGGCTGAGGGCATCGGCGAAGCCCTCCAGGAACTGGGCGGTGCGGCTGTAGCGATGGGGTTGGAACACCGCGAGCAGCCGTTGCGGAGGCTGGGGCAGGGGGCTGCGGCCGCTCTGCACCATCAGGCGGGCCATGGTCAAGGTGGCGGCCACTTCGCTGGGATGGTGGGCGTAGTCGTCAACGACGATCCGCTCCTGCCAGATGCCCCGGCAGTCGAACCGACGCCCCGGCGGCTTGAGTTGGGCCATCGCCGTCTGCAGTGCGGCGAAGGGGATCTCCTGCAGACGGCAGGCAGCCAGGGCCGCCGTGGCATTGCTCAGATTGTGGCGACCGGGGAGGGGAAGCTCCAGCTGGCCGACCAGCACCCCCCCTTCGTAGAAGTCGGCTCTGGTGCCGTCCCCCCTCTCCTCCACCGGCAGGGCGGCGAAGTCCACCCCTTCGGTGGTCTCGATCGACCACCAGTGGCGGGCTTCGAAGTGCTCGCTCAGGATCGGGCAGTCGCGGTTGGCCAGCAGCCGCTCGGAGTGCCCGGCGAAGCACTGCAGGGTTTCGATCAGGGCGGCGAGGTTGGGGTAGTGGTCGGTGTGGTCCAGCTCGATGTTGGTGATCACGCCGAGGGCGGAATGGAATTTCACCAGGGAGCCGTCCGATTCGTCGGCTTCGGCCACCAGCAGGCGACCTTCCCCGTGGCGGCCGTTGCTGCCGAACGCCGGCACGATGCCTCCGATCACGGCGGTGGGGTCATGGCCGGCCGCCTCCAGCAGGGTGGCGATCAATGTGCTGGTGGTGGTCTTGCCGTGACTGCCGGCCACGGCGATCGCCGGCTGGTCGTTGATCAGGGCCGCCAGAACATCGGAACGGTGCACCACCGTCAGCCCCACGCGCCGGGCCTCCGCCAGTTCGGGATTCGTTTCCGGTACGGCCGTGCTGATCACCACCAGGGGATCGCAATGGGCCTCCCGCACGCTGGTGATCGTTTCGGCCTGTTGCTCCAGGAACACCCTCACCCCGCTTTGCCGCAGACGCTCCAGCACCGGGGTGTTGCGCCGATCCGAACCGGTCACCACGAATCGGCGCTCCGCCAGGATCCCGGCCAGGGCAGACATGCCGATGCCGCCCACTCCGACGAAGTGAAGCGGCTGTTGGCGGTCGAGCTGCAGGGCCAAGGGCGACTCCGGAACCAGTGGAAAATAGGCCCGAACGGGACCGCTTTCCTTTACGACATGCTTCGCCTTCCCCGGGGCGAACTCCCGGGGCCCAAAGCGAACCCGGGGGCTGGGTCAAGGGGCGGGAACCGATCTCTGTATGATCGGCAGCCGAAATCACCCTTGCCAGCGGGTTTCTCCGCTTTCCGCCATGACCTTGCGCGTTGCGATCAATGGATTTGGACGGATTGGCCGCAACTTCATGCGCTGCTGGCTGAGCCGCGGGGCCAGCACGGGCATCGAGGTGGTGGGCCTGAACGACACCTCGGATCCGAGGACCAACTCCCACCTTCTGCAGTACGACTCGATGCTGGGTCGCATTCGCGATGCCGAGGTCAGTTACACCGATGACACGATCATCGTCAACGGGAAGTCCATCAAGTGCTTCTCCGACCGCAATCCCCTCAACCTCCCCTGGAAGGAGTGGGGTGTGGATCTGGTCATCGAATCCACCGGTGTTTTCAACGACGATGTTGGGGCCAGCAAGCACCTCCAGGCCGGTGCCAGCAAGGTGATTCTCACCGCTCCGGGTAAAGGCGCCGGCGTGGGCACCTTCGTGGTGGGCGTGAATGCGGATCAGTACCGCCACGAGGATTTCGACATCCTCAGCAACGCCAGCTGCACCACCAACTGCATGGCTCCGATCGTGAAGGTGCTCGATGAGACCTTCGGCATCGTCAAGGGCACGATGACCACCACGCACAGCTATACGGGTGATCAGCGCATCCTGGATGCCTCCCACCGCGACCTGCGCCGGGCCCGTGCTGCGGCGGTCAATATTGTGCCCACCAGCACCGGAGCCGCCCAGGCCGTTGCCCTGGTCTATCCCCCGGTCAAGGGCAAGCTCAACGGCATCGCCATGCGCGTGCCCACCCCCAACGTCTCGGTGGTGGACATGGTGCTGGAAGTGGGCCGCGGCACCAACCGCGATGAGGTCAACGCCGTGCTCAAGGCTGCCTCCGAGGGCGCCATGAAGGGCATCATCAAGTATTCCGATCTGCCCCTGGTCTCCTCCGACCACGCCGGCACCAACGAGTCCACGATCGTGGACTCCGACCTCACCCTGGTGATGGGCGACAACATGGTCAAAGTGATCGCTTGGTACGACAACGAGTGGGGCTATAGCCAGCGCGTTGTGGATCTGGCCGAAGTGGTGGCAAAGAACTGGAAGTGAGCGGTTTCTGCTCCCGCCGTTTTTTCTGATTCGGCTTCTGTTTCTTCAGGCCGCCTGCGGGCGGCCTTTTTATTGGCGTCCCGTGGGTTGGGATTCGTTGCGGCGGGGTCCGTCTCCGTTCGGTTCCGAGAAGTGGCAGAACCCCAGGTCGGCGGTTTCGATCGGCGTTCCATCGCTCCAGATCAGGGTTTCCGGAGCTGGGGTCGCCACCAGAACGCCGAAGGCCCGGGCAGTGGGCAGCGCTGCGATCAGGGCGTTGGCCCAGGTGGGTTCCAGGGCAAGCACCAGTTCGAAGTCTTCGCCGCCCCCCAGGCACCACGACCGGGCCTGGGGCAACAAGGCCATCGCCGGATCGAGGGGCAGTTCTTCCCCTTCCAGCCGGGCGCTCCCCCCGCTGGCTCTAGCGATCGCGGCCACTGCTGCCAGCAGGCCGTCGCTGCTGTCGCAGCCCCCCACCCGCCAGGGCATGCCGGTGGGTCGACAGGCCACCACTGCCTTCACCACATCCAGCCGGGGCTGGGGCCGGCGGTGCGCTGCGATCGCCCTCCGGCGCAGATCGGGATCCGGTTCGAAAGCGTTGAGGCTTGGGTCGTTCTGCAGCAGGGCCAACCCCAGCCTGCTGAGGCCATGGGGGCCGGTGCTCACCAGCACATCGCCAGGACGTCCATCGCAGCGACGGATCGCTCCCTGGCTCTGGCCAGGGGGGGGCTGGGGCCCAGGAAGCCGCCCCAGGGCGGTGATTGCCAGCAGCCGCTGGCTGCCGCTGCTGCAGTCACCCCCCAGCAACACCCCGCCATGGCGCCGCAGGGCCTCGCCCAGCCCTTCGTAGACCCCTTCCACCCATTGCCAGGGCGTCTGTGGTGGGGCCACCAGGCCCACGGTGAGACCCACCACCTCGGTGCAGCCCATCGCCGCCAGATCGGAAAGATTCGCTGCCGCCGCTCGCCAGCCCACATCTTCGGGGCCGGTGGTGGCCTCGCTGAAGTGGATTCCCTCCACCAGCACATCCGTGTTCACCACCAGGCTGCCGGTTGCTCCGACCGGAGCATCGAGCGGCACCAGTGCGGCATCATCGTGGAATTGACCCGCTGGGGCGAAGGCCCCCAGTCGTCGGATCAGCTCCCATTCCCCCAGGTCGCAGAGGCGGGGCCCCTCAGCCATGGGGTTGGAGATTGGCTGCCCCCTCGATCACCTTGGCGCTCACGATTCCGTCCTCAGCCGTGAGCTCCTCAAGCACGTCCAGACCCTCCACCACATAGCCGAAAGCGGCGTAGCGGCCGTCGATCAGGTTGAGGCCGGCGGGGGTCAGTTCGGGTTCGAACAGGAACAGGAAGAACTGGGAGGAGCCGTCATCGAGGGCTTCATCGGAGTGGGCCCATCCCAGGGTGCCCTTGGCGTTGAAGGGGAGCACAGGCTCGGCCTTGAACAGGCCGAGGTCTTCGAAGGTCTGGTTGTAGAACGGGCCACCCTTGCCGGGCACCCGGATCTCCAGCGGCACCCGGCGCGTCTGCTTGGTTTTCGGATCGATGTAGCCATCGGCCGGACCCTCCGGATCCCCGGTCTGCAGCACGTAGAAATCCTCCGCCCGCACGAACGGCAGGCCGTCATAGAAGCCTCGCTGCACCAGATCCACGAAGGCGCCGGCCGTGAGCGGTGCGTTGTACCCATCCACAACGGCAGTCAGGTCCCCCTTGGTGGTGCGGAGCAGCACGGTGGCCCGGCCCAGCAACCGCGGCAGGGAGGCGTACTCCTCGGGAATCTCAAACGGGAACGCAGCCACCAGCAGGGATTCGGCGTTGCCGATGCTGCTCAGGGCGAGGCGCCGGGCCGAGAGGAATTCATCCCGTTGTTGGGAGTCGGCGGCAGTGGCCAGCTCCTGCAACTGGCTGTCGAGGTCGTTGAGCAGCCCTTCGGCGGTGGCCCGGTTGGCTTCGGAGAAGCTGGAGAGAATCGCGTCGCGTTTGCCGGAAAACAGCGACTGGGTGCGCCGCGCGGTGCCGGTCAGGGCACTCCAGCGCTTGGCTCGCAGGTCGTCGCTGGTGTCCTCGAGCCGATGCTGCAGTTCCTGGAGGTCTTTCTGGCTGATCGGCAGGGCATTGCGCAGCAGCGCGCTGGGATCGGTCACCGCATTGCCCCGGGGAAGGGCGGCCCAGCAGGGGGGAGCCGCCAGCAGCAACGACACCATCAGCGCCGGCAGGAGCCGCAGCAACATGCCGACATGGGCGTTCCAATTAGCGGGAAACGCGTGTCTCCAGCCCATGTCTTTCCCTGTGACTGGCTGGACTTTGGCACAACTCCACGCCGCTTCGAGGGCTGCTGGGCAGAAGTGCGCAGGTAGCCAGACGTACAATCCACCGGATCCGAACCGCCGGAATGATCTCCAGCAACGACTTTCGTACCGGTACCACGATCGAGCTGGATGGCCAGGTCTGGCGGGTCGTCGAGTTTCTTCATGTCAAGCCCGGCAAGGGCTCGGCCTTCGTGCGCACCAAGCTCAAGGCCGTGCAGAGCGGCAACGTGGTGGAGAAGACCTTCCGGGCTGGCGAAACCATGCCCCAGGCGCTGCTCGAGAAAGCCACCCTCCAGCACACCTACATGGAAGGCGATGACTTCGTCTTCATGGACATGGCCTCCTACGAGGAGACGCGACTCACCGCCAAGCAGATCGGCGATGGGCGCAAGTATCTGAAGGAGGGAATGGAGGTGAGTGTCGTTTCCTGGAACGGCAAGCCCCTGGAAGTGGAACTGCCCAATTCGGTGGTGCTGGAAGTCACCCAGACCGACCCCGGCGTCAAGGGCGACACCGCCACCGGCGGCACCAAGCCGGCGATCGTGGAGACCGGCGCCCAGGTGATGGTGCCCCTGTTCATCACGATCGGCGAGAAGATCAAGATCGACACCCGCAGCGACAGCTACCTGGGTAGGGAGTCCTGATCGCCATGCAGCTCGATCACGATCAACTGCGCCAGTTGCTGGCCCTGCTCGGAGACAGCGACATTCAGGAGCTCAAGCTCGAGGGCGATGATTTCCGCCTGGAAGTGCGTCGCAATCTTCCGGGCGCGGCTCCGGTCACGGTGCTGCAGGCAGCGGCCCCCGCTGCCGCCGCTCCTGCGCCCGCTGCTCCTGCGGCTCCGGTGGTCACCCCATCGGCGCCTCCCCCGGCCGCCGCTGCCTTGCGCGGCGACCTCCAGGCGATCACCGCTCCGATGGTCGGCACCTTCTACAGCGCTCCGGCGCCAGGGGAACCGGCGTTTGTTGAGGTCGGCAGCCGCATCGCCGTGGGGCAGACGGTCTGCATCCTCGAAGCCATGAAGCTGATGAACGAACTGGAGGCGGAGATCAGCGGTGAGGTGATTGAGATCCTGGTGGAGAACGGCACGCCGGTGGAATTCGGCCAGGTGTTGATGCGGATCAAGCCGGCCTAACCAAGCTCCCAGGCCGTTTCCAGGGCCGCCACCATGCTCGTTTCGCGGGCGATTCCCCGCCCTGCGATCCCGAAGGCGGTGCCGTGGTCCGGAGAGGTGCGTAGAAACGGCAGTCCCAGGGTCGTGTTCACGGCCGCATCGAAGGCCAGCAGCTTCACCGGGATCAATCCCTGGTCGTGGTACAAAGCCAGAAAGCCATCGGGTCCTGCTCCTTCTCCCCGCCAGGCAGCGGCGGCATCCAGCCAGCAGGTGTCCGGGGGTACGGGCCCGCTCAGCCCCACCCCCTCGTGGCATTGCCGCCATTCCTCCAGGCAGGGGATCAACCAGTCCTGCTCTTCGCGGCCGAGACGGCCCGCCTCGCCGGCATGGGGATTGAGGCCCGCCACCACCAGCTGGGGGTGCGGTGTGAAGCGGCGGCAGAAGGCCAGCAGCATCTCCAGCTGATGGTTGATCAATGCGGGACCCAGCCGTTGCGGCACCTCCGCCAGAGGGAGATGGGTGGTGGCCAGGAGGGTGTTCAACCGCCATTGGCCGGTGGCCGATTTCGCGGTGAACAGCATTGAGGCTGAGGGCACGCCGGCCAGTTCCGCCAGTCGTTCTGTCTGGCCGGGGTAGTTGTGTCCCGCTGCGTGCCAGCTCGCCTTGGCGATGGGTGCCGTCACCAGGCTCCTGCAGTCTCCCTCCAGCACCAGCTGGGTGGCCCGGCTCAGCCAGGCGAAGCTGGCAGCTCCGGCCGCGGCATCGCTCTGGCCAGGCACCACATCCCCCTCCAACGGCAGATCCACCAGGGCAAAGTCGGCTGGATCCGCGAGCGCCTGGCTTCCGTTCTGGCGGAGCTGCCAGTAGGTGTCTTCCAGCCAGCGCCGACAGCCCACCAGCACCACCTCCAGCGGCTCCGGCCAGGGTCTGGCCAGGGCCTTGAGGGTCACTTCGGCGCCGATGCCGGCAGGATCGCCGAGGGAGATGGCAATCCGGCCCAGGCTGGGTTTCGATGGGGGGGAGTTGTGTGGAAAGTCACCCATGCTGCGCTGGTTGCTGGTGGGGGCGATGGTCGCAGGTCTCGGGACGGGCCTTCAGAACGGCTGGATTGTGATCCAGTGGACCAAAATGGCTACCGATCTCAAGGTCCCCTTTCTGGCGGAACCGGATCCTGTCAAGGTGCTGAGTCGCTGAATCCTCCCTCCTGCTCCAGGCAGGCACGGAACCCTTCTCGGTAACTGGGGTAGCGCAGGCGGTAGCCGAGTTCCTGGCGCAGCAGCCTGCTGCTGGCGCGGCGGTTTTCGCTCCAAAAGCTGCGGGCCATTGGGCTCATCGTCTCCGCCATACAGGCGTAGGGCTGCACCTCCGGCAATCGACAACCCAGCAGATGGGCGGCATATCCGAGGGTTTCACTGGAGGGACAGGGGACTTCATCGGCCAGGATCAGGGTTCCAGGTCGGCGTTCCGGCGGCAGGGCGAGGCAGTGCAGCAGCGCCCCCACGATGTCGTCCACATGCACCCGCGAGAAGACCTGCCCAGGTTTGTGAATCAGGCGGGCGGTGCCGTTGCGCAGGCTTTCGAACGGGGTTCGTCCGGGTCCGTAGATCGCAGGCAGTCGGAAGATCTGCAACGGCAGTCCCGTGTTTCGCCACGCCGCCTCGCATTCCAGGCGGGAGCGGCTTCGCCGCAGGCCTGGCCCGGTGGGTGTGTCCTCGTCCACCCAGGCTCCGCCCTGGTTTCCGTATACCCCGGTGGTCGAGAGGTAGCCCACCCATTGCAGCGGCAGCGTCGTCAGCACGTCCCCCAGGTGCTGAAGCACCGGATCCGACCCCTCGGATTGCGGGGGGATCGTCACCAGCACATGGGTGATTCCGGCCAGCTCCTGGGCGGAGGGCAGGATTCCTGCGGCGCCATCGAAGGGAATCCAGGGCAGGGATTCCGCTGCTTCGGGTTCTTCGGGCCGGCGGCGCCGGGTGATCAGGGTGGGTACGCCGAGGCCTGCCAGTGCCGTGGCGAAGCGTCGCCCCGTGTAGCCGGCCCCCAGCACCAGCACACCTCCCAGGCGGGACAGGTTGCCAGGAGCGGCTTCCATGAGTACATTTGTATTGCTCTGCATGGGTTCGTCGTGGCGGCCTCTTTCTCCTCTCCAGTTTTCTCCACCCCCGTTCTCTCCGCCTCCTCTTCCGTGCTTCCCTCCCCTGCTCTGCTGAGGGTTGCCGGGAGCCACGCCGGGCGTGGAGCCGCCCACCGCAGGCCCCTGGCAGCACCGGCGATCCCCTTGGCCTTTGTCGCTGTGCTGTTCCTGCTGGCCATGGTGGTGGCTCCTGAACAGCCCCGGGATCAGGAGGCCATCTGCCACCGCCACAATGGCGTGGCGGCCTGCCGGGTCTGGTGATCGTCGCCAGAGCGACGATCAGCCGCTGCTTCGGGTTCCGGCTGGGTCCATTCCAGCAGCCGCATGGCCAGGCGCATGTCCCCCTCTGTCCAGGCCCGCAGGGCCATGGCCCGCCGCGGGTCATAGAAAGGCTGACGCCGGTACCAGACGAAGGCATCGCTGTCGCCCTTGCTGCCATTGCAGGCGAGGCAGGCCGGAACGCAGTTTTCGGTCACACTCAGGCCCCCACGGCTGAGGGGGTGGATGTGGTCGATCGATTCGGAGGCGGCCCCGCAGTAGAGACAGCGGCTGCCCGTGAGGCTATGCAGCGTCTGGCGCCATCGTCGAACGCGCAGCTTGGGGCAGAGGTCTTCTAGGAAAACTCCATCCCTGGCCTGCATGGAGCGCGCCTCGGTTGGAGGCAGTCTGCCCAGGTCGTGCCGGCTGTCAATGTGTCGTGAACTGCACTTTGGCGGATTGGCCGGATCGCTCGTGCAGATGCGCCTCGGGCCCACCGGCCTGATTGAGGTGGTCTGTCCGTTTGATGCGGTCACCCAGGCCCAGCTCCGGGCCATTCGTCCCGCCGGCCGATGGTTGCCCCGCCGTAGCTGCTGGGAGTTCCCGCTGGAGGCGGCGGTGGTGCTTCAGGCCCAGCTGGCGGGCCGCTTCCCCATCGAGGCGGAGTTGGCCCGTTGGCTGGCCTGGCTGCAGCAGCCCCTGCCCCCCCTGCCGCCCCATCGCCAGCTGCTGACCAGTGCCGACCTGGAGCAACCCCTTGCCGATGGTCGACGGGCCTATGCCCACCAGCGGGCTGCGGCCCGGTGGTTGCTGGCGCGGAGGGGGGCGGTCCTTGCCGATGCCATGGGCCTCGGCAAGACCCTTTCGGCCCTTTTGGCTGCCCGCGCCATGGTGCGCTGTGCCGATTGTCGCCTCGTGGTTGTTGCTCCGGCGGGCCTGCACCGCCACTGGCAGCAGGAGGCTCTGGCCGTTGGGGTGCACCTGGAGCTGCACAGCTGGGCCCGGATTCCGGTCGCCCTGCCGGAGGCTGGCACGGTACTGATCGCCGATGAGGCCCATTTCGCCCAGTCGATGGCGGCGGCCCGGACCCGGGCGTTCCTGCGCCTGGCGCGGCACCCCCGCCTGCGCGCGATCTGGCTGCTCACCGGCACGCCGATGAAGAACGGCCGGCCGAGCCAGCTCTTTCCTCTGCTGGCGGCGATCGGCCATCCCCTCGGTCGTGATCAGGGGGCCTTTGAGGAGCGTTACTGCCAGGGGCACTGGCGGGAGCAGGGGGGGCGTCGCCTGTGGCAGGCCAGTGGTGCCAGCCATCTGGAGGAACTGCAGCGGCTGGTGCGGCCGCTGCTGCTGCATCGGCGCAAGCAACAGTGCCTCGACCTGCCGCCGAAGCAGCGGCGGATCCAGCCGGTGCTGCTCGAAGCGGCGGCAGCCAGGGGATTCCAGCACCAGCTGGATCTGCGCGTGGACGAGTACAGGCGTCGTGCCGCCAGGGGAGAGGTGCGGCGGGACGCCGAGGCCCTGGCGCTGCTCACGGCCCTTCGACAGATCGGTTCCCAGTACAAGCTGCCGGCCGCTGCTGCCCTGGTGGCCGATCTGCTGGGGGCCGGGGAGGCCGTGGTGGTCTTCACGGCCTTTGTGGCCACCGCCAGGCTGTTGCTGGGCCATTTCGGTGGACCTGAGCGGGGCGTTCTGCTCACCGGGCAGGTGCCACCTCCCCGCAGGCAGCAGCTGGTGGATGGGTTTCAGGCGGGACGGCGCCCCCTGCTGGTGGCCACGTACGGCACCGCTGGGCTCGGTTTCACCCTGCACCGGGCCCGCCATGTGGTGCTCGTGGAAAGACCCTGGACGCCGGGAGACGCCGAGCAGGCGGAGGACCGGTGCCATCGGATCGGCATGGGGGCCAGCCTCACCAGCCACTGGCTCCAGCTGGGGGTGGCCGATCAGCTGGTGGACGATCTGATCGCGGCCAAGGCCGAGCGGATCTCTTTGCTGTTGTCCCGCCGCCCGCAGGAAGGGCGCCAGGCTCTGCCCGACCTGGTGCGCAGGATGCTGGAGGGCTGGTGAACCGCCTCCTGTTTTTATCGACCGATCACTGCTGGGCGGCAGCTCTGCTCGCGCAGTTCAAGGTCGTTGCGCAGCAGCCGGTCGAGCTGCTTGGGGGGAAGGCGCCGGGCCAGGGCCACCGCCTGGCGATTGTCGCGGCAGGCGGCCTCCATGTCTCCCGCCAGGCTGTGGAGCAGATAGCGCTCGTTCAGGGGCCAGGGGTCCTGGGGGAAGGCCGCCACGACCTTGTCGCAGGCGGTGATCGCATCCCGCAGGTGCTTCAGGTCCACCTGCCGGAGGCAGTCGTCGTGAGTGGTCTTGCGTTCGGGCAGGGCCTCTTCGGCGCAGCCCCCCAGCAGAACAAGGCTCGCCAGGAAAAGCCCAGCCAGCCTGGCCTGCGCTCGGGTCCGGTTCCGGGTGCGATCAGTTGTAGCGCTCACTGCGGGTCAGGCCTCCGCCACCAGCACTACCACCCGCGCCGCCCGGAGCCGGATTCATGGCGGGGGCCGGGTTCGTTTCCAGGGGGGTGGGACCGCTGGCTGCCGTGCCCTTTTTGCGGCTGTAGAGGTCGCCCAGGTAGCGGCCGCACTCCGGGAAGGAAGCGGGGTTCTGCACCACTGCCTCGGTGATCATCACCGCGGCGTGTTCAGGGGAGGTCTTGAACATGCTGCCGCCCTGGCGTTTGATCAGGGCATAGGCAGCCGACCAGCTGGTGGCGTGATCGTTGCCGTTGCCGCGCATGAAGCAGTACACCTGCGCCCCTTTGGCTCCGGGACCTCCGGATTCGGCGAGGGCAGGCTGGATCGTGATCGTTGCCGACAGGCTGCTCAGGCCTGCGGCACAGGCCGCCAGCAGAAACAGGGAGGGGCGGCGACGCAGACGAGGGGCCATCGGGCGGAGCGGCAGGGCGATGTGAGGCCCAACGTATCGACCTGGGCCGGACTGTCCAGGGTGGACGGCTCTGGCTTGCTTGCTCCGATCATCCGCCGGGGGGGGAGCCGGTGGCAGGCAGCACCAGCTTCACCACCAGGGGCAGCACCAGCAGCACCGTGATCAGGCGCACGGCGTGCAGCGCAGCCACGGCGGCCCCCACCCCGAATTCGGCCCCCACCAGGCTCATGCCGCTGATGCCCCCGGGTGCGGCCCCGAGCAGTGCCACCACCGGGTCGATCCCCAGCAGTCGGCTGCACCAGAGACCCACCACCACTCCGGTGAGCACCAGGGTGAGGGTGATCAGCAGGGCCGGTCGCCACAGCTGGCGAAGTTCTCCCAGGGCTGCGCTGGTGAGCGAGGTGCCGATCACGGTGCCGATGGCGATCTCCAGAATCGTGCGGGTGCCTGGCGGCCAGTGGGCGGTTTCCAGCCTTCCGCTCATGCTCAGGGCTCCGGCCCCCAGCAGCGCTCCCGCCAGGGGAGCGGCGGGGATGCCGGTGCGCATCGCCAGCAGGCCCCCGCCGATGCCGGCCAGAAGGTAGAGGAGAAGGGGCCAGGGGAAGCTCATGGGCGGCCCATTCATCGGCAGATCGGATCAGTCTGGAAGAAGCGATGGCCGGGTGGTTGAGGGCGGCGGATTTGTGTGCTGTCATGCGACCAAACGGTGTGCCTCTGCCATGTCCACCCCATCGGTGTCGTTCCGGATCACCCGCAGCGCCGAGAATCTGGCGGAGACCATTCACGCCCTTTCCGCGCGTCTGGTGCGCATGGAGCAGCGGCTGGCGGTGATGGAACGGCAGCTTTCCCACCGGCAGGAAGCGGATCCGGAGGAGCTGGCGAGCCTTGAGCAGGTGGAACGGCTGCTTCGGGATTGCCGGGATCTGCTGGAAATCGAGGCACCGGAGGAAGACCAGCTCGACACCAACGGTCAGGACTTCGTGCGGGCAGCCTGATTTCCTGACAGAGCCCTGGGGGCCTGTGGCAAGATGGAAAGAAAGTGTGACATGGCCTATCCTCCTTCGTCGCATGGTTCGGGTCTGTCCCAGGGTGCGGGCTCCGGAATGGCGGGCAGGTCCGCTGTGCCGCCCCGGCCTCAGGCCTCCACGCCTCGCTGCCAGCAGGACAGGGAAAGCGAGGGCGAGCATGAGCTGGAGAAGCTCGAATTCGCACTGGCTGTCGCCCTCACCCGTGGCGATACGGAGCGTTCGCTCCAGCTTCGCGAACGGATAGCCGCGCTGGGGGGGAATCAGGAAGAGCCTGGAACCTGAGGGGCCAGCAGCAAATCGTCGCTTCTGGCGATGACACCCTGTCGAAATTGAATAGAATCTGAAAGTAATGTCTCACTGTTGCCTCTAGGTCCATGGTGACCTTCAGGAGTGAGTGAGTTGAGTTGCGGCGTCCTTCGCCGGCTCTGGCGACTTATGTATGAGCGTGTTCATGACCAGTACCAGTTCCATCGCCACACTGACCTCTCCCAAGCTCAGCCAGGGGGAAGACGTTCGTCAGCAGCTTGGTGACCGGGCCTCCAGTCTGAATCTGCAGGCCCGTCTCGCCGCCGAGCGGGGAGATTTCGAGGAATCAGCCCGGTTGATCCTGGCAGCCCTCGATTGTGAACGGCGCGCCGGCGGGCTGGGACCCCAGGTTTTGCAGCTGATCAAGCCCCGAGCCTGACTGGTATTGCTCGGCCTCTGTGCCTAATGGACTGTTGGGGGTGCTGGCGCGTTGTGATCCACCGGCACCGCCCATGTTCGTCTGACCCACCGCTCAGAAGAGCCCCAACGACACACCGCTGAGGGAGAGGATGTTGTCG
>JBBASR010000003.1:0-15218 GCA_040399125.1 Cyanobium sp. | reverse complement strand
ACCCACCGCTCAGAAGAGCCCCAACGACACACCGCTGAGGGAGAGGATGTTGTCGTTGAAGTCCTTGTCGCTGCGAGCTGAGGCGACGGAGATGTCTTCGATGCCGAGCGCGTAGCGATTGGCACCGGAGCCGAGGCGGACCATCTGGGTTTCACTCCCGGGGTTGGCGGCGCTGAAGGAGGAGAAGATGGTGTTGGGATCGCTGTTGGGGAGGAGGAGAACGCCGTAGCGTTTTTTGCTGTCGATCGGTAGGGAATTGAAGATGGCGGATTGCCCAAAGGCTGGCAGTTCGGCGGCTGTGAGCAGCAGATCCTCAGCCTCGCTGCGTGCGAGGGCGGCTTGGAGATAACCGGCGTCGCCGGGGCTGCGGCCGTCGACCATGCCGGTGATGTTATCGATCGAATAGAGACCGATGGTGTTGTCGTAACCGGCGAGGCGTTGCACCTCCAGCGAGGTTGCCACGGGCAGCAGGGCGGGTGCGGTGCCGCTGGCCTGCCAGAACTCGGCGCTGACGCCGCCCTGGAAGAGGGCGGTGATCTGGTTGCCGATGACGGTGAGTTCGAGCAGGGCGAGCTCGATGCCGTCGCGGGTGGCGGTGGGTGTCCAGGTCTGGGCGGTGAGGTTGGGGACGGTGGTGATCGAAGTGCTGCCGACCGCCCGGCTCTCAGTGCTCTGCCAGCCGCTGGTGGGGTTGTTGTCGAGGGCGCTGGCGGGGTTGATCGAGCCGGCGCTGCCGCCGGTGGCGTCTGAGAGCAGGAGTTGTCTGGTGGGTCCTGCCTGGAGAGCGAAGGTCACCTGTCCGCCGGCGGTGTCGGAGCGCCAGGTGGTGAGGGGAGTGTCCTGCTGGAAGCGGAGTTGATTGGTGCCCACCGTTTCCACGGAAGGGGTGGGGCGGAAGGCGGGGCCAAGCAGGGAGACGCTGGGCTTGTTCTGATGTTCCCTGGGGATGAGGTTGAGCTCCAGGGCACCGCTGACCTGTCGATTGTGACGGGCGTCGTGGTCTAGCGGCAGGTTGTTGAAGGAGTCCACCGGAACGGTGAAGTTGCTGTCGGGCTTGAAATCACGGAGCAGCACCTCCTGGCTGCGGGAGGGGGTGAGGTCGGTGGCGGAGTCGCGGCTGGCGATAAATAGCCGCAGCTCATCGGCACCGTCGTGATTGGTGTCGACGCGGAAGGCGAGGCGTGCGGCCGGGCTGGACTCGTCGATGCCCAGCTGCAGATTGGAGACCACTGGTGTGATGCCCGTGAAGGGATTAGGGCTGGGCGAGAGAAGCGTGTGGAGCTCCCGCAGGCCTGCGTGTGAGGGGATTTCGATGACGTTCAGCGAGATGGATCTTGCCCGCTGGGAGCTCAGGGATTGGGGGTTCAGCGGAATCGCGATCTCTCGTTTCCATTCGCCTGGCTGGAACACCACAAGGCCCGCCGCAGGCGTGTAATTGGGCCCGGCATCTGCGGTGGCGTTCTGGGAGGTGGTGTTGTAGGCGACCGCCTGGATGGACGATGGATCGTTGCGCTGAATCAGGAAGCGTGCCGCGGTGCTCTGGTTGGTGGTGGGGTAGGCCACCAGGCTGAGTCCCTTGCCGAAGCCCTGCGTGCTGGAGCGGGGACTTGGCAGAGCGGGCTCCACCGGCTCGCTCGCCGACAGCGGGTCGGTGGGGGCGAGCGATCGTGTGGTTGTTGACGTGTTGTCCGTGCGCACGTGGCTGGACAGCCAGTCATCGCCTGCGGAGCCGTCGTCGGGGTTGAGCACGTACACCAGAGCAGGCGGGCTGGCGCTGGTCGAAGCCTCTGCGGCGTCGGCATCGGCGCTGTAGGCACTCCAGACCACTCCGCCATAGCTGCTGTCGAAGGCGCTGTTGCGCTGGAACTCGGTGCTGAGGGCGATGTGGTCGCTGCTGTCGGGCGTGAGGAAGAGCATGCGGGCCGGATTGAACGCGCTGACGGCCGCGGCATCGAGGTTGATGGTGTTCGAGCCATAGTCCACAGAGCTGATCAGCTCGATGTTGCGGAGTTTGGTGCCCGCGAAATACTCCGGCTCCGGAACGTTCAACGAGAAGTCGTAGTCCTGATTCGCCAGGCCTGCCAGCAGCAGTTGGTCGGTGCCGCCGCCGGCATCGATGCGCAGGAAGCCGGGGCCTGTGATGGCGATCTGATCATCACCGGACCCGGTGAGGATCAGATCGGCACCACCCAGGCTTTGCACCACGTCAGTGCCGCCAAGGGTGTAGATCACATCGGCGAGGGGGGTGCCGATCAGGGCGTCGTCACCGGGCGTGCCGACCTGCGAGGCGATGTTGAGATAGTCGCCGCCGAAGAGAGCATATTGATTGTTGACGGATTGACTGGGATCGCTGGGATCGGAGACCAGCACATCCATGAAGCCATCGCCATTGATGTCGCTGTTGCCATCGAGGGAGAAACCGACCAGGGAGGACTGGCGGGGGGCCGTGACGGTAGTCCTGAGGTCGGCCACCCGGACTTTTCTGTCGTGATCTGTCCAGGCCGCCATGAGGGACCCGTTTTCCATGAACGGAACAACGGTGGCGCCAAAGTACAAATCATTAAAATATGTACTCTCGGCATATGCTTCGTTGAAGAGGCTGGGATTGTCCAGCGTTGTCTGGCCGCCCATGGTCCAGGTGCCGGACGCCAGATCTTTGGCGGCCAGGCTCCAGATCTTTGAGGTGGGATTGCGGTCGTTGAAGTTCTTGCTGGTCGTCAGATAAAGCAGAGCCTGGTCGGTGGACAGCCCCACGCCGTTGACGTTGCTGACAGCGGTATCGAACTCTTTCCAGCTGAGCGTGGGAGCCGGGGCGGCGGCTGTAGGCGCCGTCGTCCCACTGGTGAGCAGCTTGATTGTGCCGTTGCCTGCGTCATAACCACCGCCGGAGTCAAAGCTTCTGAATGCAAGCACCGTCTGCCCCTGGAAACGGGTGGCGGCAATCGCAGAGGTGACCTCATAGTCCAGCTGGCCGCTGATGCCGCTGTACTGGCCCGTGCTGGAATCAAGCGATGCACCCCAGTTGCCATGGGCCGGCGTGTCGCCAGGGTCAAGACTGTAGAGATAGCGAACTCTCTGGGATTGCGCATTGATCAGTCCGCCATCCTTGTTGTTGGTGGGGAAGTAAAGCGCCAGTCGCCCCGCTTCCTCCAGCAGGGTTGGCGAGTAGATCGTGGACTCATTGGTGGTGGTGACCACCTGGTAGCCGCTCCAGTTGCTGGGGTCGTCCGGGGATCCTGAGCAGACGGCGATGTTGATGTTCTGATTTGTACCAGTGTAGGCAACGTAGAGCTTGCCCTTGAAATAAGCGGCGCTGGGGGTTGTGTTGTTGCAGTTGCTGCCGATGTCCAGGGCCATCTGTTGCCAGCTGCCTGCATCGTCCTGGTAGGCCATCCACAGACCGCTGGCGTTATCGGTGCCGGAGTAGTCGGCACCGGAGAAGAAGAGATAGGTCTGGCCCTCGGGACTCACCACCGCGCTGGGCGGTGAGTAGGACATGGCGCTGCGGGGGTTGGCGGGGTTGGCCGTGGAGGCGGCGGTGAGAGTCCCCGGCTGGAACGCGAGGATCGGATCGAACCAGTTCTGCAGCGACGGCAGATAGACATCGGGGGTGGTGCTGTTGATGTCGTAAAGCTGGCTGGTGTTGTAGGGATTGAGCGGAACCCTGAGTTGATCCAGGCGGAAGCTGTTGGTGTCCTTGTCGACCTTGAACAGCGAGCCATCCACCAGCACCGCCTGCAGCGCACTGGGCTGACCGCTGACAATCTGGCCGTAGGCAGGGCCATTGGGGCTGAGCGCCAGCAGCACGTCATCGACACCATTGCCGTTGGCATCCCCGGCGGCGCGGATGCTCCAGAGGCTGTAGTAATTGGCTCCCTGGACGGAGGCGATGGCGTTGTTGCCGGCTGGATCGAACAGATCGATCCAGCCGTCGCCGTTGAGATCGCCGAAGGCACCGCTGCTGTTCAATGCCGCCTGCCCCCAGCCATGGCTCTGGTTGAGGGTCTGCTGGTCTTGCTCGGCGTTCTGAAACAGCTGCAGGAGCGAGGTTGGATTGCTGGCGTTGGCGCTGAACTTGGTGAGGGTCTGGTCGTTCTTGCTGGTGATCCGGGTGACGACGTCGCCTTCGCGGCCGCTGATGCTCAGCTGGGGCAGGTCGCCCGGCGCGCCTGTGGCGGTGAGGCTGGTGCTGGGGGTGCCGCTGTTGAGGGACAGGGCTGGAGCGAGCTGCAGCGTCTGATTGGTGGCGCCAGCATTGTTGGTCGCCAGCAGGGCCTCGCTGGTGGCGGCGCCACTGAGCAGCCGCACGCCGGTGTGCAGCTGTGGCGCCGTGCTGCCGTTGCCTGTGCGCACCACGTTGGCGGCGCTGATCAGCAGGTCGTCGAGACCGTCGCCGGTGAGATCGCCGACGGCTGTGAGCGTAGAGCGTGTCTGCTCAGGCGTAAGCACCAGCGAGGGAGGAAGGGGCGTGACCTGGGCGTTGACGATCGCTTCGTTGGCGCTGGAATCGATCGTGGAGGCGAGCACCCCTTCGCTGCTGGTGCGCGCGAAGAGGCTGTTGGCTCCGTCGAGGAGCGCCTGGCCAGCAGCGGGGCGCTCGAGCACGGTGTAGGGCGAGAAGCTCCAGCTGGTGCCGGAGCCCCTGCCCTGCTGCAGCGCAACGACGTTCTTGCCGTCGGCCACATCGCTGTAGCTGAGAACCAGCCCCGTGTGGTTGGCCGCCAGACCCACGCCTGTGTGGCTGGAGGTGGCAGGCTGGGGAATGCCATTGATCAGCGTCCAGTCGTTGTTGTTGGCGCTGCCGGTAGTGAGGAAGATCTGATCGGACTTCCCCGGCTTGTTGTTGCCCGACTGATAGGTGCCTCCCTGGTAGGCCAGATAGGTCTGCCCGTTCAGCCGGGTTGCCGCCAGCGGCCCTGAAGCGGTCTGGTTGTCACTGTTGTTGTTGTACTTGATCAGCGTGGAGGTGCTGAAATTGCCCGTGTTGTAAGGATCGGTGGAGCTGGTGCTGTAGAGCTCATTCTTGTCGGTGCCCACGTAATAAAGCGCCAGTTGATCACCCTCGCTGACCAGGGTGGCGAACTCGGCCGTCTGGTTGGATGCGCCACTGGCACCGGCACGGATCGGGATCTGATCGGCCCACTGGTTGGTGTCGGCGTTCTCCAGCTTGGTGAGATTCAGGGTGTGACCGTTGTCCTGGCCGATGTAGACGAGATACAGCGTGCCGCCATAGCTGGCGATCGTGGGCGGCCGGTCGGAGGTCATGTCTCCGGGAAGCTGCTGCCACGCACTCCAGGTGCTGCCGTTGTCGTTGCTGCGGTTCCAGTAGAAGGTCTTGTTGGTGTCGTTGGAGCCGCTCCAGCCGCGCACGGCGGAATAGAGCACGCCGTTGAGCTCGGCGAAGGAGGGCGCCCAGGGTGAGAGCCCCCCGTTGGGCTGCTGCCAGGTGGGATCCACCACGCCGATTGCGACGGGATGGTCAGCGCCGCCCTGCTGCTGCACCAGCCAGCCACCGCTGCCGTCGCTGAGCTGCAGTGTGGTGTTTAGCCAGG
The DNA here is from genome assembly GCA_040399125.1 of Cyanobium sp. Taxonomy (GTDB): domain Bacteria; phylum Cyanobacteriota; class Cyanobacteriia; order PCC-6307; family Cyanobiaceae; genus Cyanobium. Next base: position 9,666 of record JBBASR010000003.1, on the reverse strand, counting down.
TGGTGCTGTCTGGATCCTGGGCGGCCGGCAGGGCATTGAGCCAGAATTGTGTTTCTTCAGGGGTGCCATCTGGGCGGACATTGGCGAGCAGAAGCGTGCCGTTGATGTTGATGGGTGTGCTGGAGAGGTTGCTGCTGATGCCGCTGTTGGCTGCGGTGTAGGTGCTGCCGCTCCACTGCAGATCAGCAGGTTGGCCTGGGCTGGGGGTGAGACTGCCGTCTGCGTTGAACTGCAGCCCATCCACCGGGGTGCCGTTCGGGTTGAGCAGGTTGAGCTGGTTGACGGTGATGGAACGATCGCTGTTGGTGTAGGTGAGCGCGATGCCGGTGTCGGTGGTGGTGAGGCCGGGAGCCGCGGCGCTGATCGCTGGTTGATCACCGCTGGCGGTGAAGGAGGAGGCCAGGGTCCAGCTCTGGGTGCTGCCGCCCACGCTGTAGACGTTGATTGTGCTGGTGGCGTCCACCGTGTTGTTGACGGCCACGATCGGCACATCACCCAGCCAGGTGGCGGTGGGAGCGGCGGTGGCGGCGATGCCGGAGAAGCTAATTTCACCATTGGCTTCGATGCGCTCGAGCAACTGGCTGGCTGGGGTCCAGCTGTCATCCACCGTTTCGCTCAGCCGATTGGTTTCGATCGCATTGCCGGAGGTCGTGTTCACACCGGCGAGCAGGAGCGTGTTGTCCTTGCTGCTGTCTGGGTCGCTGTCTGGAATGGCCAGCAGAGCCACGTCATTGAGATCGCCGTTGTCTCTGGTGACGCTGTAAGTGTTCGCGGTCTGCCAGGTGCCGGAGGCATTGGCCAGCAGGGCGAGCTCCAGGTTGGCGGAGTTGGCGGTGGTGTAGCCGAGGAGAAGACCCTCCGGGCTGGTGGTGAGGGAGGGCGTGGTGCGTTGTTTCGGATCGATGTAGGACTGAGCGCGCCAGGATGCACTGCTGTTGGGTGTCGCGCTGCTGGCCAGGAAGATGGTGTCGCTGGGGGCTGCGATGGTGCCGCCCTGGTAGGCGATCACGGTGGTGCCGTTGATGCTGGAGACAGCAAGTGGACCGGAAGCCGTTTGCTGGTTGCTGCCATTGTTGTAATCAATCACTTGATTACCGGTCCAGCCAGAGGGACTGCCAGGATCCGAGTTGTGGCTCTTGAGCAGAGTGGAGCCGGCGTTGTTGGCGACGAAGTAAACAGCGAGCTGCTCGACGCCGTCGACGGTTTCACTGATCAGGCTCGCGTACTTCTGCGCCTGCTCACTGCCCACCGTGCCCGCTGCAGCCCAGCTGTTGCTACTGCGATCGAGGTTGGCGATCCTGATCTGATTCGTCGAGGCATCGATGCAGCTCAGGTAGAGCTCGCCCTTGAAGACTGCCAGCGATGGCGCATTCGAGCTGCGGAAGCCAAGGTCGCGCTCGAGCGCCCGCCAACCGGCCCAGGTGGTGCCACCATCCTGGCTGGAGTTCCAGTAGATCTCGTTGTTCGCCGGTCCGTTGCCCTGCACGGCCATGTAGATCGTGTCGCCGATCTGGGCCAGTGCCGGAGTCGTCGGTGTGGAGCCGCCGATGTCACCGTTCCAGCCGAGGGAAACGGAGTCCTGCGGATCGGTGGAGGCGGCGGCGTAAAGGGTGCTGGTCGTCGGATCCACCCAGAGGATGCCGAGGGCATCGCCGCGATCGATCAGCTGGGGGCTGTAGGAACTGCTGAAGGGAATCGCGCTGGTGCCTTCCGTGCTGGCGGCCACAGCGGAGGTGAGCAGCGTTGGCTGCGTCCAGGCGCTGTTGTCTTCACTGCTGGGATCCCAGCTGGAGAGCAGTAACTTGCCCGTGCGGTTGAGGAAGCTGAGATAGAGCTTGCCGTTGTGGAGTGCCAGCGAGGGCCCTGCACCGTCAGCGGCCTTGAAGGCGGAATACACAGCGCTCAGATTGGTCCAGTTCGCCCACGTGGCGCCGCCATCGCTGCTGATGTTGAACCAGATGGTGTTGTCGGTGGCGCCTTTGACGGCGGTGTAGAGGGTATTACCGTTTGCGATCAGGGCCGGGGTGGCACTGGTGAGGCCCTTGAGTTGGTTGCTGCCCTCCACCAGCAGGCCGGGCAGCGCCGTGAGCGGAGCGCCGCTGGTGGGATTCACCGGAGCCAGCAACCCGAAGCCGGAGCCGATCGGCAGGTCGGTGGAGCTGCGGCCGTAGAGGATGCCGGTGGTGCTGCCGGCGCCCTGATTGCCCTCAGCGGCACTGCTGAGGTTCTTATAGGAGAAGAGGGCGATGTCGGCGTACCCATCGCCGTTGACATCGCCGGCACTGATCACCTGCGTGCCGTTGAGTATCGAGAAGGTGTAATAGTTGTAGCGGTAATCGGCAAGAATGGTCTGGGTGTCAGCGCCCAGCTCGATACGAACGGAGCTGAGGGCCTGGCCTGGCTGAATGGAGATGAAATCGTCATAGCCGTCGGCATTGAAGTCACCGATGGAGCGAAGCGAGCCCTCGGTGGTGGTGGCCAGGCCACTGAGGAGATAGCCGGTATCGCTGGCGAGCTTGCTGAGGCTGAGGTCGCCGATGGCCTCCAGGTAGGGTTTGCCCCAAGTGAGATAGGCGTTGCCGTTGGGACCGGAGCCGAGCTGAATGTCATTGAGACCATCGGCATCGATGTCGCCGCTGCCAAAGCTGCCGGCTCCGGTGAAGCCGGACCCGTACCCCTGCTCCACCAGGATGGCTTGGCGGAAGGGAGTCCCATCGGTTCGCGTGAACTGGGTGATCGAACCGGGAGCCACCGATCCCATCACCGACTTGCCCGGATCGGAGCTGAACTGGTCGGAGCCGAACAGCACGTAGCCGGTGCCAGCGCCTTCAGCAGCGTTCTTGGCCTGAATCAGCAGGTCATCAAACGAATCCTGGTTTACATCGCCCAGGTTCACAAGACCATTGCCAAATAGATCGCGGGAGGCGGCGCCGGTGAGGGTGATGTAAGCCTCATTGGCCGCCAGTTTCTGGAAGCTTTTCAGCCCCTGCGTTGGCAGGTTGTTGGCGGAGACGTTTGGATCAATCAGATACACCGCGCCGGCTCCACCGGTGGCATCAGCACCGACTGCCAGAGATGGAGTTTTGGCATTGCTGAGATCAACAAAGGCCACACTGCTGCCAAAGCCTGCGGCGCCAAGGGTGTTGAGCGTGTTTGGTCCGAAGTAGATGCTGCCTTGCTCGGCAAAGGTCTGCAGCGATGGTGCAGCCAGCAGTGCATCGCCTTTGCCGAGGTAGAACACGGCGCCAGCGGCGTCGGCCTGGACGGCCTGGTTGTTGTAGATCGTTGGCTCGGCCACGGCATCGCTCACCAGCGTCCGCATCTGCTCGAAATAGGCCTTCTCGCTGTCTGTGAAGGGGTCGCCGCTGCCAATACCGGCAAAGTCACTGTTGGTGCCCTGGCTGATGTTGATGATGCCGGTGTCCAGATCGGGCAGTTGCACGCCTGCAATGACACCGGAATAGGTCGTGTCAGCGTCCTTGCCATCCACGAAGATCTGCTGGGCTGCTTCCGAGCCGATGGCGACCGTTGCCGCCAGCATCCCTGGCGCGGAGACGGCCAGGCGACCACCGGAGACCGCGAGGGCGCTGCCGAACTGGGAACCCCAGTAGCTCGTCACCGGCGTGCCGACCGGGCCGGCGCTGATCAGGGTGCCGCCCATGCCGACGATCGGCTCGAGCTTCACCGGTGTGGCGGTACCGCTGTCGCCGCTGCCGGAGGCCAGGTTGTAGCTGTAGAGAGCACCAATGGGCTTCAGCGGGCCATCGGTCGAGGTGGGATCGCTGAGGTTTCGCAGGTAATTGGGGGCACCGATCCACAGCGTTTTGCTCACGTCGTCATAGGCCAGAGCGGTGCCGAATCCGGCGGCCGTGATCACATCGCTCTTGAGCGGCTTGCCGGTGGCGTCGGTCTTGATGCCGGGCCTCAGCACCTTGACGACATCACCAAGATCGGAAGGATTGGCCAGATTGAGGATGGTGGCGCCGTTGGCGGTGGTGAGATTGTTGGCAATCCAGTCGCCATCAATGATGTACACCTTTCCGCCACCATCGGCCTGCGGCGCGGCGATGATCAGATCATCGCGGTCGGTGTTATTGATCCGCGCCGTGAGCATTGTGAAGCCGAAGTTCTGATCCAGGCCCACCGTTGGATCGGCCTGGATCAACAGACCGCCGCTGCTGCTGCGATGGACGGCGGAATCGAGCAGGGGAAGGTTGGGCTCTTCTGGTGAGAAGTTGGAATCAGCCAGGGCATTCAGCCAGGTGATCGGCGCCTCGGCTACATCGCTTACCGCGTCGCGGATCTCGCCGTCGTCCGTGGTTTTGACCTTGAACTGGCCGGTGTACTGGATCCAGATGCGACCGGATGGATCACTGGTGGCATTCGTGGTGTAGGGCTGGGCGATGGCCAGCCAGCCGCTGGAGGTCCCCCCTGTGCTGTTGACGAAGGATCCACTCACCTGGGAATAGCCGAAGCTCTGGGCTGGGGTGCTGGCGGCGGTTTCATTGGCGGTGGCCGCACTGGTGGTGCTGCGGAATACCTCGCCGCTGTCGATGTATTTCAGTTGCAGCGGCGCCTGTTCGATGATGGCGGAGGTGCCAAGAGCCTCGTTGGAGGTTTCAATCTCAGTAAGTAGGGGTTTGTTGTTGAGCTTGGCGAGGCGCACGGCGCTGGCGAGCGGCTGCGTATTGGCGTTACTGGTCAGGGCAGGCGTCAGCGCGATGCTGACGCTGGTGCCGTTGCTGTAGACCAACGTGGCGGTTGTGGGTTCGCTGCTGAGCGTCTCTACCGTGGAGCGATCGAGCGGGGGCACGAGCGTCAGCGCCGGCGATGACGAGAGGATCGTGTAATTAAGTTGGCTGCTTCTGCTGTCGGGCTGCAGGCTCGCGAGGGTGGCGTTGCCGATCAGGATCTGATCGGATGTGAGCGTGACGGAAGCGCCGTTGATCAGCAGCTGAACCGAATCCAGCTCGAGACCGGAGGGATTGAAGGGTTTGCCGGTCTGCGGGGTTGGATTGGTGGCGGTGCTCACCGCCCAACTTTCGGAGGACCACAGGTCGGGGGTGATGGACAGCAGCAGGCTGTTCCTGCCGGCATCGGGCTGCACGGCACTGGGCGTGGTGGGTGCGACCGCCAGGAGGGGATTGAGCGGGGAGGCTTCGCTCCAGCTGCCGCTTTCGCTGCCGTTTGTCGCGGGAGAGAAGATCGAATAGAAGGTATTGAGAACGGCGTTGTTGGGATTGACATTGCGACCATCCCAGTGGGCGGTGACAGCCCCGGGAATGGCGCCGGGATCGGGGGTTTTGGTGTCGATCACCATGCCCAGCTCGCGCAGGGCGAGCAGGGCTTCCGCGCTGTTGGGCATGGGCCAGTCGTCACTGGCCGGCGGGAGCGTCTGGGCTGTCAGGGCGTTGTCGTAGAGCGCCAGATGATCGATCGCCGCACCGGCATTGTTGGCGAGCAGCACCAACGCATCGTTGACGTTGCTGGGGTCGTAGGCGTTGACGATGGTGCGCTGACTCGCCTGTTTGTTGTCGATGTAGAGCGTTGCGGTGCCGACATTGCTGGGCAGCTGGAAGGTGGTGCCAGCGTCTGTGGTGTAGTCGACGTAGTCGGGCAGATAGGAGGCGACGACGTAATGCCATTGGTCATCCTCCAGACCACCGGCCACGTCGGACACCAGGGAGGCATCAGCGCCGACGTCAAAGACGAGCTGCCCGCTTGTGTTCACCGACACCGCAGGGCCGTAGCTGAGGGTATAGCCCAGTTCGTAGCCGGCGAACCGATCGACGCTCAGCGGATTGGCGGCACTGGCGCGGGTCTGATTGAGCTCCAGCTCCTTGGCCTCCAGCCATGCGGCGGCCTCGGCGGGTGTCGCCACGACGCCGGAATCGGCGATGAACTGCGCCAGCGCCTCCGGATCGCTGAGCTTGTCCTTGATCGCCTCGACGGATAGAGACGGCCAGGCGGCCTGAATCGCCAGCAGCATCCGGTAGCCCAGAGGCGCCTGGGTGAAGCTCACCTTGGGATCGCCGGTGGCCTGCTGGAAGTCCCAGAGATGCTTGAAGAGGGTGTTGATCTGATCGCCCTTGGCGGTGTCGTTGATCACCTGCGCCCAATCGGGATAGGTGGCACCACCGCTGTCGGTGCTGGCGGGATTGAGAACCACCAGGCCCTGATTGAGGGCGGTCGAGCTGCTGGTGTTGATCGCGACGGTGTTGAGGTTCGAGGTGGCCTTGCCCGTGGCGGGATCGATGAAATGGGCGAACTGCAGCTCGGTCTTCGGGATGGAGGCCATCACGTCGGCGGGCGCCTGGCTCTTCCCGATCAGGTCGTCGGGCTGGAGACCATTGGCCTGCAGGAAGGAGGCGACGCCATTGAGCCTGTTGCCGGCCTGCAGGTTGTTGAGGCGCAGACCATTGCTGTAGAGATTGTTGCCGCCGCTGCCATTCATCGCCGTGGTGTTGGCGCCATTGGCGACCACACTCCACCCCCAGGCGTATAGATCGGCGTTGTTGGTGACGTTGTCGGGGATGCTCTCGATCAGCCCGCGCTCGGCCGCCTGTTTGTAGGAGATGAAATCCACCACAAAGCTGGAGGTGAGCAACCAGCCATTGGGAAGTTTCATGTCCCCGACGGCGGCGGCGGAGGGTTGGCCAAAGGCCACCAGACCGCCGCCATCGGAGTTGGCGTTGGGGGTGAATTTGGCCCAGAACTCGATGGTGTAGGGCGATGAGCCACCCGGTGCCGCCACGACAGCGGCGCCGGTGGCGGCCGCTTCGTCCTGCGTGCGATTGACCGTCACCGTGGCGGTGCCCTGGTTGAGATCCAGGCCGTTGACGGCGGTGATCGTTGTGCCGGGCGTGATGCCCAGACCCGCCAACCTGTCGCCGACCCTGGGGACGCCGCTGAGGTCCGATAGGGTCAGCGTCGCGCTTGGTGCGGTGTCGGGATCGCTGCTGTTGCTGACCGCATCAATCGCAAAGCTCAGATAGGCGATCGTGGTGGGATCGGGATAAGACTGGATATCGATTGCGGTGCCAAGCACCGCCTGATCGGCGCTGATTTCGTAGATGCCGGTTTTCGTGGTGTCGTCGTAGGCCTGCTTCACGGCCAGGATCCTGGTGCCGGGTGTAATGCCTGGCCCGGTGAGCGTGTCGCCAACCGAGAGGCCGCCATAGCGCAGATCGCTGACCGTGAGGATCGCAGGTGTGAGCACCGCAGCGTTGTCATCGACAACGCGATTGCTGAACTCGCCGGTGAAGGCGGAGATCTGGCTGCCTAGGTTGACGGCCAGCTCGTCTGGGGTGGCGTTGTCGAGCAGATCCAGCATCGGCCGATTGCTCGTGCCCAGCCCAGTGGTCAGCACCCCGGTGCCATTGGTGTTCTGAACCGCGGTTCCCTGGGATTTTGTGAGGGCTGGTTTGACGCTGAAATCCAGGCCGGTGGAGGAGGCGAAGGTCGGGGTGATGGAGCCCTGGGTGGTGCCGAGGTTGAGCTCGTTCAGCCCTGCGCTGAGGCCGTCGAAGGGCAGGTACAGCAGGGGGCTGTCGTTGAGGACCCGCTGGCGGTAAGGGGTGCGCACATCGCGGCTGAAGCTGAGCACCGGTGTCTGCACCAACGTGCTGCCGCCATCGCCATCGGCGAGCTCCAGCGGCATCGAGCCGATCGAGAGATCATCGATGGCGAGCGCCTCGCCATGCCTGTCGATCTGCCAGGGGATGGTGCTGATCGTCGATGCGCCCTCGGAGTTGCTGGTGAGGGCCTCCCAGCTGTAGTTGCTGGCGGTGGGATTGAGAATGGCGACCTTGAGGCTGGCGGCCTGGTTCTCCTGGCCGGGTAGGGGAACCTCCACCCAGGCGAGCAGGCTGAGTTGATCGTTGGGATCGCTGGTGAAGGGATTGGCTGCGTTGAAGGCGCGCAGCTGCCGGATCATCGCGTTGTCGGGCTTGTAGAGAGCGTCGAGCTTGACGTCATCCATCGGGGCCCAGCCGCTGATCGACTGCTTGATGCGGTAATTGATGCGCTGGGAGCCGTAGAGGGCCTGAAGGAAGGCCTGGTAGTTCTGCTCTCCATCGGCGCTGGTGAGCGGGACAACCGGTTGCGTGGCTTCCACCCAGGCCACGAAGGTGTCACCACCGAAGCGGTCTTTGCTGCCGTTGCCGGCATCGGCGATGGTGAGGGCGACGGGCTGGGAGGCGGCGGAGAACGAGGGGAGAGGCGTGTTGGAGTTCAGCGCCTGGTTGATGTAATTGGGCTCGTAGACATTGCCGTCATCGGCATTGAGGAAAAAGCGCGTTGTTGTGCCGGTGTTTTTGTCGTAGGCGAGATGGACAACGCGGTTGTAGACAGCCTGATTGCCGTAGGCCGGGAAGAGAGGAATGGCATCGGACATGCCATCGGCGAGATAGACGCCAGCATGGATGGCGCCGGCCTGGGGCGAGAACTGCTCCTCGGCGACGGCGTTGTTGTAGGCGACACTTTCAGCGAGTGGAAGGCTGATGGAGGCGGAGGGAAGATCCGCGAGGGTGGGGTTGTCTACTTGGGCGCCGTAGGCCCCGAAGTTGATGACGAGGTTGTAGCCGTTTGTGGCCTTCTGGTTGACGGGGAAGTAGAGGTTTTGTTCAGGTCGAATGGCCTTGATGCTCCCTTCACTGAAGAAGACCCGAGCGGAGGCGTTGGGGTTGATGAGTGAGATGGGAGATCCGCTGCTGCCATCGGCGTTGCGGGCGAACAGCTGAATCGGGACGTTCTGGTAGCTGTAGGAGGCGAGGGAGTTGGGCTGGGGATCGACGGCGGTATTGGTTTTGCTGTCGTAGATGGGGTAGGAAGAATCTGGTGCGGTCTGGAGGTTGGAGTCCGTGGCCGCAATCGGCTGACTGGAGATGCGGAGGACGGGTGAGGTGAGGAGCCCCTCGCTGGCCAGGGCGCTGCTGCTGGCGGGGAGGGTGATGAGCGGCAGCTTGGAGGCTGGCGTGCTGAGGCCAGCGGCGGCGAGATCGAGCTGGAGGATGTATTCGCCGCTGTTGTTGCCGGTTTCCGGGAGATAGCTGTAGCGGCCCGGGTTGTTGATGACCACAGAAGCGAGTTGGCCGCTGGCGTCGACGGTGACGAACGCGGTGGCGCGATTGCTGCTGCTCGTTGGATCGAGGTAGGTGCCGAGGATGTCAACTTGAACGGGAGCTTCGGTCGGTTTGAGGCCGGAGCCTGGCCGTCGGATCGAGATGCGTGTGCCTGGGCTTGGTGAGGAGGTGGAGGCGCCCGGCTGGAGCGTGAAGAGGAAAAGAGGCGAGGCGGTGGTGCCGAGAACGGTGGTGCTGGAGGGGTTGGTGGAGAGGTTGCTGATGCCGTTGTTGCTGGCGTGCGGGGGGTTGTAGAGGAGCGGATAGTTGTCGCCGGAGGGAGCGGCCTGGTAGAACCCCGAGCTGGTTTGCGCTGGCGCAGCATCGGCTGCCATGGCGCCGCTGGCGTCACCGTCGACAATGCCGGAGAGGGGGGCGGCGGTGCTGGTGTCTGCTGGCTGGCTGGTGTAGTGAAACGAAAGGATCGGCACATAGATTCCGAACGGAGCTGCGGCGCCGATTGAGGCGTACGCCACCTCCTTCACCTTCCATGGATCACTGCCGGTGAAGAACATCGAGGTCTGCGACGTTGCTATTCCCTTGA
>JBBASR010000002.1:57552-119706 GCA_040399125.1 Cyanobium sp. | reverse complement strand
TTGCTGCAAGCAAGGTTCATGCCAAGGGCGACTGCAAGGTTTCAGCCACCCAGCCATGAATAGAGAAGACACTGAAAAGGGGCCTGAAGCGGCCCCTTGTTGCACAGCCCACTGCCCGTAGATGCGGTCACTCCCGGGATAGTTCCCAGGAGCGGGGCAACTGGATGCTCTGGCTCATCACGTTTGTCAGCGCAGTCACTCGTTTGGTCATGCGAATTCCTCCTGGGTGATCCAGCGAGGATCCAAAACCACTGCTGCGGCATCCCCTTCAGGTAGCTGGAGCTGGGTCTTCAGTTGACTGGGCTTGAACTCAAGGCGATGGAGCTCTTCAAGCTGAAGCACCTGACCGCAAAGTCGATCGTGACATTCCACGATGGCAGCAATCTTGGCAAGTCCTCTTGGCAATTCACGCTTTACGCGCTCATAGCGCTTGCTCTTGTCCACGCCCGTATTGACGGGGCCAATATAAAAACAATCTACGCCACTAGTATCTACTACGACTTGGGGAATTTGGCCATGCCACTCATCATCTGAGTCAAAAGCTTGCTGCAGGGCTGGTCTCATCATGGTGAACACTTCACTTGCTGTTACCGATTTCGCGGGGATGCCTGGGGCAACCTGCATCCGATAGAAGCCATTGTGCAGCCAGGTGATGAAGTCGAGGTCAACAGAGTACAAGAAATCTGGCCTAAGATAGGTGGCGCGGCAGGACAGCACTTTTTTCAGTAGTTGCGTGAGGCTTGGTCGGAGTTCAGTAAGTCCTTGGCGAAGGAGTCGAGCAGCTTTCTCAGCCTCATCAATCTGGATGTAGGTCTGAGCTTCAGCCATCAATGCCGTAAATGCCATCGCCACATATTCTGCGCTCAATGCCTCCGCGCTTGAGGCACTATGAATCACCTGTTGATTGAAGTATTGTCGGGCTTCGTGAAGTGACGTAATGGCCTGACTTGTTTGAAGTTGTCTCAGATCGGGATTGATTTGGTCTGCGGCGTTCATGCAGGCATTGACGCCAGACTTCAGTTTTGCCAGGATAAGATCATCTAGCTTCGCGCTCACCTGATCAATCTTGGCCTCCATCTTGCGGATCTGGTCGCCCATCTGATTCAGCTGAGTAATCACGATGCCGAAACCAGCCACTGAAACGCCAAGATTCAGGGCACTCAACAGCGGATTGGCCACTTGCAGTGCTTGCCCCAAGGGAAGGTTGGGTAGGGGCGGTTGGGTCAACGCTGTAGAAGCCTCCCCCCCGTCACGCAGCCACATCACCACCTGCTTGCTGGAGGCGTCGCGCACCACACCCCCTACTCGCTCTAGCGAGCCGTTCATCAGCCCCTTGGCGACCAATGCAGGCACATCGAAAACAACGTCGAGATTCATCAGCGCGCGCTCAGCAACAGCCGAAATGCCGCCAGCATCCGTGTTGGGTTTTCGCGCCCCTCCAGCACATCTGTGCGCGGCAGGCATAGCTTGTAAATGGTGGGGTGGCTCATGGGCGATCAGCAGGGCGCCAGGGAGAAGCGTTGGTGTTCCTAGACCTATCATCTACCGCATGCCGGCGGCAACGTGCCTCAAAAACTCTTTGAAACCTAAAAAATTGAAAAGTATGCAGTATGCGCATGTTTAGCGTGATTAGTGGAGGCTAGGGCATTTGGGGAGACCTTCACGCTGCCTCTACTTCATCCGCTTACAACATCTCCTACGGCTCTCTCAGGCTCTCCAGCCAGTCGCAATCCTGTGCAGTCCTTTGGCATCTGAATGGCTTCGATTCCGATCTCAAGATTTGAGAGGCATTCACAACTGATTTATTTCCCACAGGGGTGGGTTACCGCGGAGTGGAGACCCCGCGGCTTCCCGTTGCGGTCGGCTCAATAGATCAGCATCAGCGCCTCTCGTTGGTCCTTCTCTGTCACATCGATGTAGGCCTGAAGCTGCCCCAGACTGCGGTGCCCCGTGAAGCTCTGAACGGTCCGTAGGGATGCTCCCCGCTGGGCCATGGTGGTGGCCAGGCTCCGGCGGAAGCTGTGAAGGCTGACCCCGCTTGGCAGCCCCAGGCGGTCTACCGCAACCCTGAGGGCACGATCCACCGCCTGCCGGGTCATCGGCACCGATTCGGCGCCCGGACTTGGGAACAGCAACTGCAGCCCCTTGGCCTTAGATTGATAATTGCCCTCCCACCAGTGCTGGTAACGCTGTAGCTCCTTTTGGAGTGCCGCGGCCATCATTGGTTCCCGTGTGCGTCTGGTCTTCGTGGTGGCGCCGCAGAAGGTGATTCGGTCGTGGTGGATGGCCCCCCAGCGCAGCTGCAGGGTTTCACTGATGCGGGAGCCGGTGTAACGCATCACCGACCAGCAGGCCCTATGGGCGGGTGAGGGGGCGGCCTGAATGAGCGCATCAAGTTGATCCGGTGTCAGCACCCGCGCCTGTCCGGATCCGTTGGTTTTCGGCATGGTTCTTTGTTGTCGTTTGGTTCCTTTCGTCAAGCGGCCAGTGCTGGTGCGGCTTCTGCTGAGCCGGCATCCAGTTGTGTCTCAGGTGCGATCAGATCCGCTGCCTGCCGGGCCTCGCTGAGCACCTTGAACAGGGTTCGCGGGTGCTCTCGCAGCAGCTGGGCCCAGTTTTTGAGATAGGCGGCGTGATTTTCGAGTTGGCAGCCGATCTGCAGGCGGTAACAGATCAGGACGGCGCTTAGTTCGGCTACCAGTTCCTCCCGTGCGTAGGCGCTGCTGCCGAAGCTGCCGGCCATGGGGCGATTCAGCCGGCTGGCGTGGCCGGTGCTGTGGGCCTGCTCGTGGCTCCAGGTGGCGCAAAACGCTTCCCGGCTGGTGAAGGCTTCGGGATGCGGCATTCGGATCTGATCGAGCTGGGGGCTGTAGCAGGCGCGGGCTCCGCCCCAGGTCGTTGGTACGGGCCAGCTTTCCAGCACCGTCTCAGCGGATTCCAGGCGGGCCTTCGGGTTGATGTCTAGGTGCTGCCCGATCGCCTCCCTGATCCGGTCCTGCAGTTGCTGCTGGGCAGTGTCGGCGGTGCCCACCAGGTCCCCGGCATTGAACACCGGCACGGGCTTGTAGCTGACCCAGGCGGCGATGCTGGGCGAGCCGTCGGGAAGCAACAGGGCACGGCCATCGTCGCCGGTGAGTTCCCGCTTGTTGAGCTGCGGGCGCACGATGCGAACCGCCTTGCTGCCCTTTCGGGGGAACCAGCTGCGGGCCTTGGCCTGGCTGGCGCCGATCCACAGCGGCAGGGTGTGGCCGCGCAGCATGCCTCCCAACTCCAGCAGGATCGGATTGGCGCCGCGGTACTGCTGACCGGTTTCGAGGTTGCGGTGCTCGCCGTGGTGGCCGCTCCACTCCCGGCGCCAGGGCGGAAGATCGTGCGCCTCCATCAGGGCCACCAGGTCGGCGACCAGCAGCTCCTCTGCGCTGGAGCCGTCTGTGCGGCGGCGGCTCTTGGTCCTGGTCTTGGGCTTGGTCGTGTTGGCTGTGCTCATGGCGGACTCTCGCGGTCGGTGGTGGTGGTCGTCGTTGTGGTTGTGCTGGTTGGAAGGGGTGGGGGTCTTAGCCATCGAGGTGCAGCAGCTCCTGGCCCTCGCGGCAGTTGCAGGCCCAGATCCACAGCAGCCGCCTGCGGTTTGCCTGGTGGTCGCAGAGCTCGGCGGCGGACCAGCAGCCGTGGCCACGTAGGTGGCGGCGGATCAGCCAGGCCGGGCCGTCGAACTGCAGACGTGAAACCCAGTGCTCCACGGCGGCATCGGCAGGCCCTGGGGCAGAGCAGTCACGAATGCAGGCCGGGGGCAGTTCGCACTGACACCAGCGATCGAGAAACCAGAGGTTGCGGAACATGGCTCACCTCGGATGGATGACGAAGGTGAAGCTCGCCACATCGCAGGCCAGGGAGAAGGCGTCGGCGTCATGGCGCCACGCAAACCAGCTCTCCTGGCTGATGTCGCTGCAACTGACCGTCAACCCTCCGAAGGTGTCGGCCCACCAGGCATCTGCCGCGGCCTGCTCCTTGTCATCGAGGCCGCTGGTGTCGGCATTGACGAAATAGGAGGCCCAGAAGGTGGGAAGTTCGTAAGTCTCGATCGTGAAACGTGCCATGGTTTCAGACCTCCCCATAGGCGGATTCGATCGTGCTACCGCAGTGATCGCAGAAGAGAAAAGGGTCTTCCCAGTTGATGGCCAGGCCGCGGATACACCAGCCGTCGGAGCCGGTCGTGGTGGCGATGGCTAGTCGCTCGGTAATGCAGCAGCGCTGGCAGATAGTGCCCCCGTCATCTGTAATGCCGAATTGGGGATAGCCGCCGGGCCAGGCGTAAGGCTGCCGGCTGAGCTGGACAGCAAGCGCCAGGGATCTTGACTGGGTGGTCATGGGTTGATCGCTCAATGGATCGCAGGCGATCAGGGCCGCAGCAGCAAGGCATCCAAGGGATGCCAATCACCCCAGAAATGAGGCGTCGATGGAAGCCAGAAGGCAGATGCCTAGTGGCTTTGAGAGGAGAAAAGCTGTTGCGGTATCAGAGCGAAAAGCTGCAGCTCTGATGCCTGCATGCCGAGAACTCTACAGCTCAAAGGCCGTGATGTGAAGGGCTAAGCGGAGTCTTTTGGTCAAATCCTGGCCGCCAATCCTGTTTCCAGATAGGCGCAGATGGCGGTGGTGAAAGTGGAGCGGAGCTCCCGGGAAAGGCTTCATAAGCCATATATGAACATGCCCATATTTGGGTGCACTGGGACACGCCCCCTTTGGGTCCTTTTCTTATCGCTCTCAGGCTCCGCTTGGGACGTGATTCAGTTCGCGGCGTCGTGGAGTTCCTGCTCTGATGGCATGGACTCAACGTCGATCGTCTCTAGGGTCTCGACCACCACCACGTCGAGGGCCTGTTGCTGATCCGCCTTCAGGCGCTGGTGGAGTGCCTCATATGCCGCCGGCTGCTCAGACTCCGGCAGGGCCTTCACTTCGTTGCAGGCTGCTGCGATCTGGCTCAGGAAGCCTTCAAGGTCGAACCGCGTCCCCTGGGGCTGCTCGACCGGCTGCAGGCGCTTCGCTCTCCGGGCTCCGGCCTCGGTCAACCTGTGCCCGGCCTGGACAGTGGCTCCCAGCGCCGCGGCCACCTCGCGGGGATCTGCCTCTGGATTCGCACTGGCCTTCCGCAACCAGAGCAGTGCCTGGTTGGTGGACTCGCGTAAGGCCTGGCCGCCTTCGCGCTCCCACTCCAGCGCCTCGGCTTCCAGCTGATGGCGCCTCACCAGTGGATCGTGAGCATGGGCCTGGATCACCCGCTGCAGATGCCTCCTGGTGTATCCGCACAGCTGGGCCGTGGCGCCCATCGTGAGCCCGCCAGAGAGGCATCCAGAGGCCCAGCGTGCAAGGTCGATGCCTTGGAGCCGTGCCAGCTCTGGGATGGCTGCTTGGCCGCTTCTGGGGCGGCCTGGTGGTGCGGCGTGTCGATCTTTTCCCATGCTCCAGTGTGCCGCCGGCCACTGGGGTTTCCGGCTTTGGGGTGCGACAAACGCAAGCCAACAGGACAGGGACAGGGACAGGCATGTGATCTTGTGATTCGACGCTCATCCAGAGGCTCAGCTTGAAAAAGCCCTCCCAGCGCTTTGAGCGATGCCGCTGCTGTGCTCGGGACTCGATTGTGTTCCGGCAGCTAATCACTGGCGATTGGGAATAACTCGCCCAAGTAATCATAGTTTGTCGCGTGCCAACGCTCCTCCTTGTGGCACCATTCGACAGCCGGAAAGCTTTCTTCGTGACAGTTTCCTTCTGGTGTGTTTCTGTCCCAGGTCTGTACTGGTGCCAGGGGGGCGGCACGGAGATGGACACCGAAATGTGTCGCAGCACTGTGAGGAAAGCGACGCCCATGGTTCCATGCATGGGCCTCGGCACGGTCTAGGGCATTTGCCAAGCGGATCTCAACGCCTTCATCGCATTCGCCCCGTTGGAACGCCAACTCAAGCTTCTTGGCGGCATGTAGTAGCTGTTTCCGGTCGGCCTCCTCAAGCTCCCAAGCGCCGCCAAATCTGGCCTGGCACCTTTCGAAGACCTCCAAGGCTGCATTGAACATCCTTCCCCCTTCCTTCCAATCCAATCGATGCAGCTCTGCGCGACAGCGCTGGCTGCTTAGATCTTTTTCTTTCATTGGATTCTTGATATTGTTTCTTGAAGGTGGGGCGCAGGACTCACCCCCCTGAGGCATGGGACGCACTCCCTGGACTTGAGGCCTCACCACCTCCGGCCCTGAAGGCCAGCATGGAGTTGATTTCTCAGTCGTCGTTCGGGTCTCATCGATGCCTGCGATATTTGCTTGGCGCATCAGGTAACCGTTGTCAGCGCCATTGGGTCGATGCGCTCGCTCCAGGATGTAGCCGCATTCAGCAGCCAATACATCCAGGAGTCTCTTTGCCATTTTGCGGGATACACCATCCAGGTACTCAATGTCACTCAGGCTGAGAGGCTTTTGGGGCTGTTGCCTCCAGCGGCTATGGATCGTGCAGAGAGCGTTGCAGTAAATTCTGCCCAAACCATGTCTCTTGAGCCATCCTTGCGCCTGCAGAAGTTGACGAGGTGGATGATAGAAAGCGTCTGTTGCCATTTTCATGCCTCCTCACCGCGGCCAAGGGCGGCGATGCGTTGTTTTAGATTGAGAAAGGGGCCGACATCGACCCGGATCTGGCCGAACGTGTGGTCGAGATATTCGCGGGCCACTGATGAAGGCGTCATGCCCTGAAGTCGGGCGGTGGCCAGGATGGTGGTGTGTGTTTTGGCTCGGAGCGGCACACACAAGACAGGCGAGCATCCCCGCCCCGTTGGTGCTGCCATGGGTTGTCTACAGCTAGAGCAATCTGCAGTCAGACTCATTGGCGCAGAGTGTTTTTCAGGTTTTGCAGCTCATCAAGCGCTATGGTTCGATGAAACTCATTTGTGAACGAACTACCCCGCTTGACGTGGCGAACGGCACGATTAGACAGCCGACCTTCCTTGGAGTAAATCGCAAGGGTGCGCACTGATAGCCCACAGAGCTTCGCAAATTCAGTTGGCCTTAGCCATTGCTTGCTGCCACCTGTTGCAGCTCCTGTCTGTAGTTGCTTAATTTCATGGCGAAGATCCTGCAGCTGGCTAAGAATGAGCACGGCAAGATCCTTTTCGATGAGCGAAGATCCCATAGGGTGAGGCATCGATGGCCTTGAGACCTAACCAGCTTGCGCGAATAGTGGCAAAGATTCGCGTAAGCCTGTGTCAGTTATTTCCGAGTTGGCGATGGGGCGTGGTGAAAGTGTTTCCCAGTCCTGTTAACGCTTTTGCTCTACTGGTGAATACCTTTCAGCTCAAGGCGAAAACCTTTCACACTTTGTTGAACGTCTGAGTTTTGGCCACTACTACGGTCTATTCGCTACTGTCACAAGGGGTCAGGTCTTGGCCAGTGCGGCTGCCGCTGCTGCCACGTCGGCCTGTTCAAGCCACCGGTGATAGGTGTCGTGATGCACCGTCAGGGAGTGGCCCAACGTCTTGGCAGCCAAGGACGCATTGAGGCCCACCCGACTGCTCCTCACTGCCCATGCGTGCCTGCAGGAGTAAAGCTGTAACCCGTCAAGCTGTCGTTTCAGCCACTTACCCCACGCTTGACTCAAACGCTTGGCCGCGTGACTGTCGTATTCGCTTGGCGCCCGCACGGCCAATGGCGTCGCCACCGTCGCCAGGTCGAACCGCTCCACCCACTCAGATGGCAAGGCCATCGCAGTTCGCCAAGTCGGGAGCTTGCCCTTGCGCTTCACAGTCAGCACGCGGGCAGTTCCATCAGCTGCTGGCTGCAGCGAGTACGCCTCAGCAGGCCGGCACCCATAGACAACCAGGGCAGCGGTGAGCCATCCGTACTTTTGATGGCTGCGGGTCCGCTCCAGCAGCGCAAGCAGCTGCTCATCGGTCGGCAGGTTGCGCTCTGCCGGCTCGTAGGTAGTACGCAAGTTGTCCAGCCGCTCCAGCCCCTGCAGGCCACCGAGCTTGGCCAAGCGCTTGTAGACCTTGCAGGATTCCAGCCGGCTGCGGCTGCCGGCTGCGGTACGACCTGCTTCAGCCACCAGCAAGTCCATGGTGAGGGTGGCCCCTGCCGGCAGTCGTTGGATTTCGTTGAGCAGCCGATTCAAGGTCGACTCCGCTGCGCTGTTCCGCACCTTCCCCTGCCAGAAGTCGCGCTCAAACTCCACAGTCCACTCAGCGACCGTTCGGGCGGTGCTGGCTGGCTGTGCAACTAGGCAACCAGTTACCTGAGCCCATGGCAGCCCAGATGCGGGGTAGGTTCCTGCGTTGATCGCCGATGCCAGTGCGATGGCACGGGTCTCTGCCTCAAGCATCGAGGCATCTACGGCCTTGAGGCCCAGGCTCTTCCGATCCTGCTTGCGGCTTCCATCGGGCTGCGGAAGCATCCCACGCACATATAGGCCGTTTTTTACCCGCTCCACCGTCAAGCGGACGCCTCGGCGCTTGAGACTCTCGTTGAGCGGGGCCAGAGCATCCATGTCGGCTGCCTAAAAGTTGCCTAATTTCCTGCGCGATTGTGCGCGACATCGCGCGTTTAAACAAGCTGAGGCGAGGGGCGTGGATGCAGGCCCAACACTCAAAAGCCTTGCGGCTACTGGCTTTTTAGAACGGAGAGGGTGGGATTCGAACCCACGGAGGCTTTCGCCTCGCCGGTTTTCAAGACCGGAGCCATCAACCACTCGACCACCTCTCCAGGTGGGAATGGCCATTGTTTCACGTTCCCGTGGTTTCGGGCCAGCGGCTCGCGCCATGCGCCGGCTGGCCCGGTGCTCCCTTGAATGGGGGCAGCCGCCCGCCTGGGATGTACCGCCATCTGCTCGTTCCCACCGACCACTCGCCCCTCTCCCACCAGGCCGCCGAACAGGCGGTGAAGCTCGCCGCCTCACTCGGCGCCCGCATCACCTTCTTCTACGCGGTGCAGGCCCCCACGATCCTCAACTACATCTTCGAGGCCACGCCCGACCTCGACGTGAACCCCAGCCTGCTTTCCACCGAGCAGATCCGTGAACGGATGCAGAACCTGGCCGATGGCCACCTGCACCAGCTGCTGAATCTGGCCGCCGCCGGTGGGGTGATCGCGGCAGCCGAGAGCTGCATCAGCGACCAGCCCTATGCCGCGATCATCAAGGCAGCCGAGAGCTTCGGCTGCGATCTGATCCTGATGGCCTCCCACGGCCGCCGCGGCGTCGAGGCCCTCGTCCTCGGCAGCGAAACCCAGAAGGTGCTCACCCACTGCTCGCTGCCGGTGCTGGTGTGGCGGGCCGCTGGCCAGGCCGCTGATCAGGCCGGCTTGGCCAGTGGCAGCAGGCACTTGTCGGAATCGCAGCCGGCCGGGCCCGCTTCCATCAGTTCGCCGCGGTCGTAACGCTGCAACGCCTCGAAGAAGTCGTCGCCGCGGCGCCGCGCCTCCACCTCCGCCGAGAGGCGGGTGTAGGTGGCGTGGTCGATCGGTTCGAACGGCAGCCGCGGGAAGGTGGCATTGGCATCAAAGCGGGCCAGCAGCGCCGCCGAGATGTAGCCCTCGCCGTTGTCGATGGCGCTGTGGATCGCCTGCGCCAGGCCCTCGATCTCATGCTCGCGGAACTCCACCGTGGCCGAGGTGTTGTGGGCCGTGTAGTGCTTCTGCACCTGCATGTAGAAATCAAACTGGGCCAGGGCGGAGAAGTTGTTGATCTCCACCGCATCGGCGCCGGGGATGTTGGCCCAGCTCACCTCGGTGGGGATCTCCACCAGCCATTCGGTGCAGCGGGGATCGAACGGATCATCCAGCAGGCGGCCTTGCTCGTCCTTGTCGGACTGGCTCGGCACGATCGTGTAGCCGTAGTCCATGCAGGCCAGGGCCACCGGATCGTTCTTGCGGAAGGTGATGCGGCGGATGAAGCGCTGGGCCTTGGGCGGATGCCAGCCGGGGGAGGCGCCGGTGAGCAGGCTCTTGGTGCCGGCCGGCTGCACGGTGGTGCAGCGATTCGGACGCCGCAGGCCGTGGCGGTCGCAGTAGTCCCACACCGCCTGGTTGACGATCTCCTTCCAACGGCTCAGATAAGCGGCTTCCTGCTGCCGGAAGGAGCGGCCTTCCTCGCTGTCGGGTCGTCCCGCCTCCCACCACTGCAGCCAGGGCGTACCGAAGGCATGCACGAAGAAGTCGAACAGGCCGGTGAAGCTCACCCCCACGATCGGATCCCAGGCGCGGCTCTGGCGGTAGCGCTGCACCTCGAACTGGTGGTTGAGCAGGCAGGCCACCGCCAGGCCGCCGGCGGTGAAGGCCTCTTCCTGGGCCTTGTGGTCCGCCGGGTCGATCTGGTTGAGATGGATCTCCGCCAGGTTGCAGTGGAAGTCGGCGCCGAGGATCTCGCCGCAGGGATTGAGGCCGTAACGGCCGAGGCGGTGCTCCAGTTCGGCGGCGCCGATCTCCGGATGGTGCAGCTGCAGCCAGCGACCCGCCTCCTCACGGCCCTGGTCGCAGTAGATGCCGATGAATTCCTCGCGCAGCTCCGGGCTGGGGAGAAGGTCGGCATTGGAGCGGGCGATCGCTTCGGGCGCGAACTGGATCGCCCCCTCACCGCTCTGGAACTGCTTGTTGACGGCCTCGAGCACCGTCTCCCGGCTGGGGCGGGTGTGGAAAACGCGGGTGTGGTTCGCCATCCGCAGCGCATCCCGCTCCGGATCGATCCTCCAGTTGCCCTCGCTGTCCTGCTGCCAGAGGTTGTCCTTGGCGGAGGAGGCGGCGAAGTCGTCGGCGGCGAACTGGCGCATGCCGGCGCTGCGGCGGATGTTGCCGGCCACGATCGTGACCGCCGCCTCATCGATCAGCAGGCAGCACTCCACGGAGGTGAGCTGGCGGCCGCGGGCCTTGTTGAGGATCTGGGCCACCCGGCCGTAGAGATCCTTCAGCTTCACCGGGTTGGCCATGCCGCCGAAGCCCTTGAGGCTTTCGCCCACCGGCCGCACGTCGGAGAGGTCCACCGTGATGTGCACGGCTTCGCTGAAGCGGGCGTCGCTGCAGAGCTCCAGCAGCAGGCGGTAGCTCTCCACCCAGCCGCCGCGGGTATCGCCCACCTTGATTGCCACCCGGTGGCCTTCGATGCTGTGGCTGGTGTGGTCCTGCCGCTGCGCGGCAGGTGTGATGCCGATGTCGCTGATCACATCGATCACCAGCTCATTGCGCACCGCCGGCAGCCGCTCAATCAGGTGCGGTTCGATGATGGCGCCGGTGCCGCAGCCCATCATCGCCAGATCCATCATCAGGGCGAAGGCTTCCCAGTCCACCAGGTTGGTGGAGGTGCAGTTGTAGGCACCGGAGAAGTTCTCCTGCCGCTCGATCCATTCGGTGCCGCCGATCCACAGCCAGCGCCCCGAAGGCAGGGCCTTCTGCTGCTGCTGCATGCGCCGCAGCAGGGTGAGTTCCTGCTCGTTGAGGTGGCCGAGGCGCCGCAGCCCCTCCAGGTTGCGCTCCGCCACCTGATGCCAGCTCTCGCGGCCCAGGGCCGTCTTGCGGGAATAGGTGCGATAAAAAACGGGGTTGGCCGCCGGTGCCGTGGCCGGGAAGTCGTGCTGGGCGCCGGTGCCTAGATCGGCTGTGGTCAGGCGCTGGGCGGACAGGGTCACAGGTTCGACGCCACTACGGGTTGGGGCACCATAACGCCACCTGTGGGGGCTGCAACGGGTGTCCTCCACCAGGCACAGCGCTGTACCGCCGGCGCGCCTCGCTGCTCCCAGCGGGGCGATCGCCCCGCAATCGGCTGCGCGATCGGCCAGGCTGCCTGCTCCTGCCCCCCTTTCGTCGCGGTGATGCAGCGCACCCCCGAGCCCGAGCTGATGGAGCAGGCCGACCAGGTGGAGGCCTATGCGGCCGCCGACTTCGCTGCCTCCGACCGGGCCCTGCTGGAGCGGCTGATCGAGCTGTTCGGGCCCGACCCCGGGGCGCGGCTGGTGGATCTCGGCTGCGGACCCGGCAACATCAGCTTTCTGCTGGCGGAGCGCTTTCCCGCCGCCGAGGTGCTCGGGCTCGATGGTTCGGCGGCGATGCTGGCTGTGGCGGAGCAGCGGCGGCAGCAGCGCCTCCCCTCCTGCGCAAGGCTGCACTTCGCTCCCCTGCGCCTGCCTTCGGCCCAGCTCCAGGCCCCGCCGCTGGCCGCCGGATTCTCGGCGCTGATCAGCAACAGCCTGCTGCACCACCTCCACCATCCTCAGGTGCTCTGGCAGGCGCTGCGGGCCCTGGCTGCCCCGGGTGCGCTGGTCTACGTGAAGGATCTGCGGCGGCCGCCCAGCGCCGCGGCGGCCGAGGTCCTGCTCGCCCTCCATGCCGCCGCGGCCCCGCCGGTGCTGCAGCTCGATTACCTCGCGTCCCTGCACGCCGCCTTCGAGCCCTCCGAGGTGGAGGCCCAGCTGGTCGAGGCCGGCCTGGGGGGCCTGCAGGTCGGCGCCCTGGAAGACCGCTACCTGGAGGTGTGGGGCCGCATGCCCTGACCTGGCAGGCTGGGCCGATGACCAGCACCAGTTCCAGCACCCGATCCGGCACCGGTTCCAGCCCCGCCTTGAGTCCGGAGCTGGCGGCCCTGGCCGAGGCGGTGAGCCGTCGCCGCAACTTCGCGATCATTTCCCACCCCGACGCCGGCAAGACCACCCTCACCGAAAAACTGCTGCTCTACGGGGGTGCGATCCAGCAGGCCGGGGCCGTGAAGGCCAAGGGCGAGCAGCGCAAGGTGACCTCCGACTGGATGGAGCTGGAGAAGCAGCGCGGCATCTCGATCACCTCCACCGTGCTGCAGTTCGACTACAGCGGCAGCACGATCAACCTGCTCGATACTCCCGGCCACCAGGACTTCTCCGAGGACACCTACCGCACCCTCGCCGCCGCCGACAACGCGGTGATGCTCGAGGACGCCGCCAAGGGCCTCGAACCCCAGACCCGCAAGCTGTTCGAGGTCTGCCGCATGCGGCAGATCCCGATCTTCACCTTCATCAACAAGATGGACCGGCCGGGGCGCGAGCCCCTGGAGCTGCTCGATGAGATCGAGCAGGAGCTGGGCCTGGCCTGCTGGCCGGTGAACTGGCCGATCGGCAGCGGCGACCGCTTCCGGGGCGTGATCGACCGCCGCAGCCACGCCGTGATCCTGTTCGACCGCGCCGAACGCGGCCGCCAGGCCGCTGAACGCACCCTCTCGGTGCAGGACGCCCGCGCCTCAGGAGCCGTGGAACCGGAACTCCTGGATCAGGCCCTCGAGGAACTGGAGCTGCTGGAAGGAGCCGGTGCCGACCTCGATCTCGAGCTGGTGCATGCCGGTGAGCTCAGCCCGGTGTTCTTCGGTTCGGCGATGACCAACTTCGGGGTGCGCCCCTTCCTTGATGCCTTCCTGGAGCTGGCCCAGAAGCCGATCGCCCGCTCCAGCAGCGCCGGTGAGGTGGATCCGATCGCCCCGGGCTTCAGCGGTTTCGTGTTCAAGCTGCAGGCCAACATGGATCCGCGCCACCGCGACCGGGTGGCCTTCGTGCGGGTCTGCAGCGGCCGCTTCGAGAAGGACATGACCGTGCAGCACGCCCGCAGCGGCCGGGCCATCCGCCTGTCACGGCCCCAGAAGCTGTTCGGCCAGGACCGCGAGGTGGTGGAGGACGCCTACCCCGGTGATGTGATCGGCCTCAACAACCCCGGCATGTTCGCGATCGGCGACACGCTCTATGTGGGTCCGAAGGTGGAATACGAGGGCATTCCCTGCTTCAGCCCCGAGATCTTCTCCTGGCTGCGCAACCCCAACCCCTCGGCGTTCAAGAGCTTCCGCAAGGGGGTCAATGAGCTGCGGGAGGAAGGAGCGGTGCAGATCCTCTACGACACCGACCAGAGCAAGCGTGATCCGATCCTGGCGGCGGTGGGCCAGCTGCAGCTGGAGGTGGTGCAGTACCGCCTTGAAAACGAGTACGGCGTGAAGACGCGGCTGGAGCCGATGGAGTTCACGGTGGCCCGCTGGGTCAGTGGTGGCTGGCCGGCGCTGGAGCGGGTGGGTCGCATCTTCAACTGCAAGACGGTGCGCGATGCCTGGGACCGACCGGTGCTGCTGTTCCGCAATGCCTGGAACCTCAACCAGCTGCACGAGGACCATCCCGACCTGGAGTTGAGCGCTGTGGCGCCGGTGGTGAGCGGTGTGGAGCCGATCGCCCTCTGAGCCGCAGCCACGCCGCCCGCAGGTGTCCGCCAGAATGGACGCAATAAAACGTCATACCACTCACCGTGGTACCTGCGATGCCCTCGTCGTTCTGGCTGGTGCGTCCCCGCAGTGACGGGGGCAGCGACTACGTGCGCTTCCTCGCGGCCCATGGGGCCGTGGAGATCCGCGAAGGCAGCCATCTCCCCCCCCAGATGCCCCTGCTCAAGCACCGCCGCCGCCTGGCCCTCGAGGAGGCTGAGGCCTGCCGTCGCCGACTGCAACAGGAAGCTGGATATCGACGCAGTGAACCTCTTTTCTGACCCGGGCTCGATACGCTCATCTCCATGACCCAAGGTTCCGATTCGTCGCCCGGCCCCTCCGGCCCCTCCGACGACCCTTCCGCCGCCAGCTCCGATCCTTACCAGAGGCTCGGGGTCACGGCCGATGCCTCCTTCGAGGAGGTGCAGCAGGCCCGTCAGGCCCGGTTGGAGGCAGTGGGCGAGGACGCCATGGCCCGCTCCCGGGTGGAGGCTGCCTACGACTCCGTGCTGATGGATCGGCTCAAGGAGCGGCAGCAGGGTCGGGTCAGCAGCGCCGCCCGCAACGCCTCCCAGCGCGAACAGGTGACGCCGCCCCCCAGCAGGCCGGTGCTGCCCGCCCTGCCCAACCTGCCCCAGCTGCCGGCGGCGCGGATCGGCCCCCCTTCGGTTGCCTCCCTGCCCACCCTCAGCCTGGCCACGGATCGGGAGCGCTGGTTTCCCCTGGTGGCCGGTGGTGGACTGCTGCTGCTGCTGCTGTTTGTACCCACCGCTTCGCCCGAACTGCTGCTCGCCCTGGCCACCGGCGTGGCGGTGCTCAACCTGCAGCGGCGCCATGGCCGTTTCCTCCAAGCCGTGGGCGTGAGCTTCGCCCTGCTGGCCGTGGGGCTGTTGCTGGGTTCGCTGTTGCTGGGTCTGGTCAACCCCGAACTGCCCCTCGGTCTGCCGATCGGCCCCCTGCAGCTGCAGAGCCTGCCGGCCCTGCTGTTGCTGATCCTCGGAGCCCTGTTGATCGCCTGAGCTCAGAGTCAGCCGTGGACTCAGATGCCTGATCCGCTGTCGCCGTACACCTCCATGCGGGCGCGGGCCTGGGTGATCGTCGTTCCCGGTGGTACGTCGGTGGTGAGCCAGACATTGCCGCCGATCGTCGATCCGGCTCCGATCGTCACCCTCCCCAGGATCGTGGCGCCGGCATAGATCACCACGTCGTCCTCCACGATCGGGTGGCGAGGGCGACCCTTCACCAGTCGGCCGGCCTCGTCCACCGGAAACGACTTCGCCCCCAGGGTCACCTGCTGGTACAGCCGCACTCCGCGGCCGAGGATGGCCGTGCCGCCGATCACCACGCCTGTGCCGTGGTCGATGAAGAAGCGCTCGCCGATCCGGGCTCCGGGGTGGATGTCGATGCCCGTGGCGGTATGGGAAGCCTCGGCGATGATCCGCGCCACCACCGGCAACCCCAGCCCGTGCAGGGCATGGGCCAGCCGGTGATAGGTGATCGCCTTCACCCCCGGGTAGCAGGCGATCACTTCCTCGTAGCTGTCGGCGGCGGGATCGCCGTGGTACGCCGCCTCGATGTCGGAATCGAGCAGCTGCCGGATCGCCACCAGCTGGCGGGCGAAGGCGGCCACCAGCCGGCTGGCCTCGCTGGCCTGCTGCCGGGCGCGCAGCTCCACCCCCACCTCCTCCACCAGCTGCTGGAGGCTGCGTTTGAGGCAGGCCTGCACCGCCTGGTCGGTTTCGGCTTCGCTGGGGTCCGGCTGGCCGGCCCCGGCCAGGTCGAGCCGGTGCGGATAGAGGGCCCGGCGCAGGCCTTCCACGATCTCCACCAGCCTCGGCTCGGAGGGAAGCCGCAGGGCGCGGCGGCCGGCATCGCTGCCCGGCAGAGCCGATCGCCGCAGGTCTCCGAGGCTGCCGGCCACCTCCTCCACCAGCTGGTCGTCGAGGCCGATCGGGCAGGAGATCGGGCCGGCGATGGTGTGGGGCAGGGTCGTCACACGGCCTCCAGTTCGCTGATCAGGCCGCGCAGCTCCGGGTCCTCCACCCGGTACACCTCATTGCAGAAGTGGCAGGTGAGTTCGGCGTGGCCGTCTTCCCGCAGGATGCTGCTGAGTTCGTCGCGGCCCAGCAGCTTGAGGGCGCTGACGCTGCGGCGGCGGCTGCAGGGGCAGTGGAACTGCACCGGGGTGATCGCTTCGGCATCCTCCAGCGGCTGGGGGTCGAGGTCGGGGAAGATGTCCTCCAGCAGGCCCTGGAGATGGTTGGCGTTGGCCGCCAGCCTGCCGCTGAATCCCGTGATCTCCCGGCAGCGTTCCTCCAGCAGCGCCACCAGAGCCGGTTCCCGGGCTGCCTTCGGCAGCACCTGCACCAGCACGCCGCCGCTGCAACGCACGCCGCTGCTGTCGATCTGCTCGCCCACGAACACGGCCGAGGGCGTCTGTTCGGAATGGAGCAGGTAGAAGGCCACGTCATCGCCGATGGCGCCGCTCTCCAGTTCCACCGTGCTGCTGTACGGCTCCCCTTCCCCCAGGTCGCGCACCACGTGGAGATAGCCGGTGCCGGTGGCGCGATGGAAGTCGAAGTGGTGCATTCCCTCCGGTTCGGTCACCAGATCCAGCTCCAGGGCCGGGTTGCCCACGTAGCCCCGCACATTGCCGTCCCTTCCCGCATCCACCATCAGTCCGCGCAGGGGGCCATCGGAGGCGATCCGCAGATTCACCCTGCCGTGGCGCACCTTCATCGAGCTGGCCAGCAGCAGCCCGGCGGTCATCGCCCTGCCCAGCAGCGCGGTGGTGAGGAACGAGAGCTGGTGCCGCTGGCGCGCGTAGCGGCTGGTGAGGGTGGTCGTGACGGCCACCATCCGGATGCCGCCTCCGGCAGCGGTGGCCCGCAGCAGCTGATCCGCCATCACGCCTGAGCTTCTGCCGGCATCGTAAGGAGCGCCGCGGGCGCCAGCGGTTCCAGATGACCGCCCGTGAGCTGCCAGCCCTGGTGGGCCAGCCCGGCGAACAGATCCGGTTCGTGGGTCACCACCAGCAGGGCCCGCTGCCGCGCCAGCTCCGCCAGAAGTTGCAGCACCTCATCGCGCACCGTCCAGTCGAGCCCGGCGGTGGGTTCATCCAGCAGCAGGACCCCGGGGTCGCGCAGCAGTTGCACCGCCAGGGCCAGGCGCCGCTGCTGGCCGCCGCTGAGCCGCTCCGGTGGCTGCTGCAGCGACACCCCCGCCAGCCCCACTTGCTGCAGCACCGCCTCCGCCTGTTCGGCCCCGAGGCGCCGCAGCCCCAGCTTCAGCTCCTGGCCCACCGTGAGCCCGAGGAAATGGCGTTCCGGAAACTGGAACACCAATCCGCACAGCCAGCGGCGCTGGCGGCTATTGAGGCTCTCCCCCTGCCAGAGGATGCGGCCGCCATCCGGCTCGGCCAGGCCGCTGATCAGATCCAGCAGGGTGCTTTTGCCGCTGCCGCTGCGGCCCGCCACCAGCGTCAGTTGCCCCACCGGCAGCTGCAGATTCACATCGCTCAGCACCGGCATCCGGGCCGTGGCGGGTTGATAACGCAGCGACTGGAGTTCGAGCATCTCCCCGGCATGCAGTTTGATGGACTTCCCACACTCCCACGCCTGCCGTCGCCATGGAGGTTCGCTTCCGCGAAGTCGATCCGTTCAACTGCTGGATCTGGATGCGTTTCGCCCATCCACCAGGGGCAGGCGAGCGCGGTTACGTCGAGACCGCCTTCGACAGCTGGTTCTTTCTCGGCAAGCTGGGGGGCTTCAACGCCGAGAACCTCCAGGCCCATGAGGCCGGCGCCGACCTC
Organism: Cyanobium sp.; assembly: GCA_040399125.1. Taxonomy (GTDB): domain Bacteria; phylum Cyanobacteriota; class Cyanobacteriia; order PCC-6307; family Cyanobiaceae; genus Cyanobium. The sequence goes on along the minus strand of JBBASR010000002.1, from coordinate 101,682 downwards.
AGCTGGCTCGCCTGGGACGACGACGGGGCCGAGCGGGCCCTGCCGGCATTGATGCACAACATGGGTCCGATGGAATACCAGGAGGACTGGGCTCGCTGCTGGGTGGACCTCGGCACCAGCGATGCCTTGGCCCTGGATGTGCTCGTCAACGCCCTCTCCCAGCTCGACAACGATCTGGTGGAGATCTGCGAACTGCTGATCGGCGGGCTCAACGAGGACTGGCCGATTGAGGAGGAGCCCGAGAGCGTCTTCCCCAGCGGACCTTCCTGATCCGGCGCGCCATGGGCCGTGAACTGCGCCGTCTGCTGGTGCCCCCCGCCCGGCTGGCCTCCCCGGAGTGCGCCGCTACCGGCCTGCTGCCGCTGGAAGCCGCCGAGCTGCACTACCTGCGGCGGGTGCTGCGCTTCCGGCCAGGAGATCGCCTGGCGGTGGTGGATGGCTGCGGTCGCCTCTGGACCGCCCTGCTGGCGGCTGCCGATGCGGTGCAGCTGGAGCAGAAGCCCGCCGAGCCCCTGCAGCTGGAGCCGGCGCCGCGGCTTCAGCTGCAGCTGGCGATGGCCGTGCCGCGGCGCGATGCCGAGCTGGTGTGGCGTATGGCCACCGAACTGGGGGGCGACGTTCTGCAGCCGCTGCTGGCCGAGCGCACCAATGTGCAGGAAAAGCTGCCCCTGGCCCGCTGGGGCACGATCGTGGCCGAGGCGGCGGAGCAGTGTGAGCGGCTCTGGCTGCCGGAGCTCCTGCCGCCGCAGCCCGCCGCCGACTGGTTTGCCTGCGGGCAGGCTCAGGGCCAGACTCAGGGTCTGCGGTTGCTGGCCACCACCCGGCACGGCGACCTGGCAAGCCTGGAGTCTGCGCTGGAATCCGCTCTGGCGTCTGGGCTGATCGGTTGGTCAGCGACAGGGTTGGCCCCCGTGACCCTGGCGGTGGGTCCGGAGGGGGGCTGGAGCGAAGCCGAGGAGCTGCAGGCGATCACAGCCGGCTGGCAGCCGGTGAGCCTGGGCGAAACCATCCTGCGCACCTCCACGGCGGCGGTGGCGGGCCTGGCCCGCCTGATCGCCTGGCGTGATGCGCTCAGCGCATCATCCCCTTCGCCATGTCCTTGAAGGCAGCCAGGTTGGCCCCGACACGGCGGCGCTGCGTCGGGTTGGCACCGGGCACGAGCCGGGCATCGGCGAAGGTGACCTTGCTGGGCGCCGGGCGGTTGGCCTGGGCTGCCGCCAGTTCAGCTGCGATCGCTTCGGTGGTGGTCAGACCGGTGGCAGCGGCAGTGGCAGCGGTGGCAGCAGCAGCGGCCGCGGGCTGGGGTGCCGCCTGAGCAGCGGGCTGGGCGGCGGCCTTCGGCTGGGGCTTCTCTTTGGCCACCGGGGCCACCGGGGCCACCACCGCAGGCTTCTGGTCGGCCTCATCGCCGCTGAGGTCGAGGAAGAACTTGCGCTTGAAGATCATGGCGCCGGGCTGCTCTCGGGTGGAGTGATTATCCGTCGTGGCCTGTCCTGCCGGCTTCCCGCTTAGATCTGTGCAACACAAGCGGTTGCTCTTTTTCCCTTGGCCTTGCCCCCTGCCGGACTGCTGCCCCCCCAGGACCTGGGCTCCTGGACCCTCGCCCTGCTGCTCAATGGCGGTCTGATCGCCCTGGCCCAGCGGGCGCCGTTGCTCACCCCTGCCGGCTGGCTTCATGCCGGCGTGCTTGGCACCGTGCTCTGGGGCAGCCTCGGCTGGCGGGGCTGGCTGGCGGTGGTGGCCTATCTGGCCCTGGGTTCGCTCGTCACCCGGCTCGGCTTCCGGGTCAAGCAGGCCAGTGGGCTGGCCGAGGGACGCGGCGGCAGGCGCGGACCCGAGAACGTCTGGGGATCCGCCCTGGTGGGGGCCCTGCTGGCCCTGCTCGGCACCAGGCTGCCGGCGGTCTGGCAGCCGCTGCTGCTGTTGGGGTTCGCCGCCAGTTTCGCCGCCAAGCTGGCCGACACCTGTGGCAGTGAGATCGGCAAACGCTGGGGTCGCCACACCGTGCTGATCACCAGTCTGCGGCCGGTGGCTCCTGGCACCGAAGGCGCGATCAGCCTCGAGGGCACGGTCGCCAGCCTGGTGGGCGGCGCCGTGATGGCGGCGGTGACGGTTGCCCTCGGGCTGATCCAGGGCGGCGCCGCCTGGTTGCTGGTCACGGCCGTGGCCCTGGTGGCCACCCTGGTGGAGAGCCTGATCGGAGCCACCCTGCAGCGCCGTCTCCCCTGGCTGAGCAATGAGCTGGTGAACGGCCTTCAGACCTTGATCGCCGCCCTCCTGGCGATGCTGGTCGGAGGGAGCGGGCGGTGGTGGCCGCTGGCCTGAGCCTCGCCCCAGTGCCGGGCTTCCTGCTGGAGCTGCTGCAGGGTGGCGTCACAATGGCGCTGGGCCATCCGGGGCGCGATCCCCAGTCGGCGCCCCAGTTCGACCCAGGTGCAGCCCTGCAGCAGCCGGCCCTCCAGCAGCGCCCGCCGCTGGGGATCCAGGCCCTCCAGCCGCTGCAGCAGCCAGGCCCTCTCGGCCGTCGCCCGCGGCTCGGGAACCGCCTCCTGCTCCCCCTCCCCGCCGCCCGCTTCCGGAGCGGCCAGCAGGTCCACCAGCCGGCCCCCTTCCTCCCCCTCCCCCTGGCCGAGGGGGGCATCTAGGCTGCGCACCCGTCCCCGTTCCCCGAGCCAGCTGGCCTCCTGCAGCTGCTCCGCTGCGCAGCCCAGCTGGTGGGCCAGCTCAGGGCCCGCCAGCGGTGGTAGGCCCTGCCGCTGCCGTTGTTGCTGGGTATGGCTCGCCCGCTGCCGCAGTTCCCACAGGGAGCGGGGCAGGCGCAGCAGGGCCTGGCGATCGCGGATCTCGTGCTGCATCGCCCCGCGGATGAACGGCACGGCGAAGCTGCTTAAGCGCACGCCCCGCGCTGGATCGAAGGCCTCCACGGCCCGGATCAAGCCAAGACATCCCACCTGGCGCAGATCCTCGAAGCTCAGGTCCGGTCGCTTCGCCATGCGGCCGGCGATCTGGAGCACCAGCGGCAGGTTGGCGGCCACCAGTCGGTTGCGCCAGGCCAGGCGCGTGGCTCCGGTGCTGCGGGCGAAGTTCCGCAGCCACAGCTGGTTGCGGCTCTGGTGGTCCAGGCGGAGCGATGCGGAGCGGGAGGGGAGGCAGGAAGGGGCCAAGGCAGCGGTTGAACGTCAGTGGTTCCACCGTGTTCCGCTCCCCGGCTGCGGCCCTTCCCCCCTTGGATCGATTGGCGATCACCCGATCGGGTGATCCGTTCAGAAGCTTGGCTTCAGAAGCTCGGGGTGGGGAGATGGAGGGGCTGGAGATCGGCCCAGCGCAGCAGGGCCGGCCATTGGCGCACCCGCTCGTACACCTGGCCATGGCCGTCGCTGTTGAGATGGATCCCGTCCGGGCAGAGCCAGTTGGGCCAGCGGTGATCCTCCAGCAGCCCCTCCAGCAGCGGCAGAAACGGCACATCCGCCTCCAGGCAGGCCTCCTCCAGCAGACCTTCGTAGCGGCGCAGTTCGGCCAGCCCGTACCAGAGCACATCGGCGAAGGGCATGGCGTCCTCCAGCACCGGCGTCAGCCCCAGCACATGCACCGGCGCCAGACGGCGGGCCTCGCGCAGCAGCTGCTGCATCCCGAACAGAAACGCTTCCGGTTCCAGCTGCCGGCGCCCATCGGCGCGGCCGACCCGGGCGGTGTCGTTGAGGCCGATCGAGAGCAGGATGCCCTGGGGGGTCTGGCGCCGCAGTTCGCCGCGGACCGCCACCTCCACCGCCAGCCGAGCGGCGACCCTCTCCAGCCCGTCGCCCCGGACGCCGAGGTTGTAAAGCACCGGCCCTTCAGGGAGCTCCATCCAATGGCGGCGCAGCCGCTCACACCAGCCGCCCTGGTCCGGATCCCCCCAGCCGAACACGCCGCTGTCGCCCAGCACGATCAGCTTTCTGGGAACCAGCACCGCCATCGTCACCGGGACTCAGAGCGCCGAGAGGAAGCGTCGCAGTCGGTCGAGCCCGTCATCGAGGGTGGATTCGGCGGCGGCACAGGAGAGGCGGATGCAGTGGTCGTCTCCGAAGGCGACGCCCGGCACCACGGCCAGCCCCACCTCCTCCAGCAGCCGGTTGCAGAGCGTCATGGAATCCATGCCCAGAGCGCTGATGTTCGGGAAGGCATAGAACGCCCCCTCCGGAGCCAGGAGCTGCAGGCCGGGGATCGCCATCAGACCGGCGCTGAGCCGGCTGCGTCGTTCGCTGAACCGGGCCGCCATCTCCCGCACACAGTCCCTCGGGCCGCTCACCGCCGCCAGGGCGCCGAACTGGGCGAAGCTGCAGACGTTGCTGGTGCTCTGGCTCTGCAGGGCGGCGGCGGCGGCCACCACATGGCGGGGGCCCGCCAGCCAGCCGATCCGCCAGCCGGTCATCGCCCAGCCCTTGGCGAAGCCGTTGACGATGAACACCCGCTCGGCCAGGTCGGGGGCCACGGCCGCGAAGCTGTGGTGGGTGTGCCCCGGGGCCAGCAGGAATTCGTAGATCTCATCGCAGACCACCGCCACCTGGGGGTGGCGACGCAGGACCTCGGCGATCGCCTCCAGTTCGCTGCGGCTCAGCACCATGCCGGTGGGATTGGAGGGGCTGTTGAGCACCAGCAACTTGCTGGCCGGGGTGATCGCCGCCTCCAGCGCCGTCGGATCGAGCCGGAACCCCTGGGCCGCGTTGCTCGGCAACAGTGTCACCCGCGCTCCCGCCAGCTGCACCATCTCCGGGTAGCTGAGCCAGTAGGGCGAGGGCACCAGCACCTCATCGCCGGGCCCCAGCAGCACCTGGAACAGGTTGTAGAGCGCCTGCTTGCCGCCGTTTGTCACCAGCACCTCTTCGGCGGTGGTGGGAACGCCGTTCTCTTCGCTCAGCTTGGTGGCGATCGCCTGGCGCAGGGCCGGTTCGCCGGCCACCGGGCCGTAGCGGGTGTGGCCACTCTCAAGGGCCTCACTCGCTGCCTGGCGGATGAAGGCGGGGGTGTCGAAGTCGGGTTCTCCAGCGCTGAGGCTGCAGATGTCGTGGCCATCGGCGCGCAGCTGGCGGGCCTTGGCGGCGATGGCGAGGGTGAGCGAGGGTTGAAGCGCTCCGGCCCTGGTGGACAGCATCAACGGGGCCGGCATCGGGGCAGGCGCGGGCTTGCGGCGGTGGGGCCATCCTGCCCTACGCCTCCCCCGCAAATCGTTCGAAGCGGTACGAAACTCCAGAGCCTTCGCCATCTGTAAGCGATGTCCTCCATGCCCCCGGAGCTTCCTGCCGCCGCGGCTGTTCCTGCAGGCAGCGGCGCCGATGCCGTGCTGGAGCGCCTGGGCTCCCTCCGGGAGGGCTGTGGCGCCTGCCAGCGCTGTGATCTGGCGGCCACCCGGGGCCAGGTGGTGGTGGGGCGCGGCGCTCCCCAGGCCCGGTTGATGCTGATCGGCGAGGGGCCCGGCGCCGATGAGGATGCCTGCGGGTTGCCTTTCGTGGGCAGGGCCGGTCGGCTGCTGGAGGAGCTGCTGGCGGAGGCTGGGCTCGACAGCGAACGCGATGCCTACATCACCAACGTGGTGAAGTGCCGCCCGCCCGGCAACCGCAAGCCCACGGCCGCGGAGATGGATGCCTGCTTCCCCTGGCTCAGGCAGCAGATCACCCTGGTGGACCCGACGCTGATCCTGCTGGTGGGGGCCACGGCGCTGCAGGCGGTGCTGGGGGTGAAGGGAGGCATCACCCGCCTGCGGGGGGAATGGCGGGCCGGCGAGGGGCCGCTGCTGGCGGGCCGTTGGCTGATGCCGGTGTTCCATCCCTCCTACCTGTTGCGCAATCCCTCCCGCCAGGAGGGCTCCCCCCGGGCTCTCACCGGGCGCGATCTGCAGGAGGCGCGCCAGCGGCTGGAGCGCCTTCCGCAGCCGGCTGGTGCGGCGGCCGATTCGTCGATCCCCGCCGGTCTGTGACAGGCTTGCCCCCAGCCAGCCTCCCCCAGCGATGACCGCCGCTCCGGCCCGCTCCCCTTCCCCCGCTGGGGTCACCACCGACTGGAGCAGCGACCCCCGCTACGCCACCACCATCCGGCGTCGCCCCACCCGCAGCGTGCGGGTGGGAGACCTCTGGATCGGCAGTGAGCATCCAGTGGTGGTGCAGTCGATGATCAACGAGGACACTCTCGACATCGAGGGGGCCACCGCCGGCATCCGTCGGCTTCACGAGGCCGGCTGCGAGATCGTGCGCGTCACCGTGCCGTCCCTCGGCCATGCCCGGGCGATGGGGGAGATCCGCCAGCGGCTTGAGAGCACCTACCAGCCGGTGCCCCTGGTGGCGGACGTGCACCACAACGGCATGAAGATCGCCCTCGAGGTGGCCCAGCATGTCGACAAGGTGCGGATCAATCCCGGTCTGTTCGTGTTCGACAAGCCGGATCCCAACCGCACCGAATTCAGCGATGTCGAGATCGCGGCGATCGGTGATCGGATCACCGAGACCTTCGAGCCCCTGGTGCAGCTGCTCAAAAGCCAGGACAAGGCCCTGCGCATCGGTGTGAACCATGGGTCGCTGGCGGAGCGGATGCTGTTCCGCTACGGCGACACGCCGTTGGGGATGGTGGAGAGCGCCCTCGAGTTCATCCGCATCTGCGACCGGCTCGATTTCCACAACATCGTGATCTCGATGAAGGCCTCCCGGGCCCCGGTGATGCTGGCCGCCTACCGGATGATGGCCGACCGGATGGACGCCGAAGGCTTCCCTTACCCCCTGCATCTGGGCGTCACCGAAGCGGGCGACGGAGACTACGGCCGGATCAAGAGCACCGCCGGCATCGCCACCCTGCTGGCCGAGGGCCTGGGCGACACGATCCGCGTTTCGCTCACGGAGGCCCCTGAGAAGGAGATTCCGGTCTGCTATTCGATCCTGCAGGCCCTGGGCCTGCGCAAGACCATGGTCGAGTACGTGGCCTGCCCCAGCTGCGGTCGCACCCTGTTCAACCTCGAGGAGGTGCTGCACAAGGTGCGGGCGGCCACGGCCCACCTCACCGGCCTCGACATCGCCGTGATGGGCTGCATCGTCAATGGCCCCGGCGAGATGGCCGATGCCGACTACGGCTATGTGGGTAAGACCCCCGGCACCATCTCGCTCTATCGCGGCCGGGAGGAGATCCGGCGCGTGCCGGAGGCCGAAGGGGTGGAAGCCCTGATCGCGCTCATCCGGGAGGACGGCCGTTGGGTTGACCCCTGAGGGCGGCTTCCCGACCGGTATTGGGCGCTACGTTATAGATACCTGAATTTCCCGAGGGCGCTCTTCATGCCCAGTGGTCGCACCTCCTTGATGGTGCTTGTTGGTCTTGGAGCCTGTGCCGCGACGGCTGTCATGGCAAGGGAAATGGTCATCACTCCGGCCGGAGGCGTTTCGATCGCCGACAGTCCGAAGGAGGTGATGGATCAGGCCTGGCAGATCGTTTTCCGCGATTATCTCGATACCACCGGCAAGTACACCCCGGAGCAGTGGCGCAAACTGCGCAGCACCCTGCTGGCCAAGAGCTACGGCAGCAACAAGGAGGCCTATGAGGCGATCCGGGGCATGCTCGCCACCCTCGATGATCCTTACACCCGCTTTCTTGATCCGCGGGAATTCAAGGAGATGCAGATCGACACCTCCGGGGAGCTCTCGGGGGTGGGGATTCAGCTGAGTCTCGATAAGGACACCAAGGAACTGGTGGTGATCTCGCCGATTGAGGGATCGCCCGCTTCCCGGGCCGGTGTGATGCCGAAGGATGTGATCGTTTCGATCGACGGCAAGCCCACCAAGGGCATGAGCACGGAAGATGCCGTCAAGCTGATCCGTGGCAAGGCGGGCACCACCGTGAATCTGGTGCTGCGCCGCAAGGGCCAGAACCTCACCATGCCCCTCACCCGCGAGCTGATCGAACTGCACGCGGTCAACCATCAGGTGAATACCACCCCCGATGGGATGAAGGTGGGGTACATCCGCCTCAAGCAGTTCAACGCCAACGCCACCAAGGACATGCGGGCGGCGTTGAAGGATCTCGAGAGCCAGGGGGTGCAGGGCTATGTGCTCGACCTGCGCAGCAATCCGGGCGGCCTGCTGATGGCCAGCGTCGAGATCGCCCGTCAGTGGCTCAACGAGGGCATCATCGTCTCCACCAAGACCCGTGATGGCATCCAGGATGTTAAGCGGGCCACCGGCAAGGCCGTCACCACCAAGCCCCTGGTGGTGCTGGTGAACGAGGGTTCCGCCAGTGCCAGCGAGATCCTCTCCGGTGCCCTGCAGGACAACAACCGCGCCGTGCTGGTGGGCCAGAAGACCTTCGGCAAGGGTCTGGTGCAATCGGTGCGAGGTCTCTCCGACGGTTCGGGGATGACGGTCACGATCGCCAAGTACCTCACTCCCCTCAACCACGACATCCACCACCGCGGCATCGTGCCAAATGTGCCGGTGAAGATGACCGAGGCGGAGGCCCAGAAGCTGCGCCTCGAAGACCTCGGTACCCGCAAGGACAGCCAGTACCGCACCGCCGAGACCACATTGGTGAAGCAGCTGCGCACGGTGGGCAGCGTGCAGAAGGCTTACCAACCTGGAAAGGTGAATCTGCCGGCCGCCCTTGCCACTCCCTGATCCGGAAAAGCGAATCGGTCCGTCTCCCGGGTCGATCTGGGGGCTGAAACCGTGGTGGTGTCAGCCCTGGTCGATCCTGCTTACGGGCATTGGGCTGGTGGCGCTCAGCTGGTGGTGGCCCCACCGGCTCTGGGCCACATTGATCGTTGCCACCTTGGTGGTGCTGTGGTGGTGGTTGTTTCTGGTGGTGGTGCCGGCTGCCTATCGGGCAGAGCTGGAAGCCGGCTCCGAGCTCAGGCCACCGGCTGCATGAGCCCGCCGCCGGGGCTGGAGTCGTCGTCGTCGTTGTTGTTGCTGCGCTCGCCGTTGAGCAAGGCATACAAGCCCAGGGTCAGCGCGCAGAGGCCCATGGAGAGCAGGGAGCCGCCGCCGAACGAACCGCCACCTAAGGAAGCGCCGGCCAGTCCACTGCCCAGGTCCATCAGCTCGCCCATGGTTTTGTAACGCCGGTTCTCAGGATCTTAACGAAGTTTTGTGGCCTTTGCTGCGCCGGCGGCGCCTCAGACACTCAGCACCGCTTCGTTCTGCCTGCGCAACTCCTCCTGCCGCTCGGCTTCCGTCTTCCCATCCGCTCCGGCCAGTTGGGAGGCCATGGCCGCCAGCCATTCCATCAGCTGCTCCAGCTGCTGGGCCGGTGTCAGCGCACCCAGGCCGCGGGCCAGGACCTTGGCCGTGCTGCCGGCGCCGGCCTGATACACGAAGCGGCCGTGCAGATGCTGGGGCAGTCCCTGGCGCAGCAGTCGGAAGGCCGGTTCCTCCATCGGGGTCTCCAGGGCGATGTTGGGTTTCTCTGGTTTGATGCGCGAAAAGCCGCAGCGCTTCGCCAGCAGCTTCAGTTCCATCAGCTGCAGCAGGGACAGCACCGGCGCCGGGATGGCGCCGTAGCGGTCCACCCAGCCGGCCGCCAGCTCCACCAGGGCCGCCTTGGTGGTGCAATCCGCCGCCGCCCGGTAGGCCGCCATCTTCTCGTCGTTCTCGCTGATCCAGTCCGCTGGGATGAAGGCGGTGATCGGTAGGTCGATCTGGGTTTCCTCCACCGCCGGGATGTCCTGGCCCTGGATCTCCGCCAGGCATTCCTGAAGCATCTCCATGTACAGGTCGAAGCCGATGGTCTCCATCTGGCCGCTCTGCTCCACCCCCAGCAGGTTGCCCACGCCGCGGATCTCCATGTCGCGCATGGCCAGCTGGTAGCCCGACCCCAGCTGGGCGAATTCCTGGATCGCCCGCAGCCGCTGCCGCGCCGCTTCGCTCAGCGAGGCATCCCCCGGATAGAACAGCCAGGCGTGGGCCTGGATGCCGCTGCGGCCCACCCTTCCGCGCAGCTGATACAGCTGGGCCAGGCCGAATTTGTGGGCGTCCTCGATCAGGATCGTGTTGACGCGCGGAATATCCAGGCCGCTCTCCACGATCGTGGTGCAGAGCATCAGGTCGGCCTCGCCGGCGTTGAAGGCCACCATGGCGCTCTCCAGTTCGCCCTCGGCCATCTGGCCATGGGCCACCAGCAGCCGCAGGCCCGGGATCATGGCCCGCAGCTGGGCGGCCACATCCTCGATGCCCTCCACCCGGGGCACCACGTAGAAGATCTGGCCGCCGCGGTCGAGCTCCTGGCGGATGGCGCTGCGCACCGCCTCCTCATCGAGGGCGGCCAGGTGGGTCTTGATCGGCCGCCGCAGCGGCGGCGGCGTGGTGATCAGGCTCATCTCGCGCACGCCCGAGAGGCTCATGTAGAGGGTGCGCGGAATCGGGGTGGCGCTCAGGGTGAGCACATCCACGTCCTTGCGCAGGGCCTTGATCTTTTCCTTCTGGTTCACGCCGAAGCGCTGCTCCTCATCCACCACCAGCAGTCCCAGCTGTTTGAAGGCCGTGCCCTTGCTCAGCAGCTGATGGGTGCCGACCACCACATCCACGGTGCCCTCCCCCAGTCCTTCCTGGATCGCCTTGCGCTCCCCGGCGGTGCGGAAGCGGTTCAGCAGGCTCACCTTGAGCGGATAGGGGGCGAAGCGTTCGCTGAGGGTGCGCCAGTGCTGCTGGGCCAGCACGGTGGTGGGGGCAAGCATGGCCACCTGCTTGCCGGCCGTGACGGCCTTGAAGATGGCGCGGATCGCCACCTCGGTCTTGCCGAAGCCCACATCGCCGCAGACGAGCCGGTCCATCGGCTGGGGCTGCTCCATGTCGCGCTTCACATCCGCGATCGCCTTCACCTGGTCGGGGGTGGGTTCATAGGGGAACGAATCCTCCAGTTCGTTCTGCCAGGGACCATCGACGGGGAAGGCGAAGCCGGGGGCCTTGTGGCGTTCGGCGTAGAGCTTCACCAGGTCGAGGGCCACCTTGCGCACGGCCTTGCGGGCCCGCTCCTTGGCCTTGTTCCAGGCGGTGCCGCCCATCCGGTTCAGCTCCGGGGGGGCGTCGGTGCTGGCGCGGAATCGCCCCAGGCTTCCGAGCTGGTCGGCGGCCACCCGCAGCAGGCCATCGGCGTACTGCACCACCAGGTAATCCCGCGATTCGCCGCTGATCGCCAGCTTCTCGAGCTTGATGAACTTGCCGATGCCGTGGTTGCGGTGCACCACGAAATCCCCCGGCTGCATCTTGTTGGGGTCCACCGTGCGGCTGGCGGCCTTGCGGCGGCGCCGCACATAGCCGCTGGCGGCCAGCGAGTGCTGGCCGAAGAACTCCCGATCGGAGATCAGCACCAGCTTCCAGGCCGGCAGCTGCAGCCCCTCCAGTTCGGCGGTGCCCCTGGTCTTGAGCGCCACCGGGGTGTTCTGCTCCACCAGCCGCCCGATCGCCGGGAAGTCCGCCGGGTTGGGTACGAAACGGGCGATGCAGTCGTGTTCCTCCAGCAGCGCCACGGCCCGCGATGGCTGGGCCGACAGCAGCCACACCCGTGCCTTCTCAGCCACGAACCCCTTGATCAGGCTGGCCAGCCTGCCGAAGGCATTGGGATGGGCCGGCACCGCCCGCGAGGCCAGGTCGAAACTGTTGGGGTGGCTGTCGGTTTCGTGCAGTTCGGCCAGATCGAAGCCGGTGAATGCCTCCGCCTGCTCCAGCGCCTCGGCCACCGGCCGATGCAGATGGGCGGGAAGCACCGCCGCCGCCTGCTCTGCCGTCAGGCCCAGCTCCTCGCTCACATCCCGGTGGTGGTCGCAGGCATGCTCAAACCACTGCTGGCCATGGGCCAGGCAGTGGCGCCGCTCATCGATGGCGATCAACGTGTGGGGCGGCAGGTACTGCAGCAACGAGGCTGGCTGCGGCCAGGCCAGGCCCAGCAGGCGACGCATTCCTTCGGGGGTGCCCCCCTCCAGCAGCTGGTCCAGCGCTTCGGGGCCGAGGATCTGCTCGAGCCCCTCGGGCATCGCCTCGCGCAGGGCATCGGCGATCAGCGGGCCATAGCCGGTGGGCGTCAGGCGCACCACCTCGATCGCATCAAGCGAGCGCTGGCTGGAGGGATCGAATTCCCGCAGCTTTTCCAGCTCTTCGCCGAAGAATTCCAGGCGCACCGGCAGCTCGGCGCTCACCGGGTACAGGTCGACGATGTCTCCCCTGCGGCTCCAGCTGCCCTCCTGCTCGATCGTGGGCACCCGCTCGTAGCCCAGCCGCGAAAGGGTTTCGGCCAGCTGCTCCAGATTCACGGTGTCGCCCTTGCGCAGGCTCAGGCACTGGGCCCGCAGCGCTTCGGGTGGCGGCAGGTGGGGTTGCAACGCCCTTTCGGTGGCCACGATCGCGGTGCGGCCGCGGCCGGCCTTCCCCTCCCCTTCCACCAGTTCGCTCAGCACCTGCAGCTGTCCCCAGGTGATCTCGCTGGTGGGATCAAAGGGTTCGTAGGGCGATCCTTCGCTGGTGGGATAGAGCTGGCTGCTGCTCCAGCCCATCAGCTCCAGCAGGGCGGCCCAGCGACCCGCTTCCTCCAGGGTGGGCACGATCACCAGCAGCGGCGCCTCGCCCGCCGCGGCGATGGCGCTCGCCACCAGCGCCCTGCCCGCCCGGCCGGCACCGCTCAGCCGCAGGCGCTGGGGCCTGTCGCAGCGACTGCGCAGCTCGCCGGTGAGGGGCACCTGCTGCAGTTGGCGCACCAGGGCGGTGAGAGGCATCGGAGGGCGAAGGGATCGGAAGCGACGATCTTCGCAAGCCAGCTCGCCAGAACCGCTGGCCTCAGGCAGGCTGGAACGGAAGGTGCCTTCGCCTGATGCTGCGCCACGCTCCGCACCTGCCCAAGCACATCCAACGCCGCCGTCGGGGCGGCCGATCGCGGCCTGGGGCGGGCGGCTGGTCGGGGCCGTTGCTGGCCATCGCCCTGGCGCTGCTCGGGCTGGTGCTGGCGGCCCTGCCCGATCTTTTCCAGGGTGCGGCTTCCCTTTCGGTGCGTTCGGATGTGGTGCCGCGTCTGCTGGAGCGCTTTGAGCCTGAACCGGATCCAGCCGAGCGGCCCCTGGCCCTGCTCAGCACCGGCCTGTTGGAGCAGCTGGAGCAGGCCGACCAGCAGTGGATCCCCACGGTGGAACCCCTGCCCCAGGGTGGGCTTCGCTATCTCTATCGCCGCCGTGCCGGGGAGCCGGAACTCAGCGTCGCCCAGCTGCGGGCGCTGATCGAGAACCCTCCCAGCTTCGGCGAGGAGCGCAGGATGGTGGCGGAGCTGCTGGAGGTGATGCAGCGGGCCGGCGTCAGGATCGTGATGGCCCAGCCCAAGAAGGCCGGTGCCGCTGGAGAGTGGGACCATGCCGCCCGCACCCTGCGCCTTCGGCCCGATGTGGTCGAGAAGGGATCGCTGGAGTTCGCCCGGGTGCTGAACCATGAGGCGATCCATGTGGCCCAGAGCTGCGCCGGCGGTTCGCTGCGGGCCCGACCGGTGCTCCTGGGGGTCGACCAGCAGTTGGAAGGGCCCCTGGTCGATCAGCTGGAAGCGCCGGTCTACCGCGATGTTTCGGCGGCGGAGAAATCCCTGGAGCGGGAGGCCTACGCCAACCAGGACAGCCTCGGCTTCGGAGCCACGATGCTGCGGCTCCGCTGCGATCTCAGGGCCTGAAGCGCCTCAGACCGTGGCCATGTGGCGCATCAGGTCGATGCACTTGCAGCTGTAGCCCCACTCGTTGTCGTACCAGGCCACCAGCTTCACGAAGGTGTCGGTGAGGGCGATACCGGCGTTGGCATCGAACACCGAGGTGCAGCTCTCGCCGAGGAAGTCGGTGCTCACCACCTCGTCCTCGGTGTAGCCGAGGATGCCCGCCATCGGCCCCTCAGAGGCGGCCTTCATGGCGGCCTTGATCTGGTCGTAGCTGGCGGGTGTGGCCAGGTTCACCGTGAGATCCACCACCGACACATCCGGGGTGGGCACGCGGAAGGCCATGCCGGTGAGCTTGCCGTTGAGCTCGGGGATCACCCGGCCCACGGCCTTGGCGGCACCGGTGGAGCTGGGGATGATGTTCTGGGCGGCACCGCGGCCACCGCGCCAGTCCTTGACCGAGGGGCCGTCCACGGTTTTCTGGGTGGCGGTGGTGGCATGCACCGTGGTCATCAAGCCGTTGACGATGCCGAAGTTGTCGTGCACCACCTTGGCCATCGGCGCCAGGCAGTTGGTGGTGCAACTGGCATTCGAAACGATGTCCTGGCCGGCATAGGTGGAGTGGTTCACGCCCATCACGAAGATCGGGGTGTCGTCCTTGGAGGGGGCGCTCATCACCACGCGCTTGGCGCCGGCGTTGAGGTGGGCGCGGGCCGATTCATCGGTGAGGAAGAAGCCGGTGCTCTCGAGCACGTAGTCGGCGCCGACGTCGGCCCACTTGAGATTGTTGGGGTCACGTTCGGCGGTGATCCGGATCGGTCTGCCGTTGACCACCAGCTGCCCGTTCTCCACCGCCACCTCGCCCTGGAAGCGGCCGTGGGTGGAGTCGTAGCGGAGCATGTAGGCCAGGTAGTCCACATCGATCAGGTCGTTGATGCCCACCACTTCCACGTCTGCCAGCGTCATGGCGCGGCGGAAGGCGAGACGACCGATGCGGCCGAAGCCGTTGATGCCGATCCTGATGCTCATCGGTGGGGACCCTGGGGGAAAGACGATTCCTCCAAGGCTCGCATGCGTCCCCCATCGCCCTGGCCGTCCAGCAGTTCCCCCTCCAGCAGCATGTTGAACTGCAGCAACTGGGGATCACTGAGTTGGCTGCGGCTGCTGGCCCCCAGCTGCTCTTCCAGGAAGCTTCGGCCCCGGTCGGCCTCCCAGCCCAGCTGCTCCAGCAGCAGGTCGCTCTGGGCCAGGAGGTCCCGGCGGCGCAGCGGCACCGCCGCCTGGCCGGGGTCCTGGCCGGGCTCGAAGCCCTCCAGGGCCCGCAGGTAGGCGATCAGGTCGGCGTAGGTGGTGAGCCGGTTCCGACTGGGATGGCCGAAGGCCCGCTCGAGGTAGCGCGCCTCCTGGTCGCGGGCCCACCCCAGGCGCTGCAGCTGCAGATCGAGCTGGGCCAGCTCGGCACTCCAGTCCTCCGGATCCAGTGGTGGCGGCTCTGCCCCCTCCCCGCCGGGAGCGCCGGCCGTCCCGGGGCTTTCGGGGGAGATGCCGCCGGCACTGGCAGGGGGCTGCCGGAGCCGCCGGGTCGGTTCCTGCCGCGGCCGTTCCTGCTCCGGCGGTGGCGGTGGCGTTGGCGATGGCGTTGGGGGTGGGGGTGCGGGCGGTGCGGCCTGGACGGGCGGTGCGGCCGCTGCGGGATCGGCCGCCAGCCGGTTCAGCAGCCGTTGGCGGGCCCGGTCTTCCGCTTCCTCGGCATGGCTCGCCTCGCCGAGGGCGCTTCCCAGGGTCCGCTCCCCTTCCATGGCGGAAACGAGCACCACCCGCCGTTCGGGTTCGGCGTGCACCAACCGGGCCACCAGCTGCATCGGAATCGGCTCAGGGAACGCTCTCCCTAGAGTGACCTTTCCGCTCCCTTGGCGAGCGATCAACCCGTCGCCGAGCCATGGAAGCCGAATCGATGGATTCCCTGACGCCCCTGATCCAGGGGGCGGACCAGTGGAGTGAGGTGCTGTTGCTGCTGCCGTTGCTGGTGGCGCTTGAGGCCGTGCTCTCGGCCGACAACGCCATCGCTCTGGCGGCCATCTCCCGCAAGCTGCACGACCCGGTCCGCCAGCGTCAGGCCCTCAACTTCGGCCTGGCGCTGGCCCTGGTGTTCCGCCTGGGCCTGATCGCGGCGGCCCGCTGGATCCTCCATTTCTGGCCGCTGCAGCTGCTGGCGGCCGGCTACCTGCTCTGGCTCTGCATCAGCCACCTCACAGGTCTCGACAAGGCGGCAGAGGAAGCGTCCCCGGGCACAGGCGATGCGGTGTCCGCAGACGCGGCGCCCGATGCCCAGGCGGCCCCGGTCCCCACCGTGGCCTCGCTGGCCTCGGTGGTAGCCACCCTCGCGTTCACCGATCTGGCGTTCTCGCTCGACAGCGTGGCCGCCGCCGTGGCGGTGACCGACCGTCTCCCCCTGGTGATGGCCGGTGGGGTGGTGGGGGTGATCGCCCTGCGGCTCACGGCCGAGCTGTTCATCCGCTGGCTGGAGGAATTTCCCCGTCTCGAGACCGCCGGCTATCTCGCCGTGGGGCTGGTGGGGCTGCGCCTGCTGCTGCGCCTGTTCCTGCCGGCCTTTGATCTGCCCGACTGGGCGTTGCTGCTGACGGTGGGCGCCCTGTTCGCCTGGGGCTTCTCCCAGCGGCCCCTGCGCCAGAGCTGACGCTGCGATGCGGATCGAGCTGCGCCAGATCGACAACGATCGGTTGATTGATTCCCTCACCGTGGAGGGGCTCGGTGAGGTTCCCCACCCCGGCCGTTGGCTGGTGCATGACGGTGCCTCCTACCTGGTGCTGCAGCGCCGCCATCGCTACACCCTCAGGGCAGGGCGCTACGAGCTCGCCAGCGTGGCCCTGCAGGTGAAGAGCCAGACCAGGCCTGCGGATGCCCGCCAGTGGAACGGCGGCTGGGTGATCGGTGACCCCTCCTGTCGTTTCAATGCCCGCAGCCCGCTGCTGCGTTGCGCCGTTCTGCCCGATGGCCCCTGCCAGAGCTGCGCCCACTACAGCTGCTGAAGGGGGTAGGGAAAGGCTGCCCCTAGGCTTGAGGTCTGTTGCAGCAGCTCCGATCAGCAACTCCTCCTCCAGGCCTCCTTCGGGAGTCACCCGTCGTCATCGCCCGCCCCAGCGCAATGCAGCTGAGGCTCCAGCCCAGGAGCTCACCGCTCCGGCTGAGGGACTGACGGCTCCGGTGGCCGGTCTGGCGGCGGATTTCGCTGCGCTCGGCCTTTCGGAGCCCCTGCTCAAGGCGGTGGCGGCCAAGGGCTATCGCCACCCCTCTCCGATCCAGAGCCAGTGCATTCCCGCCGTGCTCGAAGGGCGGGATGTGATGGCCGCGGCCCAGACCGGCACCGGCAAGACCGCCGGTTTCACCCTGCCGCTGCTGGAGCGGTTGCGCCATGGCCCCCACGCCCGGGACGGGGTGGTCCGTGCCCTGGTGCTCACCCCCACCCGGGAGCTGGCGGCCCAGGTGGCCGAGAGCGTCACCGCCTACGGCCGCTATCTCGATCTGCGCTCCGATGTGGTCTTCGGTGGTGTCAGCCCCAACCCCCAGATCACCCGGCTGCGGCGCGGCACCGATGTGCTGGTGGCCACCCCGGGCCGGTTGATGGATCTGCACCAGCAGCGGGCCCTGCGGCTGGATCGGGTCGAGATCCTGGTGCTGGATGAAGCGGATCGGATGCTCGACATGGGCTTCATCCGCGACATCCGGCGGATCCTGGCCCTGATGCCGGAGCGCCGCCAGAACCTGCTGTTCTCCGCCACCTTCTCCACCGATATCAGGCGCCTCGCCACCGGTCTGCTCCACCAGCCGGTGCAGCTCCAGGCCACGCCGGAGAACCGCACCGCCACCACGGTGGAGCAGCTGCTCCACCCCTGTGACATGGCCCGCAAGGGAGATCTGCTATGCCACCTGATCCGCAACCACGACTGGCAGCAGGTGCTGGTGTTCTCCCGGACCAAGCACGGGGCCAATCGCCTGGCGGAGCGACTGGAGAAGGAAGGCCTGCAGGCGGCCGCCATCCATGGCAACAAGAGCCAGGGGGCCCGCACCCGGGCCTTGGCTGGGTTCAAGAGTGGTGAGGTGCGGGTGCTGGTGGCCACCGACATCGCCGCCCGCGGCATCGACATCCATCAGCTGCCGCACGTGGTGAATCTCGATCTCCCCAATGTGGCCGAGGACTATGTGCACCGGATCGGGCGCACGGGTCGGGCCGGCCAGAACGGCCACGCCATTTCCCTGGTGGCGGCGGAGGAGCACGAACTGCTGCGGGCGATCGAAAAGCTGATCGGTCGCAGCCTGCCCCGGCAGGAGGTGCCAGGGTTTGAGCCCACGGTGCTCTCTGCCCCGCCGCTTGATCTCAGTGGTGGCAGGGGGCGCCGGCGGGAAGGTCCCGCCGCTGCCCCCGACCGTCGCAGGCCGCGGCGGCGCTGATCAGGCAACCCGATTCGGCAGCGATGGCGACAGTTTCTCGGGCGGCTCTGCGATGAAGTTGGCACTTCCCACAGCAGTGTCATGCTTTACGAACCCGGTTCCCCCGAATGCCGTGTGCTCATCGACTGCAAGGCGCAGATCGAATCGATGATGCTGGCCCTGGAACGCATCGACAACAGCCGCCACATCCGCGATCAGCTGGTGGCCGTGCATAACCAGCTGGAGGGGTTGCACGAGCTGCATCGCCGGCAACCCCAGGCCACCACCCGTTGATCCTGCGGAGCGGCTGGTCCCCTTTACTCAGCTGCTCGTTTGTCCCTGGATTTCTTCCTTCTGCTCCCAGCCCCGGCAGGCGGCATAGGCACCGGCCAGGGTTGCCACCTGCAGCCGCTGCCGAGGGGACTGTTCATGGCTCACCACATAGCAACCCGAAGTCTCCCGATAGATCAGGCAACCGTTGTCCGTAGCGTTGACAAAGGAGAGTTCGTTGCTCATGGGCCCCGTTTTTTGCGGTTACTGACGGTCTAGCCAGGTTGCGGACGGCTGGGGCTGTTAGCGGACCCTAACAACACAGAACGTAAATCCCGGCGCCTCGCTGCCTTTTCGGGCCTATTCGAGGCGATCTCCCACCTGGAGATTGAGTTGCTGGATCAGGGCCGTACCTTCGGCCTTTGCCTTGCCTTCCAGCTGCCCGCTGCGCAGCAGCAGCGGACAGCCTCCGGAGGCGATCACCAGGCCCACCCCATCCACCCGCTCCAGCACCGTGCCGGGGGTTGCAACGGCTCTGGAGGAATCCTCTGCCACGCCCCAGCGCTCCGCCAGGGCCCGCCCTTCGGCACTGAGATCTTCGGCCCGACGCCGGACCAGCGGTTCGGTTTCCAGCAGCTTGAGGCGCCGCCCCTGGGTGACGGTGAAGGCGCCGGGATAGAGCCCCATCACCCGCCGGTGCAGAGCCAGGGCCGAGAGCGTCCAGTCGAGCCGGAGATCGTCCTTGGTCAGCATCCGTGCCATCACCAGACCTTCGCTGGCCTGGGGCCGTACCTGCAGCCGTTGCAGCCGATCGGCTTCCGCTCCTGGTCCTGCGGCTTCAATCCGCGGCATCGCCTCCACCAACAGATCGGCGGTGAGCCGGGCCAGCCGTTGGCCGAGCTGATCGGCATTCTCCAGCAGCCCGATCGTCAGCTTCCCCTCGAGCAGAACCGGGCCGGTATCGAGGCCCGCTTCCATGGCCATGATCCCCACACCCGTCTGTTCGTCTCCTTCGATCAGGCACCACTGGATCGGCGCCGCACCCCGCCAGCGGGGCAGCAGGGAGCCGTGGCCGTTCCAGCAGCCCAGCGGTGGAGTCGCCAGCACCTCCGGCGGCAGGATCTGGCCGAAGGCCACCACCACCGATACGTCGGCTCCGAGCCTGGCCAGCTCGGCCTGGATGTCCGGTTCCCGTCGGATTCGCTCAGGGGTGAATACCGGCAGGCCGAGTTCGAGGGCGCGTGCTTTCACGGCCGACGGCACCAGGGCGTTGCCGCGTCCGCGGCGCCGGTCGGGCTGGGTCACCACCCCCACCAGTTCGTGCCCGGCCTGGTGCAGGGCATCCAGGCTCACCCGCGCGTAGGGGGGAGTTCCCCAGAACAGGATCCTCAAGCGTCGCCGGTGATCGAGAGGCCTTCCACCCACACGTAGGGACAGAGGCCATCAGGGGTGATCTTCGCCTCGCCCTCCAGCCCCACCAGGGCCTTGAGCACCTCGCGGATGTCCCCGGCCACGGTGGCCGCCTCGATCGAGCGACGCTCCCCATCGCGGATCAACCAGCCGTCGAAGGGCAGGGAGAACGATCCCTGGCTGGCCTTCACCCCGGCGTGGAGGGCCGAGAGCGAATCGATCAGCACCAGCCCTTCGGGGCCCACGCAGCCATGGCCGCTGCCGGCCCGATGGTCGAGGCCCTGGGCACCTGCCGCTGCTCCGGGGGTGGCGCCGATCTCGAACCAGTCGGCGCTCACCGAAACCTTGGATCCCATGCCGGCATGGCCGGTGGGGGCCACCCCGAAGGCGCGGGCTGTGGCCTCTGAGTGGAGGAAGTTGCGCAACACCCCACCCTCCAGCAGGGTGAGCCGGCGGGTGGGGGTGCCTTCGCCATCAAAGGCCGTGGCCCCGATGTTTCCGGGATGAAGCCCGTTGTCGTGGATCGAGAGGAACGGTGCCGCCAGGGTTTCCCCCAGGGATTCGCGGCGGCTCAGGCTTACCCCATCCAGCACGGCCCTGGCATTGAACATGCTGCTGAAGGCCCCGATCAGATCCAGGAAGGCCTCCGGCGTGAACACGCAGGTGTAACGGCCGGTGGTGATCGGCGCGTAATCCAGGTGGGCGATCGTGCGTTCAGCTGCCTCCTCCACGCAGCCGGCGATGTCCAGCTCTGTGGCTCCGTAGGCCAGGCGCACCGCGCCGCTGCTGCGGGGCTTGCGGCCGGTCTCCTCGGCCCTGGCGTAGAGGTAGAGGCTGGCGGTGGTCAGGCTCTGGTGCCGGCAGGCTCCCTCGCTGTTGAGGTAGAGGCGTTCACTGCTGCGTTGGGCCAGGCCGTTGTAGGGAACGGTGCTGATCGCCGGGTGGCGTCCCAGCAGATCGGCTTCAGCCTGTTTAAGTGTGTCGAGCAGCTCCAGGATGCTGCGCGCCTCGTGCCGTGGCTGATCCAAAGCTGCCAGCGGAGCGGTGGCCAGCGGCGAGAAGGCGGGAGTGTCGTCGGGGTTGCCGAAGTTGCTGGCCTCCCGGGCGCCATGCAAGGCGGTGGCCAGCCCGGTGGGTGAGAGGTCCGAGGTGCTGGTGATTCCCACCAGACCGTCTTCGTTCCAGACCCGCACCGTGATCGAACTGCGCTGGGCGCCCTTCATCTGCTTGGCTTCGCCCCGATCCACCTGGACGGAGGTGTCGGTGCTGCAGCCTGCCCCGAGATCCCATTGGCGCACTCCGGCTTCTCTGGCCAGGTGCTGGAGCTGTTCCCGCAGTTGTTCGGCGTTGAGGCCGTCTGCTTGGGCCGACATCAGCGTCCCCCCACGGTGATCGAATCCACCTTGATGTGGGGTTGGCCCACGGTCACGAAGATGCTGCCGCTCACGGAGCCACAGAAGCCGGCGGCCAGCTCCAGATCGTTGGCGCACATCGAGATCCTGGGCATCACTTCCTTGGCCTCCCCGATCAATGTGGCACCCTTGACGGGTCTGCCGAGGCTGCCGTTCTCGATCAGATATCCCTCTTCCACCGCGAAGTTGAACTGGCCGGTGGGTCCGACGCTGCCGCCTCCCATGGTCTTGCAGTAAAGACCCCGATCCACCGAGGCGATCAGTTCTTCCGGGCTGTGGGGGCCGGCGGCGATGAAGGTGTTGCGCATGCGGCTGGCGGCCGCAAAGGAGTGGCTCTGGCGCCTGCCGCTGCCGGTGCGGGCGTGGCCGGTGCGCAGTTCGCCGGCACGGTCGCTGAGGAAGCGCTGCAGAACTCCGTTCTCGATCAGCACCGTGCGCTGGGGTGCCATTCCCTCGTCGTCCATGGAGAGGGAACCGAAGGCGCCGTCGCTGAGCCCTTCATCCACGGCGGTGACAGCCGGATGGGCGATCGATTCCCCCACCTTGTCGGCAAAGGGGGTGGTGCCCCGCTCCACCTGGGTGGTCTCCAGCAGGTGCCCGCAGGCTTCATGGAAGATCACCCCACCGAACCGGTTCGCCAGTACCACCGGAAACTGGCCTGCCTCCACGTAGTCGGCGTAGAGCATCGTGGCGGTACTGGCGCAGAGATCCTGGGCCGAGGCCTCGGCATCCCACTGGCGCAGGTCGTCGGGACGGCCCGAGGTGCCATAACGGCGCCCCAGGCTGGCGCGGTGTTCGCCATCGGCGGCAAGCACGCTCAGGCCCAGGGATTGGTGCAGGCGGATGTCGCGGGCAAAGGTGCCATCGCTGGCCGCCACCAGCACTTCCTGCCAGTCGCGGGCATAGGTGCTGCGGCGGGCCTGCAGATGGTGGCCATGGCGCTCCAGCTGGTTGGTGCCCTCCAACAGCCGGGCGGTGGCTTCGGCCAGGGCGGGACAACGGCCCAGCCAGTCGGCCTTGGCTGTGGCGTGGTCGCACAGGTCGGCCAGCCCCTCGAACCCTCCGCCCAGTCCCTGCAGCGGCCGCACCAGGCCGAGCATGCCGAGGGCCTGGTCAAGGGCGCTCAGCAGGCCCGCCTCGCTGAGGTCGTTGGTGGAGACGAAGCCATCGTGGCCGCCGCGGAACACCCGCAGCCCGGCGCCCTTGCCGAAGGCGGGACTGACGCTGGTGATCGCCTCCTGTTCCGCCAGAGCCCCGAGGTGATCGGTGCGTTCGAGGAACACTTCCACCAGATCGGCGCCGGCGGCCCGACCCAGGGCAAGCAGGGGTTCGAGCCTGGCGCGCCAGAGGGGATCGGCGAACTGGCCGGCGTCATGGGGGACACCGCCGCGTTCAGCGGTGGTGGGGGCGGCAGGGGAGGAGACCAAGCGAGTCGGGGGAGGAAGGGCAGAGAGGGGACGCGCTTCAGCGCACCGCCGGCTGGTACTTCTCGCTGCGGATCGGCGCCATCAGGAACAGGCGAGCCATTTCCACACCATTACCGATCCAGTAAGGCAGCTTGCGCAGGGCCTTGATCGGGGCAGGAGCGGTGGATTCGTCCGCCTTGGTGAGCTGGTCGTTGTTGCTGACCAAGTGCTCAAGACCGCTCCAGAACCGCGGGTTCTCCACATCGAGAACGACCGGGAAGATGCGGGCGGAGGTTTCGTTGGTCTTGGCGATCACGTACTTGTCGTATTCGCGGGCATCCAGCCCCAGAGCTTCGTAGAACTCCTTGCGGGCCACGTCGCGTACGTACATGGTGGCGAACACGGCCAGTAGGAAGAAACGGCACCAGAGGCGCGACTTCCAGCCGGTCACGGTGCTCGGCACGGCCTTCATGAGGGCGTCGAAGAAATCACCGTGGCGGTTTTCGTCCTGACACCAGTTTTCAAAGAAGTTGAAGATCGGGAAAATCTTGCTTTCCGGATGCTTCTCGAGATGACGGTAGATCGCGATGTAGCGCCAATAGCCGATCTTTTCAGAAAGATAGGTGGCGTAAAAGATATGTTCGGGGCTGAACTTGGTGTAGGCCTTGGAGGCCGTCAGGAAGCCGAGGTCGAGCTGGAGTCCGAAGTCGGACATCGATTTGTTCAGGAAGCCGGCATGGCGGGCCTCATCCCGCGCCATGTGGGCGAAGCACTCGGCCAGCAGAGGGTTCTTCTGCTTGATGCGCCGGCTGAGTTCCTTGTAGAGCAGGAATCCGGAGAATTCGGAGGTGCAGCTCTGCTCCAGGAACTCGATGAACACCTTGCGGCTGGTGGGGTCGAGTTTTTCGGCCGCCCCTTCAAATTCGTCGTTGCGAACGAAGTGGTGACGGTTGTAATCCTTGCGGAATTCCTCGCAGATCGCCTCCAGTTCGGCCTCGTTGGGCCGCAGATCCATCGCCGCCATGGCGTCGAAATCCGTGGTGTAGAAGCGCGGTGTGAGGATCGTGTCCTTCGCCGGGTCCTTGATGGCGGGCCCATCGGGAGAGCCCACCCTGGGATTCGGGGCGGTGGCTGTGGCGGTGGGAGGCACCATCGCAGGGCGGCAGAGGCAGTGAGCGCATCGTAAAGGCCCCGGCGCCATGGGCGGCCGGGTTGTGAAGCCTCAGTTGGCTCCGAGCCACTTCTGGCCGTTGAGCCGCTGCACCAGCCGGGACACCAGCAGCGACAGGGTCATTTTCTTCTCATCGATCAGGAAGGACTCGAGCAGGCTGGGCGTTCCCCCCGCTTCGGCCAGGGCAATGGTCTTGGCCGAGGCGATATCGGCGCCGGTGAAGCAGAGCCAGAAGCGTCGCTCCCCCGGTAGCTCCCCCTTGACCATCCAGCAGTCGCTTCCCACCACGGGCATGGCCCCCTGGCTGAAACTCAGTTCTGGGACGGCACCGCCGTAGGCCTGGATTTCCTTGGCCAGGGCGGGGATCAGCAGGTTCGGCACGAAGTCGTCGAACGGCTTTTCCTCGGGAGCAGGCGGCTTTGCCTTGGCGGCGGTTTGCGCTGTTTCGGCGGGTTGCGCCGTGTCGGCAGGTTTGGCCGCCTTTGCGGGCCTCGCCTTCTCTACGGCGGGCGCTGCCTCGTCGGGGGAGGGGGTGGACTCCGGGGCCGGGTTCTCTGGCGTTCCACTCTGGGTCACTGCTTCCGGCCCTCAAACATTGGCGTTGCGGCCGACTTTAGGCAGCCTGGCGGTTGCTGGGCTGGTTTCACCACTCCTCGCCTGGGCCTGTGGCCCAGTCATCGAGCCCGATCGGCACCGGCTCGCGCTGCTCCTCTACCACCCTGGCGGAGGGTTGGGCTCTGGCGCCCTCGGGCCTGGAGACCACCCGGAAGGGCACCGAAACGGTGGGGGCCGGCTCGCCGGCGGCCCGCGCCGGCCAGGCCGCCATCGGCGGGGCCTGCTGCCAGGCCGGGCTTTCCTCCTCCCGCTGCTCTCTTCGCACCCGCCGTTGCCGTTCGCTTCTGCCGATCCAGGGTTCCGCTTCGTCGTCGAGGCCGGAGGCCGCCGCTGCCGGCCCCCGCCGCACTTTTCTCCGCAGGCTGGTGGATCCCTGGCGCAGCGCCAGGGCAGCGGAGCCGCCGCTCACGGCCGCGCCGGTGGCGGCGGCTGCAGCGATCCAGGCCCCGAGGGGCAGTTCCGGGGAATTCCAGGTGAGCAGCCTCAGGGAAACCAGCGGCCGGGGATTGATCCCCCCGATCGCCAGCGTCGCCAGCAGGGGGGCCAGGAGGGGCAGCAGCAGCAGACGACGCAGCAAGGACACGGAGGCGGTCAGCTTGAGGATGGCCGATGGGGGGACCCCTGCCAACGGTTGAGGGTGCCGAGTTCGAGCCCGAGGGCATCGAAGACGCGGATCACCAGGAAGTCCACCATCTCATCGAGGCTGGTGGGCTGGTGGTACCAGGCGGGAACGGGCGGGGCAATGCGGGCCCCCGCTTCCGCCAGGGCGGTGAGATTGCGCAGGTGGATGAGGTTCCAGGGAAGCTCCCGCGGCGCGATCACCAGCGGTCGCCCTTCCTTGAGATGCACATCCGCGGCCCGCTCGATCAGATCGAGGGCCACGCCTGAGGCAATTCTGCCCACCGTACCCATGCTGGCCGGCAGGATCACCATGCCCCGGGTGAGGAAGCTGCCGCTGGCGATCGCGGCAGCCTGGTCGTTCCAGCGATGACAGCGCAAACGGCCGGTATGGCAGCCGCTGCGTTCGCGCCAGAAAATCTCCTGGGCCTCGGGTTCGGAAGGCACCCGCAGGCCCATTTCGGCCTGCCAGACGCCGATGGCCCCGCGGCTGGTCACCATCTCCACCTCTTCGCCGGCCTGCAGCAGCAGGGCCACGGCCCGTTCTGCCAGGGGCTGGGCGGAGGCTCCAGATACCGCCAGCACCACCGGAAGCGAGCGCGGGGCCATGCTCAGTCCTGCTCGTCGTCGTCGTTGTCCTCGAGCTCCTCGTCGCCGCCATCGTTGGCGATCGGTTCGAGGATTTCGGGCTGCTGCACCGCCAGATCGATCTGATGGCGGAGGGCATCCACCTTCTGGATTTCCACCTCCACGATGTCGCCCACCATGTAGGAGCGGCGCGACTTGCGTCCCACCAGGCGGTTCTGGCGGGAGCGGTACTCGTACCAGTCGTCCTTGAGCGAGCTCACATGCACCAGGCCTTCCACCTGGGAAGGAGGAACCTCCACGAAGAAGCCATAGCTCTGGACCCCGCTGATCACGCCTGGCAGCACCTGACCCACCAGCGGTTCGGCATGCCGGGCCTGGGCCATCGCCAGCGCATCGCCATGGATCTCGCTCAGGAACCGACCGCGGTTGTTGAGGCGTTGCACCAGGCCCCGTTCGAGGCTCTCCTGATACGGAGCCAGCTGGCTTGGGGTGAGCAGGGCCCAGTCCACCGAGCCGTGGCAGAGGTCGCTCGCCAGCTCGACGCTGGTCTTGTGACGCACGGTGGGGCGGTCCTTGCCATCGGTGAGCAGGCTCACCAGAACGTGCTGGTTCCACAGATCGGCGTAGTGGAGACCGGGGCAGGTCCAGGGGGAGAAGGCGGTCTCCTCTCCGGCAAGGGCATGGGGGCCCGGCTCGTTGGAGAGCTGCACGGCGGAAAGGCTGTCGCGCAGCTGTTGCTGCAGGGCCCGGCCCCGATCGGTGGCGGCGAAGGCGGCTGCCAGTTCCGCCGCACTGGCGTTGCCGTCAGGGCTGAGTTCCATCGGGATCTCCAGGGCCAGGGCCGCCTTGGCGACTTCATTGATCTCCGAGGCTTCGGCGGCAGGGTTGACGGCGTAGAGGGCAGGCAGCTGCAGCGCCGCCAGGTGGTTGCCCAGGGCGCGATGGGCCAGCAGCAGGCTCTCCCGCACCATCGCCATCGGGTGAGTGTCGGGAAGTTCCACCAACCAGCCCCTGTGGGCGGCATCCGGGGCCGGGATGCACAGGTCTCCGAGGCTTTCGAGCGGCGGGGTGGGCAGGTCAAGGTCGATCGATCCGGCCGCCAGCCGGCGCTCCCGCAGCAGGCCCGCCAGGGTCACCAGTTGTTCGAGCATGGGGACCTGGTCCTTGAGGCTCTTCAGGGCTGCCGGCACCGTGCGGGCCTTCGGCTTCCGTTCCGCCAGCGCCTCCATCACCGCCGGATCCACCATGCCGGCGGGCTGGATCACGCTGAGATGGAAGCGGTAGTGCTCCAGTTCCCCCTGGCTGCTGAGTTCCAGGGCCACCGACAGGGCCTCATTGCTCTCCCCGCTCCGGAAATAGGCGGCCTTGGCCAGGGTGGAGGGCAGAAGCGGCAGCCAGCGCTTTCCGACACAGAGGGCTTCGCCCTGATCCCGCAGCCAGGTGTCGAGGTTGCTCCCCAGGCTCAGCCGTTCGGCCACGGCGGGGCTGTGGACCCAGAGGCGCCAACCACCCTCTTCCCTTTCCTCGAGGGAGAGGGCCGGCAGCCCGGGGGCGTCGCTGCCGCTCCAGCCGCCCAGCAGCACGGTGGGCAGGCCGCTGAGGTCGGTGCGCCCCTTGGCGGCCAGGGGTTTGAGGGTGGCCCGGGGGGCGGCGGGCCGTTCGTGCAGGTGGTGCTTGGTGAGCAGCAGATCAAGGTCGGCGGCTTCGCCCCCGTGCACCGGCAGGCTGCGGGCCACGTGGCCCTGGGGCGTGAACTGGGCCACCGGGAAGCGGTCGATCTGCACTTCCACCACCGATTCCTCGGCAGGCTCGAGAAAACTGGCATCCCCCTCGGGCAGCTCGATGCTGGTCAGCAGGCGGTCGTCGAGGGGAACGGCCAGAAGCCGCTCGTTCTGACGCTCGACCTGGGCGAGCAGGCTGGTGGTGTGACGCTCGAGAATGCACTGCACACCCCCTTCCGGGGAGCGCCTGCGTCCGCCTTCACGGGTGATGCGCACCAGCACCCGATCCCCGTTCCAGGCGTGGTTGAGCTGGTGGTCCCGGATGTAGATGTCCTCTCCGCCATCCTCCCGCAGGGCAAAGCAGAAACCCTTGCTGGAGCAGCGAAGCCGGGCGGCAACCAGGTCAGGAGTGTCGCCGCGCCGCAGGCCGTCCTCGCTCTCCTCCACCAGCCCCAGACGCGCCAGGGCATCCAGACCGATGCGCAGCTGCTGCTTCTCGGGTTTGGTGGCCAGGGCCAGACCCTTCTCCAGTTTGGCGAGGGGCAGGACGCTGCTGGTGGACAGCTGGTCGAGCAGATCGGCGACCGTGAACTTCATCGGGGCAGTCTTCGGAGTGCGCTGCGGAGGGAAGGTGGACCGCTGGGCGGGGGTGAGGACGCTTTGGCATCCTCCGCTGATCCCCCATCCACTGATCTCCTACCGCTGAACTCCCACCGAAACGACGCACGGCGAGAGCAGTTGCCCCGACTTTAGGCAGTGGGGGGGGCCTGCTCCTCGGCTTCGCTCCCGGTTTCCTCGGAGCGGGAGCGCAGGATCAGGCGGCTGCCGATGATCAGGAACCCCACCGAGGCCGCCAGCTGCAGCGCATCGGTGGGAATCACGCTGGCCAGCGATCCTCCGGCGGCGGCGCCCACCAGGCTGGCCAGCACCAGGGCGGCGGCGCTGCCGGCGAACACCGCTCCCGGCCGCGTCGAGGTGCCGCTGATGCTCACGATCGCAAGCTGAGTCTTGTCCCCCAGTTCGGCCAGAAAGACCGTGACGAAGGTGGAGGCGAGAAGGGCGAAGGGCATGGCTCTCAGGCAGCGGACAGTGGGGCGAGATGCAGCACCGCCTGTCTGCCCAGCCACAGACCCAGAGCCACCATCAGCACACCGGCGGATCGTTCCAGCTGGCGGGGACCCATCACCGTGGACAGCCAGCGCCCGAGCAGCACCCCCACCAGACTGGAGCAGATCAGGGCCAGGGAAGCCCCCACGAACACCACCGCGGGGCGCCCCGATTCGGCGGAGAGCAGCAGTGCCGCCAGCTGGGTCTTGTCCCCCAGCTCTGCCAGGAACACGGTGGTGGCAGTGGAGAGAAACACCCCGATCCAGCTGGCCGCCGCCGGGGTGGATGGGGCCTCTGGCCCGGTGCCCGGAGTCACAGACGGCTCGCTGCCGGGGGGGGAGCCCGATGGGATGCTCATGGAAGGCGACGGATGGCGCGCAGGAAGCGCCTCATCACCCTGCCACGGCCGCCCACTTCGCTGCGGATCTGGTCCTTGCAGCAGCTGATCGCCAGGGCGTTCGGGTCGTCCCCTTCGCTGCCGAACAACGACATCAGGTTGCTGACCCGGCAGAAATCGGGGCGCTGGTCGTAGATGCGGCAGCGTCGACCACCAGTGTCGAAGTGGATGCACCAGCCGTCTTCTCCCACCATCGACAGGTACGTGCGGCGCTGCTCCTCCTCCAGGGCCTCGATCGCCTCATGGCGCCGGCTGGGATCGAGCCGGCAGCAGCTTCCGCAGCCGCTGATGCATGTCCATTTCTCGGTTTCGCGGCCCATGGTTCTTTCCTTCGCTGCGCGCAGGGGATCAGTCTGGGACGTGGTGGTGGGTGAGCCGCCGAGCCTGATGCTGTGACAAGCCGTCACAGTGGTGGCTGCCAGGCTTCCCCACGGGGCAGCCGGCCCCTTACGCTCCTGCCAGCATCATCCGCAAGAGAACCCTCCCATGGGCATCGATTTCCACCTGATCGCCAACTTCGGAGCCCTTGCGCTGATCACCCTGGCCGGACCGGCCGTGATCTTCATTCTCTTCTACCGCCGCGGCGCCCTCTGAGCAGAAGGCCCTGCTTCGATCCCTTCGTCAGTCCCTCCCCTTTGTCAGTCCCTCCGTCAGCGGCCCCAGCCGACTGGCGGTTTTTTTGGGCCTTTCCACGCCGTTGCCCCCAGCTGCTGTCCCTGCCTTGCGGGCTCTAGCAGGCCATGCCCAGGGCCATCGCCGCTTCCAGCACCAGCGAGCGCACATAGGGGTGATCCGGGCTGTCCAGCCCCCGGCGCAGTTCCTCGCCGGCGGCATTGCGGATCACCAGGTCAGCCCCCTGGCGCCGGCACCAGTAGGTGCGGTTTCTGCGCTGCAGCACCACTTCACCGGCGCTGGGCCGCAGCGCTACAAGCTCCAGCTGCAGGCGCTCCTGACCTTGCCAGTGATCCAGCCGTAGCCGGTAGGCCACATCCACAGGGCAGCCGGGGTCGAAGGTTTGCTCGTACCGCCAGGCCATGGCCCTCACCCTGGCCTCTCCCTGCTGCAGCTGCAGCTGCAGGTGGCCGCCCCGCAGCACTTTCTGTTCGACGATCCGGCAGCCGCTGCTCCAGAACACCGGCGCCGCATGGCCGATGCCGAAGGGTGCGAGCCGCTGCAGCTGATGCCAGAAGCGTCGATCGATGCGTTCGAGCTGCAGCAGCACCTCGGGTTCCACCGGTCTGCCGTCTCCCTGGCCTTCCAGCCACCGTTCCGCCAGGGCGTTGAGCTCCTCCTGCAGCTGGCTCACCAATTCGGCCCGCACCGTGAATCCACCGGCGGCGGGATGGCCTCCGTGGCGCTCCAGCAGGGGGGCGCAGGCCCGCAGGGCCCCATCCACGGCGAAGCCGCGCGGGGAGCGCACCGAGGCCCGCAGGCGTCCGTTGCCTTCGCCCGCCAGCAGTGCCACCGGCCGTCCGAAGCGTTCCACCAGGCGGGCGGCCACGATGCCGATCACCCCGTGGTGCCAGTGGTTCTGGGCCAGCAGCAGGAAAGCCGGGCGCTGGGGCCCATCGGCCTCCAGCAGCGCCAGTGCCTCCGCCTCGATGGCGTTGCACAGCTCCCGCCGCTGGCGGTTGAGCTCTTCGCAGCGGCGGGCCAGTTCCATCGCCACGGCGGGATCCTCGGTGGTCAGCAGATCCACTACCAGCAGTGGATCCCCCAGGCGTCCCACCGCATTGATCCGTGGGGCGATCTGAAAGCCCACGGCCTCGGCGTCCACCATGGTTTCCTCAAGCCCCGCCAGCTGCCGCAGGGCCCGCAGGCCCGGCAGGCGGGTGCGGCCCAGGGCCGGCAGCCCATCGAGCAGCCAGCGACGGTTGACGCCGGCCAGCGGTGCCATGTCGGCGATCGTGCCGATGCAGAAGAGGTTGAGGGCTATCTCCCGGCCCTGCTGGTACCCCATCCGCAGGCAGAGGGCCATGGCCAGCAGGTGGGCCAGCCCCACCCCCGCCAGGCCCCGGTAGGGGGAATCGGGGGGGGTGACGGCGGGATGGAGCAGCGCGAGGTGGGGCGGAAGCCGTTCGGGCAGGGTGTGATGGTCGGTGAGAATCACCTCGAGGCCCAGGCTTTCCGCCCGCTCCAGGGCCGCTTCGGCCGCTACGCCGTTGTCCACCGTGATCAGCAGCGATACCGCCTCGGCGGCGAGCCGCTCCACCATCGTTACGTTGAGGCCATAACCGTCGTCCATCCGGCTGGGGATGGCGGCCTGGGGCCGGGCACCGAGCCGCTGCAGCACCCCCACCAGCAGCGCCGTGCTGGTCATGCCATCGGCGTCGTAGTCGCCGCAGATCGCCACGGCTTCCCCTTGAAGGCAGCACTTCTCCAGGCGCTGCAGGGCCGCTTCCAGATCGGGAAAGTGCTGGTGGGGGTCCGGGGCCGCTTCCGGTTCCAGCAGCGCTGCGATCGCGGCGTCATCCAGGCCGCGCCGCTGCAGCACCGCCATCAGCTCTGCCGGCAGGCCCGTGTGGGGGTCGTCGGTCAGGGAGCCATTTGAGGGTCCGCGCAGCGCGACCGGCAGGGGCGGAGGCAGCAGCCAGCGTTGCTCGTCGACGGTGGAGAGCAACGCAGGGATCGCAAACGGTGCCTCAATTGTGCGGTCCCGCGCCCCCGGGTCCACCCCTGCGGCGGCGGCTCCTGGTGCGGCCGCTCCTGGTTGGCGCCCTAGCCTGCGTCGAGAGGGCGGAGGGGCGATGGGCAATCCAGGGCCGGGCCTGACAGCGGTGCTCTGGGATGTGGATGGCACCCTGGCCGAGACGGAATTTGATGGTCACCGTGTGGCCTTCAACCACGCCTTCGCTGCCGCCGGCCTGCAGGGCCGCTGGGATCGGGCCACCTATCGCCGCTGGCTTGCGATCACCGGAGGCAGGGAGCGCATGGCCGCCTGGCTGCTGGAGCAGGAGGGTCAGCTCCCTTCCCCTGGGCGCCTCGACGCACTGGTGCGAGCCAAACAGGATGCCTATCTCTCCCTGGTCCAGGCCGGAGGCCTTTCGCTTCGGCAGGGGGTGGCCCGCCTGATCGCGGAGCTGGCTGCGGCCGGTGTTCGCCAGGCGATCGTCACCACCAGTTCCCATCGCGCTGTTCAGGCCCTGGCGGAGGGTGTGCTCGGGGATCTGGCCAACGCCTTTGAATTCTGGGTCTGCGGCGAGGATGTGGAGCGCAAGAAGCCGGATCCCGAGGCCTATCTGCTTGCCCTGGATCGACTGGCGGCCCCTCGCCGGCAGGTGCTGGCGGTGGAGGACTCCGCTCCGGGCCTGGCGGCGGCGCGAGCCGCCGGGCTCATCACCCTGGTGACCCTCAGCAGCCTTTCCGCGGCCGAGCCCGCCGCCTGCTTCGCAGCGGCGGCGGCGGTGGTGCAGGACCTCGGCGACGGCAGTGGCCCCTTGCCTCTGGTGGCTGGTCCCGCTTGTGGGGAGGGCGTCGTCACGCTCTCCTATCTGCAGCGATTGCTTTCGCCATGAGTCGCCTTCCGGTGCAGCGCACCCGCCTGCAGCTGTTGCTCGAGCGCAGCGGCAGGGTCCTGATGGGCCAGGTGCGCAGCACCTGGCGAGCCGGCAGCCTCGCCTTGCTGGCCCTGTTGGCGGGTTATTACTTCGGCCAGAATCTCACCAGCCTGTTGCTGCTGCTGCCCGGCGGCCGGCCCCTGGTGGTGCTGGTGCTGGTGGTGTTGATCGAACTGATGCTTCGCCTGCGCACGCGGTTGCTGCCCGTGGATCGACCCGATCCCTCCCTGGCCTGGGTGGTGGTCGACAACCTGCGGGTGGGGGCCGTGTTCGCGGTGGTTCTGGAGGCCTTCAAGCTTGGCAGCTGAGGCGCTGGGGCCTGGGCGGCGCAGGCTCTGGGAGGAACGCCTGCTGGCGGCCACCGGCTGGCCGGAACTGCAGGCGTTCGATCCTGGTCTGGTGCGGGGTTTCGTGCTGCCGCTGCTGGATCGTCTGGAGCGGCAGCGGCAACACCGGCTGCCGCTGCTGGCGCTGAATGGACCGGTGGGGGCCGGCAAGACCAGCCTCGGCCGTCTGCTCGTGCGCCTGGCTCCCCTGGCCGGTGTGCGCCTGGCGGTGGCCTCGATCGACGACCTGTATCTGCCCTGGCCGGAGCGCCGCTCCGTCCTGGCCGGCAATCCTTTCGGGGTGTGGCGGGTGCCTCCGGGCAGCCACGACCTGCCGCTGCTGCTGCAGCAGCTGGCGGAGTGGCGTCGCAGCGGCCTTCTGCGATTGCCCCGGTTCGACAAGACCCTGGCCGATGGCCAGGGCGACCGCAGCGGTTGGTCGGAGTGCCGGGCCGATGCCCTCGTGCTCGAGGGCTGGCTGATGGGCTGCCTGCCCCTGGGCTCCGAGCGGCTCAGCGAGGCTCTGGATCGGGCCCAGGCTGGGGTGAAGCCAGGCGCTGGCGGGGTGGAGGGTTCCTGGGCGACGGGCTTGAGCGGGCAGGAGCTGGAATGGCTACCCCGCTGGGACCGGGCCCTGGAGGCCTACGGGCCGCTCTGGCAGGAATGCGATGGTCTCTGGCTGCTGCGCCCCAGCCGCTGGTCGCTGCCGCGGCGTTGGCGGCTGCAGGCCGAAGCCCGGCAACGCCGCACGGGAGGTGGCTGGCTGAGCGCCGCCGAGGTGGGGGCGATGGTGCGGGCCAGTCTCCACTCCCTGCCGCCAGCCCTTTATCAAGACCCTCTGGCAGCAGGTTTGGCGGGCCAACCAAACCAGAACGGTGACCAGCAAAAAACGGGCCTGCCCCTGGAGGGACTGGCCCTGTTGGATGGGCGACGCCGCTGGCTTGATCCGGGGGATCAGGCCTCGGTGTCTTCGGCCTCTTCGGCAATCGGATAGACGAAGCCCTGGGCGCGGCCACTCAGCACTGCCTTGCCGATCGACATGGCCTTGGCGGCAGCCACGCCCGCCTTTGCCTTCCAGTGGGCATGGCGTTGGTTCCGCTTGCCTTTGGAGGTTTTCTTCTTGGGAACAGCCATCCCGAAACTTCAGACCAAACAACGATCTTCCGATGTCGGCTGACCTTTCGTCAAATCGCTAAACTCGGTTTCTACGGCTGACAGCAGTGAGCAGCAGTTCCCTTCCGGTCCGTCAGCTTTCCCAGGGAGCCTCTTCCTCCATCCCCGGGGCTTCGTCGAGCCCAGGGCCAGGGTCAGATTTGGGGCCAGGGCCGGGGCCGGCAGAAGCCCCATCCGCCCCTTCCACTGCCGGGGCAACCAAGCCCGGGGCAACCAGGGTTCCTGCCCAGCCGTCCCAGGCACCCGCTCCCGCCCTGCGTTCGATTTTCACCTCGCGGGCCGGCACTCCCTCCTACAGCCGTCTGCTGTCGGATCTGCGGGAGGGTCGCATCAAGGATCTGGAGCTGGCTCCTCGTCAGCGGTTGGTTGCCGTCACCTACAAGGACGGCAGCCAGCAGCAGGTGCCGGTCTTCAACGACAACCAGCAGCTGCTGCGTACCGCTGAGAAGGCCAGGGTTCCCCTCACCGTTCGCGACGAACGCCGCGAAGAGGCGATGGCCGGCCTGGTGAGCAATGCCCTGCTGGTGCTGCTGCTGCTGCTGGGCCTGAGCCTGTTGTTGCGTCGTTCCGCCCAGGTGGCCAACAAGGCGATGGGCTTCGGGCGCAGCCAGCCCCGGGTTCAGCCGGAGGGCAGTGTGGGGGTCCGCTTCGAGGATGTGGCTGGCATCGGCGAGGCCAAGGAGGAGCTCCAGGAGGTGGTCACCTTCCTCAAGAGCCCCGAGCGCTTCACTTCGGTGGGGGCCAGGATCCCGAAGGGGGTGCTGCTCGTTGGTCCTCCGGGCACCGGCAAGACCCTGCTGGCCAGGGCCATCGCCGGCGAGGCCGGGGTGCCGTTCTTTTCGATGGCGGCCTCGGAGTTCGTGGAACTGTTCGTGGGCGTGGGTGCGAGCCGAGTGCGGGATCTGTTCCGCAAGGCCAAGGCCAAGGCGCCCTGCATCATTTTCATCGATGAGATCGACGCCGTTGGACGCCAGAGAGGTGCCGGCATCGGCGGTGGCAACGACGAGCGGGAGCAGACGCTCAACCAGCTGCTCACCGAGATGGATGGCTTTGAAGACAACTCCGGCGTGATCCTGTTGGCAGCCACCAATCGCCCGGATGTTCTCGATGCTGCGCTGATGAGGCCGGGCCGTTTCGATCGCCGCATCACCGTGGATCTGCCCGACCGCCGCGGCCGGGAGGACATCCTTTCGGTCCACGCCCGCAGCAGGCCCCTGGATCCGGCGGTTTCCCTGGCGGCCTGGGCGTCACGCACCCCTGGTTTCTCCGGCGCCGACCTCTCCAACCTGCTCAACGAAGCGGCGATCCTCACGGCCCGTCGCAACCGGGCGACGATCGACGATGGGGCGATCGGTGACGCCCTCGAGCGGATCACCATGGGGCTCACCGCCGCCCCCCTGCAGGACAGCGCCAAGAAGCGGCTGATCGCCTACCACGAGGTGGGCCACGCCCTGCTCACCACCCTGGTGCCTCACGCCGACAAGCTCGACAAGGTGACCCTGCTGCCGAGGGCGGGCGGGGTGGGCGGCTTCGCCCGCACGATGCCGGATGAGGACATCCTCGATTCCGGCCTGATCAGTCGCGCCTACCTGCGGGCCCGGCTGGTGGTGGTGCTCGGCGGACGGGCGGCCGAGATCGTGGTCTTCGGACCCAGTGAGGTCACCCAGGGCGCTTCGGGCGATCTGCAGATGGTGAGTCGGATCTGCCGCGAGATGGTCACCCGTTACGGGTTTTCGAGCCTGGGGCCGATCGCCCTGGAATCCGATGGCGGCGAGGTGTTCCTCGGCCGCGACTGGCTTCGTTCCGAAGCTCCCTATTCAGGCCAGACCGGCCGTCAGATCGATGCCCAGGTGCGCTCCCTCGCCTGCCAGGCCCTTGAGCATGCCCTGGCGGTGCTGCGTCCTCGCCGGGAGCTGATGGACCAGCTGGTGGAGCGGTTGATCTCGGAGGAAACGATCGACGGAGAGGCATTCCGCGCCCAGGTGGAGCAGTGGGAGGGCAACCATCCCGGCCTGCTGACCGGCCCCCTCCCCCACGCCTCAGAGGCTCTCCCCCAGGCCGCCACTGAAGCGGATGTCGAGGCTGCGCAGATAGGTGTGTAGGCCAGCATCCTGAATCGGCAACAGGCGGGCGATACGGCCGCTTTCGTTGACGTGGGAATGCCAGAGGCCGGGCGGGGTGATGAAGGCGCCGCCGCTCTGCCAATCGATCCGCTGCGGTTGGCGAATGGCGCCGTGGCTGTCCAGTTCGGACCCAACCAGGGTGTAGCAGCCCGGATCGCAGTCGATGATCAGATCCAGGGCCACTGATTGATGGCGGTGGGGAGGTTGCACGGCGCCGGGAGGCACCACGCCGAGCATCGCCCAAAGGGTGTGGCTCACGGTGCGGCTGGCCGGCAGATCGGCGTGGCCGAGCAGGATGCTGAGCCGGTTGCTGCGGGCGGCACCTGGATCGGCCAGCAGCAGCTCCAGTTCTGTCTCCAGTCGACTCGCCGGGTAGTGCACCGGTCGGAAGCGAGGCAGGCTCGGGGCCACTCCCAGGTGGCGCAGCAGGGGGCCGTCATGCACCCAGTAGAGAATGCTTTCCGCCTCGGCGCTCAGCAGCGGTGGATCGCCGGCGGGCAGCACGAACACATCCCCCTGACCCCAGCGCAGCGAGAGCGGCGCTTGCTGTGATCCCGTCGCACTGCGCTCAAGGCTGCCCCGGCCGGCCAGCACGTAGAAGAGGGAGCTGGTGGCGGTTGCCGCAGCAGTGAGGCTCTCCCCAGGCAGCAGCCGCACAAAATGGGCGGCCAGGCCAGGGCTGGTGGCAGGCCCTTCACATCCGAGCTGCTGGCTCAGATCGAGCGGCAGGATCGCGGAGGGACCTTCGGCGTGCAGCTGGGGGCTCCATTGCTGCAGCGGGATCGGTGGCGTCAGACCGGGGCGCACGGGATTGGCGGCCTGGCGGTAATCGTGGATCCGAATCGGGTCCTGCCAGTCGTGGAGGATGGCCTGCTGGCCGGGGACGCTCTGGGTCATGGAGGGTTCAGCCTCCGGCCACGGCGGGCACGATGCTCACCTCATCACCGTCGGTGAGGGCCGTGGCCTGGTTGTCGAGGAAGCGGATGTCCTCGCTGTTCACGTAGACGTTGAGGAAGCGGCGCAGCTTGCCGTTCTCATCGCAGAGACGGTTGAGGATGCCGGGGTAGCGACCTTCCAGCGCCTGCAGCAGCTGGTCGACGCTGCCGGCTTCCACGCTGGCGGTGGCCTCGTCGTTGGTGAACTTCTGCAGGGGGGTGGGGATCAGAACCTGAACGGCCATGGCACGCGGCGGATTGAAAGGGGAAGGAGAAGCAGGGAAGGGGGGCGATGGCCCCCCGATGTGGACTCAGGCCACGGTGTCCCAGGTGGCGCGCTGCAGGGCCTGGGCCCGTTCCCAGGCGGAGTTGAAGCTGTCGAGCTGGGCTTCGATCGTGAACGGTTCCCCGATCGAGGAGGCCACCGCCTCGGTGGTTTTGAGGCCGTTGCCGGTGATGTAGGCGACGGTGGTCTCGTCGGGGTTGATCTTGCCCTGTTCCACCAGCTTCTTGAGCACCGCGATCGTGGTGCCACCGGCTGTTTCGGTGAACACCCCTTCGGTTTCGGCCAGCAGCTTGATGCCCTCGATGATCTCCTCGTCACTCACGGCGGCGATGCTGCCGTTGGTGCGGTTGGCGATGTCGATGGCGTAGGGCCCGTCGGCGGGATTGCCGATTGCGATCGATTTGGCAATCGTGTGGGGCTTCACCGGCGTGATGAAGTCCCGGCCTTCGGCGAAGGCCTGGGCGATCGGGCTGCAGCCTTCGGCCTGGGCGCCGCTGAAGCGCACGGGCTTCTCCTCCACCAGGCCCACCTTGATGAATTCGTCGAAGCCCTTGCGGATCTTGGTGAACAGGGAACCGGAGGCCAGGGGCGCCACGATGTGGTCGGGCAGCTGCCAGCCGAGCTGCTCGATCACCTCGTAGCCGAGGGTCTTGGAGCCTTCCGAGTAGTAGGGCCGCAGATTGATGTTCACGAAACCCCAGCCGTAGGTGTTGGCCACCTCCGAGCACAGGCGGTTCACCTGGTCGTAGTTGCCCTTCACCGCCATCAGGGTGGGGTTGTAGATGAGGGTGCCGAGCACCTTGCCCAGTTCCAGGTCGCTGGGGATGAACACGCAGCACTCGAGGCCGGCGTGGGCGGCGATGGCGGCGGTGGAGTTGGCCAGGTTGCCGGTGGAGGCGCAGCTCACCGTGGTGAATCCCAGTTCCCGGGCACGGGTGAGGGCCACGGAGACGACGCGGTCCTTGAAGGACAGCGTCGGCATGTTCACGCCATCGTTCTTGATGTAGAGGCTCTTGAGGCCGAGCCGCCGCGCCAGCCGATTGGCCTTCAGCAGGGGGGTGAAGCCGGTGCCCACATCGATGGGATCCCCTTCGATCGGGAGGAATTCGCGGTAGCGCCAGATCGAGGCGGGACCCGCTTCGATCGTGGCGCGGCTGACGCGGGCCTTGATCGCTTCGTAGTCGTAGACGACCTCGAGCGGACCGAAACAGACGTCTTCACAGACGTGGCGGGCACCGGCTTCGTAGCCATGGCCGCATTCCTTGCAGCGCAGACCGGTGAAGGTGGAGCGGGAAAGGGTGGCCGTCACGGCGGTACCACAGCGATCCGGCTGACGCTAGCAGCGTCCAGAGGAGCGCTGTTTTAATCCCGACCCTTGAGGTCGGTTATTTGCTCCAGCTGTCCTTGGGGTGGTCTGTGCGTGCCTGTCCCCTCCCTCGCCCTTGACCCAGCTGCTGCCCTCTCTAGCCTCGTGCCGTGGCAGCCCTCCTTCCTCTTCCTGTGTCCGGCCGACTCGAAGCTGGGCTTCGCCTGCTGGCGATCCCTTTGCTGCTGCTCGGGCTGCTGATCCTGGTGGCCCGTCTGAGTGTCGAGTGGCAGTGGTTTGCCCAGTTCGGCTTCCAGGCCGTGCTGCTGCGGCGCTGGTTGCTGCAGCTGCTGGCTTTCGGCGTGGTGATGGGCTTCGGGGTTCCCCTGCAGCTCCAGCAGCTGCAGCGGTGCTGGCGGTTGCGCCAGGAGGCCCCGCGCAAGACGCTGCCCCCCGCGCCCCTGATCCGGCTGTCCCAGGGTCCGTTGCTGCTGGCGCTGGCGGTGCTGCTGCTGCTGCTGGCCGGCGGCCTCACCTACCTGATGGTGCAGGCCCGCGACCTGATCGCCGCTCCCTTCAGCGGCAAGGTGATCACCGGCATCCCCGTGTTCACAGATCTTCCGCCCTGGCTTTTTCTCTCCCTGGCGGCCGGACTGCTGCTGCCCCTGCTGCTCTGGCCCCTCTCCACCCTGCGGATCAGCCTGGCGGCAGCCCTGGCCGGCACCGCCACCGCCATCGCCCGTGGTTGGAGCCTGTGGTTGCCGGCGTTGCTAGCGGTTCCTTTCGGAGAAAAGGATCCGCTCACCGGCTTCGATCTTTCCTTCAGTGTGATGCAGCTGCCCGCCCTGCATCTGCTGGTGAGTGTGGTGATGGCCCAGGCGGTGGTGGGCCTTGCCGGTTGCCTCTGGCTCACCTTCAGCGAGGGCACTTCCCTCTCCGATCTTTCCTTCTCCGGCCTCAGCCGGCTGCAGCAGCGGGTGCTCCAACCCCAGCTGGCGGTGCTGGCCCTGATGGCTGCCCTCAGCAATGCCCTCGCTCCCTTTGATCTGATGGTGCAGGGCAGCGGCGTGGGGGCCGGTGCCGGTTTCGTCGATCTGCACGTGCGGCTGCCCCTGCGCCTGCTGCTCTCGGTGCTGTTGCTGTTCACTGCCCTTGGGCTGCTGGTGCCCCTGCCGCGCGGTTGGTTGCGGCGCGGGGCCCTGATTCCTCTTGCGATCACCGCCGCGCTGGTGCCCCTGGCGGAAGGGGTGGTGAGCCCCCTTGTGCAGCGATTCCTGGTCCAACCCCGGGAGCTGGAGCTGGAAACCCCCTACCTGCGTCGCACGATCCGGGCCACCCGCCGCGCCTTCGGGCTGGAGCAGGTCGTCACCGCCGGCCTGGATCCCGAGCAGAAGCTTTCTGCCCAGGATCTGGCCGCCGCGCCGGGCACCCTGGCCAATATCCGCCTCTGGGATACCAAACCCCTGCTGGCCACGAATCGACAGTTGCAGCAGCTGCGCCTGTATTACAGCTTCCCCACTGCGGCGGTCGACCGTTATCCGCTCAGTGCGGATCCGGAAAAGGGTTCCCAGCAGGTGTTCATCTCCGCCCGGGAGATCGATACGGGCGGGCTTCCCCAGAACTCCCGCACCTGGCTGAATCGCCACCTGATCTTCACCCACGGCTATGGCTTCACGGTGTCTGCCGTCAATGCCTTCGGCGCCGATGGTCTGCCGTTCTATTTCGTCAAGGATCTGGGACGCAGCTCCCAGGTGAAGGGGATCCCGCTTCTGGGGCTTGGGGATATGGAGGTGCGCCGTTCCCTGCCGGTGGGGCAGCCCAGGCTCTACTTCGGCGCCGCTCCCCACTCCTATGCGATCGCCCCCACCCGGGTGCAGGAGTTCGACTTCCCGCAGGCCGAGGCGGGGGATCAGAGCGTCTACACCCACTACCAGGGGGGGGGAGGGATCGGGCTGGCCCATGGCTGGCAGCGCTTCTTTGCCGCTATCTATCTGCGGGAACCGCGCCTGATGTTCACCGGCGCGATCACCCCCCGCAGTCGGTTGCTGCTGAGACGGCAGGTGAATCAACGGCTCACCGCCCTGGCGCCGTTCCTCCATTTCGAAAGCCAGCCCTACCTGGTGACCGCGCGGCTGCCTGCGGTCCAGGGCTTTCGACCGGAGCAGCACCAGTACTGGCTGCTGGATGGCTTCACCAACAGCCGTGCCTATCCCTATAGCGATCCCCACCCCAGCGGCATCCGCTATTTCCGCAATCCGGTGAAGGCGGTGGTGGATGCCTATGACGGGCGGGTCTGGCTGTATGTAAGCGATCCGAGCGATCCGATTCTGCGCACCTGGCAGCGGGCCTTTCCGGAGCTGTTCCGGCCGATCGCGGCGATGCCCGAGGCCCTTTCCCGCCATATCCAGGTGCCCACCAGCCAGTTCTCGATCCAGGCCGAGCGCCTGCTGCGTTATCACGTGACGGACGTGCGCACCTTCTACAACGGCGACGACGTGTGGTCGTTACCGCTGGAGATCTATGGCTCCCAGAACGTGGAGGTGCGACCGTTCCATGCCACCCTGCAGCTGCCGGGGCAGAGCCGGCCAGAGTTCGTGCTGCTGCTGCCGTTCTCGCCGCTGCGGCGCCCGAATCTGGTGGGCTGGCTGGCGGCCCGCAACGATGCTCCCCATTACGGACAGCTGCAGCTGCTGCGTTTCCCCCAGCAGCGCCTGCTGCTCGGCACCCAGCAGATCGCGGCGCTGATCGAGCAGGATCCTGCGATCAGCTATCAATTCGGGCTGTGGAATCGCTCGGGTTCCCGGCTGCTCCACGGCAACATGCTGGTGCTGCCTGTGGGTCGCGGTCTGCTCTATGTGGAGCCGATCTACCTGCAGTCGAAGAACAGCGATCTGCCCACCCTGGTGCGGGTGGTGGTCACCGATGGCCGCACGTTCGTGATGGAGCGCAACCTCAAAGATGCCCTGGCCAAGCTCGTGGCCCGCACGGCCCGGGCAACCAGCCAGCCATAAAAAAGGGCCCCGGTGGGGGCCCTGGCATCGATCAGTGGGCTATCAATCGAATCAAGCCCCAGTGGCTCAGGCGGCCACGGCGGTCTTGGGATCGAGTTCGCCCTTGGCATACAGCCCGGCGTAGTAGTTGATGTCGCGTTGCTTGATCTTGCTGGCATTGCCGGCACACCAGAACTGCTGGTAGCGATCCAGGCAGACCTGCTTCATGTAGGCCCGGGCGGGCTTGTTGAAGTGGCGGGGATCGAAGTTGGCAGGATCCTTGGCGGCGGCTTCACGCACGGCGGCGGTGAAGGCGAGGCGGTTGTCGGTGTCGATGTTCACCTTGCGCACGCCATTGCGGATGCCTTCCTGGATCTCTTCCACGGGCACGCCGTAGGTCTCGGGGATGGCACCGCCGAACTTGTTGATCATGTCCAGCCACTCCTGGGGCACCGAGGAGGAGCCGTGCATCACCAGGTGGGTGTTGGGGATGGCCTTGTGGATCTCGGCGATGCGGCTGATGGCCAGCACTTCACCGGTGGGCTTGCGGGTGAACTTGTAGGCGCCGTGGCTGGTGCCGATGGCGATCGCCAGGGCATCGACCTTGGTCTTGGCCACGAAGTCGGCGGCCTCAGCGGGGTCGGTGAGCAGCTGGCTGTGG
Organism: Cyanobium sp.; assembly: GCA_040399125.1. GTDB lineage: Bacteria > Cyanobacteriota > Cyanobacteriia > PCC-6307 > Cyanobiaceae > Cyanobium. Next base: position 59,541 of record JBBASR010000002.1, on the reverse strand, counting down.
TCGAGCTTGCCCTCGAAGCCATGGCCGTCCTCGGCCTCACCCATGCCGGTCTCCAGGGAGCCCAGGCAACCCAGCTCACCCTCCACACTCACGCCGATGGCGTGGGCGACGTCCACCACTTCCTTGGTGACAGCCACGTTGTACTCGTAGCTGGCGGGGGTCTTGGCGTCGGCCATCAGCGAGCCGTCCATCATCACCGAGGTGAAGCCGTTGGCGGCGGCACCGAAGCAGGTGGCGGGGCTGTTGCCGTGGTCCTGGTGCATCACCACCGGGATGTCCGGATAGGTTTCGACGGCGGCCAGGATCAGGTGGCGCAGGAAGTTCTCGCCGGCGTACTGGCGGGCACCGCGGGAGGCCTGCAGGATCACCGGGCTGTCGGTTTCATGGGCAGCCTCCATGATCGACTGCACCTGCTCCAGGTTGTTCACGTTGAAGGCAGGGATGCCATAGCCGTTCTCAGCGGCGTGGTCAAGCAGCAGCCGAAGCGGGACGAGCGCCATGGGTAAATCTCGTGGGGGGTGGATAACGGTTGCGGGGAACCGAATCGAACGGTTTCGGAAACCGGTTCGGACGACGGCTGGCGGGGACATCCCGCCCGGGTCTGGCGGGGAGTCTAGGGGATGCCCCCTGCCCCTCCCGCACCGGTCCTCGCCCAGTCGCAGCAGCGCTGGCTTGTCACTGCCTCGGCCAGCCCGGGTTGCATCGGCCGGCCGCTGGCGATCGCCTCAGCCCACCATTCGATCAGGCGCCGCACCGGAGCGATCCTGCCGTCCTCCCAGGTGCGGGCAAAGGCGAGGGCCGGATCGGCCGGCAGCGGGCGCAGGGCCTCGCCGGGGCGGGCCATCCACAGCTGGAAACCATGCACGTAGTCGGCCTGGTTGGACGACCCCAGCACCAGGGTGGCCTCGCTGCCGTAAAGCTCGATCCAGTAACCCCGGCCCGATCGGGTGACCGAGGCCAGATTCACCTGGGCCGGCACCACACGTCCGTGGCGATCCTCCAGATCCAGCTGCACCAGGGCGATGTCTTCGGCGTCCACGGTTGCCATCGTTGCGCCTTCGCCGGGCAAGGGCCGCTGCGGAATCGCGGTGCTCAGGCGCGCCTGCAGCTGCCGGGTCGGACCCACCAGCCAGTGCAGGGTGTCGAAGGCATGGGTGCCGAGCGATCCCAGCACTCCACCCCCGGCGGAGACTTGGGAGTACCAGTTCCAGGGACGGCTGGCATCGGCCCGGCTGCTCATCAGCCAGTCGAGCTTCACCAGCCAGGGATCACCGAGCACGTCCTGCTCCAGCAGGCCGTGGAGCTGCTGAAACAGGGGCACCGCCCGGTACTCGAAGTCCACGGCCACGCAGAGGTTCTGTTGCAGGGCCAGACGCTGCAGTTGCTCCACTTCTTCGGTGTGCACGGCCACCGGTTTTTCCAGCAGCAGATGCTTCCCCGCCGCTAGGGCGGATCGCGCCAGGGCAAAGCGGGGGCCTGGGGGGGTGGCGATCACCACCGCATCGATCGCAGGGTCGGTCAGCAGCTGGTCGAAGTCCTGGTGGCCGGGCAGACCGGAGGCCCGGCAGGCCTGCTCCAGCCGTTCTGCTCGTGGATGCCACAGGGCCACCGGCTCGGTGGCGGGACAATCCCGCAGGGCGCTGAGGTGCACCTTCTCTCCGAAGCCGAGCCCGGCCACGGCCACCCTCAGGGGTCGGTTCATCGTCGGGCGGGCGGCAGGGAGGCAGCGGCGGCACAGGCTTCAGCAAGCACTTCGGCGGTGAGGTCGTCGTTGCCGGTGGGCTGCCATTCCGCCCGCAGTCGCGGCAGGCCGTTCACGGAAGTGTCGCGGTAGAGATGTTCGTCGCAGTCGAGCTGCATCACGTACAGGGTGCCGGGAGTGCTGGGCGGGTTGCCGGGGCCGGCGGGTTCGGCGGAGGCTACGGCGGCAGGATCGGCGGCAGGATCGGCGGGTTCGGCGGGGGCAGGCTGGAACCGGCTCAGCACCGA
>JBBASR010000002.1:1500-57452 GCA_040399125.1 Cyanobium sp. | reverse complement strand
CGGCGGCAGGATCGGCGGGTTCGGCGGGGGCAGGCTGGAACCGGCTCAGCACCGAAAGGCGACCATCGCGGCTGTAGCGCAGGCTGCCCGTATCCCACCACTGACGCCCCTCCGCGGTGGGGGCCACCTCCTGCCAGTTCACAGGGCCTGCCGAGGCCGGTGGGGGGGAGAGCACCAGGCTGCTGACCAGGGCCATCAGCACCAAAACAGGCTGCAGCCAGCCCTGAAGCCAGCCACCACGGGAAGGAGTCATCAGGAGGCCAGGGGCTGGGGTTGGCGCACGCTGCCGTGCAGCTGCAGCAGATTCGCCAGGGTGGCGTGCAGCTCGGTGCGGGGGATGATGGCATCCACGAAGCCGTGGTCCTGCAGGTATTCGGCGGTCTGGAAGCCCTCGGGAAGTTTCTCCCTCAGGGTCTGCTCGATCACTCGCCGTCCCGCGAAGCCGATCAGCGCCCTGGGTTCGGCCAGGATCAGGTCGCCGAGCATGGCGAAGCTGGCGGTCACCCCGCCGGTGGTGGGATGGGTCAGCAGGGGCAGGTAGAGCAGTTCCGCCTGACGGTGGCGTTCCAGGGCACCGGAGATCTTGGCCATCTGCATCAGGCTGAGCATGCCCTCCTGCATGCGGGCTCCCCCGGAAGCGCACACGATCAGCACCGGGATGCGCCGGGCGGTGGCTTCCTCGATCAGGCGGGTGAGCTTTTCCCCCACCACCGATCCCATCGAGCCGCCCATGAACCGGAAATCCATCACCCCCAGGGCCAGGGGCATGCTGTCGAGGCGGCAGAGACCGGTGAGTACCGCATCGCGTAACCCGGTGCTCTGCTGGCTGTCGCGCAGGCGATCGGCGTAGCTGCGACGGTCCTTGAAGGCCAGGGGGTCGGTGGGCGCCAGGTCGGAATCGAGGCTTTCGAAACTTCCCTCATCGGCGATCAGGCGGATTCTCTCGTCGCTGTCGATGCGGTGGTGGTAGCCACAGCCCTTGCAGACGCTGGCATTGGCCAGCAGATCCTTGCGGTACACCACCAGGGAGCATTCCGGACATTTGCTCCACAGCCCGTCCCCCTCATCGGGATCCGGTCCCTGGTTGCGCACCACCGGGGCATTCTTGCGGCGATCGGCGAACCAGTCGAACAGCGACATGAGGGTCAGGGAGCCAGGGGTCCATTTAAGGCGAGGGCGATCAGCTGCCCAGTCCGGCCAGCTGCAGCCAGGGTCCATGGCCGCCGATCCACACCGCCAGGGTGCCGATCGCCAGGAAGGGACCGAAGGGGAAGGGCTGGTGGGGGCCGAGCCGGCCGCTGATCCGGCCTGCCACCCCCACAAGGGCCCCGCTGAAGATCGCCACCCCCACGGCGAGGGCCAGGCCCAGGGGCCCGAGCCACGCCCCCATCAGGGCCGCCAGCTTGGCGTCGCCCAGGCCCAGGGCCGGCCTGCCGAAGGCTTTTTCCGCCAGGGCGCTGAGCAGTTCAAAACCGAGCAGGCCGGCGCCGCAGGCGATCAGGTGGGAGAGCAGCAATGCCCGCGCGGCAGCCTCGCCCTGCAGCGCCCCCAGCACCGCGGTCACCGCCAGCCCCAGCACCACACCCCAGCGGCAGAGGGGTTCCGGCAGCCACATGCTGTCGAGATCGATCAGCACCAGCGGCAGCAGCCAGCTGGCCAGCAGTCCTCCCGCCACCAGCAGCAGCCAGGCCTCCAGCGCCGTGCTGGGGGGCATGGCCCCCATCGCCTGGGGGCGGGCCACCAGCATCGTGACCCACAATCCGCTGCAGAGAAGCTCCACCAGCGGGTAACGCGCTGCGATCGGCTGGTGGCAATGGCGGCAGCGGCCCCGTAGCAGCAGCCAGCTGAGCACCGGCAGGTTTTCGAACCAGGCCAGGTCGGTGCCGCAGCGCGGACAGTGGCTGCCGGGCCACACCACCGATTCCTGCCGCGGCAGGCGCCAGGCCACGACGTTGAGGAAGCTGCCGATGCAGGCGCCTAACAGGGCCAGCGGCAGGGCCACCAGAGCGGTGGGCAGGAGCTCCGGGGCGATGAAGGCGGGCGCAGGCAGGGCCATCGCAGGGTCAGGATCTGGGGTCGACCGGTGGCCGGGCCGCGGCGGAACGCCCGGTGCGGGAGCGCGTCTGGCTCCGGACCCGCAGCAGCTCCATTGGCACGTATTGCTCTTCGGGCAACAGAACGGGGGGGTCGAACACCACCCGCCCCTGCACTGATTCCCCCACCATCACCACACCGATCGGTTCGGCCGGTGCCGAACAGGTTTCGAGGTAATTGAAATAGATGCGGCGGGCCAGACGCAGCACCTCGCGGGAATTGATTCGATCCAGCCGCAGTCCCCAGGTGGAAAAACCACCAGCACCTTGCAGACCGGCAGCAGTGCCGGCGCCGCGGATGCGGAAGGATGGGGTGAAGCTTTCGGGCTGGCTGATGGCCTTGGGGCTATAAGGCGAAGAGCTTAAGCCCGGAAGCTTCTGTAAGGCCGCAATCTTCAGGCCAGTTTCTTCTTCTCTTCGATCATGCGATGAATGATCGGTGTGAGGATCAGCTCCATCGCAAAGCCCATCTTGCCGCCGTTCACCACGATCGAGGTGGGGCTGGACATGAACGAGTCGTGGATCATGTCGAGCAGGTAGGCGAAGTCGATCCCCCACTTCTCGCGAGCACCCTTGCGGAAGTGAATGATCACGAACGATTCATCCGGGGTGGGAATATCCCGGATCATGAAGGGGTTGGAGGTGTCCACGGTGGAGACACGCTGGAAGTTGATGTCGGTGCGGCTGAACTGGGGGCAGATGTGGTTGATGTAATCCGGCATCCGGCGCAGGATCGTGTCCACGGTGGCCTCGGCCGAATAGCCGCGCTCCTTGTTGTCGCGGGCGATCTTCTGGATCCACTCCAGGTTCACCACGGGCACCACGCCCACCAGTAAGTCGGCCAGGGAGGCCACGTCGTAGGTGTCGCCCTTCACGCCACCGTGGAGGCCTTCGTAGAAGAGGAGGTCGGTGCCCGTGGGGATGGGTTCCCAGGGGGTGAACTGACCGGGCTCCAGATTGGTGCCGAGGCGGCCGTTGTGGTCGGCGGCCTCCTCGACGGAGTGGAGGTAGTAGCGCTTCTCGCCACCACCGGTTTCTCCGTAGGTCTGGAAGAGTTCGCCCAGCTTGTCGAACAGGTTGGCTTCCGGGCCGAAGTGCGAGAAGTTCTCCCCCTTGGCCATGGCCTGGGCCATGGCCTCCTTCATTGGGCCCCGCTCGTAGCGGTGGTAGCTGTCGCCCTCGACCACGGCAGGCGTGATCCCCTCGCGTTTGAAGATGTGCTCGAAGGCCCGCTTGACGGTGCTGGTGCCTGCGCCGGAGGAACCGGTGACAGCCACGACCGGATGACGCTTCGACATCGACGCTGGGGGACGGAGGGAGACCAGAGTTTCGCAGATCGTCGGCCCCCTTCCTTCAAGAGGGAAGCGAACGGTGATCCGGTCAGTTCTCCAGGGCCCTCAGCAGCTGTTCGCCCATCGCCTGGCAGCCCAGGGGGGTGCAGCCTTCGGCCATCAGGTCTCCGGTGCGGTAACCGGCGGCCAGCACCTGTTCCACCGCCCCTTCCAGGCCAGCGGCAGCGGCTTCCTGCTGCAGGCCAACCCGCAGCATCATCGCGGCGCTGAGCACCATCGCCATCGGATTGGCCTTGTCCTGGCCGGCGATATCGGGGGCGGACCCATGAATCGGTTCGAACAGGCCAGGTCCCTCCGCTCCCAGCGAGGCCGAGGGCAGCATGCCGATCGAGCCGGTGAGCATGGCGGCTTCATCGCTGAGGATGTCGCCGAACAGGTTGCTGGTGAGCAGCACATCGAACTGGCGGGGGTTTCGCACCAGCTGCATGGCGGCGTTGTCCACATACATGTGGCTGAGCTGCACGTCGCTGTATTCGCTGGCATGGAGGCTCTCGACGCGGTCGCGCCACAGCTGGCTGACATCCAGCACGTTGGCCTTGTCGACCGAACAGAGGCGGCCGCCCCGCTGCCGCGCCAGGTCGAAGCCCACCCTGGCGATCCGGTCGATCTCGTAGTCGAAGTACGCCATGGTGTTGAAGCCGCGCACATGGCCGTCTGCCTCCACCCTGCCCTTGGGGGTGCCGAAGTACACGCCTCCGGTGAGTTCCCGCACCACCATCAGATCCACCCCCTCGATCACCTCCCGCTTAAGGGTGGAAGCATCGATCAGGGCGGGAATGATCTTCACCGGCCGCAGGTTGGCGAACAGTCCCAGGCCGGAGCGCAGGGCCAGCAGGCCGGATTCCGGGCGTCGCTCCCGCGGCAGGGCGTCGTACTGGGGCGAACCGATCGCGGCCAGCAGCACCGCATCGGCGGCCCGGCAGGCCTCCAGGGTGCTGGCGGGCAGAGGTTCGCCGGTGGCATCGATTGCGGCCCCGCCCATCGGCTGCTCGTCGTACTCGAGGCGGAAGTCGTGCTTCGCGCTCACGGCATCGAGCAGCTGGCGGGTCACCGCGGTGATCTCCGGGCCGATGCCATCGCCGGGGAGCAGGGTGATCCGGTGGCTGGTCATGGCAACGCGGCCCCTCGGGCGGCAGCACAATCGGCGAGGCTACCGGCTCAACCGCCGGTTCCCTTGAGCTGACGAAGGCTGCGGGCCATTTCCGGCAGCTTGCTGTACACCGCCGAGCAGCGCAGCCACAGGCGATTGGGGATGGCGGGGTAGCCGCTCACCACTTCGCCGGCCGCCACTTCGCCATGGATTCCGGATTTGGAGGAGGCGATCGCCCGATCGCCGATCGTGGCCTTGTTGGCCACCCCCACCTGGCCGGCCAGGATCACGCCGTTGCCCAGTCGCGCCCCACCGGCGATCCCCACTTGGGCGGCCAGGGCGCAGCCCCTGCCGGTGACAACCCCATGGCCGATGTGCACCAGGTTGTCGATCTTGGTGCCGGCGCCGATACGGGTCTCCCCCACCGAAGGTCGGTCGATCGTGGAGCCGCAGCCCACCTCCACCCCGTCCTCCAGCACCACCAGGCCGGTCTGGGGCATCTTCCGCCAGCCGCTGGCGGTGGGCACGAAGCCAAAACCCTCTGAGCCGATCACGGCCCCGGAATGGACCACGCAGCCCCTGCCGAGGCGGCTGCCCGGGTGCAGCACCGCATTGGCATGGATCTCACAGCCTTCGCCGAGCTGCACGTCCTCGTACAGCACCACGCCGGGGTGAAGGATGCAGCCCTCGCCCACGTGGCAATCCGCTCCCACCACCACGTGGGCGCCGAGGTGAACGTTGGTGGCCACCTGGGCTGAGGTCTCCACTACGGCAGTGGCGTGGGTGCCGGGCAGCCTCGGGCGGCGGGGGTGAAGGGCCTCAAGCGCTTCGGCGAAGCCGAGGCGCGGATCCTGGAGCGCCACCCAGGCGATGCCCCGTGCCGTGGCCTGCTCCTGCAGGGCGATGTCGATCGGCAGCAGCACGGCGCTGGCGCCGGTGGCGGCAAGGCTGGCGGCCAGGGCGTTGCCGGGCTCGAGGAAGCTCAGCTGGCCGCTGCCGGCGGCATCGAGGGCATCGGCTCCGCCGATCTCGGGGTCATCCGCCAGGTGGCGCAGGGTGGAATCGCCCACCCCGCTGAGTTGGCTGAGCAGGCTGCTGAAACGCATTCCCCCGGGCACCGCAGGCCCCGGATCGTAGGTCGCGCCCGAGGGCCTCAGTCGACGGCGGTGAGCACGAAGGCATCGCGGTGCACCACGGCATCACCCACATCGCCGAAGCGGCGCCGCACTTCCTCGCTGCTGAGTCCGATGATCTGGAGCAGCTCCTCGCTGCTGAAGCTGCACAGACCGCGGCCCAGTTCGCGGCCATCGCTGCCGAGCACCTGCACGGGCTCGCGTCTTGCGAACTGGCCCTGCACCGCCTGGATGCCGACCGCCAGCAGCGAAGCCCCATGGCGCAGTAGGGCCCGTTCGGCTCCTGGGTCCACGGTGACGCTTCCCTTCGGCAGCAGGGCATGGGCCAGCCAGCTCTTGCGGTCGGCCAGGGGCGTGGGGCTGGGCTGGAACACGGTGCCCCGCTGGGCTCCGGAAAAAAGAGCGTTGAGCACGGCCGGATCGCGGCCATCCGCCAGGCGCACCCGGATGCCGCTGGCGGTGGCGATCCGGGCGGCGGCGAGTTTGGTGGTCATGCCACCGGTGCCCCACTGGCCACCGCCGCTGGCCACATGGCTGAGCTGCTCCAGTTCCGCCCGGTCGCGCACCTCGGCGATCGGCCGGGCATCGGGATCGTTGCGGGGATCTCCGGAATAGAGGCTGTCCACATCGGTGAGCAGGATCAGTTCATCGGCGCCGATCGCTGCAGCCACCAGGGCCGAGAGGGTGTCGTTATCGCCAAAGCGCAGTTCCTCCGTGGCGAGGGTGTCGTTCTCATTGACGATCGGCACCACCCCCCAGCTCAGCAGCTGCTCCAGGGTGGTGCAGGCGTTCTGGTAGCGGCGGCGGGAGGCCAGGTCGCCGCGGGTGAGCAGCACCTGGGCCACGCTCAGGCCCCGCACCGCAAAGGCATCCTGGTAGAGGGCCATCAAGCGGCCCTGGCCCACGGCAGCAGCGGCCTGCAGGGCCACCACCTCGGTGGGGCGCCGTTCCAGGCGGAGCACCTCGCAGCCCAGACCCACGGCCCCGCTCGTCACCAGGGCGATCTGGTCGCCGCGCCGTTGCTGGCTCGCGAGGCTGGCGGCCAGATCGGCAATCACGGCGGCTGTAGGTCGTTCGGGGCTGCCCCGCAGCAGGCTGGTGCCCACCTTGATCACCCTGCGCATCGATTGCAGCTCCGGGTCCGTCATCGCGCCAGATCGGTACCGACCCACCGGGCCATGCGCAGTTCCAGGTTCTGCAGCCGGTCCCGCTGGCAGGGTTGCCCCTGGGGATCGATCGGTTTGACCAGCACGGTGTAGAGGCCCAGTCGGTTGCCGGCGAGCACGTCGGTGAACAGCCTGTCTCCCGCCAATGCCACCTGGGCAGGGGGCAGGCCGAGCGATGCCAGCACCCGGCGCAGCGCCGTGCGGCGTGGTTTGCCGGCGCCGGTGGTGTACGGCAGACCCAGCTTTTCCGCCACCCCGCCGATGCGCCGGCGGGAGGGGTTGTTGCTGAGCAGGTGGATCGGCATCACGCCGGAGGCATGGCGCAGCCACTGCTCGGCGGTGGGAGGCAGCTCGGCCTGGCGCCTGGGCAGCATGGTGCGGTCCACATCCAGGACCAGGGCCCGGATGCCCTGATCGAGCAGATGCTGCAGGGGCAAGTGGGCCAGGGTTCTGCCCGGCAACCAGTCGGGGATGAGCAGGCGGCTGAGCATCAGATGTCGGGCTCCCGGTCGTCCAGTTCCGCCTCAATCCGGGGCTGGACGCGCTCGAACTCCTCTCCTTCCACCAGCACCGCTTCGTTGCCCTGCATGCGCCCCACCACGAAGAAGGGGTCGAGGGGGATGTAGAGGCCGTATTCCTCCTCGTTGACCATGAAGCTCACGAGCAGCTCATAGGTTTCGCTGTTGTCGTCGGCGTCTTCGTCGTCCTCCAGCTCATCGGGCTCGGGTTCGTCCAGTTCCCCGCTCACGGTGAGGGTCACGGCCGAGCGCACCAGGGTGAGGTCATGCTCCTGCAGCACCACATCGGCCACGGAAAGCACCGGCTCGGTGGCCTCCAGGGTTTCGATCAGCTCCGGGTCCTCGTCGTCGGATAGGCGGAACAGGCACACCGGGGTGTCCACCGGGGTGAGCAGGGCATAGTCGTGCCCATCGAGGGGGATCAGCTGCTCGAGGAAGCAGAGCAACTGACGGCCGGTGCCGTCGTTCACCAGGATCGTGGGAACCTCACCGGCGCCCGGCAGGGAGGAGGAATCGGCGCTCATGTCAGCCAGGCATCTCCGATCACAATGGCCCAGCGTCGGCCGCTGTGCAGGGGCGGATGGTCGCCGGCTCGACCGGATCGTCGGCAGCGTGCGCCGGCGCCTGCTCGGCAGCGGGCCCCTCCGCGAGCCATTGTTCCAGCAGCAGGGCGGCGGCGGCGCTGTCCAGCCGTCCTGTGCGGTCCCCCTGCAGACCGAAGCGTTCCGCCGCTGCCCAGCTGCTGCTGTGCTCATTCACCCAGGCGATCGGCAGGGGGCGGCCGCTGCTGGCCAGGGCCCGCACCAGCCGTTCGCCGTAGCGGCGGCAATGGCTCGCCTGCGGGGTGTGCTGCGCTCGGTCATCCAGGGGAAGCCCCACCACCAGCGCTTCGACCCGTCGCCGCTCCAGCAGCACCAGAAGCTGGGCCAGATCCTCGTCGAAGGCCCCCCGGTGCAGGGCCATCAGCGGCGTGACCGTCAGACCGAGGGGATCACATCCGGCTAGTCCGATCCGGCGGCGGCCCACGTCGAGGGCGAGGGCGGAACAGGGTTGGGGCCGGCCCACCCTCAGCGTTGCCCCACCGGGGTGGGCAGCGGAGGCCGGCGGGGCTGGAGTTGTTCGAGCACCGCCTCCAGGCGCCGCGCCGCCCGCTGGGCCGGCTGCCCCTCCTGGCGGCGCCAGACGCTGCGGGCCATCAGCACCTGCTCGCCGTGGGCTTCGGCCCCGATCTGTTCGAGCCAGAGGCAGCGCTCCCGGTCTCCCACCTCGCTGTGGAGCCAGAGCGGCTGTCCTTCCGCCATCCGCTGCAGCAGCAAGGCCGTGGCAGGGCCAAGCAGATGGCCCCAGCCCGGATGAATGCTCAGCTCCACCTGGTGCCCGCCGGCGGGGTGATCGCTCAACCAGCGGATGCCGGCCACCGCTTCGTTGCGGCTGGGATTCACCAGGATCCAGCCCCTTGCGTTGCTCTGGTCGAGGATGTCTTCGATCTTCCGATCCAGCAGCTGGCGCAGATGGGCCGGGCAGGCGGCCTGCTCCAGGTGCCAGAGCAGGGCGGCGCTGCGGCGATGGAGCGGGCGCAGCTGCAGATCGGCGGGCAGCGTGATGCTGCCCATGGGCGAAGGGGGCTGCCAACGCCAGAGGTGGTCCGTGCGCAGGGGTTGGAACCCCTGCTCCCGCAGGGCTGCGAGGCGTTCGGCATCGACGCTGGATGCGGAGGCCACCCAGCTGGCGGCACCCCGGGCCCGCTGGATCGATTCCCGCAGCAGGCCGGTGAGGATCAGGCGCCGACCCGGGGAGGAGGGGGCTTCGTCAGCGGCCTGGGCCAGTTGCAGGTGTTCCACCTGCCAGCAGCTGCCGCTGCGGTTGAGGCGCCGGGAGGCGATCAGCCCAAGGGGGAGGTCCCGACCGCTGGCATCAGCCTGGAGAGCCACCAGGATCTTCGGAACCAGGGGCTGACGCGGGGCGATCGCATGCAGCAGCCGTTCCGGCAGGGCCAGCAGCAGGGCCTTCTGCAGCAGCGGTTGCAACGGCAGGAAGGCCGGATCATCGAGCAGCGGCAGGTGCCAGCCCCGCAGGGATTCGATCCGCCACTGCGCAGGATGGACGCCGATGGTGCGTGGCTCCCTGCCCAAGGCCCCAGAGACCGGGGTGGGGAGAGAGTCCGCTGCCGACGGGCTGGCCGGGGACGCGCTCGCGATATAGACCCCATCAAGGGCGTTGCTCATGTTCGCCGCCCCGAGCGTGTCTGTGGTGAGGGTCCCGGCGGAGGGAGGCACGGCGACGGAGCGGGGAAGGGAAAGGATGAGAAGGCAGACCTTCCGGATAATCCTAGGGGCGCTGCCTGGCGATGATCGCGGCGCGGGGCCGCCACTCAGGCCGGACGCACCAGCACCAGAGGGGTGCGCTCGTTGGCATTGCCGGCTGGGTTCGGCCGCAGGGCCCGTTGCAGCAGGGCCTCGTCGCAGCCGCTGCTGGAAGCCAGCACCTTCACCCTGCCAAGGTCGTTGACATCGACCACGGCCACGGCCACGCCCAGATCGCGGGCCATCCGTTCGCAGAAGGCCTCGGGTTGATCCGGCCCGAGCACGATCGTCTGGTCGTAGGGCGGTGTGGTGCCGGTGATGTCATCGATCAGCCGGGCCTGGTCGCCGGCAAGCCGATAGAACCAGCCTTTACTTCCCACGACCTTGAGGGTGGTGCCCACCAGCCAGGCCATCAGCACTTGGGCCGGGCCAACCACATCGATCAAGCTCTGCATGCCACAGGCGGTGGCCAGGCTGCTGGTGGGGTGGAAGACCCGGCAGAGCAGCCGGGCCAGCATCGAGGGCTCCACCGTGGAGGGATGGTGGTAGCGGCCCTGCATCACCGCCAGGGGCGTTTCGCCGATGGTGAGCACATCCCCCGGCTGCAGCAGCGAGCCGCAATAGCGCTCAAGCACGGCCTGAGGGTCGTCGAGCACGCCGAGCAGGTGGGTCCTGACGGGCAGCACCCGACAATCCTCTCCCCGGCGCCACTGGGCATCGGCGGCCATCAGGGCCTGGGGCTTCTGGACGGGCACCAGAATGCCGTTGCGTCGCGGCAGCCGGCCGAACGGGCCGTAGTTCATCCAGTGGAGGTCGAGCCAGACGGTGTCGATCAGGCTCTCCAGGTCGACGCCCGCGGGTCCGTTCAGGTTGACCCGGATGTGGGCGCCGGTGCTCTTGCGCCCCTTAACGATGTAGGCGGCCCAGTAGCCGTCGGGGCGGGCCTCTTCATCGGGGTGGAGGGGTGTGATCCTCACCTCCGAACGCACCTCCGTCATGTCTGCCTTGCCGAGCAGCACGGGTTTGACGGCGATCTCCGGCACGAACACCTCCATGCGGGTATGGGGGTTGCGGATCATGATCTCGCCGCTGACTTCCAGGCCCTGGGCCTTGCGCTTCACCTGGAACGCTCCGGGGATCAGTTGCAGCGGGGAGGCCGGCCGCAGCCGATGGCGCAGCTCCAGCCAGAGCAGGCTCAGGCCCAGCAGCAGCAGCAGGATCAGCAGGAGGGAGGCGAGGAAGGGCAAGCCGGAAACCCAACGGGGAGGGAACGGGCGGAGCGTAGATGGAGAGATGGCCCTAGGTTCGACCCCATGGCACCGGCACGGCCACTGGCATGCGCAAGACCTTCGTCCTCGACACCAACGTCCTGCTCCATGACCCCCTGGCCCTGACCCGGTTCGAGGACAACAACGTCGTCGTGCCGATCGAGGTGGTGGAGGAGATCGATCGGTTCAAGCGCGATCCCTCCGAGAAAGGGCGCAATGCGCGGCAGGTCTCACGCCTGCTCGACGAACTGCGGGAGAAGGGGAATCTGGCCGGGGGCGTGGTGATCGATGAGGCCCTCGGCGGCCAGGTCAAGGTGGTGTTCTGTCGCAGTGAGACCCTGCAGCAGCTGCCCCCCGAACTCAAGAGCGGCAACGGCGACAACAACATCCTGGCCGTGGCCCTTGAGGAGCAGCGCCTCGGCGAGGTGATGGGCAGCCGGCCACCGGTGGTGCTGGTGACCAAGGACACCAACCTGCGGATCAAGGCCGATGCGGTGGGCCTGATCGCCCAGGACTACACCACCGACAAGGTGGACATCGCCGACCTCTACCCCGGCTTCTGTGAGCTGTGGCTCAGCGCCGAGCAGATGGATCGGGTCAAGGGGGAAGGCGGCCTGCGGGTGGCTGATCTGCCGGCGGAAACGGTGGGCGCCACCACCCTCCATGCCAACGAAGGCGTGACCCTGGTGGACCAGGCCCAGCCGAATCACACCCTGCTCACCCGCTTCGACAGCCGTGATGGGGCCCTCCATCCGCTGCAGCGGGCTCCGAAGGTGCGGCTGGGCAGGATTCAGCCCCGCAACCGGGAGCAGACCTTCGCCCTCGACCTGCTGCTCGATCCCGCCGTGGCCCTGATCACCCTGGTGGGCAAGGCGGGCACCGGCAAGACCCTGCTGGCCCTGGCGGCGGGTCTCCATCAGGTGGCCGATGAGCGTCTTTACGACCGTCTGCTGGTGACCAGGCCGGTGATTCCGCTCGGCAAGGAGATCGGCTTCCTGCCGGGCGACCTGGAGGAAAAGATGGGGCCGTGGATGCAGCCGATCATCGACAACCTCGAGTTTCTGCTGGGCGGTGGCGATGAGGGCGGAAGCGGCGGCGGTTCCCAGGCCGGAGGCCGACAGGCCCAGCGTGGTCCCCGCAGCAGCTGGAGCGATCTCAAGGGAATGGGGCTGCTGGAGGTGGAGGCGATCAGCTATATCCGCGGCCGTTCGATTCCCCGCCAGTACATGGTGGTGGATGAGGCCCAGAATCTCACTCCCCATGAGGTGAAGACGATCGTGACCCGGGTGGGTCAGGGCACGAAGATCGTGCTCACCGGTGATCCTTACCAGATCGACAATCCCTACGTGGATGCGGAAAGCAACGGGCTCACCTGGCTGGTGGAACGGTTCAAGGGCCAGCCCCTAGCCGGCCATGTGAGCCTGATGCGTGGGGAACGCTCCGAGCTGGCGGAGCTGGCCGCCAACCTGCTCTGAGCCGATTCTGTCCAGACCTCCTGCCCAGCACCTGTGGCAAGCTGCGGCCCAGCCTGCGCCTGCCTCCATGGTCCCTTCGCTGTTCGGTCGTCTCCTCGGGGGCAGGGGGCCATCCCTGTTGCTCGCCATGGGCATCGGCCTGACCCTGGGAACCCTGGCGATCGACCGCGCTGCTGCCCTCCCGCCGCCCGCTTCCACCGCCCCGGCGGAGGCCAAAGGTCCCGTGTACGAGCACGCCGCCGTGCGGCAACTGGTGGCGTTTGTGGAAGCGGCGGCGGCTGAGATCGAACGACGCGGCGAGAAGGCCTTCCCTGACCTGCGACGACGGGGTGGCCGCTGGTTCCAGGGGGAGAGGTACGTGTTCGTGACCGATCCCCAGGCCCGCCTGCTGGTCTATCCGCCGGACTCCGGCAGCGAAGGCGCCAGCATCCTCGTGGATCAGGATTTCGGCGGCAAACCGATCGGTCGGATGCTGGTGGAGCGCGCTGGCGAGGCCGATGGGCGCGGCTGGGTCCACTACCAGTGGCGTCGCCCCAATCCCCACGATCGCCGGCCGGTCTGGAAGTCCACCTACGTGGTGCGGGCCCAGCTCCCCTCCGGCGCCAGCGTGCTCGTGGGTTCCGGGCTGTATGAGCCGCCGATGGAGAAGGCCTTCGTGGTGGACGAGGTGGAGGCGGCGGCTGTGCTGCTTCAGCAACAGGGCCGGGCGGCCTTTCCGCAGCTGCGCGATCGCCGCGGCCGCTTCTTCTACAACGACACCTACGTGTTTGTGGACACCCTGGAGGGGGTGGAGCTGGTGAACCCGGCCTTCGCCGAGGTGGAGGGGCGCAACATCCTTCAGCTGCGGGATGCCGAAGGCCGACCGATGGTGCGCGATTATCTGCAGCTTGCCCGTGAGCGCGGTTCCGGCTGGACCCGGTACCTCTGGCCCCAGCCGGACCATTCCAGCCTGCCGGTGCGTAAGCACACCTACGTGCGGCAGGTGGTGCTCCCCAATGGGGAGATCCTGGTGGTGGGTTCGGGTCTGTACGAGCCCTGATCTCCAGCGTCACCCCCCGCTGTACCCGCCCGGATGCCCCTCAGGTCATCCGCTCCGGCACCACCCAGCGGTCGAACTCCTCGGCGTCGATCGCGCCGAGGGCCAAGGCTGCCTCACGCAGGCTCAGGCCCTGCTGATGGGCGTGCTTGGCGATCGCGCAGGCCCGGTCGTAGCCGATCGCCGGGGTGAGGGCCGTGACCAGCATCAGGCTCTGCTCCAGCAGAGCGGCAATGCGCTGACGATCGGCCTGCAGGCCTTCGAGGCAGTGTTGCCGGAAGCTCTCGCAGGCTCCGCTCAGCAAGCGGATGCTTTCGAGCACGTTGTGGGCGATCAGGGGCTTGAAGACGTTGAGTTCGAAATTGCCCTGGCTCGCGGCCATCTGCACCGCGGTGTTGTTGCCCATCACCTGCACGGCCACCATCGTCAGGCTCTCGCACTGGGTGGGGTTCACCTTCCCCGGCATGATCGAGGAGCCCGGTTCGTTCTCGGGCAGGATCAGCTCCCCCAGCCCGCAGCGGGGCCCGCTTGCCAGCCAGCGGATGTCGTTGGCGATCTTGAGCAGGCTGCCGGCCAGCACGCAGAGGCCGCCATGGGCTGCTGCCAGGGGCTCATGACCCGCCAGGGCCTGGAATTTGTCGGGGGCGCTGGTAAACGGCAGGCCGATCCGCTGCGCCAGCCGCTCCGACACCGCTTCGCCGAAGCCGACCGGAGCGTTGAGGCCTGTGCCCACCGCCGTGCCACCGATCGCCAGCTGCCGCACCTGGGGCAGGCAGGCCTCCAGGGTTTCGAGCCCCAGCTCCAGCTGGGCCGCATAGCCGCCGAACTCCTGCCCGAGCCGCAACGGCACCGCATCCTGGAGGTGGGTGCGGCCGATCTTGACCACCTCATCAAAGGCCAGGGCCTTTGCCCGCAGCACCGTGATCAGCTGGCGTACCGCCGGGATCAGGCGCCGTTCCAGGCCCAGGGCCACCGCGATGTGCATCGCCGTGGGGAAGGTGTCGTTGCTCGACTGGCTCAGATTCACATGGTCGTTGGGATGCACCGGCACCTTGCTGCCCAGAACGCCACCGCAGGTTTCGATCGCCCGGTTGGCGATCACCTCATTGACGTTCATGTTGGTCTGGGTGCCGGATCCGGTCTGCCAGATCCGCAGCGGAAACTCGGCATCGAACTCGCCCCGCGCCACCTCTTCGGCGGCGGCGACGATCGCGGCGGCCAGGGTGGCGTCCAGCTTGCCCAGGGAGGCATTCACCTCCGCGCAGGCCGCCTTGAGCTGGCCGAAGGCATGGATCAGCTCCAGGGGCATCGGCTCGCCGAAGGGGAAGTAGCGGAGCGAGCGCTGGGTCTGGGCTCCCCAGTAGTGCTCCGCAGGCACCTCGATCGGGCCCATGCTGTCGGTTTCGAGGCGTTGGCTGCTCATCGCCCGTTGGTCACCACTTCGCTGTTGAGTTCGTTGAAGCTGATGGTGGCGTTGCCGACCGCCTGCTCAGGCAGCGGGATGCCGGTGGCATCGCTCACCGCCCGGTTGATGGCGTCCAGGTCCACCTGGCCGTCGGCGTCGAAGATCACCTTGCCCTGGCGGTCGAACACCACCACCTGGGGAATCACCCCTTTCCAGTAGCGGGCCGGGTCACCCTTCGCCTCGGTGCCGCGGTTCTGCAGAGGGTCGGTGGCGAGGGGAATCAGCTCGATCGTGTTCCCCCAGAGCCGCTGCAGTTCGGACACCACCGGGGCGAAGCGCTTGCTCACACTGCTGTCGTCGAGGAAATAGACCACCACGGCCACCCGACCTTCCTCCAGGGCCTGGGCCAGGCTGCTGCGGGGGGGCACCAACGAGCCATTGCCGGCGTACAGGGCGTAGATGTTGCCGTCGTAGCGATCGTCGTTGAGGCTGGCGGCTGCGGGCGCCACCCCCCAGCCGAGGCCGCCTGCGAACAGCAGAACCGTGCCGATCAGGGCTGCCAGCAGCAGGGATCTCCAGCTTCGCTGGTCTGGTCTCGGGCCCAGTGTCGGCTCTGGAGCCGTTCCGGAGAGAAGATCGGACGGGACGCTGGCGGACTCGGGGCGCGGCAAGGCGGAAGGGCAGATCGGCCCATTGTGCCGCGATGGGCTCAGCTCCGACCGAGGCTGCGACCCATGCCCTGGGCGATGCCCCGGCCCACGAGGCCGATCGCCCTGCCCACCACCTGGGTGAGCACAACCACCACCAGATCGCCCAGCCCGCGGATCAGGTTCTGCAGCTGGGGAGCGAGGGCATCGCGGGTCTCGAGGGCCAGGGTCACCAGCTGCTGCAACCAGCCCAGTTGCCGCAGCTCCTGGTCGCGGGGTTCGGTGATGTCCACGGTGTGGATCGCCCCGGCTTCCAACCGGAACAGGGGACGGCGGCTTTCATAAAGCTGGATCGGCCGGCTCACCCACTGGCTCCAGCGCTGCTGGGCATTGAGCTGGTTGCGCAGTCTCTCGAGGTTGCGGGTGGCCAGCAGCTCCGGCCGCAGCAGGTAGCGGCGCAGCTCGGGCCAGTCGGCGCAGGCCGCCAGGATTTCGGCGCTGATCAGCTCGGCGCTGCGCACCAGCCAGTTGGCCAGCAGCATCTCCAGGTAGAGCAGGGCCTGGGGTTCGTCGGGGGGCAGCAGGCGGCCCTCCACCAGCAGGGGCCGAGCTTCGATCAAGGTGGTGAGCATCGCCATCGGATCGGGCAGCTCCGGATCGGTAAGCGTCAGTTCGCTGCGGCTGGCCAGCGATTCCGCCACCGGCCGCAGGCTGCCCTCGCAGGGCAGCTGCACGTAGGAGCCCGCCACCCTGATCAGGGCCTGGCGCCGCAGTTCCGGCTGCAGTGCTTCCCATTGCTCCTCCAGCCCCGCGGAGCCAGGGGGCGCCTGCCGCAACCGTTGGCGCAGCTTCTCCAGCTGCTCCAGCAGGGCCAGCAACAGGTCGCTGCGACGTTCCTGGGCCAGGCCATCGAGGGCCAGCAGCTGGCCGCTGCGGTTTTCGGCGCCTGCGGTCGCGGTCTGCTCCAGTCGTTGCCTGAGGCTTTCCCAGATGCCATCGGCGCTGCGCTGGCGCAGGGTGATCGCCACGCCGCCACCGGTGGTCGCCAGCCCCGCCCCTGCCGCAAGGGAAGCGGCTGTGGCGACGGCAGCGACGGCAACCGGCGGTTCGGCCCAGGCCAGGCTGGCGGGCCCCCACAGCCATAACAGCAGCCCCCTGGCTGCCTTCAGTTCCCGCATCCTGCCCTCCAGCAGCATCCGGGCGAAGGGGTCGGTGTTGGGGCGCTCGAGCAGCCCCTGGCAGATCCGCAGCTCGGCATCGATCTGCAGCAGACCACTGCTCAGCAGCCACTGGCCTAGCCCCACAGGTCCAGGCAGGGAGCCATCGGGCTGGGCCGTGGATGCTTCCGGACCGATGTCCACCAGGCGCCCCCCCTGGAGCAGGGTTTCCACCGCTTCGCGCACCAGTTCCGGGTGGGGGTTGTGCAGCAGACCCTGCACCGGCAACGCCAGCAGAAAGGCGGCGGGATAGCGATGCTGATCAGGCAGCAGCAGCAGCAGTGGGGCCGGTTGCCAGCGGTCGAGCAGGGCCTGCAGCTCGTTCTTCAGGGCCTCGGGCGGCAGGGCGTTGGACAGGCTCCAGAGCACCAGCTGGGGGGCCCCCTGAAGTGCTGTGGGGTCTGTCACGATCCGGAACCGGGGAGGCTCTGTCTCGAGCCAACGGGCAAGGCCAGCCGCGCGCAATCCCTCGGCAAACAGCAGCAGCTGGGGCAGGGGCTGGGCCTGGCGGCGGGTCACGCTCCGCTCCGGATCAGGGGTCAGCTCAAGCTAACCAGACCCATCGCCGGATTCCAGTGGCGGTTGTGGCAGCCTGAGGCGCAGGATGCTCAGCGCGACCGTTTCCGGCCCGAGAGGTGCAGGGTGTACGACTCGATCGTGTAGCCGGTGCACTCCTCGATGCGCTGCAGCAGATCGGCCGGCAGGGTCACGTCGAGATCCTCGATCGCTCCGGATTCCAGACAGGTGAGATGGCTGTGGGGGTCGGCCCGGTAGCCGTAGAGGCGTCCGCTGGCTCTGTCCAGGCATTCGATCACTCCGGCGGACTGGAGGGCCTCGAGGTTCTGATAGACGGAGGTGTGGCCGATGTTGCGGCCCAGATCGTTGAGCTTTTCGAAGATGTCTCGGGCGCTGAGGTGGCTTTTCTCACACCAGAGCAGGTCGAGAACCATGCGCCGCTGCCGGCTGAGGCGCATGCCGAGATCCCTGCAGCGCTGGTAGACCTCTTCCACGGAACCGGGGGGCGTGGCCGTACCCATCGTTGCTGCAGGGGGGACAGTTATGGCCACGAAGGGAGAGGCCAAGCCGCAAACGTGTTCCTCACCCTTATAGGGCAAGCGAACCTCGGGATGCCGGTTCAGGCGATCGGAAGGGGGGGGACCCCATCCTGGAGTCGTTCCGGACCGATGGCTTCCAGCGCTTCCTTCAGAACCACGCTGCCGTCATAGAGGGCCCGGCCCACGATCACCCCTTCCACCCCCAGCGGTTCGAGGCTCAGCAGGCTGAGCAGGTCCTCCAGGCAGCCCACCCCGCCGGAGGCGATCACCGGCAGGGAACTCGCCTGGGCCATCCGGCGCAGGAAGGCGAGGTTGGGGCCAGCCAGGGTGCCGTCGGTGGCGATGTCGGTGGTGATCAGGGCCGCCACGCCCGTTCCTTCGAAACGGGCCGCCAGTTCCTCCGCTTCCACGCTGCTCTGTTCGAGCCAGCCGCGGGTGGCCACCTTGCCCTCCTTGGCGTCGATGCCCACCACGATCCGGCCCGGATGCCGGGCCGCCAGCTCCTCCACCAGTTCTGGCTGCTCGATCGCCACCGTTCCCAGGATCACCCTCTCCAGGCCACAGCCCAGCAGCTCCTCGGCCCGTTCCATCGAGCGCACCCCTCCCCCCAGCTGCACCGGGATCGACAGGGCTGCGGTGATCGCCCGCACCACCGCATCGTTCACCGGCTCCCCCCGGCGGGCCCCATCCAGGTCCACCAGGTGCAGCCGGCTTGCCCCCTGGTTCTGCCAGCTCAGGGCCTGGGCCACCGGGTCGTCGCTGAAGCGGGTCACCTGGCCGTAATCCCCCTGGTGCAGGCGCACGCACTGGCCGTCGAGGAGGTCGATGGCGGGGATGATCTGCATGGCCGCGTATCGGGGGTCAGGCCATCTTCCCTGCCCATGAGCGCCTATTTTGCGCGAAGTCGAGCCGGCGCCCGCTGCCGCGCATGCGCCCGCCGCCCCCTTCTTCCCCCGTTTCGTTGCTGATCCGGTTCGTGGGCTCCGGTCTGTGCCTGGTTGCCATGGCCCTTCCCGCTGCTGCCGGTCCTGGCGGATCGCCGGTTTTGGCCGAGCTTCCAGAACCCCCCCCTCTCCCGGCTGCGCCTCTTCCGGCTGCCCCTCAGCCCATCCCGCCGCTGCCTGATTTCCCAGGGCAGCCCTCTCTGCCCGCCTTGCCAGAACTGCCGACCCCTCCCTCACCGCTCCCCTCGGCGGGGCAGGGCCCGGCCGTTCCGAGGGAGGTTCTGGAGGCGGCGATCCTGCAGCGGTTGTTCCAGGGGCCTTTCCAGAGCGGCGGCAAGCTGGATTCGGAAGCCACCGAGTGGGAGCAGGCCCGGGTGAAGGGGCAACGCCCCCTGTGCACGGATGTGGGCCCGCTGCAGTGGCTTCAGGCTGCGGTGGATCTCGATGGCGATGGCAGCACCGAGCAGCTGGTGGTGGTGCTGGGTTCCTATGCCTGCGGCAGCGAGGGCTGCACCCTGCTGATCTTCCGCCAGGTCGGCAGCACCCTGGCGCTGGTGGCCGAGAACGGCCTGTTCCAGTCGCCGCTGCGCAGCACCGGCCAGCGCACGGCTGGCTGGCTCGATCTCACCATGCCCGCCTCTCTCTACGGCGCCCAGAACGGCCAGCGGTTGCTGCGGTTCGATGGCAGTACTTATCAACCGCTGCCTTCGCCAGGCCAGCCTGCGCCGGCCGACGCAACCGCTCAGCCGGTGGGGCCGCCGCTGCTGGAGATGGGGGCGGTGCCGTTTGAACAGATCGGCCGCACCCTGCCCTGCGCTGCAGCCCTCCCCTGATCCGCCCGGCGGTTTGAATGGCGGCCAGCTGCACGTGCTGGTGATGAGAGTTCTGGTGATGGGCGGAACCCGATTCGTGGGACGTCCCTTGGTGGCACTGCTGCAGGAGGCGGGCCACGAACTCACGCTGTTCACCCGGGGCCGCAACCCGATCCCCGAGGGGGTGACGCATCTCCAGGGAGACCGCTCCACCGATGAGGGCCTGGAGCCGCTCCGGGGGCACAGCTTTGACGTGATCGTGGACAGTTCCGGTCGCAGCCGCGAGGACACCAGCCGGGTGATCGAGCGCACCGGCGCCCCCTCCCATCGCCTGCTGTATGTGAGTTCGGCCGGGGTCTATGCCGACAGCGAGCTCTGGCCCCTGGATGAGGACGCCCCCGTGGATCCGGCCAGCCGCCATGCCGGCAAGGCCGAAACGGAGTCCTGGCTGCGCCTCCAGGGGATCCCGTTCACCAGTTTTCGCCCCACCTACATCTACGGGGCCGGCAACTACAACCCGGTGGAGAGCTGGTTCTTCGATCGCATCGTCCATGGCCGCCCCGTGCCCCTGCCGGGGGATGGCAGCACGATCACCCAGCTGGGTCATGTGCAGGATCTGGCCACGGCCATGGCCCGCAGCCTGGAGGTGGAGGCAGCGGCCAATCGCATCTACAACTGCAGCGGCAGCCAGGGGGTGACCTTCAGCGGTCTGGTGGCCGCGGCGGCGCGGGCCTGTGGTCGGGATCCAGCCGGCGTGGAGATCCGTTCGTTCGATCCCGCCGGGCTCGACAAGAAGGCTCGCAAGGCCTTTCCGCTCCGCCTCGCCCATTTCCTCACCGATACCCACCGGGTGCGGCGCGAACTGGCCTGGACCCCGGCCTTTGACCTGGAGGCCGGGCTGGCGGAAAGCCATGACCGCGATTACTCCCAGCGGCCCGCAGCTACCCCTGACTTCAGCGGCGATGCCGCCCTGCTGGGCGGTTGAGCCTCGGTGCTGCGCCGCAGCCCCGCGTCAGCGCCGCAGCACCGGCTCCGCTCGCCACAGCCCGCTCAGCAGGCTGAGCAGGGCCCGGGTGGGGTCAGGTTGCCGCAGGGCGAGCCCGCCGCCGTAGAGCAGCTCGAGCAGGGAGGCGGAGATGGCAGGGGTCAGGGGTTCCAGGAAACTGACCCCCACCAGCCACTCCCTCCCGCTCCGTTCGCAACGCACCAGACTCACAGGCACCCGCAGTTGCTCCGGCAGGAGTTCCAGCCAGCCGGTGGCACCGAGTGCAGGCGGCTCGTCGCCACTGAGCAGCAGGCCGCCTCCGCTTTCGGAAAAATTGATGCTCTCCCCTCTGCCTCGATAGCCCCCCAGCTCCAGCCGGCATTCCCGCACGATCGGCAGACGGTCGCCACGGCGTTGCACCGGCTGGTCGATGCAGCACAGCAGGCACACCAGCAGCAGGGCGCCATTGCTGAGGTTCCAGAGCAACATCAGACCTTCTCCCTGGTAGGTGGGCGTCAGGCCCCCTTCCCAGCTCGGAAGCATCGGCAGCACGTAGCGCATCACCAGGGTGAGCAGCAGCATCCCGATCAGCCCCAGCAACACCACGGCCTGGGGTCCCCTCAGGCTCTGCTCCGTGGCCCTGGGGGGCTGCCCTTCCGATCGGGTGTCGCCTCCCCCCTGCCGTGGGGCTCTGCCGCTGGGAAGCCCCAGCAACGTCTCCACCACCACATTGCGCAGCGGCTGCCAGTGGCCGCCGGAAATCCAGGGCAAGATGGCGATCAGCACCAGCAGGAAGGGCAGTCCGTAGCCCAGCCAGCCCAGCAGCGACGCCTGGATCAGGCTGAAGCCTGCCGCCAGGGCCAGCAAGGGCAGGATCACCAGCAGGCCCCCCAGCAGGGGCAGGCTGTGGCGCAGGATCTGGTGCCAGTGGAAGGCCCGCTGCCAGAGGGTTGCCCCGCCTTCGAGGTGGTGCTCCAGCAGGGCCCGCAGATCGGCGCGGCGATGGCTGCGGCGTTGCTCCAGATAGGCCGCGAAGGTGCGGGGGCTCTCCGCCACGCTGAGGATC
Source organism: Cyanobium sp. (assembly GCA_040399125.1). Taxonomy (GTDB): domain Bacteria; phylum Cyanobacteriota; class Cyanobacteriia; order PCC-6307; family Cyanobiaceae; genus Cyanobium. The sequence continues at coordinate 35,887 of JBBASR010000002.1, read as the reverse complement.
TCGTTGAGGTGCACCACCCGCCAGCCTCTGCGCTGCAGCAGGGCCGTGGTGCGGCGGGGCTGGCGGCAGGCCTGGTCGAGGCCGCCGGGCAGGGCCGCCAGGGCGGCCTGGCGGGCCAGGAAGCAGCCATTGCCGCCCAGCACGGCGTTGTGGTCGTCCCGCAGCGCCTCGAAGGTGTGCTGCTCGCTGTCACGGTCGCCCGCCATCACCAGATCAACGCCGAGATTGCGGCTGTAGAACTCCGATTCGAACTGGGCGGTGGGGGTCTGCACCATCGCCACCGCCGGATCCCGGAAGAACCCCTGACAGCGGTGCAGCAGGTTTCCGAACGGAACCATATCGGCGTGGATCACCGCCACCAGCTCCGCAGCGGGCCCCTTCTGATCGCCTGGCGTGCTTCTGCGCAGGCTGGCGAGGTCGGGCCGTTCTTCCGCCCCAAGCAGCCCGACCCTGCCGGATCCCCGCAGATTGCCGGCACTGAGCAGGGCCCTCCGCACCAGTTCCGGCGCCACCTGGCCGCAGCGGATCAGCACGTCCACCGGAGGAGCGCCATTGTTTTTCGGCGGGATGACGCCTGCCTGCTTCGGACGGCGCCCGGGGTCGTGCGCGGCACTGCAGACCAGCGGAAACAGAAGGGTGAGCAGCACGATCAGCTCGAGGCCGAACACCAGCGGCGCCAGCAGCTGCCCGATCGGCACCCCTGAATTCAATGTGCCGAGGCGCCAGTGCAGGTACCGCGCCGCGAAGGCCATCACCGTTGCCACCACCAGCCAGCGGCCCCAGCCTCCCGGCCGCAGCCGCTGCAGGCCGAGCACCAGTGCCAGGGCGGCTTCGAGCGGCAGCAGCAGCTCACGCCAGACATCCCGCAGCGGCCAGGGGGCAGGCGGAGCCAGGGAGGCACTTCCCTCCACAGGTGGCAGCGCCAGCTCCCCCTCCAGCAGACGGGCGAACCACAGCGCGGTCAGGGCGGCGGCGGCAGCGGCGATCAGCAGCAACCAGGCCAGGGTGGAGACACGACCACTCAGCTGGCGGGAAAGCATCAGGGCTCGGCAGGCTTCTCCCCCTTGTAGTCGCTGGAGCTCAGGGTGACCGCAGATAGCCCAGGGCCGAGCTGATTGCCAGCAGCAGCGAGGGCCAGAACAACCACCAGCCCAGTTGATGGAGCTGGCTCACCACCGCCGCTGACCCCCAGGCGTCCGGCCAGAGCAGCAGCAGCAGGGCGGCGAACTGGAGAGTGGTCTTGGCCTTGCCCGCCAGGGAGGCGGGGCCTCCGCTGCCCTGGCCCGCCCGCCAGCCCGAGATCAGCAGTTCCCGCGCCAGCAGCAGCCACACCGCCCAGAGCGGCAGGCGTCCCTCGGCCCCGAGCCAGAGCAGCGGGGCCGAGATCAGGATCTTGTCGGTGAGGGGATCCAGCCGGGCGCCCCAGACCGAGCCGCCTCCGGCCCGGCGCGCCAGCCAGCCATCGGCCGCATCGCTGAGGCCGCCGATCACCAGCAACCCCCAGGCAAGCGGCTGGGCTCCGGCCGCCAGGGCCAGCAACAGGGGCAGCCCCAGCACGGCGCGGCTGAGGGTGAGCAGATCGGCGGCGCGGCGCAGGGGCCCAGGGCAGGGAGAACACCATTGTTGCCGACGCCCAGACGGGATAATTGCGCCCCATGGCTGCCCCATGGCTGTTCCTGGTGCCCCTTGCCTTGCGCCGCCGCACCCGTCTGTTGCTCGCCTGTCTGAGTCCGGCCGTCTCCCTGATGGTGCTCGGCGGACCGTTCACCCAGATCGGCATCGCCCAGCTGGGGCTGCCCGCCACCGTGGTGGCGACCCTGGTAGCCCTCCATCCGCTGACGGCGATCGCTCGCCCTTGGTTCGGACGCCTCAGCGATCGCTTTCCCTTCTGGGGGTACCGCCGCAGCGGCTATCTGCGCGCGGCGCTGTTCGGGAGCTGGGTCGTGTTTCCCCTGCCCCTGCTCGGTCTGCTCGCCCTGGGCCGTCTCTGGCCGGAGGCATCGCCGGCGCTACGTCTGCTGGCCCTGGCGGGGGAGGGCCTGCTGGTGGTGCTGTTGGGGCTGGCCAACCAGCTGATCCACACAATGGTGTCCACCCTGTTGCTGGAGATCACGCCCTTGCCGGAGCGCGGTCGCGCCCTGGTGGAGCTCTGGCTGGTGCAGTCCTGCGGGCTGGTGGTGCTGGCGGGGATCACCGGCCTGTTGCTGCGGCAGTGGCAGGCCTGGCCGCTCGCCCATCAGCTGCTGGGGGTGTGGCTTTGCTGGGGATCGCTGCTGGTGCCGCTGGTGCTCTGGAGCGTGAAGGGTCTCGAATCCCGCCAGGCTGGGGTCCCGCATGGCGGGGCACTGCCTGTTCTCGCTACCCCGGCCGAGAGCCAGCTGCGCCCTGTGGCGTCCTGGTCTCCCGCCGGCTTCGTGGATATCGCCCTGTTCTCCTTCCTTTTAGTGGTGCAGTCCGCCCTGTTCGTTCAGGAGGTGCTGTTGGATCCCTTCGCCACCGAGCGCTTCGGCTGGACCCTTTCCCGCACCACGTTGCTGGGGGGGATCTGGGCCGTGGGATCCGTGGCGGGGCTGCTCGTCGGCGAGCGCTGGCCGTGGCTGCGCCGGGGGGGATGCCCTGGCACGGCCCTCGGCTACGGGCTGCTGGTGGCCGGATCCCTGGGCCTACAGCTCCTGCCCTTTCCCCTGCCGGTGTTGCTGCTTGGCTGCAGTGCCGGCCTGGTGCAGGGTTGGATGGCCCATCAGATCGGCCGCCGCTGTCGGGGCGATCACCTGGGGGAGCAGGCCGGTGTCTGGGGGGCCGCTGTGGTGCTTTGCCGCAGCCTGGGATTGTTGCTTGCCGGTCTGTTGTTCGATCTCCCTTCCCGGCTGCTTGGGTTTCCCCATGGGCCTTCCTATGCATTCGCTTTCGCGGTGGCAGCGCTGATGGCCCTGATCGGCATCCTGCTGGCGGCACCGGTGGCCCGTTTCACCCCCCGCGGCCCATCCGGCTTTGCCGCTCCAGAATGCGGGGAGAAAGCCCAGGAGCAGTGAAATGGTGGTGGAGAGCCCGGTGGAGAAGGTGATGAGCACCCCGGTGATTTCGGTGCGCAGCGACACCCCCCTGCAGGAGGCGGTGCAGTTGATGAGCGATCACCACATCAGCGGTCTGGCGGTGGTGGGGGAGCAGGGGGAACTGGTGGGCGAGCTCACCGAACAGGATCTGATGGTGCGTGAGAGCGGCTTTGAAGCCGGCCCCTACGTGATGCTTCTCGATGCGGTGATCTACCTCCGCAATCCGCTCCAGTGGGATCGGCAGGTCCATCAGGTGCTCGGCAGCACCGTGGCCGATGTGATGGGTGGCCATCCCCACAGCATTGCCGCCGGCGCCAGCCTGCCTACGGCCGCCCGCCAACTCCATGACCGCTCCACCCAGCGGCTGTTCGTGCTGGATGAGCAGGCGAGACCGGTGGGGGTGCTCACCCGGGGCGATGTGGTGCGGGCCCTCGCCGGGGCAGGGTCCTAGCCCCTAAGGCAGCGGCGGCAGCGGCGGTGGCGATTGCGGGGCAGGTGGCGTGACCGCCGAGCCGGAGGGCCGGGCTGCTGGGACGGCGGCCGCGGCATTGGCAGAGGTTTCCCGCGGTGGCGGGGTCGGGATCGAGGCGGCGGAGGGGATGGCTCCGGCTGCCCCTGGAGCTGGCGCCTCTGGGGTGGCCGGAAGGGCAGGGGGTGCGGGCACGGTCTGGGATGGCTCGCCCTCGGGCCCGCCTTTCGTGGCGGCTGGGTCGGGCGGCGCGGCAGGATCCTGAGCCCCCTGGGTCCCGCCGGCTGGCGTGCCGTTGCTGTCTTCGACGGGGCCGGCCGGATCCGCCTGTTGCGGACGGGGCTCGGGCCCGGGGGCGCGCGGCGGTGGTGCCGCCGCTGGCTCCGGCGTGAAGCGAGCCTCCAGGTCCTGGGCCTGGCGTTGGCGCAGTGGCTGGGGATCGGCGTTGATCACCGGTTCACGCAGGGGAGCCTTCTGCGCCGGCCTCTGCGGATGATGGGGCACACGCGGCGCCCACAGCAGGCGGGCCACCGGCTCCACCCCCTGCTCCATCAAGCGGTTCAGGCCCGCCAGTGCCCGGTCCACCAGCGTGTTGCCCAGTTGGTGGACGCAGTGGAGCGGGGTGCCGCAGCCCGCATCCGGCAACCGCTGCGCCAGCCCCGCCAGCAGGGAGCCCTGCAGCGGCGTCTCCCGCCGGCTCAACCGCAGCATGTACGGAACATGCACAAAGCTGGTGGCTCCGCCGCTGATCCAGTTGGCGTCCTCCTGGCTGAAGTCCTTGACTCCAGGGATGATCATCCGGCTCTTGGAAGCATGGTCGGGCAGGTAGGCCGCCCGCAGTCCGCGCTGTCTGGCCAGGGCCCGGGTCTCTTCCAGGGTGAGGCCGTCGCGGCTCATCAGGACCTCCAGCCGACCATCGGGACGTAACCCGTACAGCACCCGGATCCGCGGCAGGTAATAGCGGATCTGCTGCCCCATGCCGATGCTGTAGGCGCCGCGGTAGCTGGAGGGTGGGGCCTCCAGGTCGTTGTAGATGCTGTGCAGACCACCGATGAAGGTGTCGTAACGGGCTTCCCGCTCGGGAGTGAGTTCGCCGTAGCCGAAGTCGACGCGGCCGTCACGGCCGATGCCCAGGTAGGCCCGCTGCTGGGCGGCGCTGCGATTGCGGCCTCTCCAGACGCGACTTCCCAGTTTCAGATCGCCCAGGGGCACGGTGCGCTCGATCCCGCCTGACTCCCGATGCCGTTCGTACATCGGGCCGGAGACAAAGGCCAGCGCGGCGGTGTCGGCGTAGGCCTGCGCTTCCCGATCCCAGCCTTCGTAGAGCCCGAACTCCACCTTGCGCGGGTCGAAATCGAGCAGGAAGGCGCTGGCGTCCGGTTGATAGCGGAAGGGGGCTCCCTGGTCGGTGGTCGCCTGGTTCGTGGGGACCTGGTCGGTGCTGGCCCGCTCGGCGGGGGAGCCGGAGATCGGGGTGGGGGGCGGAAGCGGTGGGGCGATAGTCACCAGCGCGCCGCTGCCGAGCAGCGGCAGCAGCAGCAGCCACCAGCGCTTGCGCAGCCTGAATCCCTGGCGCGGGGGGCCGGGCTGCCTCAGGCGGCGCTTCCCCTCCTCCCCGGTGGTTTCCACGGGCGGGGGCGCCGGGCGCTGAAGGGTGGGGGGGAGACGCTCCAAGGAACGATGGCGTCTTCGGCCACCAGCCAATGGCGGCCACCTTCGTCGCAAGGTTGGCCGCCCGTCAAGTGACCAAACGACGGCAGCACCAACTGGGTCTCCTCTTCCCGCAGGTGAAAGCAGGGCAGCCGCAACCGATCGGGCCCTTTTCCCACCACCAGCACGGGATGGAGATGGCCGCAGAGGTTGAGGTGGCCGGCCACCGATTCCGGGGCGTGGCTAAGCCACAGGGGGCCGATGGCCTGGCTCGGTTCGCGTGGCAGACCTTCCAGCCAGCTGCCCCGTTCATGGTTTCCGTCGATCAGGCGCAGCGGGCAGCCGAGCAGGTCGGGCAGGGCCCGCAGCTTCTGCCGCAGTTCCAGGGTCAGGCCGAGTCTGCTGTGGATCAGATCGCCGAGCACCACCACCTGCCGCGGCTGCCACCGGGTGGCCAGGGCCAGCAGGGCATTGAGGGTGGAGGCGTCGCCGTCGCTGGGCAACGGGATCCCGTGGGCCTGGAAGGTCTCCGCCTTGCCCAGGTGCAGGTCGGCCACCAGCAGCAGCTGTTGGTGCGGATCCCAGACCGCCCGATCGGCCAGCAGCCGCAATGGATGCCCCCTCCACTCCAGGCTGGCGCTGCCGTTGGTCACGCCAGGCCCATCACGCGGCGGTAGGCCTCCCGCTGCTGGGTGGAGGCGATGGCGGCCTGCACGCGGGGGTACGGGGTCAGATCCACGCTCGGGCAGAACATCGGCAGATAGGCCAGGTGTCCCTGCAGGGCACAGTCCGCCGCCCCCCAGCCTGGATCTCCCCCGTTGCCGGCCAGCAGGGATCCACCGCTGCCGAGCAGGCCATCGAGAACCCCGAGCAGGCGCGTCAGTTCCTCCGGCCTACTGGCGTGGCCCATCAGGGCGGCGGTGAAGGTGGAGTTGGCGAACAGCACCCACTGGGCGGTGAGCGCGCGGCGGACGGCGCTGGTGGCGGCATCGCCGGATCCAGCGCTGCTGAACTCCTGGCCGTACAGCTCGGCCAGATGCAGCAGGATCGCCCCGCTCTCGAACAGCTTCAGCGGCCCGCCATCGGGGCCCACCAGGGCTGTGTCTTCTAGGGCCGGCATCTTGCCGAACGGATTGATCGCCAGGAAGGGGGGCTGGCGGTGTTCGCCTGCCTGGGAATCGAGCACGATCCATTCGTAGGCGATGCCCTTCTCCTCCAGGTACCAGCGGGGCAGGCTGACGCGACTGCGGGCGCTGCCGTAGAGACGCAGGGTCATGGGGGGGGCTGCGGGAGAGGTCCATCATCGGCGTCCACCCAGAATCGACGCAGCGCTGCCTGCGATCCGATGGCTTCCACCCCCAGTGCGTCTGCCGTGCTTCGTCTGGCGCCGTTGCTGATGGGGCGGGCCCGCCGCGGGATCGTGGGCAGCAGCCGCTATGCCCAGAAGCTGCGCGAGTCGATCCGCTCGGCTGCGGCCGATCCCAAGCACTGCCCGGTGCTGATCAGCGGTGAACCGGGCCTGGAGAAGGACAACATCGCGGCCCTGATCCATTTCGGATCGGCGGATCGCAAGCAGCTGATCGTTCGCCTCAACTGCGCCCTGCTGCGCTCGGACGGCGCCGAGCTGTTCGCGCCGGGGGCGGACGGCCTCTCGCTGCTGGAGTGCCTGGGTCGTGGATCCCTGCTGCTCGACCAGATCGATCGGGCCGATCCAGCCCTGCAGCCTCGGTTGCTGGAGCTGGCCCGCAGCGGCACCTGGGTCGGTCCCGGGCCCGCGGCGGAGCCCCGCCATTTCAGTGGCCGTGTCTTTCTCACGGCTGAGAAATCTGTCCCGCCTCTCGATGCGATCTGCCGCCAGATCCGGGTGCCGCCCCTGCGGGTGCGGCGCCAGGACCTGGGGGAATGGCTGCGCTATGGCGTGCGTCAGAAAGGGAGGAGCCTGGGCTGGACCCGGCCCCCGCAGGTGAGCGAGACCCTGGTGAAGCGTCTCCAGACCTACGACTTCCCCGGCAATGTGCGGGAGCTGGAGCAGGTGATCGAGCGGGCGCTTCGCCAGTGCAGCCGCGATCGCCCCACCCTGCTCCCCGACGATGTGTTCTGGACCGAACGGCGTCAGCAGCCGCGGGCCCGTTTCGACCTCTGGCGCTGGAAACCGCCGCTGCGGGATCTGATGCGTTCTCCCCGCCTCTGGAACGGCCTTTTATTTGGGCTGGTGAGCTGGGTGTTCGTGCTGGTGAACCTCTGGCTCTGGTGGGGCCCCCAGGACCGGGCCCACAACGGCGCCCTGGTGCTGTTCTGGGCCTGGTGGTGGCCGTTGATTCTGCTCACCTATCCCCTGGTGGGCCGGCTCTGGTGCTCCTTCTGTCCGTTCATGGTGTGGGGGGAGATCTGCCAGCGGCTGGCCCGGCTGCTGGGGCTGCGCCCCGCGACCTGGCCGCGGGGCGACAGCGACCGCTGGGCCGCCCCCCTGCTGGCGGGCGGGTTCGCGGCGATCCTGCTGTGGGAGGAGGTGGCCAACCTGGAGGACACCGCCTGGCTGAGTAGTTGTCTGCTGCTTCTGATCACCGCCGGTGCCGTGGTGGGATCCCTGCTGTTCGAGAAGCGCTTCTGGTGCCGCTATCTCTGCCCGGTGGGTGGCATGAACGGCCTGTTCGCCAAGCTGGCGATCACGGAACTGCGGGCCCAGGCGGGTACCTGCAGCGGCAGCTGCAGCAGCTATGCCTGTTTCAAGGGGGGACCGGCGGAAGGGGAAGGGATGGCCACCCCCGGGTGCCCCCTGGGCACCCATCCGGCCCATCTCACCGACAACCGCAACTGTGTGCTCTGCCTCACCTGCGCCCAGGCCTGCCCCCACCGCTCGGTGCAGCTGCGGCTGCGGCCTCCGGCCGCCGATCTGCAGCGAGACCTCAGCGCCCCGGGCGGCGAGGCCGGGTTGATCCTGGTGCTTGCCGGCGGTATCTGCCTGCACCACTGGCAACGCCTGCTGGGCTGGTTGCCGCTGGCCCCTGCCAGCCTGCAGGAGGGCCCGCTGTTGCCTCGGCTCGCGTTCGCTGCCCTGGCTCTGGCCATGCCCGGCGGCTTGTTTCTGGTCCTGGGCCGCCGTCGCCTGGTGCTCTACGCCCTGTTGCCCTTGCTCTGGGCCTTGATGCTTGCCCACCATCTAGTGCTGGGGATGGCCGAGGCCGGCCTGCTGCTGCCGCTGAGCCTGGCGGGCCGCTGGCCGGATCTGGCGCTGCGGGCCCCTGGCTGGAGTGCCGATCCCCATGTGATCGGCTTCTGCCAGACCGTGGTGGTGCTGCTGGGGGTGGGCGGCAGCTCGTTGCTGCTGCGGCGCCTGCTGCAGCCGGATCGCTGGGAGTGGGTGGGTCTTTCGGTGGTCAGCCTCGGGCTCGGACTGGTCGGTCGCTGGCTGGTGGCCGCCTAGCGCCAGCCCGCACAGACGCGACGCAGGTCGGTTTCGGCGTAGAGCTCCACGGGGGCTTCGGCGGGGCTTTCCAGCAGTTTTTTGCGTTTGCTGAGGTAGGCGGCGGCGCCGAGGGCATTGCCGAGCTCGATCCGGGCCAGCCCGCGGCTGTTCTGCCAGCGGCCGCAGGCGGCCAGGGTGTCGAAGGCCAGCAGCAGGGCCAGCAGCATCGGTGCCGGCCAGTGGCCCTGGGGAAGGGCAGGGGAATGGCGCACCTGGTGGGGCCGACCCAGATACACCCACACCCGCCTGCCATCGTCGAGTCGCCTGCGGCAGCGTCCGTAGAGCCGCGGCACCCCTTCCAGCCGGTCGAGGGCGGGGAGGGTCGCCCGCGGTACTCCGTAAACCTCCCCATGGATCGTGCCTTCGCCGGGGATCGCCATCGGGAAGGGGCCCAGGTCGTGCAATTGCATCCCTGTAAGGGAAGCCAATCCGAGGAAGCGGCTGGAGGCCAGCAGGTGGTGGTTGGGCTGGCCTCGTTTCAGGGTGCCGTAGACGAATACGAGCCGCTCCGCCTCGGCCGGGGCAGGGGGTATGGGAGGCATAATCGCCCCATCCTGCTGCTTCCCAGGCCCGATGACCATCGCACTGTTAATCGCCTTTGCCGCTTCCCTCGCCCTGATGGCCCTGATCGTGAAGCGGCTGGAAAAGGCTTCCTGACCCGCCTCAATTCTGGATTCTTTGAAGAGAATCAGTTGTCGATCGGACAGATGACGTTGCAGAAGAGAACCGAGCTTTCGTTGGTGGGGCTCTGAACGAAGGGAGCCACAGCCTGGCCAAGATTTTCCACAGGCTGATAACTGATGCTGATCTGGATCAGATCAGGGGATGCAAAGTAAGAACGGAGATTTCTATGGCCAGCCAGGTTGGTGCCGTTCGCCAACTGGGCGATCTTCCGGCCATCGCTGCGGTTTTTCAGTTGCCCTTAAGGAAAGCGGGGGCGGCGCACAAAAAAAGGGGCCATCGGGCCCCTGGTGTTCCGCTCCAACCTTCGCCCTCTGGCTGGTCTGCTGGTGGTGGCAACGGTTACCTTCTCCCCGGTTCCGCGTCCTCCCCCTCGCCCGCTTCCACAGCGGTGGCCTCCCGGATCAGGCGCTGCAGGCGCTCCTGCACCGATTCAGTGCTCATGCGGTTATTGAGCCTTTCGGCCAGCAGGGGGAAGGCCAGGGGACCGGGCCGGGCGGTGTGTTCCACCAGCAGGTCGCTGGCCTGCAATCGCCGCAGGGTCGCCTCCAGCCGGTGCCGTTCGAGCTGTTCTTCAAGCACTTCCCTGCGGGCCTGCCGGAGCAGAAGATTGCCGGGTTCGTGCCGCTGAAAGACATCGAACAGCAGGGCGGCACTGATCTGCAGCTGACTGCCGCTGCGGGTCTGGCCTGGCAGGCCGTTCACCACCAGACCGCTTACCTGGGCGATCGAGCGGAACCGCCGCCGGCAGAGCTCCGAAACATGGATCGCCTGATCCATGTCTTCTTCCAGGTGCTCATGGTTCAGCAGCTCCTCGGAATGCTTTTCCATCAGCTCTTCGAACGGGTACCCCCTCGGGGCGAGGAGCTCGAAGCCGTAGTCGTTCACTGAGACGGTGATCGAGGCGGCCCTGTGGCGAGCCAGCCGCCAGGCCCACAGAAAGCCCAGGCCCTCGTGCACGAAGCGCCCCTCGAACGGGTAGGCGTAGAGATGGCTGCCTTCGCGGCTGCGGCAGAGCTCCACCAGGAACTGGTGGCTGCGGGGCAGCACCGAAAGGTCGGCCTGGCGAGTCAGCAGCGGTGCCAGGGCGCGCAGTTCCGGTGTGTCCAGCCGGGTCTCCCCATTCAGAGCACCGGCGCAGTGGTCCACCTCCTGGCGCAGCTGGTGGCTCAGTAGATCGGAGAGGGCCATCTGTCCCCCTGCCCAGGCCGGCACCAGGCTGCCCTTGCTGCTGCTGGCCTTCACCAGCGCGGTCATCTCCCGCAGGCGGACGAAATGGAGGGAGCGGCCCGCGAAGAAGAAGCCATCCCCGGGCTTCAGCCGCGAGATGAAGGCTTCCTCCACCTGGCCCAGCACCGCGCCTCGCACGAAGCGCACCGTCACGGCGCGGTCGGCCGTGATCGTGCCGATGTTCAGCCGGTGCAGCCTGGCCAGGGCCGGATCGCGCACCACGTAGCGGAAACGGCTGCCATCGGCGGCGCCCTCAGGGTCCCGTTCAAGCTTGCGGTAGCGGGGGTAGGCCCCGAGGCAGTCGCCTCCCTGCTCCAGAAAGCGGAGGCACCACTGCCAGCTGGCGTGATCGAGCTCCCGGTAGCTCCAGGCGCTGCGCACCGTCTGCCACTCCTGCTCCGGCTCGAACCCCGGCCCGCAGGCCAGGGTCACCAGATGCTGCAGCAGCACGTCGAGCGGGGCCTGGGGGGGCAGCCGCTTCTCCACTAGACCTGCCGCCAGGCCCCTGCGCATTGCCGAGACCTCCAGCAGCTCCAGCGCATGGGTGGGCAGAAACAGCACCTGGGAGGTGCCGCCGGGGCTGTGGGCCGAGCGGCCGGCCCGCTGCAGCAGCCGGGCCAGGTTCTTGGCGGAACCGATCTGCACCACCCGTTCCACCGGCTGGAAATCCACCCCCAGATCAAGGGATGCGGTGCAGACCACCCAGCGCAGGCTGCCGGCCTTGACGCCGGCCTCGATCGCTTCCCGTTCGGCCCGATCGATGGCGCTGTGGTGCAGGGCCAGGGCGCCCTCCATCTCCGGGCAGGCGTAGCGCAGGCACTGGTGCCAGCGTTCCGCCTGGTTGCGGGTGTTGGTGAACAGCAGGGTGCTCACCCCCGGATCCAGGCCGGCCACCAGTTCCTCGTACATCCGCAGGCCCAGATGGCCGGCCCAGGGGAAGCCATCGATCGTGGGGGGCAGCAGGCTGCGGATTTCGGTGGCGCGCCGCAGCCGGGCCGTCACGATCTGTGGGTCTCCCCCCTCGCCCACGGCGCAGCGGGCGGCCTCCTCGGGATTGCCGATCGTGGCACTCACCGCCCAGGTGCGCAGCTGAGGCCGCTGCCGTCGCAGCCAGGCGAGGCAGAGTTCGGTCTGGCTGCCGCGCTTGCTGCCCAGCAGTTCGTGCCATTCGTCGACCACCACCGCCAGAAGCCCACCGAACAGCTCGGCGGCCTGGCGATTGGCCAGCAGCACCGCCAGGGATTCGGGAGTGGTGATCAGGATCTGGGGCGGGCGCCGCAGCTGGCGGGTTCGTTCGCTGCTGCGGGTGTCGCCGTTGCGCAGGCCCACCTGCAGGGGCCAGCCCATCGCCTCGATCGGGGCTTCGATCGCCAGTTTCAGGTCGCGGCTTAGGGCCCGCAGCGGCGTGATCACCAGCAGCTGCAGCCCTGGTTCCGCTGCCTGGCCGAGCATCTCGGCGATCGGCCCCATCACGGCGGCATAGGTCTTGCCGGCGCCGGTGGGCACCTGGATCAGGCCGCTGCGTCCCTGCAGATAGGCGCGCCAGCACTCCCTCTGAAATGGCATCGGTCGCCAGCCCTGGCGGCGGAACCAGTCTTCGATCGGCTCGAGGGCCTTCACCCTGCCGGCTGTGCCAGGGGGTTCGGCATCGGCGGTTCCGGAAGCAGGGCGAGGGCGGACTCGAGCGTATCGGCCTCCGCGGCGCCCTTGTCGCGCCGCCAGCGAAGGATGCGGGGAAAGCGAACGGCGATGCCGCTGCGGTGGCGCCGCGACACCTGCATCCCCTCAAACGCCAGCTCGAACACCTGCAGGGGCTCCACCGCCCTCACCGGCCCGAAGCGCTCGGTGGTGTGGCGCCGGATCCAGCCATCGAGCTCCTCGATCTCGGCATCGGTGAGCCCCGAATAGGCCTTGGCGAAACTCACCAAGGCGCCGTCGCCGTTCCAGAGGCCGAAGGTGTAATCGGTGCAGAGGTTGGCGCGGCGTCCGCGGCCCGCCTGGGCATAGAGCAGCACCGCATCGAGCCGCAGTGGCTCCAGCTTGTGCTTCCACCAGTGCCCGCGCTTCCTTCCCGTCAGGTAGGGGGAGGCCAGGGCCTTGAGCATCAGGCCTTCGGCTCCGGCGCTGCGGGCCTGCTGCCGCAGGGCGTCCAGGGCCCCCCACTCGGCCAGGGGCAGGCGGGGGGAGAGGCGCAGGAGGCCGGCGACGGGGCTGGACGCCGCCTCCTGCCATTGCCGGATCAGCGTCTCCAGGGCGGATCGGCGCTGTTCCAGGGGTTCGGGGCGCAGGTCCTGTCCCCCCTGCTCGAGCAGGTCGTAGGCCACGAAGGCGGCCGGGCATTCCCTGCGCAGCCCGGCCCCGGGCGCCCGGCGCCCCAGACGTCGCTGGAGCTGGGCGAAGGGGGCAGGCAGCGGAGCCGCCGCCGGCCAGACGACCACCTCCCCATCCAGCACCGTGCCATCCGGCAGGGTCTGCGCCAGGTCGAGCAGTTCGGGGAAGGCGGGATGGATCAGTTCCTCGCCGCGGCTCCAAAGGAAACTCTCGCCGCCGCGTCGGATCAGCTGGCCGCGGATTCCATCCCATTTCCATTCCACCAACCAGTCGCTGGTCGGGCTTTCAGGTGGGGCGGCGCTGGGGAGGGAGGAGGCCAGGAAAAACGGATAGGGGCGGCTGCGGACGGCGGTGCCTGTTTCGGATGGGGCGAGCAGGTCGGCCCAGGAGTCGGCCGAGGGCACGAAACCGCCCATCAGCCGGTGCTGCAGCAGGGATTCCTCCAGGCCGCTGAGCTGGCCGAGGGCACGCAGCACCAGCCCCTGGGCCACCCCCACCCGGAAACCGCCGGTGAGCAGTTTGTTGGCCACCAGCAGCTGGTCGGCCGGGAGCTGGTGCCACAACGCGCGTACGGCCTCGGCCTGGGCCTCCCCTTCCAGGGCAGCCAGCCGGGGCAGGATCTGCTCCATCCAGTGCTGCAGCGATCGCTCGGCCACCCCTGCGCTGGCGGCAGGGGCGGGGGAGGCTGGAGCTAGCTGATGCCAGAGCAGGGCGATCGTTTCCGCGGAGTCGCCCACATGGGCCTGGCAGTCGTCGAACAACCATTCGGGTAGCGCGGTGGCCTCAAGGCAGATCTGGCGCAGACGGCGGCCGGTGATCAGGCGTCGGCGCTGTTTACCCAGCAGGCAATGCAGGCCCCAGGCCGCATCGGCGGGAGCCTGGGCGCCCACGCTCTCGAAGTGGAGGCGCAGCAGCTCTACCCTGGCGGTGGTGCCGCTGGTCTGGTCCAGCTGCTGAAACAGGCGGCAGAAGCGATGCATGGCCCTGTCGCGGTGGGGTCACGATTTTCTCAACAGGGTCAGCAACTTATGGCTCAGCCAACACTGGTCGACGAGTTCAAAGCGACCTTTGAAGCCGTAGGCACGGCCGAAAGCACTGTCTTTGTCGTTGTCACAAAAGTAGATCGGAAAGGTGCCTTCAGTGATGATGTTGACGTGGGTGGGGTCCTGGAAGGCCTGTTTAAAGGGATAAGCGGGGGTGTGGGAGTAAAACAAGCCACCGGGTTTGAGAACGCGATGGATTTCGCTCATTAAATCAATAAAGGGGAAGCGCGTAGATTCCTGGATGACCGTGCGTGGGATGTGTTCGATGAAGTCGTAGGCACAAACGAAATCAAATTTATCGCTGGCAAATGGAATGGGTGAGCAAAAAAGATCAGCGCTTAGAATATTAGGATTTTCGCTGCTGCGAATGTCAATTCCATAAATATTTTTCGCCCCGAAGGGGTTGCGTGGTTCTATCCCGCAGCCCAGATCTAGGGACGAGAAGTTTTGTTGGTCGCCGCTGGAATTGTTGTGCCGGTGCTGGTCCAGCAGATCGCTTTCGGAATGGACAAATCGATATTCGGGGCGATTGAGGAGCAGTGACTGGAGGCCAGCGGGTCCGAGAATGCGATGCAGGCTATTGTTAAGGAGTTGGTGGGTAAAGGTCTTGGGGCCGCTCACTGCTTTTTGTTTTCGGCGATTTTACCTCTGACGGCCGCGATCTACTGACTTCAGGATGTCGTGGTCGTTGCCTGGAGGGGGGCGGCGGCGATGCCCTCCTCCTCCCTCAGATAGCGGGCCAGTCCATCGCTGTGGCCATGGGTCACGTAGATCTGCCGGGCGCCGCTTTCGCGGGCCGTGCGCACCAGTCCGTCCCAGTCGGCATGGTCGCTGAGCACGAACCCCCGCTCGAAGCCCCGCCGCCTTCGGGCGCCCCGCACCGCCATCCAGCCGCTGGCAAAGGCCGTCTGCGCCCTCGGCAACCGCCGCATCCAGGGCGTGCGGTGGGCCGAAGGCGGCGCCAGCACGAGGCGGCCGGCCACCGAAGCGTCGCGGGGCAGGGAGGAAAGGGCCCGGGTGGGAGCCATGGCGATGCCCTGGGTCCGGTAGGGCTCCACCAGGGCCTGGACCGCCCCATGCAGCAGCACCTCCTCCTCCACCCCGAGGCCATGCAGTTCGGCCAGCACCCGCTGGGCCTTGCCGAACGCATAGCAGAACAGCACCGAAGGGCGATCGGGTGCCCCCCTCCACCACTGCAGCAGCTCGGCGGCCACCTCCTTCCCCGGCCGCCAGCGGTAGATCGGCAACCCGAAGGTGGCTTCCGTGATCAGCACATCGGCCCGCACCGGCTCGAATGGGCTGCAGCTGGGATCGGGATCGCGCTTGTAGTCCCCGCTCACCAGCCAGGATTCACCGCCGGCCTCCAGGCGGATCTGGGCGGATCCGAGCACATGGCCCGCCGAGTGAAACGACAGCTTCGCGTCGCCCAGGCGCCATTCGTGCCCATAGGTCACGTTGTTCAGATCGATGGCCTGGCCGAGCCGCTGGCGCAGGATCCCCTCGGCGCTGCCCACGGCCCAGTAGGTGCCCGAGCCGGACCTGGCGTGGTCAGCGTGGGCGTGGGTGATCAGGGCCCGTGGCACGGGCCGCCAGGGATCGATCCAGGCGTCGGCGGCGGCGCAGTAAAGGCCCTGGGGCGTGAGGGTCAGCAGGCCATCGGCGGGGAGCAAGGGACTGGCGTCAGCGGCTCATCGCCAGCATCTTTTCGATCGGCAGCAGTGCTCTCTGGCGCAGGGTCTCGTCCAGCACGATCTGCGGCTCCATCATTGCCAGGCAGTGCCAGAGCTTCTCGAGCGTGTTCAGCCGCATGTACGGACAGGCATTGCAGCTGCAGCCATCGATGCCCGGCACCTCGAAGAATGTCTTGTGCGGCACCCTGCGTCTCATCTGGTGCAGGATTCCGGGCTCGGTGAGCACAATCACAGTGCTGGCTGGGCTGGTCTCGGCCCGTTGCAGCAGCTTGCTGGTGGAGCCGATGAAGTCGGCCAGATCGAGCAGATGCTGCTGGCATTCGGGGTGGGCGATCACCTCCGCTTCCGGATGTTCCTGCATCAGCTGCAGCAGGGCCTGTTCGCTGAAGCTTTCATGTACCTGGCAGCTGCCGGGCCAGAGGGTGAGCTCGCGGCCGCTCTGGCGTTGCACCCAGCGGCCGAGGTTTTCATCCGGGGCGAACAGGATCGGTCGGTCGGCTGGCAGCTGGCGCACCAGGTCCACCGCGTTGCTGCTGGTGCAGATCAGATCGCTCTGGGCCTTCACGGCCGCAGAGCAGTTGATGTAACTCACCACCAGGTGATCGGGATGGGCGGCCCGAAAGGCGGCGAACCGGTCGGCCGGGCAGGCATCGGCGAGGCTGCAGCCTGCTTCCAGGTCGGGCAGCAGCACCGTTTTGGTGGGATTGAGGATCTTGGCGGTCTCCGCCATGAAGTGCACACCGCAGAACACGATCACGTCCGCTTCGGTGCTGGCGGCCTTGCGGGAGAGCTCCAGCGAGTCGCCGATGAAATCGGCGATGTCCTGGATTTCGTCGTTCTGGTAGTAGTGCGCCAGGATCACGGCGTTGCGTTCCCGCCGCAGGGTTTCGATCGCGCCGGGCAGATCCTGGGGCACCGGTAGGGCCGGTGACATGGCGACCGTGCGGACCAACGCTGACCTCGCTTCAGGCAGGATGGGTCGAGCCTAGGCAGCTGTGGGGATTGGTCGTATTGGAGATCGCCATCGCAGGAGATCTGCATGACCAGTGGGATGGCGCCGACCAGGCCCTGCTCGAGCTGCTTGCCCCCGATGCCCTCCTGCTGGTGGGCGACTTCAGTGACGGGCGCCAGCGGATTCCGGCTCTGCTGCAGCAGTTGCGGCTGCCGGTGGCCTGTGTGCTCGGCAATCACGATTCGGCCCGCGATTGCAGCGGCCGAACGCTGCAACGTCAGCTCGATCTGCTGGGGGAGCTCCATTGCGGCTGGGGCTTGCGTCAGCTGACCCCCCCGGGGCTGGCCGTGGTGGGAGCCCGTCCCGGCAGTGCCGGTGGGGGCTTCCATCTGTCGCCGGCGATGCGGGCGGTCTATGGCCCCGTGGAGCTGGAGCAGTCGGTGCAGCGGATCGTGACCGCCGCCGCTGCCGCCGATCCCGCCCTGCCGCTGGTGCTGCTGGCCCACTGCGGTCCCTCCGGCCTCGGCAGTGATGCCAACGATCCCTGCGGTCGCGACTGGAAGGCGCCCGCCTGCGACTGGGGTGACCAGGACCTGGCCCTGGCGATCGAGCGCATCCGTCGCCGTCGCCCGCTGCCGCTGGTGGTGTTCGGCCACATGCACCATGGGCTGCGGCGCGGCCAGGGAGAGCGCCGCAGCCTGCATCGTGATCGCCACGGCACCATCCATCTCAACACCGCTTGCGTGCCGCGCCACGGCATCGATCAGCACGACCGCGAACTGCGGCATTTCAGCTGGGTGCGCTTCGTGAACGGCGAGCTGTGCCATGTGGCCCATCGCTGGTATGGACTGGGCGGGGAACTGCACTACGAACAGACCCTGTGGTCGGTGGCACCCTCCCCACCTCCGCTGGCGGTCTGCTGCTGATGCTTCTTTATGTGTGCAACAGCAGCCATGGCTTCGGCCATGGTTCGCGTACGGCCGCTGTGCTGGCGGAGCTGGCCTCCCGGCGACCCGACTGGCGCCTGGTGGTCTCCAGTGGACTGCCGGATGCTTTCCTCGATCTCGCCTATGGACCGGTGCGCCACGAGCGCAGGTCCTGCCGCTGGGACGTGGGCATGGTGCAGTCCCAGGCGCTGGGCTGTGACCCCATTGCCACATTGGTGGCCCTCGAGGAGCTCCAGCGGGAGTTGCCGGCCAGGATCGCGGCCGAGGCCGCCTGGATCACCGCCCAGTCCGAACCGGTGCTGGTGCTCGCCGATGTGCCTCCGGCCGCCGCGCTGCTGGCCGAACAGCTGGGCGCCCCCCTGGCGTGGCTGGCGAGTTTCGGCTGGGATGCCATCTACGGCCCCCTGGGCGGAGCCTTCGCACCCTGGGCCCGCCGCTGCACCGAGCTCTACGGCCGCGGCGACCTGTTGATCCGCTGCCCCCTGGCGCTGCCGATGCCGTGGGGGGTGGAGGAGAAGGCCGTCGGCATCACGGCCTCCCGGCCCCGTCTCGACACCGCGGCCCTGGCCCGCGAGCTGCGGCTGCCATGCCAGCGGGATCAGGTGGTGCTGATCAGTTTCGGTGGCCTCGGCCTGCCGCTCGATCCGGCGTTGCTGCAGCGCTGGCCGGAGCATGTGTTCATCGGGCCGGACCCGGCCCTGGCCTCGATGGGCAACGGTCGGGTGTTGCCGCCGGGCTGCCGGCCGCTGGATCTGATGCCGGTGGCGGGGCGGCTGATCACCAAACCCGGCTACAGCAGCTTCTGCGAGGCCTTCAGCCAGGGGGTGGGGCTGCATGTGGTGCAGCGCCGCGATGGATTCGCGGAGGCTCCTGTACTGGAGGAGGCTCTGCAGGACCATGGATTCCACCAGCTGTTGAGCCAGGAAGAGCTGCTGGCGGGCGAGTGGCATCTGGACAGACCCCTGCTGCCGCCGCGCCGGGGAGCGCTTGCGCTGCAGGGGGAGGCCCGTGCGGCGGAGCTGCTGATCGACCTGGCGGAGCGAAGGATCAGTAGATCCGATCGGTAGACCGGAGATGGTTTGATCTTCTGTTCATCAGATCTACTGAAATGCAGTGAGGTTCAGTGATTCGAACCAACGCTGTAGTTCGTGATACTGATGGACACTTGTGTGATCGTCACAGGAACGATCGCCATTGCCCGGATCAATAGGCAAATTGGCGCGAAGTTTGTTTTTTCGTTTCACGAGTTTGTGAAGCCAGTTTTCGGCTTCCTCATTTTTTGTCCTTTGTCTGCGTTTGTTTTGTCGATTTTTCAGCGCTCCCGCCTCCCGCTCTTCGTCGCCGGCCTGGGCCTCTGCATCGCAGGCCCTGTCGCCGCAGCCGAGCAGCCCGGTTCCTGGGCTCTGAACTCCGACCAGGCTCGTTACACCGTCCCGGCCCCGCTTCCCGCGGTCGCACCCTTGCCCCAGCTCGCCTTTCTGCCGCCTCCGCCGGCCGCACCGCGCACCTTCGCCATCACCCCGGAGCGCAAGGCCCTCCTCAACACGATCCGCTACGCCGAGGGCACCTGGGCCAACGGCCACGAGATGGGGTATCGCACCCTCTTCGGTGGCACCCTGGTCAATTCGCTCGAGCGGCATCCGGATCGGGTGATGTACACCAGGCGTTATGCCAGCGCCGCGGCCGGGGCCTATCAGTTCATGCCCTTCACCTGGAACATGGTGTCCCAGGCCCTTGGGCTTTCCCGGTTTGACCCCCAGGCCCAGGACCAGGCAGCTCTGTTTCTGGTGAAGCGGCGCGGTGCCCTGGGACTCGCCGACCGCGGCGAAATGACCCCCGAGCTGGCCGCCAGGCTGGCCCCTGAATGGGCCTCGTTCCCCACCCTGGCCGGCCAGAGCTACTACGGCCAGCCGGTACGCCGTTTCGACGACCTCAAGCGCTTCTACGAGCAGAGCCTGGCCGAACTCCGCGATACAGGCGTCCCCACCTGGGAGAACGTGGCGATCCGCAAGGTTCGTCCTGCCTGCAACGACAACTCCCTGGCCTGTCGCCTCGAGTCGATCGGCCCCCGCCCGATCAGCACCAACTGACGTCAGGTGATCAGCAGAAAACCCCGGACCTGTAGCTGGCCCGGGGTTTTTTCATGGCGAAACCAGGAGGCTCACCCCTGGCCTCCCTCCTCCAGTTTGCGGCCCACGGTTTTCTGGGCGATCAGATAGGCGAGCACCGCGCCTCCGATAAAGCCCAGACCATTGCGCGCCAGCGGCAGCAGATCGGAGGTGCGGGTCACGATCGGGGCCACGCCGAACACGCCGAACAGGATCACCCAGAGAGGCGAGAGCAGCAGCACCCAGGCCCATTCGACCCGCCGCCCCGGCTGGCGCGGAAAGCCGGCGAACCCCACGATCAACCCCCCCAGGATCGAGGTGCAGAGGGTGAGCAGCCACTGTTCCCGCGGCAGACCTGGCACCACCTGGCAGCCGCCCCGCTCCAGGCAGCCCTGCACGGAATGGATCGCATCCAGCACGGCGCCGTCGCGGCCGTGATCGCGCACGTAGTACTGGTTGCCGTAGCGGGTCTGCAGCTCCACCCAGAAGGTGCGGGGCATCAGGGCGAACAGCGCATCCCCCACGTTGAAGTTGAGCAGGTTGCCGCCCCGTTCGTCGGCTACCACCAGCAGGCTGCGGTCATCGAGCTGCCAGAAGTCCTTCACCGCCAGCCCGGGGGTGCGGTCGTACTGGGTGAGCAGCCGCAGCTTCCAGCCGTTGTTCTGCTCGAAGGCCTCGAGTTCGCCTTCGAGCCCGGCCCGCTGGCCATCGGTCAGCAGCCGGGCCAGATCGATCACCGGGGTCGGGTGGTCCGGCAGCAGGTCCGGGTTGTCGTAGGCCCAGGCCGGCAGCCCCCGGCCCGGTCCCAGCAGCAGAACCACCGCCAGCCCCATGCCCAGTAGCCAGCGACCCAGGGATTGCCAGAGCGGCTGCCGGCCCCCGCTCCGTTCCGTTGCCTTCTGCCTCAAGACCGCCTCCGCGTGGGGCAGCATTCTCACCGAGCTTCGCCCCCCAGCGCTTGATTTCCCTCCCTTCTCCCGGCCCTTCCCAGGCGTCTGGGGATTCCTGCCCGCCCTGGCTGAGGCAGCGATTGGCAGCAGCGGGCGGCGCGGTGCCCTTTTGCACCTATATGGAGTGGGTGCTGCATGACCCGCAGCATGGGGCCTACGGCAGCGGCCGCCTGCGGATCGGCCCCCAGGGGGATTTCGCCACGGCCCCTTCCCTGGGGCCGGAATTCGCGGCCCTGCTGGCGCCCCAGCTGGCCCAGTGGCTGGACCCCCTGCCAGGAGCGCTATCGCTGGTGGAGACAGGCCCAGGTGAGGGCCAGCTGGCCGGCCAGCTGGCGGCGGCGCTGGCCAGCGGTTGGCCCGAGCTGTGCGCGCGGCTCGAACTGGTGCTGGTGGAACCGAATCCGGGCATGGCCGACCGGCAGCGCAGCCACCTGGCCGGCTGCCCCCTGCCGCGGCGCTGGGTCAGCTTCGAGCAGCTGGCCTGCCGGCCCGTGCGGGGGGTGGTGCTGGCCCACGAGGTGCTCGATGCCCTTGCGGTGGAGCGCATCGTGTCGGACGGGGCGCAGTGGCGCCGCCAGCGGGTGATACTCCACGGCGATCGGTTGCGGCTGGAGCCTGGCGAACCTCTGGATCCCTCGCTGTTGGCGCTGCTGGAGTCGCTGCAGCTCGCCACCCCCGGGCCCCACCGCCCACCGGGGTGGTGCAGCGAGCTGCATGGGGAGCTCTCGCCCTGGTTGGAGGCCTGCGCAGCGGCCGTGGAGCAGGGCCAGTTGCTGGTGATCGACTATGCCCACTCCGCCGCCCGCTATTACGCCCCCCAGCGCAGCAACGGCACCCTGATGGCCTATCGGGCCCAGCAGGCCAGCCCGGATCCGCTGCAGGCCCCCGGCGAGTGGGACCTCACGGCCCATCTCTGCCTGGAAACCCTGCAGGCGGCGGCCCTGAGCAGCGGCTGGCAATTCCTCGGTGAGCGGCGCCAGGGGGAGGCGCTGCTGGCCCTCGGGTTGGCGGAACGCCTCCATGGGCTGCAACAGGGAAGCCCCACCGACCTGGCGGCCCTGCTGCAGCGCCGCGAGGCCCTGCTGCGGCTGGTGGATCCCCATGCCCTGGGCGACTTCCGTTGGCTGGCCTTTTCCCGGCCCGGGGCCGGGGCTCCCCTTTCCCCGCCGCTGTTCCTGCAGGATCCGCCCCGCCTCTGAGGGCCGGGATCGGCTCAGGCCTGGCAGAGCCGGATCGCTTCCGCCACCTGCGGATTGAATTCGATGCTTCCTGGCCCGGTGAACAGATCCCCGCGCCGGCGCTGCAGGTCCGCGGCGATCTGATCGAGCCGCCCCTGGGCCGCTGCCAGCCGCTGGTCGTGGTCCTCGGCCCAGAGGCGGCGGCGTTCGGCTTCCGCCGTTTCCCACGCCGCCATCGCCTGGGCATGGTGTTCGCGGTCCAGGTCCTGATCCTCCGGTCGGTAGCGGGATTCCTGGGCTTCCTCAAGCGGCGCTGGCGGCGGAACCGGCCGGTACTGCTCACCTTTGACCGCGGCGAGGGCAGCTTCGGCCTGCCGCAGTTCTCCCATACGGAGCGCGAGCCTGGGGCTGTCTGCAGGGCAGCGTTCCAGGGATTGGTTGGTACCCGCTGCGGGCCGGGCCGGAGACGAAACAGCGGCGGTGGCCACCGGCATGCCGGGGGCTTCGCTGCGCTTGAGCTTGCCCGTGCCAGGAGTGCCGCAGCCTGACGTGCATGCCAGCAGCAGCAGGCAGAGGATCAGCGGTTGGAGGGGGGCCTGGCCAGGGCGGGCCAGGGATGGGCGGGCCAGCGTCACCAGGAGGGAGCGGTGATCAGCACCAATCCTGCTCGGTTTTCGGGCGCCGGCACAGGTGGGTGTGGTTCGGCCCTCAGGCTGCGGGGGAGACAGCCAGTCGCTCCAGCACCTGCCGGATGTGGTCGGGGCTGACGTCATCGCTGATCAGCACGTTGCCGATCGAGGTGGGCAGCACGAACCGCACCCTGCCGTTGCGCACCTTCTTGTCTCCCTGCAGGCAGGCCAGCACGGCTTCCGGATCCAGGGCGGGCAGCTGGACCGGCAGACCGGCCGCCGCCACCAGGGCCTTTTGACGATCCTGATCGGCCTGGCTCCAGAGGCCCATCAGCAGCGACAGTTCGCCGGCCGCCAGCATCCCCATGCCCACCGCTTCGCCATGCAGGAAGGTGCCGTAAC
Source organism: Cyanobium sp. (assembly GCA_040399125.1). GTDB lineage: Bacteria > Cyanobacteriota > Cyanobacteriia > PCC-6307 > Cyanobiaceae > Cyanobium. The sequence continues at coordinate 13,107 of JBBASR010000002.1, read as the reverse complement.
CACAGAGGGTTTCCACCACGTGGCCGAGGGTGTGGCCGTAGTTGAGGATGGCCCGCAGCCCCCCTTCCCGCTCGTCGGCGGCCACGACGCGGGCTTTGGCGGCAGCGGAGCGCTCCAGCAGCCGTTGCAGCCGGACGTCTCCCAACGCTTCGCGCCGGCCGAGGCCATCACCTGGCTGCTGGGCGGCGGCCCCCTCGAGATCGGTGAACAGCACGGCATCGCCGATCACGCCGTATTTGATCACCTCCGCCATTCCGGCCCGGAATTCCCGCTCCGGCAGGGTGACCAGGGTGTCGGGGTCGATCAGCACCAGGCGCGGCTGGTGAAAGGCGCCGATCAGGTTCTTGCCGCCGGGATGGTTCACGCCGGTCTTGCCGCCGATGGCGGCATCCACCATCGCCAGCAGGGTGGTGGGCACCTGCACCACGCTGATGCCGCGCAGCCAGGTGGCGGCGGCAAAACCCGCCATGTCCCCCACCACGCCGCCACCGAGGGCGACGATCAGCGAGCCCCGCTCCAGCCGACGTTCAAAGGCGGCGTCATGGATGAGCGCCACGGTGTGCGGCGTTTTCTGGTCCTCGCCGGCCTCGATCACCAGCGTGCTGGCGTCGAAGCCGGCTGCCTGCAGGCTCGCCAGGGCCATGGCGCCGTAATGGGTCTCCACCACAGGATTGGTGACCACTAGTACCTTGGTGCCCGCCTTGATCCCCTGGGCGGCGATCTGCTCGCCCAGCTGTGCCAGGCAGCCCGCTCCGATCACGATCGGATAGGCGTTGGCGCTCAGCTCCACCCGGATGGTGCGGATCGTGGAGGGCGTGGCGGTCATGGGCCTGGGCAAGAGTGGGTTGAGGGTACGGCGGGTGCGAATGAGCTTTCAGATCCTTCGCGATGATGGCTTCACCGACAGCATCGCCGGCCAGCGGTTTGAGAGCTTCGACGAAGCCTATGCGGTGCTGGAGCGCTATTACGCCGATCTGTGTTGTTCGGATGATCGGATCTATTACAGGATCGAAGAAGTTGAGATCTAGCGCTAAGAATCAACGTCTTGACTTTGATCTTGTATCAATCAGACTTGTATCAGCCAGAATCGCCCTCTGGACATGTATCTGGATAGGTATCTAGATGGGCAATCGCTTGCTGAATCTGGCTGGCGCTGAGCCGCCAGAGTTCCTCGGCCCGCTCGCAGGAGCTGGCCTCAGGGCTGGGCTCGCGTAGCCGGAAGACCAGGCGACCTGGGCCGATGACGCTGTTGCTCCAGTACTGGAAGCCCTGGGGGGCCGGCGGTGTGGTGGTTGCCAGGCCGGCGAGGAGGGCACCGGCTCTTTGGGGCGATTCGGTGAGCCGCAGCAGATCACGGGCGACCAGGGCGAACAGCATTTGGCCCACGGGGTTGTGGCTGCTGCTGAAACGAAAGAAGCCACCCTTGCCCCGCGGGATCACCAGCCCCGGACTCCAGGCCAGCACCGGCAGGGGTGTGCCCTCCTGCCGCAGTTGCCGTTCCAGCTCCCGCGCCATCAACAGGTTGCAGAGCTTGCTGTCCTTGTAGGCCTTCTCGGCATTGAAGGGGCTGGTGCCATCCAGCATCGGCGCCCCCGGCCCCTGACGCAGCCCGGCCAGATCCCCCAGGCCGGCCGGAGGTCCCACCTTGCCTCCGGCGGTGGTGGGGTCGTGAACTTCCGAGGTTGTGACCACCAGCCGCGCTGAACTGCCCCTGCGCAGCAAGGGCAGCAGGCGTTGCAGCAGGGCCTGGTGGGCCAGATGGTTCACCGCCAGCGTGAGTTCAAACCCCTGGGCCGACCAGCGGGGCTCGCTCGCCCCGCTGTACTGCAGGCCGGCATTGAGCACCAGGCTGTCGATCGGCTCGCCTGCCGCGAGCAGGGAGGCGGAGCACCGCTCCACGCTCTCCAGATCGGCTAGGTCACAGAGGGGCGTCTGGATCGAACCGGTCTGGATCGAACCTTCCAGGCGTTGGTGCAGTGCTGCGGCGGTGGCGGCATCGCGGCACGGCAGGGTGAGGCGGTGTCCGGCCCGCAGCAGCTCTTGCGCCGCTTCAAAGCCGATGCCGGAGCTGGCACCGGTGATCAGGATGCTCCTGCCTGTTGCGGCTTCGCCGCGCTCCGCCTCCATCAACCCTGCTCCTGATGTGAGGAAGAGGGGAGGAGGGAAGCGGCGAGGCACTCCAGGTGGTCCGCCAGGGACAGGCAGGCATCCATCTCCCCCCACAGCAGCTCGCGCCGATCGCTGCTCACGGCGTAGGAGCGATGGTGCAGATCGCGGGCCTGATACCGCAGTGCCGTGAGAATTCGCTGCCAGTCCTCAGCGGCGAGTTCGCTCAGCTCGGGAGGGAGGGCCATGGAGGGCGGAGGAGGTACCCCCATGTTCACGCCTGCGGCGGTGACCGCCGCGGGCCCGATCCTCGTCACATTGCGTTACAGTTGTCGTTACGAACAGAAACATCGTCAGTCCCTACCCATGGCCAACACCCCCGCAAGCGCCCCAGCCAATGACCGCTTTGATCAGAACAGCGCCGAGCAGCTGATTCTCAGGGAGCAGCTCCAGCGGGTGGAGCTGCTCAATGGTCGTGCCGCCATGGTCGGCATTGTGATCGGCATCCTCACCGAGGCGATCACCGGCTCCGGCATCGCCCATCAGATCGGCCTGGGCGCTCTAGTGGACGGCTACGCCGCCTGCCGCACCCAGTTCCTGCCGTTCTGCTTCTGAGCTGTCTGTGCATTCCCACCTTCAATCGGTGATCGTGTTGAGGGCTGGGGCCGGTTGCTGCATTGGATCGCGGGGCGCGGTGAGCGAGGTGCCACCAGTGCCAGGAAGTACTTCAAAGCCCATGTTGAACCAGACAAGAGCGTTGCGGATCAGATCAAGGCCTTCACGTTTACCCACGAGTCTGGCCTTGCCATTTTTGATCTGTTCATCAAAGGTGGCGGCACCCATCATCACGGTTTCGAGATCGGAACGATTGATGGTGATCACGAGATCAGGATTGCGGGCCTGATAGCCCTTGATGTTGGTGAGGGTACTGTTATTGAGCTCCACGATGTACTTTTCACCGTTGTCAGGGGTGATCAGGTTCATTACAAACGACTTGCCCTCCACCTTGGAACCGTCGAGGCGGATCCCGAGGAAGTCGAGCCAGAGGTCGGTGGACATGGCGCGGATCATGTCCGGCCCGCTGCTTTTGGGAGAAGCGCCCTTGGGAATCCCATTGCGCAACTCATAGGCACCGGCGAGGAAGCTGTTGCGCACGCTGGGGCTCTCCTTCTGATAGCCGAGCTGTTCGTAAACATCGGCTAGCAGGTCCTTGGCTGGCTGGTTGTTGGGTTCAGCAAATACCAGCTTGTTGAGAATCTCAACGGCATGCAGATACTTGCCCTGACCAGCAAGGGCCTTGCCCTTGGCGAGGATGCGCGCGGAGCCGCCCATCATCTCAACGTAGAGGGGTGCCGAATCGCGTGGGGAGAGGGGCATGAGGTTGGCAGGATTGGCGTCCCAGTAGCCCAGGTATTTATTGATCACCGCTCGACTGTTGTGGGCCTCAGAGCCGTGATAGCTCCGGGCTGCCCAGCGTTGCTCAAGCGATTTGGGTAGTTTGTAGACGTTCTGAATCTCGTTGATCGTTACACCCTGATTGGCCAGGAACAGCACCTGATTGTTGAGGTTTGCATAGGCATCACGCTGGGTGCGCATCACCTCCTGGATCCGTGCATTGCCCCAACGGGGCCAGCTGTGGGAAGCAAACATTACTTCCGCCTGGTCCCCAAACCGGTGCAGCGATTCGTTGATTGATTTCGACCACTTGAGGGCATCCCGCACAGCAGCACCCCGCAAGGTGTAGATGTTGTGGATGGTGCCCGTGATGTTCTCGGCAGCCCAGAATGCCTTCAGATCTGGCATCCAGATATTCATCTCGGCTGGCGCTTCGGTGCCTGGCGTGTTCTGGAAGACCATCGTCACGCCATCGACGTTCATCGTCTCGTAGTCATCCTTGATGATGACGTTGGGCGGAATAAGGCCAAGGCTACCGGCCGCTGTGTTTTTGCCGATTGATTGATCAACGTGACCGTATGGACTGCGCGGTAGCAGTACACCGTATTGGTAGAACATGCGCCGGGTCATGGCATTGCCGGCATAGACGTTCTCGGCTACTGCATGTTGCATGAAGCCCACTGGTGCGATCACCTTGACCTTGCCGCTGCGAACGTCCCGTTCATCCACCACACCTCGAACGCCGCCGAAATGGTCGCCATGGGAGTGCGAGTAGATGACGGCGACTACTGGCCGCTTCCCGAGTTTCTGGTTGATGAAGTTGAGAGCTGCTCGAGCCGTCTCCTTGGCGGTCAGGGGGTCGAAGATGATCCAGCCGTTGTTGCTTTTGATGAAGCTGATGTTGGCAAGGTCGAAACCCCTTACCTGGTAGATCTTGCCCGGCTGAACCTCATAGAGGCCATAGGCCATGTTGAGAATAGCCTGGCGTTGTAGCGAGGGATGAAGTGTGTCGAACTGCTTCCCCTGCAGTAACCATTCATAGCTTTCCATGTCCCAGGCGATGTTGCCTGCATCGGCCATGATCCGCTTGTAGGGGGGAGCTGCCAGAAAGCCCTTGCGTGCTTCCTCGAAATCACGCTGATCCTCAAAGGGGAGTGTCGCTCTCAGGCCTTTCTGCAGCTCGATGGTGAACCGCGATGGCTCTTTTCCCTTGGGATCGAAGTGCTTGGAGGGATCAGCAGTCACCATGCTCCCACCGCCGGCTGCTAAGGCTGCAGGAACGGGGGCAAGCGTGGTGGAGGAAAGAAGAAGAGCTGCGACAAAAGCGTTGCGAAACGCCATGACAGGAGTGCTTGGTGGAATTCAGGTAAGCCGAACACCCGGCCTTGAGCAGACGCTAAAGGCACCAACAGCTGATGACAACCAAGCGCGTGGCGGCAAGTGATCTCGGGGCAAAAGACGCGAAAAATATTACTAAATCAGCCACCAATACTCCCGCAGCGCCCCAGTCAATGATTCCTTTGCTCAGAGTCGCTCTGTGCAATTGATTCACATTGAGCAGCTCGCGCAGCGGCGCTTCTCAACACCTGCCTGGATCGATCAGTGGTCTCCTGGCCGACCCCGACAGGTGCCACCCGATGCCAAGGAGCTCCGGTCGATCCGAAAGGATCGAAAGCGCCATGCCACGAGGCCTTTGCACCGCCGCACCCTGCTGCTTCAGCTGCTGGGCCTGGGCGCTGCCGGCCTGGCGGGTCGTGCCCTGGCCGATCCCCAGGCAGCCTCTGGTTCTTTGCCCGCAGCTCGCTCTGGTGGCCGCCCGATGCGGCTGCCCTTTGAGCCCCTGCGGGGTCCCATCCCCCTGCCCAGCGACCGCCTGACTGCCGCCGAGCAGAGACGCCTTTACGCCCGCGTTGCCCTGCAGGACAGGCTGCAGGTGCCGGAAGGGTTCCGCAGCTACGTGCTGCTGCAGTGGGGTGATCGATTGGCGAGCGGCCGTTTCGGCTTCAACAACGACTATCTGGCTTTCACCCCCCTCGACGAGCAGCGGGCTCTGTTGACGGTCAATTTCGAGTACATCAGTCCGCGGCCATGGTGTGCCGGCTACGCGACGGTGTTCGGACAGGAGCTGCCGTTCACGACCCTGCAGGAGCTGCTTGCCGCCAGGGGAGGCAGTGTCGATGCAAGGAGTCTGGAGGCCGATGACCCCCTGCGGCGAGCGTTGCTGGCGGTGGCCACCGCCGCCATGGCGGATCTGGGCATCGGTGTCGTTGAACTTTCCCGGACCGCGGAGGACGGCTGGCGGCACCGCTCCGGTCGCTTCGATCGGCGCATCACCGGCCTTAGTGGTCTGCAGCGGCCGGAGGAACGGCTGCGCACCACGGGGCCAGCCGTAGCTGTTTTCCGCCGTCACCAGCGCCTCGGCTACGACGATGGCCTCGGCGATCGTGTGATCGGCACGTTCGCCAACTGCGCCGGAGGTCAGACCCCATGGGGCACGGTGCTCTCCGCCGAGGAGAACATCCAGAGCCATGTGGTGGAGCCGGTCTATGCCGATGGGAGTTCGCCTGCTCCGGCGGAGCGTCCGTTCCGCTTCGATGGGGACCGTCTGGAAGGACTGGGCAATCCCTTCGGCCTGGCGGGAAACAAGTACGGCTGGATGGTGGAGATCGATCCCCGCAGGCCTGACAAGCCGGCGGTGAAACACACGGCCCTGGGCCGGTTTCGCCATGAGGCGGTGGCCGTGCGCGCCCACGTCGGCGAGCCACTGGTGGTCTATTCGGGCTGTGATCGGCATGGGGGGCATCTCTATCGCTTCGTCAGTGCCGAGGTCGTCCGCGATCCCTCCGATCCCGCCAATTCAAGGCTTCTGGAGCGCGGTCGGCTGGAGGTGGCCCGCTTCCTGGAAGATGGCGGCGGCCGCTGGATTCCGCTGCTGCCGCAGACGAGGATCGAGCCGTTGTCTCCCTCCCATTTCGCCCGCCATGGGCTGCCCGCGGTCATGGCAGTCCCCCACAGCGACCGCAGCCGGCCCGGTGCCGAACAGCTGCTGAGTGAATCCGACCTGCACACCTACAGGCAACGCTTCCGCACCCTGGGCGATCTCTACCCAGGCAGGGGCGACGAACAGCTGGGAGCCATCCTGATTGATGCCCATCTGGCTGCCAATGCTGCCGGGGCAACCCCGACGGCCCGGCCGGAGGACACCGAACTCGACCCGCGGACCGGCGATCTGCTGATCACCTTCACCGCCGGTGGAACGGATGGGGAAGGACAGGCTGATCCTGCTCTGTTCAAGGGGCCGGCGGGACAGCCCACCTGGCCCTATGGCTGGCTGATGCGTCTGCAGGAAGACGCGCAGCCGCAGGGCAGAACCGGCGAGACCTTCCGCTGGCAGAACGTGGCCACCGGCGGCACCCCCTGGGAGGGGGGGCTTGGATTTGCCAACCCCGACAATCTGGCTCTCGACAGGGCCGGCAATGTCTGGATGGTCACCGACCGGGCCGCGGTCAATGGCAGTGCCGATGTGTTCGGCAACAACAGCTGCTGGGTATTACCGGCCGAAGGTCCTGGTTCGGGCGAAGCTCTGCTGTTCGCCACTGGACCGATGGAGTGTGAACTCACCGGCCCTTGCTTCGACCCGCACGAAACCACTTTGTTTCTGGCGGTGCAGCATCCCGGGGAGGACAACGCGTGCCATCAGTCAGGCCAGGAGGAAATCCAGGCCTATACCCTCAGGGATCGGGATGGCGGAGTGTTTGAACAGCTCAGAGCGGTACCTCTGGGATCCAACTGGCCCGCCACAGAACCGGGCCGGATCCCAAGGCCCGGCGTCGTGGCGATCCAGCGTGTGGATGGCGCGCCGCTGCTCAGCGCGGCCAGGGGCTCAGCGGCTGCAAGGCCCTGACATCCAGACGAGCCAGACAATGCTCCAGGATGGTTCGGGCCACATTCAGGTCGGTCGCTGCTTCAAAGCCAGCAAAGCCGGGAGCACTGTTGACTTCACAGACGCAGTAGTGATCTTGATCAAATAACAGATCAACTCCTGCGATGTCCAACTTCAATGCGGCAGCGCAATCCAAGGAAAGCCGCACAATTTCCGGATTGAGGGTATAGGGCTGACCGCTGCCACCGCGGCTGATGTTGGCCTTGAAACTGCCGTCGGTACTGCTGCGCAACATCGCTCCAAGCACCCGACCCCCGACCACCCAAACCCGCAGATCCTGACCCGGACGGCTGCCGATGTATTGCTGCAGGATCACGGTCTGGGAGCGGTCGAGCCCCGAGATCATCTCCATCAGGTCGCGGAAGCTACCGGGATCGCGGCACAGCACAACCCCTTCTCCATAGGAACCAACCAGCATCTTCACGACACAGGGGAAGCCGATCTGATTGGCCACGAGGTCCACATCCACTGGAAACCGAACCAGAAGCGTTCGCGGGATCGGCAGATTGTTCTGGGCAAGGATCTGGTGGGTATAGAGCTTGTCTTTGACAGCCTCGATGGCCTCGCTGGAATTAATCACTTCAACGCCAAGATGTTCGAGCTGGCGTAGAATGGCAAGGCTGAAGTAATCGGTGGCACTGCCCGTGCGTGGTAGCAGACCACTGGGAAGATCCACTTCCGTGCCGCAGCGACGAATGGATCGTCGGCCGCCACGGCTGACGATCAGATCAATTTCATCCGGGGCAACCGCCTCTACCCGTATGTCCAGATTCCGGGCTTCTTCGCGCAGGCGTGTTAACTCATAGGGTTCCAGCCCACAGGTGGGTCGCTTCTGAAGGATCCAGAGATCCATGGGAACCAGGAAGGGAAGTGCATGCTGGGATCCCCAGGCATGCCAGCGCCCCCTGCCTGATCACGCCGAAGAGCGCTGACTACAACCGTGCAATCGGCCTTGGCTCTGCTACCAGAAGAGAAAAGATCAATACCGATGAACCCATGGCCCGTGCTCTGGAGCACATCCATCCACAGCTCGTCACCAGCAGGATGACGATCTGCTTTTCCTGATGGTCGTGGATCGGTTCATCAAGGTCTATCTGCCCCATGTGGGCATCTGTCTGATGATGCAGGTGGGGATTGTTGGCACGGGTCTGCTGTTGCAGCAGTTGTTGACTCCTCAGGATCAACTGCCATCAGGCTGCAGTCAGGCCACCGTCCAGGCGGATCACCTGGCCGCAGATGAAGTTGGAGGCGTTGGATGCCAGGAATAGCACCAGATCCGCAACTTCGACCGGTTCGCCGAACCGCCGGGCGGGAATGCGCGCTTTCATCGGCTCTCCTTTGCTCGCTTCCCCCCACACCTTCTGGCCCATCTCGGTGAGGATAACGGTGGGTGCTATTGCATTGGCCTGGATGTTGTATCGGCCCCATTCGGCTGCCATCGTCTGAGTGAGCAGGTTGAGCCCACCCTTGGATGCTGAATAGGCCGCATGGCGCTCAGGGGCCAGCACAGCGGCAACCGATGAGATATTGATGATCTTGCCCCGTTTTTGTTCGATCATCCTGGCTGCGAGCTTCTGGGTGAGCAGATAGGGCGCGCGTAAGTTGACAGCCTGGGTTTCCTCCCAATGCTCAAGCGTGGTATGGAGAAGATCTTCCACAAAAACAATGCCGGCATTGTTTACGAGGATGTCCACTGTGCCGAACAGCTCCAGTGCCGTATCGGCCAGCTGAAGGGTCTCTTCAATGCTGCGCAGATCGGCCTGAACTCCCTGGCAGCGACGCCCAAGCCGTTCCACCTCCTCTCGGGTGCTTTCCAGGCCAACAGAATCGCGGCCGCTGATCACCAGATCGGCGCCTGCAGCGGCTAACACACAGGCAATTTCTGCACCGAGGCCGCGGGAGGCACCCGTCACCAGGGCGCGCTGATTCTCCAGACTGAAACGGTCGCTGACATCGGACATGGGGCTTACTGCAGAGGCTGACTGCAGAGCTGATTCTGGTCGATCAGCGTAGCTTCAGGTTCTGATTCAGCCAGTTCTCCACCGCTTTCACCACCAGGGTTTCCATGGCGGGGCGGCCGCGCAGCAGGGCCCACACCGCCTTGATCCAGAAACCTACCCGTGCAAGGTTTGGGATCCCCGTATCCAGCGCAGGGGTCTTTTCATAGACATATCCCACCAGGCTACGAACCCGCTCCAGGATCTGAGCTTTGAGCCTTGCCTTGGCGAATGGATCCACATTATCCAGCAGTACTTTGAGCTCCTCCAGTTGATCTCGCACGGGTTTTCCATCCTTTCCAGGTCGCGTGCGCACCTTGGCCAGTTGGCGGAACAGCCACTCGGCTGTGGGCCAATCCGTCGGCACTATTGGTAGCCAGCCTTCGAGGGTGATGGTCGCCTGATTCAGCCCCGTGGCCGTCGGCGGAGGCCAGAGGGGCGGCGCGGATTGATAGTGACGCAGGGGTGAGGTTGTGGATTGCATCAGCAGGTCGATCTTCCGCTGGGCGCTGTCCCGGCCCACGTTGTAGTCATAGGCGCGGAACTTTTCTTCAAGGAAGCCGGCAAAGGCAGAGAACACATCGCCCAGGAGAACTTCATCCCGTGAGGTCACGGCCAGTACCTTCGGAATGCGTTCATGCTCGGCTTTCGTGATCCAGTCCTGAAAGCGTGACTGACCCATGATTGCACTGATCAGCCCTTTGGCGACGCTGAGGTGATCGTTGCCGGTGGAATTGAGGAAGGGATCAGCATCGGCCTTGCGGGCCCCCGGGGCGATGAACAGGAAGAAGCGGTCGGGGTCGTTGCGTTTGGGGGCATCGGCAAGGCTGTCAATCAACGCCATCGCCAGGCCGATCGGTTCGTTCTCAAAGACGCCGCCATCGGTATACACGTATTGGCCCTGAGTCCAGTCTGTAAGCTTCTGCGCATTGGCCTGCATGCGCTGTTTCTTGCGGTCGCTGTCCCGCTTGAAGTAGAGAGCCTCCGGATCTCCCTCCTGGTCGCTGTGTCGCTCAATCTGTCGTGTTGCGAAGGCAAAGGGGAAGGCCCCCGAGGCCAGAGCCACCTGGCGGATCTGCGACCAGGTGGGCTGGGCCTGCTTGCCGCTGCGCTTCCTCCAGGAGCTCTGGTTCAGCGTCTGCTCGTATTCCTCCCACTCCTCCAGCACTGGCTCGCCCAAGGGATCGGCCGGTCGCTCCATCCTCAGGACAAAGCGATCCTTGTATTGGGAGTAGGTGAATTCCTGGGGATCATCGCTGCCGCTGGGCAGATTGAGCCCCTGGTTGAGGGGCAGGCTCAGCGGAAAGCCGTTGAGATTGCCCAGAGCCACCCCCACCAGGATGTCTTGACACGTGATCGACACAGCCGGATGGGGCGGCGTGATTGGATACTCCTTGCTGCATTGATTATATTCATCAGGAAGAATGCGTTCGGCGATGCTGTTGAGAAGGCTTGTATTCAGTAGCGATTGCTTGTGCAGCTGAACATCATCAATCTCCAGCAGCCCCGGCTCCGGATCGTTGGCGTTGCTGCGCAGCATCTTCACCTCCTCCACCCAGGTCTTGTAGAGCGGATTCGCGTAGGGATCGCGCATCGCCTCCCCGTGATAGAGAAGCGCCTTTGAGAGGATGGTGGCGGTCATGCCTCCGGCGGACGCCCCGGTGATCACATCGATCTCGATGCGGTCTTCCGGTTGGCCATCGGCATCCACCTTGCTGTTGTGCTGTGCGATCGCCTCCAGCACCTCGTAGACCACCCCCGCCTCATAGCTGCCGAGCGATACGGCGCCGCTGATCACGACAGCCAGCTTCTTTGTCATCGTCTAGCCCAACCATGTTTTCTTAGTTACTGCTCTAGCGCCAACGCGGTCGGCAATATTAAAATATCTTTAGGAAATACCGGCAGTGGAGACTGCTGCTTAGTTTTCAAACATGCTCAATCGTTTGATGGATGAATCGCGCCGCCTTTTACAACACAGTGCGCAAAGCCCTGTTCCATGGTGTTCTCAGTCAGCAGCAGGTGGAGGGCATGGAGGCCATCCTCGACTTCTGGGAAAGGCCACCCGTACAGCCCACGGGCGAGTTCAAGCGCAACTGGGATGTGCGCTCAATCGGCTGGTTGGCCTATATGCTAGCCACAACATTGCATGAAACTGCATCAACGATG
>JBBASR010000002.1:0-1400 GCA_040399125.1 Cyanobium sp. | reverse complement strand
CCTGATCAGGGGCAGATTGTGGACTTCCTCCATGCCCGCAAGATCATCAATGGCATGGACCGGGCCGATCTGATTGAGAGGTATGCCAAGACATTCTCGATTGCTTTGGCGAACGCTGGCGCGAGTTGACACGGCGTTGCTCGCCGTGGCGCTGGCCTCTTGCCCCTGTGATCGTCTGCTGACTCGTGCATGCCAACGGGCTTCACGCGAGGTCGTGGGATCTCCACCATGCGGCAAAGGGGTTCCTGTGAGCTGAGGCATGGCATCCAATTTCTTGCTGCGCATCGTGCCCGAACCGATGTTGACCGATGCTTCCACCTGCTCCTTCTTCAGCCGCAAAGGCACAGTGGAGTGTCTGCTGGTGTTCTTCAACGGCGGTGGAGTTGTTGCTGCATCCGGCTGATCAGGCCCATTGTGATGGAATTGATATATCTACTATTGGTACGGGGCGGATGTCACCGTATGGCATATACATCGGAGAGTATTCGCGAATAAAATCTATCTCACTCTGAAGCGGTCTGTAGCTCTTCTGAAATGCGAATCGAAAAAAACAATTCTTTGCGTACTGCCATGGATCGTTCTGCGTAAAGATCCAGGTGACCGTAACTCCAAGTTCATGCTCAAGACGAATCCTCCACGAAGAATCACAGAACATAATGTCGGATATGGCAACTCTACATCCTTGCTGAACTTCTATGAGGGCTTTTGGAAGGTTTGTATTCCAATCTCTGTTAATGTCGTTGTATCGGCCGAACCCCGTTTGCTTCTAGATTGTCCATAATGCGGCTTTTGCCGCTACCTGGAAGTCCGGCGATTGCGATTACGTTTGAATTCATCAGATCGCATGAATACTTTTGGCTTGCTTGCCGAGGTGAGCGTCAGCGCAAAGCTGAGTACTTCCCTAGGCGGTTATAGATCCCCAAGTGGCGAGAGGCCAGCGGTTCCTGTTCGTATCACTATTGAGCGCTCTCCCCATCCCCCGCAGCCACCCACACCCCCTCCTCCACAAGCTCGCTCACCAGCCCCCTGGTCCTCTCCAGCGTCAATTGCTCCTTGAACCTCTTCGGTGGCAGCTCGGAGGCCGCCAAAAGGGCGCGTTCCGTGAGCGCCCCGCACTCCCGCAGGATCGCCGCCAGGGCATCGGGTGGGAGGGGGGCGACATCACGAGCGTTCCGATCCGGGGTGGTTGGCGCCTTCCGGCGTCCACGCCGCGAGGGTTTGCCCGCACCATCCTCCGCCTGACGGGCAGCCCGAATCCGTTCGAGCAGCACGCTCGCCGGTTCGTCATTGGGATCCTGGGGAACCAGCTCACCGCGGAAGGCCTTGGCCAGCAACGCTGGGGTGAGGCGATCGACGACCTTGCGGGCGGCATTGAGGCGGGCTTCGAGTTGGTCGGCGAG
>JBBASR010000001.1:209609-233225 GCA_040399125.1 Cyanobium sp. | reverse complement strand
CAGTCCTTGCCGGCGTCCCGCAGACGCCGGATCGCCAGGGGGAGATGGGGAACGAGCTGGGCGATGAGGTAGAGATTGGCCAGGGTGGCGATAAAACCGTTGTTGATCCCCAGCAGGTTGAGTACAAACAGAATCAGAAAGCTCGCCAGCACGAACCACCAGTAATCGCCTCGATCGGAGCGGCCCTTGTAATCGAACGACCGCTTCCAGGCGGAGGTGAAGGCGGTGATGATCTGATCGAGCATGGCGATGGAGGGAGAGGTAGGTACCAACGCGCATAACTTGCGGTTCGGGTCCAGCCCCGTCAAGTTTCGGTGTTCGGATCCTGCCCGCCGCTCCTTCAGTCTTCGCAAGGGGCCATGCCGCGGCGCAGCTCCTCGCTCACGTCCCGGAAGCAGCCTTCGCTGGTGATCGGTGTGCCGCACACACCACCTTCATCGTCGCGGTAGATGGCCCAGGTGGTGCCGGCTTCGAGCCCGAAGCAAAGCTCTCCGAGCAGCTGGCCCTCGGCATCACTCATGCCCAGGAAGCGGCTGCAGAAGGTGGGCAGCCAGGCCTGTTCGGCGATGTGGATGCAACCCCAGGCCCCCTCGCTCTCCGGATGGCGCAGGCTGCCGCGTTCGTCGGAGAAGAACACCAGATTGGGGCGGGCACCGGTGGTGCGGATCCCCTCCTCCGAGGCCGTGAGATAACCGCTGCTGTCGCGCAGGTAGGCCGGCAGCACCGCCTCCTGGAACAGCGTGAGCACGTCGGCGATATGGCCGATGTCGCAGGTCACGGCGGTGCGTTGACCATCTCCCCGCGAACCTGCGAGCTGGAAGGATTCCCCCTGAGACAGGGCCAGAAGCACCATCTGGGCCTTGCCCTCATCGCTGAGCTCGAAGAAATCCACAGCTGGTGGGGGCAGTGCCACCAGCCTGCCCCGGTGCTGGGCGGTTGTCAGCCTCGCCGGGCTACCAATTCAGCACCGCATCCACGAGCCGGTCGATCTGGCGCTGGCGCGAAGGATCGTCGGCCCAGTCGCCCAGAAGGTTGCGCCGCAGGCCGGCGCTCGCCGGGGTGAGGTGGTCTCCGGGCAACTCGAGCAGCTGACTGGCGTCGGCGGGGCGCTGCTGCAGCACTTCCAGCAGGCGCGGGCTCTGGTCGAGATCATCCCGCAGGAACCGCACCAGCAGGTTGCGGCGCTGGCGATAGGTACTGCCCACCAGCCGCAGCGTTTCGCGGGGGGAAGGGCTGAATTCGCTGCGGAAGCCAAACTGCTGGCCCATTTCCGCCAGCAGCGGTACGGAGCGTTCGGCGGAGAAGTTGTTGAAGCTGAGTGCCACGAGGCCGTGGCAGCCGCGGCCGGCATCCGGGGCGAGCAGATGCAGCTTGCAGCCAAGGCTGTGGCCGATCCGCAGCAGCCGCGGGGAGGGCGCGACCGGCCCTTCCTCGCGGGCGGAGCGGAAACAACGCCAGGCTTCGTTGGCCTGGCCCTGGTGATCGAAACCGGGCACGTAGCTCCAGGCCCGAACCCGCCAGCCCCGGTTGGCCAGGGCCTCCAGCAGCCGGCGGTAACTGAGCTGGGGCGTGGCGGCCAGGTAGCTGCCGCCGATGAATTCCACCAGCCCCTCTCCAGGCTGGGCAGGGTTGTCCGGCTCAAGACACCACAGCGTGCCCCGTTGCTGCCATTCGGCCATCTCAGCCGACCGCTCCGCCCTGGAGCCGCTGCAGGGCTGCCTTGGCCTCCCGCAGGTGGGCTGGGCCATCGAGCAGGTTGGAGAACACGTGGCGGATCACCCCTTCGCCGTCGATCACGTAGGTGACCCGGCCGGGCACCAGCAGCAGGGCGTTGGGCACCCCGAGGCTGCGCCGCAGCTGGTTGCCGGAATCCACCAACAGGGGGAAGGGGAGTCCATGGCGGGCGGCGAAGCGCTGGTGGCTGGGGGCATCGTCACCACTGACGCCCCAGACCTCGGCGCCGAGCTCCTGCAGTTCGCTGTAGTTGTCGCGGAACGAGCAGGCCTCGGCTGTGCAGCCCGGGGTGTCGTCCTTCGGATAGAAGAAGAGCACCAGGGCCCGGCCGGCCAACTGATCGCTGCGCCGTTCCACCCCTTCCGCATCACGCAGCGAAAAGGGAGGGAGCTTGTCGCCTACCGCAGGTGCCATGACGTGGGGGAAGGAAACACCAGCCTAGAAACAACAGGGTCTCCCTTCGCCTCGGGCCGGCTTGGCTTGCGTTGCCTGAGACCATGGGGCAGCGATTTTCAGTCCGCCATGCCGGAGTCAGACAGCCGCTGGGAGCAGACCGATCTGCTTTCCCTCAGCCTGGTGACACCGGATTCCGCACCCCCGCCAGCAGCGGCTGAGCCCCTTCAGCCTGTGGCAGAAAGAGAGGCTGAGTCAGCTGCAGCGGCTGAGAACCAGACAGACGTTGCCCTGGAGCCAGAGGCTCGCCCTGATGCCGGAGCTGCCGCCGAGGCATCCGCCGGCCCTTCCGCGCCCTGTGTGGATCTGCCCAGTTTTACGTCCGCTGCCCGGAGCCTGCCCGCCTGTCCGCAGCGGTTGCTGATTCTGGATACCGAGACCACGGGCCTTTCCCCCAACGCCGGCCAGTGCATCGAGGTCGGAGCGGTGCTGTTTCACGTGCCCAGTCGTTCGGTGCTCACCCAGGTCTCCTTCCTGCTGCCATGCCCCTCGAACCCTGCCCAGGTCGTCAACGGCATTGATGCGGCCGTGAGCCGGCTGCCCCAACCCTGGCAGGAGGGGCTGCGTTGTTTCGAGGCGATGGTGGCCAGCGCCGATGCCCTGGTGGCCCATAACGTTGCCTTTGATCGCCAGTGGTTCGGTCTCGGTGCCCTGCCGCCGCTGCAGGCCCCCTGGATCTGCACCATGGAGGACATCCGCTGGCCGGCGGAGCGCCAACTGCGCCCGACCCCTTCGCTGCGTGACCTGGCCCTGGCCTATGGGGTGCCGGTCTGGGCAGCCCACCGGGCTCTCACCGATTGTCTTTATCTGGTGCAGGTGTTCGAGCGCTGCGACGAGTTGGAGGAACTGCTGCAGGTGGCGCTGGAGCCCCGCCGGCTCTACCGCGCCAGGCTTTCCTATGCCGAGCGGCATCGAGCCAAGGAGGCGGGCTTCCGCTGGAATGATCCTGTGCAAGGAGCCTGGACAAGGCGCCTCAGCCAACGGGAGCTGGAGGCGCTGACCTTCCCCGTGCAGGCGGTGGAGGCGGACGAAGAGGCTGCCTGACGCAGATCCGGGTCACTGTCCATCCCTGGGGCTGAAAATTACAGAATCTTCTCCAATGGTGGAAAGCCTTCGGTGGGTCCGGAGGCCTGGACGGTCGCTTCCCCCACTCTGGGTGGGACCGGTTGACCGCGGATCCATGGTCGAACGGCCCCACCCCCCCGCCTCCGACCCCCTAGGGGATCCCCTGTTGCAACGGTTGCGGCGCTGGCAGACCGCTCGCACCTGGGCGCGGCTGATCCGTGAAGCGGAGGCTCTCTGGCATGTGGATGTGCGCGCCCTGCATCGGTTGGCGGCAGAGGAGCTCTCCCAGCTGGTGGAGGAAGTGCCGCCGCGGTTGCGGCGGCGGGTGAATCGCTGGCTGGAGCGCCTGCATGTGGCCACCCGTCTCCACTGACGGCGGGCTCATGGATTACGTGGTGTTTTGCCCTTCGAATCTCTGCTGAAGCATTCTTGCCGCAACCTTGCTTCAAGTGGTTATACCCATCTATTTCCTCCCTACAACTTGGTGGGGCACACAACCCCCGCATGTAAATCATTGGAGATCAATCCATGTTTCATCTTGAACTGATCACTGACGCCCAAGCTGAAGCCATCAACGGTGGCCTTTTTGATGACCGCACCACCATCATCAAAAATTCTTTCGAGTTCACCTCTGCCCGTGGCATCCTGAAGCAGGACGCCACTAGCACCAACGTGGCCGCGCTGTTCGCATCTTCCTCGAGCACCCAAGGCCAAATCGGCAGTGTTGTGGTGGTGGTCTGAATCACTGGATTGGATTCAAGGGCCTGATTCGTCTTTTCGATGATGGATTGCCGGAATCCACTATGCTCCAGGGAGAGAATAATTCTTTC
Source organism: Cyanobium sp. (assembly GCA_040399125.1). Taxonomy (GTDB): domain Bacteria; phylum Cyanobacteriota; class Cyanobacteriia; order PCC-6307; family Cyanobiaceae; genus Cyanobium. The sequence goes on along the minus strand of JBBASR010000001.1, from coordinate 229,143 downwards.
CCTGGTTTTTTCTTGACATGAGTGTTTTAGTGCCTCGGTCAATTCATGTACCATTGCTTAAATTCCATGGAACTTCTCACTGACGCTCAAGCTGAACTGGTCAAGGGTGGTGGCATTTCATTGCTCTCCGGTCCCAAGACCAGTGTGACCACAAATCTCAATGTAGCCCCCAAGATTGCGATCCTGCCCCAGATCAGTGTGGGCGTCAACACGGCGCTGCTTGGTAGCAATATCGACCTCAATCAGTTCACCATTGGGGGTATTGGCGTTGCCTGAGCGCCATTGAGTCACCCATGAAGACTTCCTTCCCTCTGCTGCGCTATTGGCAGCGATTGGTTAGCTCTGGCTTGGGCTGGCGAAATCCAGCTTGTGTGCGTCAACACAATGAAGAGGATTGTGGTGCTGCCTGCATCGCCACAATCTGCCTCAGCCAGGGTCAGCACCTCCCCTTGTCCTTGGTTCGACAGAGGGTGGGAACCTCTTCACATGGCACAACCCTGCTTGGCCTCAAGCGGGGTGCAGAGGATCTTGGATTCCATGCCCGCCCTGTCAAGGCCGGGCCTTTTCTGCTGGATCAGCTCGATCAGATTCCGCTGCCCGCCATTTGCCATTGGCGTGGCACCCATTGGGTGGTTCTCCATGGTCGTCGCGGTCGTCATTTGGTTGTAGCGGATCCTGCCCTGGGTATTCGGCAAATGGATTCGACTTCGTTTCTTTCCGGCTGGAACGATGGGGTTCTCCTCCTGCTGGAGCCAGATCCGCTCCGATTTCCCGTCCAACTTGGCAGCAGTATTCATGGGCAACCACCAACATCATCGGCTGGCTTGCTCTCACTGGGTCGCTACATTATCCCCTTCCGCTCCCTCCTCATTCAGGCTTTTTTTCTGAATCTGGCGATTGGGTTTCTTGCTCTCGCGCTCCCCCTGCTGATGCAGGTGATAACGGATGATGTTTTGATAAGGGGTGACCAGGAGATGCTGCAAAGCCTGGCCATAGGAATTCTGGTGCTGTTTGGCCTGCGTGCTTTACTGAATTTATTGCAAGGCACCCTTGTTGGGCATTTCGGTCAGAAGCTTCAGCTTCAGATGATTCTTCATTATGGACGTCATCTATTGCGGCTCCCGCTTGAGTTCTTTGAAGGTCGACGGAGTGGGGAGGTGGTAAGCCGTCTGGGTGATATCAAGCAGATCAATCAATTGATCAGCCAGCTTGTTCTTGGACTTCCAGGGCAGTTTTGTATCGCCTTGGTTTCTCTGGCTTGGATGTGGAGATATAGCCAGGCTCTTTCATTAGCCGCCTTGTTTGGATATGTCTTTGTCATTGCTGCCCAACTGATGGTTTTGCCATCTCTGCAGAGACGTACCCAAGGTCTTCTGGTTCAATCAGCAGATAACCAGGGGTTCCTGGTGGAAATCTTCCGATCTGCAACGTTGCTGAAGACTACCGAGGCGGCCACTCAGGCATGGGAGGAGTTCCAACGTGACTTTGGCAGACTTGCCCACCTTTCCTGGAATCTCACATTATTGGATTTGCGTATTTCCACGCTCACAAATTTGCTAGGTAGTGTAATTACTATTGTGTTGCTCTGGTATGGTAGTTCCTTGGTGCTTGAGCGTCAGTTGAGCATTGGTCAGCTATTGGCATTCAACGGAATGGGTTCTAATGTGTTGGCTTTTTTGGCTGCTGTCGGTGGTTTGAGTCAGGAAGCGATTACCTCGAAAGTAGTCATGAATCGTCTCAATGATGCCCTTGAGCATCCAGCGGAGGATGCAGGGAGCGGAGCTTCTAAGGATGCTGTCATCAGTGCCTCAGATGACATCGATTGCAGATCTATATCCTTTCATCATCCTGGTAGACTTGCATTAATTGATGGCCTTAACCTTCGCATTCCTGGTGGAGTGACCACTGCTCTGATTGGTGAATCGGGATGTGGAAAAAGTACCCTGAGTAAATTGATAGCTGGCCTTTATTCCTTGCATAGTGGCTCCATTCATTATGGTCCTTTTTCCTGTCGAGATCTCTCCTTGCAATGCTTGCGCAGGCAAGTGGTTTTGCTCCCGCAGGAAGATGTTTTCCTGAATCGATCAATTATCGACAACTTTACGTTTACGTATCCGTGGCTTCGTTTCGACGAAATCGTTCGGCTTTGCCAGCTGACTCTGGCCGATGATTTTATCCGTGATCTCCCTTCTGGTTACGGCACCATCCTTGGTGAATTCGGAACCAATCTTTCCGGCGGGCAAAGGCAGCGTCTTGCCCTTGCAAGAGCATTGGCAAGTGATCCACCGATTCTGATTCTGGATGAGTCAACCTCGGCCCTTGATCCAATTCTTGAGACGCAGTTGATGGATCGTCTGTTGACGCATCGCAGGGGGAAGACAACGTTGCTGGTCAGCCATCGGCCTTCTGTGATCCTGCGCGCTGATTGGATCATCTTCATGGAAAAAGGCCGCATTATCCAGCAGAACCATCCCAAGCAACTTCGTGATCACATCCAAGTGGCTCCCTTCCTTCAGGCAGTGTCATGAACAAGGATCATCAGCACGTATTAGTGTCCACCACTTCAGGTTCAGGCCTTTCTATTGATCAAAACCCCATCGGATGGCGGGAGTCTTCGCTTCCCGAGCTTGAATCCACCTGTGCCGACTTCCTGCCAGCCCCTGGACACTGGACTAGAGGTCTGAGTCGATTGCTGCTCGGATCGATGGTTGTCGCTGCAGGATCGCTTGTTTTCTGGCCCTTGAGTGAGACCGTGCGTGCCGCTGGTCTGGTTCGACCGGCAGGTGAGAACACTCTGATTCAAAGCGAAATGGGGGGGAAGGTTCTCACCGTGCATCTGAGCCCGAACCAGACGGTGAAGGCTGGCGACATACTCGTCCGGCTGGACACCACTTCGCTTACCGACGAACGAGACCAGTTACGAAGCGAACTCTCAGCCCTGGAACGGCAGGAAGGGCAGGCCCGCAACGAGCAGGACTCTCTGGCCACCCAGGTGAGTGCCCTGAATACTCTCACCCACTCCCTTACCGAGGAATCGAGGCGAACAGCGGCACAGGCCCGTGCCTCCCTGCGTTTCGACAGCAGTGAGCTGAGTCGTTATGAGTCTCTGCTCCATTCCGGTGCTGTTGCCCGCAGTCTGGTCGAGGAAAAAGAAGCTCGCCGCCAGGTCAGCGAGGCAGAGGTGCTCAAGGCTATTCAGGGAATTTCCGAACAGCAGGCTCGTGGTCTCCATGAACTGGCTCGGCTGCGTCAGAGCGTCAGCCAGGCTCGTACGGCTGCCGATGAGCTCAGCAAACAGGTGTCTCAGCGGCGTACCAGGCTCCAGTTGGTGGAGCGTTCGCTCCGCAGCAGCACCCTGCGAGCCCCAAGGGCGGGTTCCGTGGTCAGCACCATGCTGCGCCATCCAGGTCAGGTGATTCGCCCTGGTGATGTGGTGGCTGTCCTTGCCCCCAATGACGAACAGTTGATGGTGAACCTCAAAGTTCCCGCACGCGACATCAGTCAGGTAAGACCTGGTCAAAGGGTCACGCTCAAGGTGAGTGGCTGTCCCGTGACCGAATTCGGTGTTTTGCCGGCGTTAGTACGGAGCATTTCTGCTGATCTGGTTCCTATCGGAAACAGCGCTCAGGCCAGCAGTTATCAGGTTCTTGTTCAACCGCAACAGCGTGAGCTCTTGGGGCGTACTGATCGTTGTGTTGTGCGACAGGGGATGGATGTTCAGGGCGATATCATTACTCGTCGTACCACGGTCTGGTCGTTTCTAATGACTAAGTTGAGAGTCGAAGAAGCACCTCGCTCCTGATCTGCTCGGATTCTCTGATGGTCGATGGGAAATGTGCAGCATAAAGCTGTAGGAGCGAGGCAATCCTGCTCCCTTTCGCAACTTTTAGGTTCACTGACGGCAAGCTTGATTCGTTGAATTCTTTGGCACCTTCATGGCGTCTTCTTTGACCAGTCGGACCTGTTTGCTTGCTTCTTTCGTTTTCCTCTCGATTTCCCCCAGTTTTGCTGGTGGCCTCGAAGGGGCAGTGGACACACGTCTTATTAAAACCACTGTCAATGAATCAATCTATGATGGCTTTCGTGATCTCAATTCGATGACGGAATCCCGTTCCAGCTGGAGCGGATCTGCCGACATGGCTCAATCCTTTACAGATACATCCATCAAGATTGATGGCCTGAGGATGAATGCTGATGCTGGGGATTTGCTGAGCGATCCCCTGATTCGTGTTTCAACGACTGCAGGTCTGACCCAGACTTCAATGACTGCGGAAGGTACTGATTATTCACAAAACAACGCTCGCGTGCAAGAGCATTATACATCGACTTCGTTGGCTGAAGAGATTGGAAGCAGGGCTTCCACGTTTGGTCGTACTTTCTGAATACGCATGCCCGCCATGAGATTTTCCCTCCTCTGGCTGGCTTGCTTTGTTCTGCTGCTGCGCCCTTGTTCGGCGCAGCAGCTTGGAGCAGGTTCAGCCATGCCATCCTCTAATTCCTCTAATTCGGATTCATTTGCCTATGGCACTGCTTCCAATCAGCAAGCCAATTCTTCGGCAAGTAATTCGTTTGGCGGCAACAATAATAGCTATCAGTACAACACGGAGTTTGGAAAGGCTTCTGAATATATCTTGAGTTCCCGTCAGATCCGTTGTGAAGGGCCTCGGGCCTTCGTGGGGGTCTGGGCTGATCCTCAGTCTGATTACTGGTATGGCGGCTCTCTTTATGGAAACAACACCTGGGATATGCGCGCTGGCGCAGGGATTTCCATGCCCTTTGGCGGTCTTAATCAAACCTGCAAAGCGATGAGCCTGCGGTTGGAGCAACAACTACGTTTTGACACTACCATCGGCATCGTCAATGCTTGTGCTGGCCTTCATCGCAATGGTGTCGATCTTGATGACAAGCTTGTTTCAGCGTTTCCTGAGTTGAAGCCTTGTCAACTCCTTTCCTTGAACCGCCAACGTACTCTTTCCCCATCTAGTTCATTCCCTGATCCCTGATGATCGCCCTCGGGTTTGTCAGCTCCGCCCTCGTGCTCATACTGGCGAGCTTTTCGGTTCCGGCCTCTTCACCGGCCTCCTTTGTTGCTGCTGCGCCGGCGCCCCAAGGGGCCAGGGACTGGCGCGAGAACCCCAGCGTGGCTGCCCTGTTCGCCCGTGCCGGTCGGGAGGGCACCTTTGTGGTGCTGGATCCAGAGGGGGGGGTGATCGCCGGACACAACCGGCGAAGGGCCGAGACCCGCTTCACCCCTGCCTCCACCTTCAAGATCCCCCATTCTCTGATCGGGCTCTCGGTGGGGGCGGTGGGCAGTGTGGATGAGGTTCTCCCGTACCGCAGCGACGCCCCTCCCTTCACCCCTGACTGGGAAAAGGACATGGGCCTGAGAGAGGCGATCGTGGTTTCCAATGTGCCGATCTATCAGGAACTGGCTCGTCGCATCGGCCTGAGCCGGATGCGTGCGGCCGTGCAGCAGCTCGGATACGGCAACCAGCAGGTGGGCGATTCGGTGGATACCTTCTGGCTGCGGGGCCCCCTGGCGATCAGTGCCCTGGAGCAGGTGAGTTTTCTGCGGCGCCTGGCCGAGGGCACGTTGCCGTTTCCGGCGGAAGCGCAGCGGGCGGTGCGGGAGATCACGGTGGTCGAGCGCGGGCCGGGCTTTGTGGTGCATGCCAAGACCGGCTGGCAGAACGGCCCCGGTGCGGGGGTCGGCTGGTGGGTCGGCTGGGTGGAGAAGGGGGATCGGATCTACCCGTTCGCCCTCAACCTCGATCTCAAGCAGCGCAGTGATGCTGTGCTTCGCCAATCGCTGGGGCGCCAGGCCCTGGAGCTGGCAGGGGTGCTCAGCCCTGCTCCACGCTGACCTGCTCCACGGTGGCTCGCTCCAGAAATGCCTCCGCGGCGGCGGAGAGTCTCTGGAGCCGTGACGGCTCCATCCGCTCCAGCAGTTTCACCATCATCGACAGACGTGGATTGGCCTGAAAGAAGGAGCGGTGACGGTCGATGAAGCGCCAGTAGAGCCCATCCCAGATCTCGCACCAGGGTCCCCGCCCGTAATCCCCCATCTTCAGGATGTAATTGGAACCGCAGATGTAGGGCTTGGTGGCGAAGATGCCGCCGTCGCTCATCTGCCCCATCCCGTAGACATTCGGGCCCATCACCCACTCATAGGAATCGAGGTAGCGCTCCATGAACCAGCGATGCACCTCCCGTGGATGAATTTCGCAGAGCAGCATCAGGTTGCTGATCACCATCAGCCGTTCGATGTGGTGGTTGTAACCGAGGCGATTCACCCGCTCAATGGCCTGATCCAGCGGCGGCAGGCCGGTGTTGCCCTCGTCCCAGCCCGGGCCCAGCAGCCGCTGATGGTTCCAGAAGTTCCCCACCGCCTGTTGTTCCCCATACACCAGATCGATGCCGCGCACGAATTCACGCCAGCCGATCAGCTGCCGCAGGAATCCCTCGCGCGAGGCGATCGGCACCGGCTGGCCTTGGGCCTCTTGCTGAGCAGCATGGCCTTCGCTGGCTTCGATCACCGCGGCGGGGCTGAGCAGGCCGATGTTGAGCAGGGGCGAGAGCAGGGAATGGTGCAGGGTGTCGTGCGTTTTGCTGAGGGCGTCTTCGTAGGGGCCGAAGTCTTCGAGTCGTTCGTTGAGGAAGTTGTCCAGCCAGGCCTCGGCGCCGGTGTGGTCCCAGGGAATCCAGAGGGCAGTCAGCTCGCCGGGATGGTCGGGAAAGTGGCGAAGAATCGCCTTGCGTACCTCCGCTTCCCGGGGGCTCGGCTGGATCACCGGCAGGGTGGGGGCCAGGTAGGTCCTCGGCAGGCGGCGGCGGTTGTCTGCATCGAAGCTCCAGCGGCCGCCACTGGGCTGGCCATCCGCTTCGAGCAGCAACCCCAGCCTGCGACGCTGCCGCTCATAGAAATTCTTCATCAGCGGCCGTCGCCGAGACGCGAACCAGGCCCGGCTTTCGGCCCCGGATTCCAGGAAGGCTGGCGAGGGAAGCAGCGTCAGCCGCAGCTGCTGCTGGCGGCAGAATTCCTGCAGGGCCAGCCCGAATCCGCGATCGGCCACCTCGGCCACCCGCAGCTCATCGCTGCCCTCCAGCTCCCGTTCCAATCGCTGCCAGAACGGCACCTCCTGGGAGGCATCGAGGTCGTGGTAGTGAACCCGATGCCCCCGGCCGACCAGGGCATCGCGGAAGGTCCGCATCGCCACGAAGGTGTGCAGCAACCGCAACTTGTGGTAGCGGTAAGCGGAGGCAATGGCGAGATCCTCCACCATCAGCACCGTGTCCGCGGCCGAGAGCTGCAGCGGCGAGGGAGTCCACCATTCCCTGTGCAGCTGGTCTCCGAGGATCAGGGTCAGAACCATGGGGTGCGGCTCGGTGCCTGTGGGACAGACCCATAGCCTGGGGGAGCGCCCCTCCCTGCGGCCGGATTCTCCACACTGATGGCCCCGATTCCCTATTTCGAACTCGAGGCCGTGGAGGCCTGGCTGGGGTCCCGCCGCGTCTTTGAGAACCTCAGCCTGAAGCTTCATCAGGGAGAGCACGCTGTGGTGCTAGGGCCCAATGGCTCCGGCAAGAGCTCATTGCTGCGGCTGCTCAACCGGGAGCTCTATCCGGTGGTCAGGCCGGGCTCCAGGTTGCGCATCTTCGGCAGCGAAACCGTGAATCTCTGGGAGCTGCGGCGCCGCATCGGCCACGTTTCCGCCGATCTCCAGGCCGGCTACGGCGGGCGGGTGCCTGCCTTCGACGTGGTGCTTTCGGGGTTCTTCGGTTCGATGGGCATCGGTCGCAGCCACCAGCCCAGCCCGGCTCAACGCTCTCGGGTGCAGGAGCTGATGGAGAGGTTGGCTCTGGCCGACCTCGGCTCCTCCCCCTACGGTCAGCTTTCCGACGGCCAGCGGCGGCGCCTGCTACTGGCCAGGGCCCTGGTGCATGAACCCGAAGTGCTGGTGCTCGATGAGCCCACCAACGGCCTTGATCTCCAGGCCCGTTTCCAGTTGCTGGATCTGCTGCGCCAGCTTGCCCGCTCTGGCACCACGCTGCTGCTGGTGACCCACCAGATCGAAGCGATCCTGCCCGAGGTGAGCCGCGCCATCCTGCTGCGGGAAGGCAAGGTGGTGGGGGATGGTTCCACTGCTGCGCTTCTGCAGGACGGGCCCCTCAGCGCCCTGTTCCAGACGCCGCTGCGGGTGGTCTCTGCCGAAGGCTTCCGCCAGGTGCTGCCGGCTGCTTCCCCTTCCTTTCGCTCCTGCCGCCATGAATGACTCCTTCGACCTGATCGTGCTCGGGGCCGGTTCCGGTGGTCTGGCCGCCGCCAAGCGGGCGGCCTCCTACGGCGCCCGCGTGGCGATCGTGGAGGGGGATCGGGTCGGCGGCACCTGCGTGATCCGTGGCTGTGTGCCCAAGAAGTTGCTGGCCTACGGCGCCGCCTATGGCCAGGCTCTGGCCGATGCCGCCAGCTACGGCTGGCAGCTGGAATCCGTCCACCACGACCCGGCGGTATTGCTGAACAATGTGCGCTCGGAAGTGGATCGCCTCCAGGACCTGCACATCGGTTTCCTGGAAAAGGCGGGCGTGGAGCTGGTCTCTGGTTGGGGCCACTTCATCGGTCCCCATGAACTTGCGGTGACCGATGCCGCCGGCAGCTCACGGCAGCTCACGGCGGAGCGCATCCTGATCGCCGTCGGCGGGCGGCCCCATCGGCCCTCCATTCCCGGCGCGGAACTGGGCTGGGTGAGTGACGATCTCTTCCTGCTCCCCTCCCTGCCTGAGGCCGTGGTGGTGGTGGGTGCCGGCTTCATCGCCTGTGAATTCGCCTCCATCCTGCAGGGCCTCGGGGTGCGGGTCACCCAGCTGGTCCGGGGCGACCACTTGCTGCGCGGCTTCGATCGGGAGGCGAGCCAGGCCGTGCGCGAGGGGATGGAGGCCTCGGGCATCGAGATCCTGTTCGCCCACAGTCCCGCTGCTGTTCAGGCCATCGCTCCCGGAGAACTGAGCGTCTCCACCGAGAATGGACTCTTGATTCCCTGCGGGGGTGTGCTGTTCGCCACCGGGCGCCGCCCGTTTTTGGAGGGGCTCAATCTCGAAGCCGCCGGGGTGGCGATCGAGGGCCACCGGATTCCGGTGGATGCCGATCAGACCACCAACGTGTCCCACATCCATGCCGTGGGCGATGTGACCGATCGCGTCAACCTCACCCCGGTGGCCGTGGATGAGGGAAGGGCCTTTGCCGATACGGTCTACGGTAACCGTGCCCGTCGGGTGAATCATGCCCTGGTGGCGATGGCGGTGTTCTGCCGCCCTGAGCTCGCCGGGGTGGGGCTCACCGAGGAGCAGGCGATCGAGCGCCATGGTGCCGGGGGCATCCGGGTGCACCGCGCCCGCTTCCGGCCGATGAGCCAGGCCCTGCCCGCCAGGGGGCCCAGGGTGCTGCTCAAGCTGGTTGTGGAGACGGCCACCGATCGCGTGCTGGGGTGCCACATGGTGGGGGATCATGCGGCGGAAATCATTCAGATGGCGGCGATCGCCATCGGCATGGGGGCGACAAAGGCCGATTTTGACTCCACCATGGCGTTGCACCCCTCGGTGGCCGAGGAGTTCGTGACCATGCCGAACTGAGCCCTTCACCTTCTTGTTCATGCAGGTTCTTCGCTTCAGCAATGGGGAGGCCATGCCGGCCCTGGGCCTCGGCACCTGGAAGGCACCTCCGGGCGAGGTGGGGCAAGCCGTTCGCGCCGCCCTCGAGCTCGGTTACCGCCACATCGACTGCGCGGCTGTCTACGGCAATGAGCAGGAGGTGGGGGAAGCCCTGGCCCAGGCTTTCGCGGCTGGGGTGGTGCGCCGGGAGGATGTCTGGATCACCTCCAAGCTCTGGAACGATGCCCACGCCCCCGAGGATGTGGGCCCGGCACTGCAGCGCACGCTCAGTGATCTGGGATTGACCTACCTCGACCTCTATCTGATCCACTGGCCGGTGGCATCGCCGCCTGGGGTGGCCCTTCCCCGCTCCGGCGAGGATCTGCTGCCCTTGAGCGAACGCCCCCTGGCTGCCACCTGGGCGGCGATGGAGGATCTGCAGCAGGCCGGTCTGTGCCGGCATCTTGGGGTTTCCAATTTCAGTCGCCTCAAGCTTGAGGCCCTGCTGCTTGAGGCTCGCCAGCCCCCCGAAATGAACCAGGTGGAGCGCCATCCCCTGCTGCAGCAGTGGGATCTGGTCCACTTCTGCCATGGCAACGGCATCCATGTCACCGGGTATTCCCCGCTGGGCGCCTCCAGCGACGATGGCCGGGCCCAGCTGCTGGAGGAGCCCAGCCTGGTTGCGATCGCTTCGCAGCGTCAGGTTTCGGTGGCCCAGCTGCTATTGGCCTGGGGGCTGGCCTGCGGCACCTCCGTGATTCCCAAGTCGGTAAGGCCCGAGCGACTGGCCAGCAATCTGGCCGCCGCCGAACTGGAGCTCGATGCCGCCACCATGGCCAGTATTGCCGAGCTGGAGCGGGGCCACCGCTTCGTGGATGGCAGCTTCTGGACATTGCCGGGAAGTCCCTATTCACTGGCCAACCTCTGGGACGAGAGCGCTTCTGACAATTGAAACCCCTATCACTATAGTGGCTTTAGCAGTCATCGATTGACTCCGGATTTATGCAGGACCTTTCACTGTCTATTCGCACGGCCGGAGAACTGCGTGGGAATTTGCTTGCTGATTTGTTTGATAAGTGCAGCGATTTAGTGCAGGTCATCAATACGGATGGAAGTATCAAGTTGGTGAATGCCTCTTGGTGTAACAAGCTGGGCTACCGCGAGGAAGAGGCATTGACGATGAATATCTTCTCCCTGATCGCTCCTGATTGCCAGGAAAATTGTCAGCTTATTTTTCGGGATTTGCTCTCCAGTGGCCAGCCAAAATCAATTAAGTGTGCTTTTCTGACCCGAGAGGGAAATCGAATCTATCTGGAAGGAAATATGACTGTCGTCATGAAAGAGGGAGTGCCAGTGATGGTTCAGGGCATTCTGAGGGACGTGAGCGAGCGACATCATTCCGAACAAGCCATCCTGGAATTGAATGCTTCCCTCGAGCAGAAGATCCTGGAACGTACATCCCAACTTCGAGTAAGTGAGCAACGCCTTGAAGAGGCCCAGCGGGTGGCGAAAGTAGGGCACTGGGATCTGGATATGGTCAATTATCAACTTTATTGGTCTGATGAGATCTATAGGATTCTCTGCCTTGATAAGGACACAGCGGAGGCAACATATGAATTTTTCCTTTCGCTTGCTCATCCAGACGATCGCCAATTAATTGATGCCGCCTTCTGGGGAGCCGTGCAGACGGGTGTGCCCTATGACATCACCTATCGGGTTTTCGTGGAAACGAATCGCATGATCTATCTCCGTACTCGTTGCGCAGTCTATTTTCATCAAGATGGCTCGCCCTTGCGTGCAATTGGCACCAGTCAGGATGTTACTGAATTAATTACTTCTCGAGATTCGCTTATCAACAGTCAAACAAAGCTGCGCAAGCTGGTGGAGCTTTCGCCGCTTGGAATCGCCCTTATTGATGATTCGGGAAGATATCTTGATTTTAACGATGCATTTCTTGAGATTGTTGGCCATTCGGCTGAGGAGCTGTGCGGGCTTTCCCATTCTGAATTATTCACCGATTACGCCAAAGGCGAGGCTACCCACCGCTTGATTGGCCCCAATGGTGAGGGTTGCCTATTTAAGATCAGGGTTCAGCCTCTTATGTCCGAAGAAGGGAGTTTTTCCTGGTTAATTGTTGAGGATGTGACTCAGCGATTGGCTGCTGAGAAAGCCCTGCGGCAAGCTGCCAATGTATTTAGGCATGCTCAAGAGGGAATTATGATAACCGATCAAGACGGTGTAGTTCTCGATGTGAATGAAGCCTTCAGCAAGATCACCGGTTATGAACGCGCAGAAGTTATAGGAAGTAATCCTCGTCTACTTAAGTCCGGTTTTCATCCGCCGCAATTTTATCAAGATATGTGGGCTCGTCTGAATGATTCCGGGAGTTGGACGGGTGAGGTGGTCAACCGGGCAAAGGATGGTGCGTTGATTGAGATGCTCGAAACCATCAGTGCTGTGAGCACGGACGACGATGAGAGAAAAGTCTATGTAGCTCTGATGGCTGATATACGTCAGATCAAGTCTCAGCAGCGACAACTTGAGCACCTTGCTCATTTTGATCAACTCACTGGACTTCCCAACCGCGTACGTCTCTCAATTGAGATGGAAGCCATGATGGATGAAGCCTGTCGTCAAAACGCCCCAATTTCCATCTGCTACATCGATTTGGATGGCTTCAAGGAAATCAATGATTACTACGGCCATGCTGCCGGCGATGCGTTGCTCAGATGCCTGGCAGATCGCATACGTCTGCTCCTTTCCGATTCTCCCCATTGTCTGGCACGCCTGGGTGGAGATGAATTTGTGGTCGTACTCGGACACCAATCCGAAGCTTTAATCCTGATCGAGAAGTTGCTTTATGTGCTCTCCAAGCCTGTTGACTGGGGCCATTCACGATTGGAGGTGAGCGCTAGCATTGGCATTGTTCAATATCCTGATTCCAATCGAGATCAGGGAGCAGACCAATTGCTCCGCTTTGCGGACCAGGCCATGTATCGGGCCAAGCAGATGGGCAAAAATCGTTATGCTCTATATAATCAATTTTTCTATAATCCTGCTTCGCAATTGTCCCAATAACGAGTCAGGGTTTGATCTGCGTCAGTGCCGCTCTGCTTCTGGCCTGAATATTAGCCGGGAGACTGATGAATCCAAGCCCTGCGGATTTCGCTTGTGCTTCGTCTGAGAGCATGTAATCAAATGTTTTGACTAAGGTTTCCTGCCGACTGCCATTGCTGGAGGCGGGAACCAGAATCCAGCTGAAGGTGACAATCGGATACCCCTTAGCAGGATTTGGATTGCTTCCGGTCAGGTCGGGCCCAAGGTCGATCGAGGACAGCGCTTCCTGTTCATTGGCTGGGGTGGGTTGCATCAACTTGCCTGCGCTGTTAGTGAGCGAGGCTGCCTGTAGCGGTTGTTTCACGAATGCGGATTCCACGTAGCCGATTGTGCCTTCGACCTGCGTCAGCTGAGCCGCTACTCCTTCATTGCCTTTCGCCCCTATTCCTGTCGGCCACTTCACATTTTTGCCTGCTCCAACCTTCGTTTTCCATTCAGGACTGATGGCCGAGAGGTGCGCTGTGAAATTAGCGGTGGTGCCAGATCCGTCGGAGCGAACGACGACTTTAATCGGTTTGTCAGCACAGCCAAGCTGTTTGAAGTTTTGAATTTTCCCTAGAAATATGTCGCTGAGCTGAGGTTGGGTGAGCTTCAATGTACAACCTTGCAAATTATAGGCTAAGGCGATCGAACCTGCGGTCATCGGGATCTGAATCACTCCGTGCTTGAGTTTGAGGATCTCATCCTTTTTCATTGGTATATCGCTGGCGGCAAAGTCCACAGTGCCGCTTTGAAGCTGCCGAACCCCTGCGCCGGAACCCACCGATTGATAGTTGACGCGAACTCCTTGACTCGCGAGGTCCTGGAACCAGCGCTGGTAGATCGAGGCGGGGAAGGATGCGCCGGCGCCATTGATGGTGGAAGAAGGGCCACAGCCAGCCATGCTCGCAACCAAAAAGCTGATGCCAATCCAGGTGGAATAACGCTTCGCTGTGGAATAACGCTTCATTGTTTGGCTTGAATTTTTTTCTTTGGAATTAGCTTAACTGCCCCTAACGTTAAGAAGAGGTTGTGATCACCATCGGATGTGATGCAGGACACCTCGCGCCTCGCTCGCTAGAGCGTGCTTGAGTACGCAACAACCATTGTCGTGCTTAGTCTGCATGTTGGAGTGTCGTAGGAGTGCCGTTCCGTGGCTATCACCTCGGGCCACTTTGCGCTGGAAATCATTCAGCACCAGACCAGGCGATTGGGCAAATTGCAGCCTGAAGTGCTCGCTGATCAGGATCCAGAGTCTCTCCATCAGTTCAGGGTCAGTGTTCGGCGCCTGAGAACGGTGTTGCAGCAGTTTGCGCCGGCGCTGTTGTTGCCGAATGCCGTCACTCCCGGCCGTCTTGCCGATGTGGCCCGCCACACCAGCCTGACCCGGGATCTGGATGTCCTCCGCATGCGCCTCGATACTCATCTCCTCCCGGGGTTGCCTGACCAGGAGATTCGTGCCACCGAGCCGCTGCTGAGGCGTCTGCAGCGGGAGCGGGCCCAGGCTTTTGAGGAGCTGCAGGCTGCCCTCAGAAGTACCCGTTATCTCAAGATCCTGGCCCGCCTTCACAAGTGGCAGAGACAGCCGCTGTTCACGCCCCTGGGCGGTCGCTCGATCAACGCCTGGCTGGTGGATTGGCTCACACCTTCCCTCGGTGATCTGTTTCTGCAGCGGGGCTGGTTTGTGGAGCAACCAGAGGCCCTTGAACTTCATGAACTTCGCAAGAAGATCAAGTCGGCGCGCTATGCGCTGGAGCATCTTGAGCCGCTTCTGCACCCTGAACTCAGGGCTCGGATCACCGATTTGAAACAGGCCCAAGACAAGCTGGGTGAACTTCAGGATCTACAGGTTCTGCGCCATCTTCTGGATCGAGGGTCTTTCCGTAAGGATCGCGCCCATTTCCCTGGGCTGATCGATCGCGTCAATCAGGGCATGGTCGAGGCCTGGCAGAGCTGGCAGCAACAGGCGGAAGCGATGCTCACGGATGACTATCGCCAGGCCTTTCACCGGAATCTCTCGGCTGGTCCGTCTTAGGGTTGTCGGGGCTTCTCCGGCCATTTCTCCATCCCATGGTCTTTGCAAGCCCCCGGGCGTACACCTTGCTTTCGGTTGCCGCGGCCGTGGCCACGATCGTGCTCAAGCTCGGCGCCTGGCGACTTACCGGTTCGGTGGGTCTGCTGTCGGATGCGATGGAGTCCGGGGTGAATCTGGTGGCAGCCCTCGGCGCTTTCTGGGCCCTCACCCTCGCCGCCAAACCCGCGGACCGCACCCACCATTACGGCCACTTCAAGGCGGAGTATTTCTCCAGCGGTCTGGAGAGTGCCTTGATCGTGGTGGCCGCCCTGGCCATCATTCACGCCGCCATCGGCAGGTTGCAGCAGCCCACGGCGCTGGAGGAGGTGGGCCTCGGTCTGGGCCTTTCCCTCGTGGCCACGGCGCTCAACGGCCTGGTCGCCTGGGTGATGCTGCGGGCTTCCCGCCGTTTCGACTCGATCACCCTGCGGGCCGATGCCCACCATCTCTTCTCCGATGTCTGGACCTCCCTGGGGGTTGTGCTGGGGGTGGCCCTTGCCAAGTTCACCGGCCTGGGGATCCTGGATCCGATCATCGCCATCCTGGTGGCTCTCAATATTGTGGTGACCGGCTGGAAGCTGCTCCGCGAAACCGCTTCCGGCCTTCTGGATCAGTCGCTCCCCGATGCAGACCATCAGCAGCTGGATCAGCTGCTCGCTCCCCATTCCGGCGAAGGGATCGCCTTCCATGCGATCCGCACCCGCGTGGCGGGTTCCCGTCGGTTCATCTCCTTTCACGTGCTGGTGCCTGGCCACTGGAGCGTGAAGGCCGGCCACGACCTTTGTGAGCGGTTGGAGCGCGAGATCGCCGCCGCCATGCCCCGCACCCATGTGTTCACCCACCTCGAGCCGATCGAGGATCCCGTTTCCTGGGAGGACGAAGGTTTCCGCTGGGAGCAGGGCTGAGTGCGCTGCCGGGCCCCTGCCGATCAGGGGCCCAGCACCTTTCGCTCCAGCAGCAGCTCTGCGCCCAGCCCCGGATCTTCCACGTGCAGGGCCGCAGCCAGCCGGTGTACGCCCGCTTCCACCACGAACGCATCCTCCTGCTCGTTGAAATAGGCCAGCCTGCGCAGCGGCAGGGTCAGGAGCATGCGCCTGGCGGCCCCAGCCTCCAGCTCCAGACGCTCGAAGCCCACCAGCAGGCGCTGCGCCCGCTCCACCTCCAGCCCCGGCGGTTCTCCATAGATCTGCACCACATGGCCTGCCGCCATCGCGCCGGTGTTGTGCACGGTGAGCCCCAGCTGCAGTTCCGGCGTCTCCCCCTCTCTCTCCTGCAGAAGCAGCGTCAGATCTTCATAGGCAAAGCTCGTGTACGACAGGCCGTAGCCGAAGGGGAAGGCGGAGCGATGGCCTTCCCGCAGCAGCAGCCGGTAGCCATGCCAGAGGTCGTAGTCCACCACCGCTGCCCGTGGTTCGAAGCAGGGCAGATGGTCGGCGCTGCGCGGTAGGGCATAGGGCAGCCGACCAGAGGGGGAAACCTTCCCCAGCAGCACCTCGGCCAGGGCAGCGCCCCCTTCCTGACCGGGATACCAGAGGAGCAGCAGGGCGGGCACTTTGCTGCGCCACGATTCGCTGAGGATTCCCCCACCCCCCATCAGCACCACCACCGTGCGGGGATTGGCGGCCGCCACGGCTTCGATCAGCGCTTCCTGCCGTGGGTCAAGGGTCAGCTGGATGCGGTCGCCGGCGGCGAAGTCGCCGCCGGCCCGTGCGGAGCCGTATTGCGTGAACGTGGCGATCAGTTGCGTGACCCGTCCCCACGCCGGTTTCAACCGCTGCCAACCGAACCGCTGCAGCAATGCCGCCGGCGGCGGAATCATCTTCAGGATCGGCGCGATGTCGCCCGGGTGAATGTGTTCGCCTTCCTCCCGCCAGCTGAGGCCCACCACCACCACCGCCGCCTCGCAGCCTGCGGCGAGCGCTGCGGCGGTCTCCTTCGGCTCGCCAGCCGCCAGCTGCAGATCCAGCTGGGGAGCGGCCGTGCGCAGTCCGTCGAGCACGGTGACCACGCTCTGGGGGGAAGGACGGGTGTCGGAGGAGCCCCGATCTCCCAGGTTTGCTGTGCTGGCAAGGGGGCCGATCAGGGCCAGTCTGTGGATGCCCTGCAGCGGCAGGGTGGCCCTTTCGTTGCGCAAGAGCACGATCGCCCTGGAGGCCGCCTGGCGCGCCAGCTCCCGATGGGCGCGGCAGTTTCGCAGGCTGCTCGGGTACTTCCCTTTCGGTATGGCCAGTTGCACCCGCAGTTGCCGCAGCACGGCGTCATCGATGCGCTCGATCGGCAGGCGACCTTGCGCCACTGCTTCTTCCAGGCATCCCGCGAACACCATCCGGAACGGCATCTCCTGATCCAGGCCGGCGCTCAGGGCCTCCACCCCATCGCGCACCCCGAAGATGAAGTCGCTCACCACGAAGCCGCGGAATCCCCAGCGCTGCTTGAGGATCACATCCAGCAGCTGCCGGTGCTGGCTGCACCACTCCCCATTCACCCGGTTGTAGGCGGCCATCACCGAGCCTGCGCCCGCTTCGATGCAGGCGCGGAAATGGGGGAGGTAGATCTCCTGAAGGGCCCGAGGTGTCACTCGCACGTCCACCAGGAACCGGGAGCTGTCGATCGAGTTGAGGGCGAAGTGCTTCACGCAGGCCACCGCATGGCGGCTGATTCCTCGGGTCAGGGCGCTGCCCATCGCGGCGAGATGGACCGGATCTTCGCCGTACGTCTCCTGGGCCCGGCCCCAGCCTGGATGGCGCAGCACGTTCACACATACCGCCGCCAGCCAGTCGGCGCCGAAGCTGCGGGCTTCCATCGCCATCGCTTCCCCGATGCGTTCCTCCAGCTCCACATCCCAGCTGGCGCCGCGGGCGATCGGTACGGGGAAGGTGGTGGCCCCTCCCTCCAGCACCACGCCCCGGGGGCCGTCCACGAACTGCAGCCCCTTGAGCCCGAGCCTGGGGATGGGGGTGGTGGGCCAGGGGTGGCGATGGGAGGCATCCCGCCAGGCGATGTCCGCCATGCCCGACCAGAACGGCGTTGCCCCCTCCAGCAGGGAGAGTTTTTCCGGCAGGCTGAGCTGGGCGAGCAGCTTCCGGGCTTCGCTTTCAGAGCAGGGCATCGAGGCAAAACCCACTGGACACCAGGCGCGGGGCTGCAGGGAGTTGTTCCAGCCTGAGGGGGCTGCTCCGCCTGGCTGGCCGCTGGGGCGGATTCACCTCACTTCCGCCTGTTGGGCGCCTGGCCGGAAGCCAAATGGGCGTGCGCTCGGCTGATTGACCTGGCGCCCAGAATGAAAAGCTTCTCTTCTTTCCCCCATTGGCCGCCCCCTCCGACCTCCCAGCGGATCTCTCGCCCCAACGTCCCACCGTTGCCGCTGCCGACATCCCCGACTCCCGCCAGCTCGACCTGCTGCGGATCGTGTGCTGCGTGGCCTGGGCTGATGGGGAGGTCTCGGCGCCTGAGCGGCAGCTGCTGGCGAAGCTGACGGCGGAATACTTTCTGCCGGCAGCGAAGCAAGAAGGCCAGGATGCCAGCGGGGCCGTGGAGGCGGCAGCCAGTCAGCTGGCGGTCTGGGCCCAGGATCTCTCGGTGCTGGATGAGGTGATCCCGCGGCTCCGCAACGAGGAGGATCGGTTGCTGGCCATCAAGCTCGCCTACATGATGGCCTCCATCGGCAGGCAACCCGGGGATAGCTCCCCGATCAACCAGCAGGAGAAGCTGGCCTATCGCCGGCTGGTGGAAGGCCTTGGCCTCAATGAAGTCCAGGTGCAGGAGGCGGAATGGGCCGCTGATCAGGACTTGGCCGCCCGGCGCAGCCCCTGGGCGGTGCTGGGTTCCCTGTTCGGCACCCTCGGGGCCTGGCCTCCTCCGGAATTGCTCGAATCGCCCGTGATGACCTGGCTCTGAGCCTGCGGTCGCATCCGCTGGGACAGGCGGGGCACTGATGGACAGAAGCCCTTTCTGTCATGGTCAGTCCCCGGTTCAGTCTCTACAGCTTTCGGTGTTTTCAGGGCAACGGGGAGTGGCATCTCTGTCTGGATCGGGGGGATGCCCCGCCCCACGCTTCGCTTTTGCTCGCTGAAGCGCTTCACGGCTGCGAGCGGCAGGGGATGGGACCGGAGGCGCTCCCCCTGGTGTTTGTGGCAAGCCAGGCAGCCCGCCTGCTGGCGGAGGCTCCCCCCTGGGGCGAGATGGGCGGCAAGGGGGGCGAGGAGACCGGCCAGGGGGAGTATGCCTACCAGCTGGTGTGGCACCCGGCTCGCGATCCCTGGATCGGCATCAGTTGCTGGAGAAGGTATCCGGCGATGGCGGGTTGGACCCGCCGCTGCGGTCCGATGCGCCTGGAGGTCTTTCTGGAGCGGTTTGAGCCCTGCCCTCCCGGGAAACGGAACGGACACCCAGGGCAAGGGCTATTCAATAATTGAATACTCTTGCGGTATTCAATGCAGTTTTTGCATAAAAGACGGTTTGTTTCTCTGGGTGGGGCGGGGGGGCCTGGGCGTTGATTGCCTGGCAGGCGATGCAGTAAATCCTGCGCAAATCTGCCGCGCATTGATTGTTTCGACAAATCTTTGACGCATAGAAGCCCTTCGTAGAGAACCTCTGACGCGGATGCTTGAGGATGTTCCTGTTCAATTACTGACTGCGTCCAGCTGCTATGCCTTGCCAAAGCTCGGCTGCCGCTTCGCACCGTTGGTACGGGCTGTGTGACGCGCGGCCCCGGTGTTG
>JBBASR010000001.1:192773-209509 GCA_040399125.1 Cyanobium sp. | reverse complement strand
CGGCTGCCGCTTCGCACCGTTGGTACGGGCTGTGTGACGCGCGGCCCCGGTGTTGGATCTTCCCTTCCCTCCGGGCACCCCATCCTGGGCGGAGGGTTTTGCTTTCGCTGCCGTGCCTGACGCCCTTGAAGCGCAGCTCTGGTTGGCGATCCCGGAGGATTGCAGGCAGGCCGTCCCTCTCACCACCGTGCTCGGCCTTCTACGTTCCTCTGCCATGAGGCCTGCCGAGCGCCATGCAACAACTGCTGACCGAAGGGCAACGGGCGAAACCCGATGAGTCCGATGACGCGCTGTTCTATGCCGAACCCAGGTTCGTGCACCACCTGGATGCCGCCTTTCGGGCACGACTGACGGCTCTTTACCGCGAAAGGATCCCCACCGATGCGGTGGTGCTGGATCTGATGAGCAGCTGGGTGAGCCATCTGCCCGAGGATCGGCACTACCGGCAGGTGATCGGGCATGGCCTCAATCCAAAGGAGCTTGCGGCCAACCCTCGCTTCGATCGCCACTGGTGCCAGAACCTCAATGCCATCCCGTCGCTGCCCCTCGAGGACGACAGCATTGATGTGGCTCTGGTGGTGGCCGGCTGGCAGTATCTGCAGCAACCCGAGGCCGTGGCCTCCGAGCTGTTGCGGGTGGTCCGGCCGGGGGGGCAGCTGATCGTGGCCTTCTCCAACCGGATGTTCTGGCAGAAGGCGCCCAGGATCTGGAGCGACGCCTCAGACGGCGATCGCCTTGCCTATGTCGCCCGGGTCCTGGCGGCCCAGGGATGGCCCAGCCCAGAGCGAATCGCCGAAGTCACGCCCCTTCAGGGTCCGCTGGGCTGGCTGGGGGCGAAGGGGGATCCTTTCTTTGCCGTGGTCGCCGCCCGTGCCGCAGGGGGCTGAGCGGATCCACACTGCTCCCGGTCACCCATTGTCGCTTCGCCACTTCATGCATGTCTGAACGTTTTCCGGGCCAGCCCGGCGACCCCCGCCTGGTGGTGATCAAGAGCTCCGGCGGCGGCGGTCTCGGCGACAGCATCCGTACCCTGGTGGCCGGGATTGACTATGCCGTGCGCAGCGAACGTTGGCTGCATGTGGATTGGTCGGACGGCCTCTATGGACGGATCGGAGACAATGTTTTTTCATCGTTTTTTGAATTGCTGGATCTTCCCACCATGGCTTCCCTTTCCGGGCAGCTCCAGCGAAGCGATGTGTATCCGCCGGCCTGGCAGGGCCATCTTGATCTCTCGATGAAGGAGCTCTGGGGAAGGCAGTTCAGCTCCTGGGATCGTCGGCAGGCCCAGAGCCATTTCTCTTTTGACCAGGAGGACGTTGCCCACCCCCAGGGAGTGTTGGTGATGTGGGATTTCGATTCTTTTTTTGCCCGCCCCCAGGCTTTTTCCAGGGCCCGTAGCCTGCTGCATCGTCACGTGCGGCCGGCAGCGGCGATCCGCGCCGAGGTGGATGATTTTCTGGCGGAGCAGGCAGACGACGGCCCACTGGTGGGGGTGCACATCCGCCACAGTCGCGAGGCCTTCGCGGGTGGCAAGGGGGTGGCCAGCGATCTGTTGCTGCGCCAAGCCCGCCAGCTGGCCAGGGACAATCCCCGCACCCGTTTTCTGATCTGCACGGACAACGCCGCCAAGCTCGAGGAATTTCAGCAGCTCCTCCCCCGTACCGTCGTGCGGCCCAAGCCCCTGCCCCCCGCGGGTGAGGCCATCCATCTTGTGGATTTCGGCCCGAGCGCCCTGGCCAAAACCCAGGATGCCCTGATTGAGATGCTGCTGCTGGCCCGTTGCGATGCGCTGATCTATCCGGCCCAGTCTTCCTTCAGTCTTTGCTCCGCTTTGTGGAGCAATCTGCCTCCCCAGCAGCTCCATCCCGTTGCTTCCTCCCCGAAGGGGCGCAGCGAGCGAGTCCTGCGGCCGATCCGTGCCGCGGTCGATCGTCTGCGGCGCCCCCTGCCCTGATCGGTTCTCCCCCTCGTCGCCGGGCAGCGCCCGATTCAGGATGAAGGTCTGTTCGCATCGCCCGTCGTTGCGCTCCCTTTGCCAGCCGCGAGCCCCTTGGTATCCAGCCATGGCCTGCCGCCAGCTGCGGCGCCACCTGGCTTTCGCCTGCCTGCCGCTGGTGTTGATCACGGCCTCGCCTCCCCTGGCCCAGGCCCAGTGGCGCACCCCTTCGGGTTATCGCTCTGCCTATGGCAATGGCTATCGCGTCGGGAACGGCTATGGCTATCGCTCTGGCTATCGCCCTGGTAACGGCTATGGCAATGGCTATGGAACCGGTTATCGCTGGGGCAATGGCTACGGCTACGGCACTGGCTACGGCTATGCAGTTCGCCCGGGCTATGGATGGAATCCGGGATGGGGCTGGTGGGGGGGCAGTGCCGCCTTCTGGGGGATCAGCTCCCTGGCAACGTCCGCAATCCTCGGGGGCCTGATCAATAATTCGATTCGCAATCAACAGCAGACAATCGTTGTGCCCAACAGTACCTACCAGTTGGCCTATGGTTCTGTGAAACCATTAGATAACAGCACGATCGAGTTCCGCTTCAACTACCAGGGGCGCAACTATCAGGCCACGGCCGATTGTCGTCAGGGCTGGCTCAATGGTCAGCAGCCCACTGCTCCTGCCGAAGCCGAGTTGCTTAATGCAGCCTGCCAGATGGCGTTTGGATCCTTAAATAGATAACCACTTCACCGATCTGCAGCATGGGTGGCCCTGATCTGTGCGAGTGCAGGATCCTCGGGGGAGAGCAGGCTGCTTAGCGTGAAGTTTGGAATGGCAGCTTGCCTACGCCTTTCCCTACCTCGCATTACGACCATGTCTCTTCTGAAATGGGAGTCCGTGAAGGACATTGAAGATCTGTTTGAGCGCTACACCCGCTCCCTTCCCTGGGCCCGCTCCCAGGCATGGCCTGGAGTCGGAGACTGGAATCCCCGGGTGGATATCAGCGAAAGCGATGGCACTTATCAGTTGAAAGCGGATATCCCAGGAGTGAATAAGCAGGATGTCAAGGTCTCTCTGGATCATGGCGTGCTCACGATCCAGGGAGAACGTCGACAGGAGAAGAAGGAGGATTCCGGCCGCTTTCACCGGATGGAGAGGTTCTATGGAAGTTTCAGCCGCAGCTTCACCCTGCCTGAAGATGCCGAGGAGGCTGGCCTGAAAGCCCATTCCGACAACGGCCAGCTGACGATCACCGTGCCCCGAAAAGCCACGGTTACCGAATCGAATGCCGTTCAGATCCCGGTGGACTGAAGCCCGTTCCCGCCCGTCCCAGGCCCTTTACCTTTATGATTCCTAAAGGACGACAGCCTTCCGCCTGTGGCCATGGCTCACGCCCTTGTTTTTGTGGCAGCTCCGCAAGCAGCACTGCCTGTGGATCCAGTGGATTGGGAAGGGTTGCAGCAGGCCCACAGACTCGGGATCGGCAGCGGTCTGGCCTTGCGAATGTTCCGGGTTCCCGATCTCTGGGAGGGAACTCTGGAGCAACTGGTGATCGATGGTCAGGCGGATCTGGTCGGCTCAGATCCGTTCGAGGCACCACGGCACCGCATCTGCGATGCCGTGGTGCCTCACCTCGATCCGCGAACCCTCTGGCTGGGGGTCTATGAAATCAGTGGCGACAGGCCGCAGAATGAAGGCGTCCGGGGTGCCTCCGGCCATCCCTGCCGTCAGATCGAGATCCGTTCGATCCGTTGCCTCGACAGCTTCCCGCTCCGGGAGGCGGAGAACGAGACCTGCTGGTTCTATCCCACCGAAAACGGCACCTACCTCTGCTGGGAAAGTCAGCGCCGTCTGGAAACCCTTCCCGGCTTCCTGCCGGATCAGGGAATCACCGAGGTTTCCAGCCCTTACCGGCGCAGCGACCTCCATGTGCTCTGGTCGTTGATGGCCGATGATCAGGCCCTCACCTGTGTGGGACTGACCTTCGCCGGCAAGCGGATCGAATGGACCACGAGCTTCAGCGACCCTGAGCCCTTTGCCACCTGGACGTCCTTCTGCGTTGACACGATGGCGGATCAGTCCTACCGGGAGCTGGAGAACATCACGGTCTTTCAGTGATTCCCCTGCGCCCTGCGGCTTTCCGCACCGATTTTTTCGGGTCTTCATGGGCTAGGATTCGTAAAGAAATTTAAAAAAGGGATTGACATGTTCACGCTCGACCGCGCAGCCCAGATTTTTCCGGAAACCCTCTCCTCCGATGCCGTTCCGGCCCTTACGGCCCGGTACAACCTGCTGAGCGCCGAAGATCAGCTCGCCCTGATCTGGTACGCCTACCTGGAGATGGGCAGGACGATCACGATCGCGGCCCCAGGAGCTGCCCGTATGCAGTTCGCCGAACCGGTGCTCAATCAGATCCGGGCCATGAACTTCGCCCAGCAGAGCCAGGTGATGTGCGATCTGGCCAACAAGGCCGATACCGAGATCGGCCGTCGCTATGCCTTCTGGTCGGTCAACATCAAGCTCGGCTTCTGGTACAAGCTCGGCGAATGGATGGAGCAGGGAATCGTTGCCCCGATTCCCGAGGGTTATCAGCTCTCGGCCAACGCCGCCGCCGTGCTGGCCACCCTCAAGGGTCTGGAGAAGGGGCAGCAGATCACGGTGCTCCGCAATTTCGTGGTCGACATGGGCTTTGATCCCGAGAAGGTGAACAGCGGCGAGCGCGTCAGCGAGCCAGTCGTGCCCCCCACGGCTCCGGAGCAGCGCACCAGCGTGACCATCGAGGGCATCGACAACCCCACGGTGCTCAATTACATGGATCTGCTCAATGCCAACGACTTCGACAACCTGATCGAGCTGTTCCTCCCCGATGGCGCCCTGCAGCCTCCTTTCCAGCGTCCGATCGTGGGTCGCGATGCCGTTCTTCGCTTCTTCCGTGAGGAATGCCAGAACCTGAAGCTCCTGCCCGAGCGGGGGGTGAGCGAACCCTCCGATGGCGGCTTCACCCAGCTCAAGGTCACCGGCAGGGTGCAGACCCCCTGGTTCGGAGCCGGTGTGGGTATGAATGTTGCATGGCGTTTCCTGCTGGATCCCCAGGGCAAGATCTACTTCGTGGCGATCGATCTGCTTGCATCGCCTGCCGAGCTGCTGAAGTTCGCCCGTTGATCACTTCACGGTCGGGGCCGCCCAGGGCGGCCACCGGCCTGTTCTGGGCTATCGGAATCGGCCTCGCCTGGTTGTTAAGCCTGGTGGGGTTGCTTTTTGTTGGCAGCGATGATCTCGCTGTTCCCTCGATCGTGGTGGCGATTCTGGGCCGCACCTTGCTTCAGACGGGCCTGTTCATCGTGGGTCATGACGCGATGCATGGATCGCTGCTCCCCATGGCCCCCCGGCTGAACGACCGGATCGGCACCCTGGCCCTGCAGGTCTATGCCTGTCTGCCCTGGGAGCGCTGTCGCAGCAATCATCACAGCCATCACCTTGCCCCCGGCACCCTGGCGGACCCGGATTTTCATGGTCTTCAGGCTGCCCATCCCCTGGCCTGGTACGAGCGATTCATGGTTGGGTACCTGGCTCGCGGGCAGATGGGCTGGCTTCTCGTCAGCTGGAGCGCCATTGCCCTGTTTTGCTCGCTGCACAGCCCCACGGCCTGGCGGGACGTGCTGCTGTTCTGCACCCTGCCCCTGTTGCTCAGCTCCCTGCAACTGTTTCTGTTCGGTACCTATCTGCCCCACCGGGCCGGAGCCGGAACGGCCAACCCTCACCATGCTTCGAGCCTGGCGATGCCCGTCTGGCTTTCGTTTGTGGCCTGCTTCCATTTCGGGTACCACTGGGAGCACCATGAACATCCTGAACAACCCTGGTTTCGGCTGCCTGCTCAGCGCAGGCTGGATACGGCGGATCAACGCTGAACAAGGCATGAACGAACGTATCTGCGATCAGGGCCCGCTCGCGCTGCTCTGCGCAGCGCGATAGCTTCTTGATCAGGTGGTTGAGAAGGATTGTGCTGGCAGTGGACGAAGCGACTTTTGCCCAAACCTCGGATGAGGTGATGGAAGGCTGGAGTGAGGGGGAGCAGGAGGTGATTAAGATTGCCTTCAAGGCCGCCTACCAGCGTGCCATTGATGGATTGATCACCACGCTTCAGAGTGAGTCTCAGAAGCTGAAAAATGCAGAGGATACCTGGAAACTGCACGATTATCTTTCCAGTCAGCGCCATGCCATCGAGGGCAGGTTCAACCTGCGTTTCCAAGAGGTACTGTTTGTCTTTGCCAGTTTCGTCAAGGATGGGCTTCTGAATCTGGACGAACTCCAGGGGCTGGCCCCGGAAAAGATCATCAAGATCTCTGTAATGTCGAAGTTTTAGATTATTTAGATCTACCACGATCCAGAATCTCCTGGAGTCGCAATCGGTTGTACCGCTGCAGCCATAGGCAGGGCAGGTTGAACAGAGTGGCAAACACCACATTGATGGCCACGGCTTCTGGCGGTAGCCAGAGGCAGGTGAACAGCCAGCCGGGCCACAGGGCCAGATGCACCAGTTCCGCCCGTCGCGTCTCTGCCTGCAGCAGGCCCAGACTCCGGGGGGCCCTCTGCACCAGTGCGCTCTTGCGCACTCCACCCGGGAAGGCATCACCGGCATCCGGTAGCAGGCCTTTCCAGCGTCGGATGGCGAGGCGTCGCTGATAGCTCTGCACGCTTTCCCCCCAGGGCCTTGGTCGGGTGAGGCAGCTGTCGTGATCGATCGCGGCAAGGGGCAGTCGATGGCCCAGCCAGCCGATCAACAGGGACCATCCCAGCCAGGTGCAGGCGGAGGAAAGAACGGTCAGCGTGTTGGGAACTGACGCTGCTTCCATGTCACCGACCCCCTTTCCAGGTTGAGGATCGCAAGCGCAAACACCACCAGGAAGAACACCACAGGAACAGGAAAGAACAGCAGGATCCAGCCGAAGGATCCAACACGCCGGGTGATCACCACCAACTGCAGGCTGAAGGCCGCGTAGAGCCAGGCGTTGGTGATCGGGCTGGCATCACCCACCATCGGCCAGCCCAGCAGCGAGGCGGGCAGGCACCACGCCGCCCAGAAAAGACCGGACAACCACAGCAGCACCGCCAGCATCCAGGGCCAGCGCACCTCGCCGGCGGCCGTGGCGAAGTTCTTGTCGAATCCCACCACCAGCTCCCGCAGCCCCCCTGGATACATGCGGTAGTCGATCTGGCCATAGCCGAGGAAGGCCCCCACCGCCAGGCCGGCCTTCTCGTAGAGGTGGGCCAGGAACCAGTCCTCCACCACCTTGCCGGCCACGGCTCCGTGGCCCCCGATGAGCTCGTACTCCTTTCGGCTGGTCACCATCGCCGGTCCGAAGGCCACGCCGCAGCTGGGACCAAGCGGCACCGCCATCAGGCCCACGAGATTGAACAGCACCGACAGCTGCTCATAGGGTTTCTCGGTGCGGTGAAACGGCTGCACCGAAACCAGGCCCCCGAGGTGCTGGTGCACGGCCACCAGATGCAGGAGGAAGTCGGCTCGGGGTTCGGTGTCGGCGTCGAGAAAGACCAGCAGCTCGCCGCGTGAATGAAGGCTGCCGTGGTGCAGAGCCCAGGTTTTGCCGCACCAGCCCGTGGGCAGAGGGGGGGCTTTGAGCAGTCGCACCCCCGCGGCGCTGGCGATCGCTGCCGTCTGATCGGTGGAGTCGTCGTCGATCACGATCACTTCCAGGGGCGTGAGGCGCTGTTTCCGCAGCGCCTGCAACAGGTGGGGAAGGGTGGCCTGTTCATTGCGGGCCGGGATCAGCACGGACACCCGAGGTTGGCCCTGGAGCTCCAGCCTCGGCAGCAAGGGCATGCGCATCCAGAGCCACCAGCCGATTCCCCAACGCACCAGCAGGGATAGCGCCAGTGGACCCATGGCAATGCTCCCCCTCTGTATGAGGCTATCCGCGGATTATCAGGTAGGTGCAGGTCGATTAAGGGGGTGCAGATCTGCTTTTCTCTGCAGCATTGAGCATCCGTGGTGCCCACGAATGTTCTAGAAGGAGTGACAATGAAGGAAAGCTTCCGTGAATTCGCCGCTTCCTCGTCCTGGCTTTCGTCGTCCCGTTCGGGTCACGATCACGGTGACCCATCACACCCATGCGGCACTATTGCTTCGCAGTGACCAGGAAGGGCGCTCCGTTTCCAATCTGGCGGCCTTCCTTCTGGAATCGGCGCTGACCAATCTTCCCTCCTGAAGTATCAGATCTTAGTTGCTTCTTCTGATTCCTTGAGCGCTGCAGTGGCCGCCTCCATCGGCATGGCAGAACGGGCCTCTCGCAGCAGCTGGGATGGCTTCACGTGGAATCGCTGCTGAAAATCCACGCTGAACAAACTCATCGAGCGATACCCGCACAATATGGCAATGCTGGCCACCGAGTCTTCGGGCAAGGGGTTCTGTAGACGCTGCTGAGCCAGATCCAGCCGTTGCAGGCGGATCCACTGGGAGGCCGTGCAGCCCAGGCGCTCCCGGAAGGCATATTGCAGGGCTCGGCGTGAATAATGGCTCCGTTGCTCCAGCTCGGTGAGGTTGAGGGGCTGGGAGAGATTGGCGCGGATGTAGTCGATCAATTCATCAAAGCTATCCCGGCCCTGCCGTTCCCGATGCTGCAGTCGCTCCAGGGGCGCTGCCTCCAGCAGTTCGGGGAGCAGCATCAAGGCCACCAGGCGATACACCTGATCGTCCAGTTGCAGGCGATCCAGCAGGGGTTGGCCGAGCTGTGCCAGCTTGTTGACCAGCTCCATCACCTCCCGCAGGGCCCACATCAGCGTGGGGGGCTCCGCTGCGCTGATCATCGGCCAGCTGTGTACCCGCTCAAGCATCCTTTGCCGGTGATGGGGCAACTCTCTCCAGCCACCCATGGCCATGGCGGTGTGCAGCAACCGCTCTGGTTCAATCCTCATGCCCAGACCACTGGAGAGGCTGGTGGTGCAGACAAAACTGGCGGCCGGCAAAAGCAGGCAGCTATCTTTACGGCAAGTCCAGCTATCTGAACCGTTCTCTATAACCTGAGTGCCGCCATAGCAAAGCAACAAAATGAGATCATGTTTGGAATCAAGTGTTCCTCTGGCGGGAGGCGAAATTCCAGCATGGGCTTGCAGGCTGCCGAGGCTTAGATGGGCGCCGTAATGCCACCATGCTTGTCCCAATCCCATGGGCTGAAGATGGGTGAGCGGAAAGGCTTTCTGCAGTAGTCGCAGGCTTTGACTGAGTTTGTCGATCAGCCTCAGGTGGGTCAGAAGTGGGTTCGTAAGGGTGGCGGCTTCAGGGTGCTGGGCAAAGAGTTTGCTCTTTGCAGATGCATGGGCCGAAGCGTTGGTTGTGTTCAGAGAAGTCATCTGCCTCCATCCCTGCATTACGCCTGGATCCAGCTTATGAAGTGGGCTACCCGGCCGCGTTGCATCTAGGCGCTATTCCTGCGCCAGATTGCTACCCTCGCCGCATACTTGAGGGACCTGGCTGTGCGCGGGTATTGGTGGATGCCGTTTGCAGCAGGCGGCAGTTTTCGGCGGTCGGCACTTCTCAGCGGCCTGGATCTGCCTGACTAGCCTTTCTGCAGGCATCCCCGGAGGCCCATGGTTGGATCCCCATCGCCCAACGTCAGCTCTCAGCCGGCGCCAAGGCCGATCGACCATCTTGTGGGCATCGGGGCCTCCGCCGGTGGGCTGGGCGCCCTGCAGGAGTTGGTGGGCCAGTTGGGCGGCGCGGCCGGGGTCTCCTATGTGGTGGCCCAGCACCTGTCTCCGGATCACCGCAGCCAGATCGTGGAGTTGCTCGCCCGGGCCACGTCGCTGCCAGTGGTGCCAGCGGTAGATGGGGAGCTGCTCCAGCCCGGTGTGATCGCTGTGGCCCCTCCCAACCACGACATTGCCGTGGACGGCCAGCGGCTGCGCTTGATGGAGCCAGTCCCCCGGTTCGGTCCGAGCCCCGGGATCGACCTGCTGTTCGACTCCATTGCCGACCACTGGCAGCAACGGGGGGTGGCCGTGGTTCTTTCCGGCACCGGCTCCGATGGGGCCCGAGGCATGCGGGCGGTGAGGGCTGCAGGAGGCCTCACCATCGCCCAGACCCCGGAAACCGCCCGTTTCGATGCGATGCCCCGCGCCGCGATCACCCTGGGCGGGGCCGACCTGGTGCTTGATGCGCCCGCCATCGGCGAACGTCTGCGCTGCCTCAGCAGTACGGGGCAGGACTGGATCAACAGCACCGTGCCCGATTCGGAACCGGCCCTGCTGAGCTCGGTCACCACCCAGCTACGCCAATCCACCGGTCTTGACTTCTCCCAATACAAGGAAACCACCGTGCGGCGCCAGGTGCAGCGCCGGATGGCGATCCGCCAGGTGAGCAATTTCGCGGACTACCTGCCCTTGTTGGCGGCCGATCAGAGGGAAGCGCAGGCGCTGCTGCAGAACCTGCTGGTGACGGTCACCTCGTTCTTCCGTGATCTCAGCGCCTTTGCCGCCCTGGGCGAGTGGATCAAGCACGACCTGGAGCAGCGACCCGAGGCGCAGCCCTTGCGAATCTGGGTGCCGGGTTGTGCCACCGGCGAGGAGGTCTACTCCCTGGCGATGCTGGTGAGCAGCCTGCTGGGCTATCCGGCCGACATCAGCGCCCGGTTGAAGATCTTCGGCACCGATCTCGACGAGCAGAGCCTGGCCCATGCCCGCGAGGCGGTGTATCCGGCTTCGGCAGCCAAGGCGATCCCTGAGGAGCTTCGCCGCCACTTCCTGCCGCCGGATTCCACGGAACTGGTGATCCCGGACAACCTGCGCAGCTGCGTGCTGTTCGCCCGTCACAACATGCTCGAGGATCCGCCGTTTCCGCGGCTGGATCTGATCTCCTGCCGCAACACGCTGATCTATTTCAACCCGCCTCTGCAGGAGAGGGTGTTGAGTCTGTTCCATTTCGGCCTGGCCCCCGGCGGCCTGCTCTTTCTCGGGGAGTCGGAGTCGCTGGGTAACCGCGCCCCTGGATTCACCCTGCTCGATGCTGAGCACCGGATTTATCGCCGCACCAGCAACGAGCGACCCCGCTTCCTGCCGTCGATGGCCCTGTCGCTGGCCCGCAACCCGCCGCTCCCGCAGCCGCCATCGCGGGGAGGGTCAGCGCGGGAATCGGTTCCCGAGCAGCATGTGGCCCTGCTGGCGGCCGTATTGCGCAGTCTCTGCCGCCCGAGCCTGGTGCTCGATGAACACCACGACCTGGTTGAGGTGATCGGCGATGTGACGGCCTACTGCCGGCTGCCGGAGGGCAGGATCACGGCGGCGGCCGGTGCCTTTCTGCGGCCTGAGCTGCAGCCCGAGGCCCGTGCGCTGTTTCTGATGGTGAGGCCCGATGGGGCGCCGGTGCTCAGTCAGACCCTCTCCCTGGAGGGTGTCGCCACTCCGTTTCGGCTGGAGGTCCGACCGCTGCCGTTGAACCAGCGGCTGTTCACCCTGCTTTCCTTCGTGCCGGCGGTGGAGCCCGACGCTCCCAGCGATGAGGTGATCCGGATGCCCCCCCGGGATCCAGCCTTTGATCGTGAAATCGAACGGCTGGAGCGGGAGCTAATCACCAGTCAGAACTCCCTGCGTTCTTCTCTGGCGGAACTGGAGCAGGCCAACGAGGAGCTGGAGGCCTCCTCGGAGGAACTGCAGGCCTCTTCCGAGGAGTTGCAGTCCTCCAACGAGGAACTGGAGGCATCCAATGAAGAACTGCAGGCCACCAATGAGGAGCTCGGCACCCTCAACCAGCAGCTCCGCGCCCGCAGCGAGGAGCTGTTGTTGCTCAACAACGATCTCGAGAACATCCAGGCTTCCCTCAGCCAGGGGATGGTGATCGTCGACCGCGACCTGAAGGTGACCCGGTTCACCCCCCTGGCGGTGCGTGTCTTCGCCCTGGTGGAGGCGGACATCGGCCAGTCGCTGCTTTCCGTGCCCACCACCGTGCCTCTGCCGGGGTTGCGGCAGGCCCTGCTGGCGGTGCTTTCCGGGGAACCGCGCCGCACCCTGGAGGCCAGCAGTGAGGACATCGCCTACCTCACCCAGGTGCTCCCCTACCAGATGCGCGATGGCCAGCGCATCGGCGCCATCGTGACCCTCACCGATGTCTCCGAACTGGTGGCCCTGCGCCGCGCTGCCGAAGCTTCGCTCACCGACTTCACCCGGCTCACCGATTCGCTGGAGCAGGCGGTGTGGAAATGGGATGGGGCCATGGACCGCTTGCTTTATGTGAGCAGGCGTGTCCATTCCCTCACCGGTTGGACCCCGGCGGAATTGCTGGCCAGGCCCAGTCTTCTGGAGGAGGCGATCGATCCGCTCGATCGGGATGCCGTCGCCAGGGCCCGGAGCGAGTCGGTGGGGGGGTGGTCGCTGCGCTATCGCTTCACCACCCGCGACCGCCGCAGGATCTGGCTCCAGGAAACGGCCTGCCGTACGGAGTGCCGTGAGGAGGGTGAGGAGTCGTTTGTGGTGGGTACCTTCGCGGATGCCACCGCCCAGCACGAGCTGGAGGAGCATGCCAAGGACCTTTCGGCGATCTTCGAGTCGGTGTTCCACACCGATCTCGTTGCTGTGGTGGTGCTCGACGACGGCTTCCGGGTGGTGATGGCCAACCAGCGGTTTGCCGAGCTGGTGGGCTACGAATCCCGGATGATCCCCGGCATGCCCTTCGAGATGTTCCTGCCGCCGGAGCAGGAGCAACGGCTCAAGCAGGTGGCCCTGCATCTGGGCGATCAGCCTGCCCAGCCCACCCCTTGCCCGCTCACTCTCCAAGCGCGTGACAGCAGCAGCTCTGCGGTGCAGGCGGAGATCGCGGCCTTGCCAAGGCGCTTCGGTACGGCGGTCTTGCGTCTGATCCTCACGCCCCGGCTGCCATGACTCCGCCGGCCGCTGCTGCCGAGCCGTTCTGGAGCCTGCCGCTGCCCGATCTGTTTCAGCAACTGGAGGCAGGGCCGGAAGGACTCCATACCGGGGAGGCGATGCGGCGGCTGCAGCGGCATGGTCCCAACCGATTGCGCCACGGAACCCGCAGCGGCACCGCCCTGGTGCTGCTGCGTCAGTTCACCAGTCCGATCATCCTGATTCTCACGGCGGCGGCCCTGCTGTCGTTCGTGCTCGATTCCCCCACCGATGGCCTGATCATCCTGGCGATCGTGCTGATCAGCGGGCTGCTCGGTTTCTGGCAGGAGAACGGTGCCGCCCATGCGGTTCAGCAGCTGCTGCGCTGTGTGGAGATCACCGCCACGGTGTGGCGTGATGGGGTGGAGCAGCCCATCGCCAGAGATCGGCTGGTGCCCGGCGATGTGCTCGTGCTCGCCGCCGGCGCCGGTATTCCCGCCGATTGCCGGGTACTGGAGGAAAGGGATCTGAGCCTCGATGAGGCGGCCCTCACCGGCGAGAGTTTTCCGGTGAGCAAGCACGCGATTGCCGTGGCGGCGCAGGCACCCCTCAGCCAGCGCTCCAACGTGCTCTTTCTGGGCACCCATGTGGTGAGCGGCACGGGCAGGGCGATGGTGGTCCATACCGGAGCCGCCACCGCCTTCGGCGAGATCGCCAAACGCCTGCGCAGCCGCGCCGCACCCACGGAATTCGAGAGCGGGGTGCGGCAGTTCGGCATGCTCCTGCTGGAGCTGACGCTGGTGCTCGTCTTCGCCATCTTTGCCATCAATGTCTACCTGCATCGCCCGATCGTCGATTCCTTCCTGTTTTCCCTGGCCCTGGGGGTGGGGCTGACCCCCCAGTTGCTGCCCGCGATCATCAGCGTGAATCTCGCCCGCGGTGCCCGGCGCATGGCTGCCCAGCAGGTGATCGTCAAACGTCTGGCTGCGATCGAGAACTTCGGCAGCATGTCGATCCTCTGCTCCGACAAGACAGGCACCCTCACCGAGGGCGCTCCAAGGGTTCGTCGCTGTTGTGGCGTGGAGGGGCGATCCAGCGAACGGGTGATGCTGCAGGCGTTGATCAACGCCAGCTTCGAGACCGGCTTTCCCAATGCCGTCGATGACGGCATCCGCCGCTCTGGGGCGGAGTCGGCCGTGGTTGGCGAGCTGCAGCACTGGACCAAGCTGGATGAACTGCCTTTTGATTTCCTGCGCAAACGCCAGAGCATCCTTGCCCGTTGCGATGGCGCGCCGGTGCTGATCACCAAGGGAGCCCTCAGCAAGGTGCTCGAAGTGTGCACCGAGGCGGAGCTCGAAGATGGCTCCACCGTGCCGCTGGAGACGGTGCAGGCCCGGATCCGCAGCCTTTATGCCAGCTGGAGCGGCGAGGGTGATCGGGTGCTGGGCGTGGCGATCCGCCCCTGGGAGGCCACCGGACCGGAGGTGCCGCGGGCGGTGACCAGGGACGACGAAGCGGGGATGACCTTCCTCGGACTGCTGGCCCTCAGCGACCCCCTGCGCAGGGATGCGGCCCGCACCGTGGCCGACCTGAAGCGGATGGGGGTGCAGCTGAAGATCATCACCGGCGACAACGCCCTGGTGGCCGAGCGGATCGCCCGGGAGGCCGGGCTGCCCCAGCCGCGGGTGGTCACCGGTGCCGAGCTCGACCGCATCGATGATCTCGGCCTGCCGGTGAGGGCGGAATCCACCGACGTGTTCGCGGAGATTGAACCGCGGCAGAAGGAGCGGTTGGTCAGGGCCCTGCGCCGCGGTGGCCATGTGGTGGGGTACATCGGTGATGGCATCAACGACACGCCAGCCATGCATGCGGCTGATGTGAGCCTCTCGGTGCAGGGGGCGGTGGATGTGGCCCGAGAAGCCGCCGACATCGTGCTGCTCCAGTCCGATCTGGGCGTGCTTCAGGCCGGCATCCGCGAGGGGCGGCGCACCTTCGCCAACACGCTCAAGTACGTGTTCATGGCCACCAGTGCCAATTTCGGAAACATGTTCAGCATGGCCGGTGCCTCGCTGCTGCTCCCTTTCCTGCCCCTGCTGCCGAAGCAGATCCTGCTCACCAACCTGCTCACGGATCTTCCGGAGATGACCATTGCCGGCGATCGGGTGGATCGGGACTGGCTGGATCGCCCCCACCGCTGGAGTCTGCCCTTCATCCAGCGCTTCATGGTCACCTTCGGTCTGGTGAGTTCCTTTTACGACTACCTCACGTTTGCGGTGCTGCTGTGGGTGCTGCATGCGGACCCCAGCCAGTTCCGCACCGGCTGGTTCACCGAGTCGGTGATCTCTGCCGCTTCCATCGTGCTGGTGATCCGCACCCGTGGTCCTCTGCTGGCCAGCCGCCCCTCCGGATGGCTGATCGTCGCCACCGGGGCCGTGGTGGCCCTCACCCTGCTGCTGCCGTCCACTCCCCTCGGCCGGCTGTTCGGCTTCGTTCCGCTTTCCCCCCTGTTCCTGCTTCTGCTGGCGCTTATTCTCTGCGCCTATGTGGCCAGTGCCGAACTGGCCAAGCGCTGGTTCTACCGCCGGCGAGAAGAGGCTCCTACTCCCCCGCCAGAGGGAGTGGCGGGCTAAGTTCTGCAAACTTCGTATTGGTCGTCGCATTGGCCCAACGCGCACCGGTGTACCCCCCGTTGAGCGCGGTTCCTGAGCCTGCCCTCCATCCCGACGACCTCTCCCGCTCGGATTTCAACCTCAGGCCCTTCCTCACCAGCTCCGATCCTGTTGCCCTCTGGCAGCTGGCCAATACCCTCCTCCCCTACGGAGCCCTGTGGGCTCTGGCCTTCTGGTCCCGCGTCCACGCCCCCTGGCTGCTGCTGGCGGTGCTGCCCCTTCTGGTGCTGTTTCTGGCGCGTTGCTTCTCGCTGATGCACGATTGCGGGCACTATTCGTTGTTCCGTACGCGCCAGGCGAATCGCTGGGCGGGTTTCCTGCTGGGAATGATCTGTGCGATCCCCCAGCTTCCCTGGTCACGGGGACACGATTTCCATCACCGCCACAATGGCGACTGGGAGAAATACCAGGGGCCTGCGGCCCTGATCAGCACCGAGGCCTACGCCAGGCTGACGCCCCCCCAGCAGCGGATGTACCGCTGGTTGCGCCACCCGCTGATGCTGTTTCCGGGAGGCTTCTTCTATCTGGTGGTGAAGCCGAGGCTGGCCCTCCTGCTCGGACTGGCCGATCTTGGTGCAGAAGCGATCCGGGAGCTGCGGGCTCCGGCCCCTTCCCAGGGAACCAGGCGTTGGCGCACCTTCCTGGCGGCCCATAAAAGCCGCCATTGGCACAGTCCCGATCAGTTCGTCGATCTTCTGTTCAACAACCTGGCGGTCGTGGGCCTCTGGGTGGCTGCTGCCGCCCTGGTGGGAGCCGGCCCCTTCTGGTTGCTGTACGCCCCGGTGATGACGTTCGGTGCCGCCATCTTCATCTGCATTTTCTTTGTGCAGCACAATTTTCATGGCTCCTATGCCCACCGCACCGAGGGCTGGAGCGCTATGGCCGGCGCGCTGGAAGGCACGAGCGATCTTGAGCTGCCGCCCCTCCTCAACTGGTTTTCCGCTGATATCGGATGCCATGCCATCCATCATCTGTGCGCTTCGATTCCCAACTATCGGCTCAGGGCTTGCCAGCAAAGCAATCGCGACAAGCTGGGTGCTGTCACCACCCTCCGGTTGGGCGACATCCCTGGCTGTTTTGATTACATCCTCTGGGATCCCGACACTTCCATGCTCTGCTCCATTGCAGAGCAAGCCGCTGCCTGACCGGCGGGGCTATAGGATCTTCAGCAAAGGCAGGAGGAGATTAAGGCCGCTTTAACAGGCAGAGCATCAATCGAGCCGGCTCTTCGTTGTCAGGTCAGCCACTGATTGGCAATTAATCAGCAGCTAATCAGCAGCTA
>JBBASR010000001.1:7550-192673 GCA_040399125.1 Cyanobium sp. | reverse complement strand
TTCGTTGTCAGGTCAGCCACTGATTGGCAATTAATCAGCAGCTAATCAGCAGCTATTCAGCTGCAGATTATTGGTTCATCGGATTCGTGATTTAGCAAATACCCTGAGAAAATCTCATGATGACTGGCAGCCCTCCTCCAAGTCTCACCATTGGTCAGCTGGAGGCAAAATATCCGATGTATTGCAAGGCCATGCGTCTGTTGCTCAGGGAGGGTTGCACCCAAAAGCAGATCGAACGAACTGTCTGCTGGGATAGGCTGGCCATTCTTCATAACAGTCTCCCTAAAAATTATAAATCGCCTGAATATCTCTTCTGGTTGTTTCGGCGCGAGTTTGAGCAGGAGAAGCTCCGCATCTCAGCTGAGGCTTGAGAGCTGAAGCCAGCACCCGCCCGGTGCCAGCTTTTCCACGATTACGGCCCGGTGCAGGCAAAGCACCAGCTCTCTGGCGTAACGGTCGGCATCAGCCAGGGAGTTGAAGCGCGGACCGAGCACCTCGTCGGGAACAGTTTGCTCCCGGAGTTCGGAGGGGCGGACCCGATAGGTGGCTGGTTTCATGAACTCACTCTGGCCTTGGCCCACCGCGGGTGCCATGAACAGCAGAGTGTCTTCGGATCCATCAAAAAAGCCCCTGCAGTGCAGGGGCTTGGATGGTCAAGGAGACTGAGGATCAGTAGCGGTTGCGGTTGCCGTAGCCGCCGCCGTTGTAGCCACCGCCACCACCGAAGCTGCCGTTGCCGTAGCCACCGCGGCCACCGCCGCCGCCACCACCGCCGCCGCCACCAGTGCGGGGCTCGGCCTTGTTGACCCGAATGGCACGACCCATCCACTCCACATTCTGGAGATCATCGATGGCCTTGGTTTCCTCGGCATCGCTGGCCATTTCCACGAAGGCGAAACCACGCTTGCGGCCGGTGTCGCGATCGAGAGGAAGGCTGCACTTGCTCACCTTGCCGTATTCGGCAAACAGTTGCTCGACATCCTCGGCTTCGGCATCGAAGGAGAGGTTGCCCACGTAAATCGTCATGAACCTGAAAAAGAAACTATGAACCCGATCCGCTGAAAGCCCTGAAGAAAGTTGCCAGCTTGCTGGAGAGAAATCTTTGAACCTTGTTAAGCATACCTCCTTGATGGACGGCCGGTTGATCGGCACAGATTGATCGGTGCCCTCCTCTGCCATCGCTGCCGCCTGGTCGAAATCCTGGCTAGCGATGGAGTGGTCTTCGGCCCCCCGTTCCATGTCCAAGTCCCAGCTCAATGCTTTCGTGGCCAAGTTCAGCGCCGATCCGGCCCTCAAGGCCAGGGTGGAGGCGGCCGATGGTCCGGCGGCTGTGGTGTTGATCGCTGAGGAGGTGGGCCACCACTTCTCCCCTGCCTCCTGGACCCGTCACCTGCGCGATTGATCAGGCTCTGGCAGGGCCCGGCCATGATGGGTGCGTTCCTCTCCCTCCATGGACCAGGGCCCCAGCCAACTGGATGCCACGCAACCGACCCTGCGCCATCGGGAGTTGGTGCGGCTCGCCGAAAGCCAGGCCGATCAAAGGGCCTGGCTTCTCCATCGGGAACGGGTGAGGCAGATGCTGGGCGCCCCTGTCCGCCCCAGCCGCGGTACGCCCGGGTGTCTCTCGCTGGTGTTGATCCCGCTGGGTCTGGTGCTGCTCACCGTCCATCCCCTGCCGGGCACCCTCACTCTCAGCGTGGCGGCTGCGTTCTATCTGGCGGGTTCCACCCATCTCAGTGAGGGGCGACAGCGGCTGGAATCGGCCGACGCCGAGGCCGCCCGCAGCTGGCAGGAGAAGGGGTAGGCGGCGGTGCCTGAGCAATTTCGGTAAAACAAACGGGGGAAAGAAAAAGGGAGTGGTTGCGCCGTTGCCTGCTTGCCAGGATTCCGGCAGAAGGTTTTCCGCGGTTGCCATGGCTCCCCTTCGGTGCTTTTCCGCCTGGTTCCTGGTCGCCGGTTATCTGCTGCCCTCGCTTGCCTCTCCGCTGCAGGCCGCTGCTGCCGAGTCTCCGCGTCGTCCGGCAGTCACGCTCTATAGCGGTGGGGCGATTCTCACCATGGTGGGGCCGCAGCCGCGCTACGCCGAAGCGCTGGTGGAAAGGGGAGGTCGCATCCTCTATGTCGGCCCGCTCGCCGGCGCCCTCCGTGCTGCCGGCGGCGGCGCGCGTCGGGTGGACCTGGCAGGGCGTGCCCTTCTGCCCGGCTTCATCGATGCCCACGGCCACCTGCCTGATTACGTGCCCACCTGGGGCCGCCCCGACCTCAGCCCGCCGCCGGTGGGCAGCACCCGCCGCATCGCTGACATCCAGGCCACGGTGCGCGCCTGGCTGGCCAGCCACCCGGCCCCGGCCGGCCAGCTGCAGTTTTTCGTGGGTTACGACGACAGCCTGTTGGAGGAGAAGCGCCACCCCACCCGCGCCGACCTCGATGCCGTGAGCTCCACGGTGCCGATCCTGTTGTTGCACGCCTCCGGCCACCTGGTGGTGGCCAACAGCCCGGCCCTGGCCCTGGTCAAGATCGGCAAGGCCACACCCGATCCGGCGGGGGGGCACATCCAGCGGGATCCCGCCACCGGCGAGCCCAATGGGGTGCTCGAGGAAACGGCCGGTCTGCCCTTCATGGCCCTGATCCCCCAGCCCGACCTGGCGGAGAAGCTGCGCCGCTTCGATGCGGTGCAGAAATGGTGGGCCAGCTATGGGATCACCACCGCCCAGGACGGCCTCAGCAATCCCGGCAATGTGGCCCTGCTGCGGGAGGCCGGCCGCCAGGGGCGGCTGATCCTCGATGTGGTGAGCTATCCCTTCTTCCGGGTGCTGGGCGACCTTGCCAGCCTCGATCAGCGGGCCAGGGGCGTGCAGATCGTCACCCCCGGCAGCGACCCGCGGGCCCCCGGCGCGGCGGCGCCCCCCGCACCGATCAGCTCGATGGTGTCGAATGCCGGCAGGGAATTCGCCAGTGGCGCCGCGGCGGCGGTGGCGCCCCCAGGCGATGGCGCCGGCACGGTGGCGCGGCTGAAGGTGGGCCTCTATGAGAACCACCTCAAGATCGGCGGCATCAAGCTCACCGGCGACGGCTCACCCCAGGGCAAGACCGCCTACATGAGCGAGCCCTACAACTCACCCCCTCCGGGCCAGAAGGCCGATTACCGCGCCTACGCGGTGATGAACCAGCAGGAGGTGAGCGATTGGGTGGCCTTCGGCTATCGCAACAACATCCAGATCATCACCCACACCAATGGCGATGCCGCCCTCGACCAGTTTCTGGTGGCGGTGCAGCAGGCCCGCGCCACCTATGGCCCAAAGGACCTGCGACCGGTGGCGATCCACGCCCAGCTGGCGCGCCATGACCAGGTGGACCGCATCAAGGAGCTGGGCATCGTGCCGAGCTTCTTCACCGCCCACACTTTTTTCTGGGGCGACTGGCATCGCCAGAGCTTCGGCGAGCAGCGGGCGGCGGGGATCAGTCCCGCCGGATACGCGCTCGCCAAGGGCGTGATCTTCACCAACCACAACGACGCGCCGGTGGTGCCCCCCGACATGCTGCGCCTGGCCCAGACGGCTGTGGTGCGCACCACCCGCAGCGGCTTCGTGCTCGGGCCTGCGGAGCGGATCTCTCCCTATGTGGCCCTGAAGGCGATGACCGCCTGGGCGGCCTATCAGTACTTCGAGGAGAAGAGCAAGGGCACGCTCGAGCCCGGCAAGCTCGCCGACCTGGTGATCCTGGAGCGCGATCCACTCAAGGTGGATCCCACCACCATCAGCACGATCAAGGTGGTGGAAACGATCAAGGAAGGGCGGCCGATCTTCCGGCTGGGGGTGGACCGGATCGATGCCGCCTCAGCCCAGGCGGCCAGCCGCGTGGCCGCCACTCCGGAGCTGGCCGAGCAGCGGATTCACGGGCATTGATCCATCCCCCAATCCAACCCCTAAACACCAACAACCATTCCCCATGACCATGCAACGTCTGCTGATCTCGATCGGTGCCGCCCTGCTGGTGGCAGGCCTGCTCTGGCCGCTGATCAGCAGCAGCGGCCTTGGACGGCTGCCGGGCGACATCAGTATTCAGCGCCCGGGCCTGCAGATCTACTTCCCCTTCACCAGCGGCCTGCTGGTTTCGGCCGGCCTCAGCCTGGTGCTCTGGCTGCTGCGGCGGTGAGATCCGACGAGCGCCCTCACAACCGGAACATCACCTCGGAGATCACCACCCAGGCGTCCTTGTCGCCGAAGGCGTCGTAGGTGCTGAGCTTGTAGTTGCCCTCCAGGCCCAGCTGCAGCCAGGGGTTCACGTCCCAGATCACGTTGGCGAAGGCCGTGCTGTTCACCTGCAGGCCGAAGGTGCCGGAATCCTGGGCGTGGTCGATGCCGTAGCCGAGATTGAGGCGCAGGTTGTCGGCCAGATACACATAGAACTGGCCCCAGCCGCCCGCGGTGGGCACGGCCTGGTTGCTGCTGCGGTTGTAGCTCTGGAAGATGCCCGCCATGTATTCACCCAGGCCTTGGCCGGTGTAGAGCTCGCCGTTGATGCCGAAACGGCGACCCAAGGCGAGCTGGCCGTCGAGGGCGGCGCCCCACACGTCCACGGTCGAGCGGTCGGCCGCCAGGGTGATTGGATCGGTGGGGCGGATGTTGTCGAGCACCCGCAGCTGGCCGATCACGCCGGACACCCCCAGCTCCAGCGGCCGCAGCCGCCGGCCCCCGGCCCGCTCGCTGACGGCGCCGAAGCCGAAGTTGAGGCGGGCTTCCAGGTTGGGCCAGCCGTTGTCCTCCACGATGTCTTCGGTCTGGAGGTTGGCCAGATCGAGGTTGCTGGGCAGGGCGGTGGTGATCGGCGAGGACACCGCCAGCTGCAGCAGGCCCCCGAAATCGGGCCCCTGGCCCAGGCTGCGCTCAACTCGGAACTGGGGCCGGTAGGCGCCGGGGTTGCCAGAGCTGGCCAGCTTGCCGGTGGTGACGTTGTCGGGATCGCGCGGGGCGAACACATCGAAGTTCTGGCCGGCGGCGATGCGCCAGTGGCCATCGGCGATCTCGCCGTAGAACACCACCGGCGTGAAGCTGTAGCCCTCGGCCAGCAGGTTGTCCTGCAGGGTGAACAAAGCGAAGGCGCCTGGGGTCCAGTTGCCCCACTTCGGTCCCTGGAACGCCGCGGTCACGGTGCTCTGCTGGGCCGAGAGGTCGTAAGAGGCGTCGGGATCCTTGGGGCTCACCACCAGGGGCTGGCCCGGGTTGAACACGTAGCGGCTGCTGGAGAAGCCCAGCAGCTTCGCCTCGGCCATCAGCCGCAGGGTGGCCCCATTGGCCTGGAGGGTGAAGCCTTTACCCGGTGTGTAGTGGATCGGGTCAGGGGCTGGCTGTGCCTTGTCGGCAGCCGTGGAAGCCGCCACCGCTGGGGCGATGGGTTCTCCCTTCAGCTCGGAGCGCAGTTGAGCCAGGTCGCGGGCGAGGCCGTCCTGCCGGGCGGTTTCCGCAGCGATGCGCTGGCGGGATGCCTCCAGCTCCTGCTCCAGCTGTTGCAGCCTTTCCGAGATGCCAGGCGGCGCAAGGCAGGCGGGGGTGCTGGCCAGCCTGGCCGCCAGGGTTGGATCGGCCCGCAGCAGTTGGGGCGCCGGTGCGTTGGAGGAGATGCCCAGGGCGGTCCGGCAGCCTGGGCGGTCCAGGCGCGTTTCAGCCCCGTCGGCAGATCGGGCCTCGGCCCGGGCGGGCGACAGAGGCAGAAGGGCGCTGCCGCCGATCACCAGCAGCGAGAGCAGCAATGGGCGGGAATAAGGGCGGGAATCACCGGTCGCCTGGTTCAGCACGCGGGCAAGGGCGGAAAGCTGGCTGGATGATCGCCAGTGCGCCGCAGATCTGCCATCAGGATGCAGTAATCAACATGCGCAGATAGCGCAAAACCGCGGCAACTTCGCCGAAGCAGCCCTAACTTTCGGCCCAATCCCTGAGCCTCCCGTGACCAGGATCCCTTTCCTCCCCCTGACTCGAAATCCCGCGATTTGTCGCTGGCTTCACATGGGGGTGCATGGGGGTCTGGCTCTGGGGCTGGCCCTGCTGCTGTTGCCACCGGGCCGCAGTGCTGCCGCCGAACTGCCCACCGAGCCTCTGAGCGAGCCCTTAAGCGAGCCGCCCACCGAGGTCAGCCAGGAGCCGGAAACGCCGCAGGAGCTGCGCAGTGAGGAGGCCAGTCTGGCTAAGCAGCTGGCCAACCCTGTCGCCTCGCTTATCAGTGTGCCGTTCCAGTTCAACGTTGATGAGCGCATCGGCGTGGCGGAGGACGTTCAACGCCTCAACCTCAACATCCAGCCGGTGGTGCCGTTCAAGCTGAATGGCGACTGGAACCTCATCTCCCGCACTATCCTGCCGGTAGTCAATTACCAGGGCGCTGCGGGGCCCGAAACCGGCCAGATCAATTTCGGCGACACCCTGCAGAGCCTCTTCCTCTCGCCGGCAAAACCGGGGCCCAGGGGTGTGATCTGGGGGGTGGGTCCGGTGGCTCTGGTGCCCACGGCCACCGCCCAGCTCAGCGGCATTCAGCAGTGGGGCCTCGGGCCCACCGGTGTCGCCCTGGTGCAACGGGGCCACTGGACCTTCGGGGCCCTCGCTAACCATCTCTGGAGTGTGGCCAACAACGGCTCCGCTTCCGACCTCAACGCCACCTTCGTGCAGCCGTTCGTGAGTTACACCACCACCAACGCCTGGACCTTCACCCTCAATACCGAATCCACCTACGACTGGGAGGCCGACCAGTGGGCCGTTCCGATCAACCTGCTGGTCTCCAAGGTCACGAAAGTGGGCGACCAGTTGCTCTCCGTCGGGGCTGGCGTGCGCTATTGGGCCAATGGCCCGGAGGCCGGTCCGCACGGATGGGGAGGACGGCTGGTGGTGACGTTGCTGTTCCCCACCCGCTGAGTGGCTCCCGTTGAGCGCCCTCCTTGAAGGTTTCATCGATTCACGCCCTGTTTCCCAAGCACCATGGCTTTCCCTGTGACCCCCCTGGCCGGCCTCGCTTCCCTCTCCGTCGGCCTTGGCCTGATCGGCACGGTGGCAGCCCCGGTGCTGGCCGCGCCCATTTCCAGCACCGCTCCGGCCACCCTCTACAGCGGCGGCGACATCCTCACCATGGCCGGGCCGAAGCCCGTCTATGCCGAGGCGCTGGTGGAGCGGGGCGGTCGCATCAGCTATGTGGGTCCGCTCGCCGGCGCGGTCCGCGCCGCCGGCCTTAACGCCAGGAAGGTGAATCTGGCCGGCCGCACCCTGCTGCCTGGCTTCATCGATGCCCACGGCCACTTCCTCTACTTCGGCAAGAACCTGATCGATGCCGACCTGTTCGGCGCCGGTTCGATCGAGGAGATCGTGCGTCGCATGAAGCTGCAGGCCGCCAAGGTGGCACCAGGGGAATGGATCGTGGGTTTCGGCTTCACCGGCACGGCCCTGCCGCGTTATCCGAGCGTGGCGGAACTGGATGCGGTGTCGGCGGAGCGGCCGGTGATGGTGGTCGACAGCTCGGGCCATGCCGGAGCGTTCAACTCCGCGGCCCTGCGGGCGGCCGGGGTGACAGCCCAGACCCCCGATCCGGCCGGCGGCAAGTTTGAGCGCCAGGCCGATGGCCGCAGCCTGGCGGGCAAGGCCGAGGAGACGGCCCTCAACATGGTGCGCGAGAAGCGTCCCGCCTTTCAGGGCGCCACGGCCGACGCGGTGATCAGCGGTGCCAGCCGCCTCTGGGCCAGCTATGGCCACACCACGGCCCAGGAATGCGGTGTGGGTCTGGGCAGCGATGACATCGCCCTGGTGCGCAATGCCATCGACAAGCGCCTGCTGCCGCTCGATCTCTACATCTGCGCCAAGGATTCCAGCGTCGATGCGGTGGGCGCGGCCGCCCAGAAGGTGGCCAGCGACTACGACCTGGCCAATCCAGCGGCCGGTGCCGCTTTCGACCGCCAGGAGCAGATCGCCTTGGCGGCGGGGGGCCGCACCGGCAACACCAGCGAGCGCCTGCTGGCGCTGCGCGTTGATCTCGACCGCCGCTACGTGAACCGGGTGCGGCTGGGGGGCATCAAGTTCTGGCTGGATGGCTCTATCCCCACCGCCTGGATGAGCGAGCCCTACGCCACCAACCCACCGGGCACCGAGCCCGGCTATCG
Source organism: Cyanobium sp. (assembly GCA_040399125.1). Lineage (GTDB taxonomy): Bacteria > Cyanobacteriota > Cyanobacteriia > PCC-6307 > Cyanobiaceae > Cyanobium. The sequence goes on along the minus strand of JBBASR010000001.1, from coordinate 184,542 downwards.
CGCTTACCAGCAGATTCCCGATGCGGTACTGGAGCAGGCCTTCGACCGCTTGTGGACCAGCAACGTGCAGATCAACATGCACATGAACGGCGATGCGGCGGCCGAGCAGGCGCTGCGGGCGATCGAGAAGGCGGTGAAGAAGTACGGCATGACCGACCATCGGCCTGTGTTCATCCACGCCACCTACCTGCGGCCCGACCAGATCCGGCGGCTGAAGGCGGTGGGTGCCGTGCCCAGCTTCCTCACCACCGGTCTGATCCCCGGTGGGGAGGCGGTGCTGAAGCTCTGGGGGCCTGAGCGGGCCGCCCAGTCGATGGCCTCGATCAGCATGGAGCGGGCTGGGATTCCCTTCTCCTTCCACCACGATGCGCCGGTCTCCCCGCAGCCCTGGGTGCTGCCGCTGGTGGATGCGGGGGTCAACCGCCGCACACCCCAGGGGGTGGTGATCGGCCCCGAGCAGAAAGTGTCGCCCTACCTGGGCCTGAAGGCGGTGACCGCCAACGCCGCCTGGCAGATCAAGGAGGAAAAGAGCAAGGGCACCCTCGAGGTGGGCAAGCTGGCCGATCTCGTGATCCTGGAGCGCAATCCCCTCAAGGTTGCTCCTACCACGATCAAGGACATCCTTGTGACCGAGACGATCAAAGAAGGTCGAACGATCTTCCGCCGCGAGGCAGGCAATCAGGTTGCGGAAGCCAAGCCGGCGGCCGGAGGTTCGCGCCCCTGCCTGCACGAGCACGGCCACGGGCAGGAACCGGGCCTCACCGCCGCGTCGCAAGATACGGTAAAAATGCTGCAGCAGGCTGCCTTTCCCTCTTGGAGAGCCGACGCCCATCGCTGATCTTCGCCAACGTCCTGTTGCGCCCTGATGCTCACGATTCCTGAGCACTGGGGCGCGTGCTGCCTGAAAGATCCCGAGATGCCGTTTCTGCGGCTTCCGGGGGTCTCGGCATCGCATGAGGATCCGGTGCAGCTGGCCGAGCAGCTGGCCGCTCTTTTACCGGTGCGCAATTGCGACGTGGTCGTTCCGGTTTCTTCCAGCCGCCCCTTTCTCTGCTTGAGCGGCGGCCTGCAGCTGGGCCCCCTGAGCGTGGTGGCGCTCTGGGGCTCAGGTCTGTGGGGGGAGGTGGATGGCGGGGATCAGGCCTGTTTCATCCTTCCCTATCGGGGCAGTGGCCAGTTCCGTCAGGCGGGGCAAAGTCTCAGCAACCTTGCAGGTCGCACCCTGCTCTATCTGCCCCCGGAGCCGTGGCGCACCAGTAATGATGCGATGGGGGGGATCACGATCCGGCTCGATCCCGGCCTGATCCGCCAGGTGGCCAGCAGCATGGCTGGTCCCCTGGTAGATCCGCAGCGCTGGAGCGAGCTTGGAAGCCAGCCTCTGATGCTTCCGGTGCATCAGATCCCCAACGGCGACTTGCAATTTCAACGCCTTTACCGGCTGATGGCCTTCATTCATGGTCTGCTGCTCAGCCATGGCTCGCTTGCGCAGAGCCTGCGCCTCGACGACCTGCTGCTGCGCCAGCTGGTGCAGCTGCTTGCTCCCTGGATGTTGGCGGAGCCTGCGGAAGGGCTGCAGCGGCAAACGGACACCATTGATGAGCTGGTCGACTGGATCCACGCCCATTGCCACCAACCGATCAGTCTCTCGGAACTGGAACAGCGCTCCCACTATTCCCGCCGCAGCCTCCAGTACGCCTTCAAGGCCCGGTTCGGCTGCGGTCCGATGCAATACCTGCGGCGCCAGCGGCTCTGGCGGGCGAAGCGCCAACTGGAGCAACCCGGCAGCCTCACCAGCATCTCCAGGGTGGCGATGGCCTGTGGTTACATCAGCCTGGCCAGCTTCAGCCGCGATTTCCAGCGTACTTTTGGGATTTCGCCCTCGAAGCTGCTGAGGAACCATCGAGATAGGAGCGATCCTCCGTGCCGAACACCTGATCCCAGAACGTGAAGTAGAGGCCGTAGTGCACCCAGGGGCTGCGGTGGTGGATCGAATGGTGGGCAGGGCCGATCATCCAGCGGCCGAGCCAGTGGTGGGGAAACCAACCGGGAAGGCGTTCGGCCCCCAGATGGTTCACCGCCGCCCAGATGCTCATGGTGGTGAGCACGGCCAGCAGGGTGATCGGGTGGAGCGGCACGACCATCACCACGACGATCAGGAAAAGGGCCTGGATCAGGGCCTCGATCGGGTCGAAGGCGAACGAGGTCCAGGGGGTGGGCGGGGTGGTTCGGTGGTGTCCCCGGTGACAGATCAGATAGAGCGAGGGATGGTGAAAAAGCCGGTGGCTGAAATAGAAAAAGGCATCCTGCAGCAGAAGCACTGCGCCGTAGCTCACGGGCAGATACCACCAGCCGAACTGATCGGGGTTGCCGTAGAGCCTGGTGAATCCCAGGCTGGTAAGCGGGGCGAGCAGGGCCGCCATCAGGGCGAACACCCCTGAGGATCCCACCGCAAGGGTGATGTCGTGCCGCATTCGCAGCCACGCGGCAGCGGGAGCTGGGCTCGGCGACCAGCGCTGCAGAAGCAGGTGCAGCCCGCCGGCCACCAGTACGTATCGCCCCAGCAGGATGGCGAAGAAGAGTGCCCCGTTCAGCCAGAAGCGTTCGCCCGTCGCCAACTGCATCCCGCCGTTTCCCCTCCCTTATCTTTGCCCTCATTCTGGTGAGCCCTGCAGGGGTTGTTGGCGAAGATGAGGGCCCGAGCACGATCATCCCAGGGTCCAGAGGGCCAGGCCGCCGCCCCGCCCCCGGGCCGCCAGCCAGTTTTCCCTGCCCGGGCCCCGTTCGGCGGCGATCAGGGCGAAGAAGGGCAGGCGAGACGCACGGGGGCGGGCCAGGTTGCGGCGGAACAGGGTGAAAGTGCCACTGCGCAGCTCTACCTGCTCAAACCAGAACGTCAGCAGCGGACGTTTCCCCCGCAGTTCCCCCTGGCCTTCGAAACAAAGCGTCAGTCCGGCCAGCCGTACGGAATTCCTCAGTCGCAGCGGTCCAGCGTTGGCTGCCTGTTCTCCTTCTTGCGGAGCGATGTCCAGCCGTGCCCCCAGCCCTCGCAACAGGGCCGAGGAGAGAGCCGTGGGTTCGCGTTTTCCCTTTCCCCATACCTGAACCAACCGCCATTCCCCGATCAGATCGGCCTGCGTGAGCCCACTGCCCTGCCTCCTGCTCTGGCTCTCCAGCTGCAGCAGAACCTCGGCATCCGGCAACGGCACGTCGGGCGAGAGCTTCATCGGCAATCCGGCTGGTCCCCCACCCTTGCATCGCCCTAAGACCACAGCAAGGCGAAAGGTGCCCACCCGCGAGATCAGGCCTACCGCCAGCCACGCCACCAATGTTTATTGAGAATCGCTTGCAAAAATGCCGGTCGCTTGCCTAGATTGCGAGTCATTCGCAATAAGGCCCCCCGTCGACGATGTCCTTCCGCCCTCCGGTTTCCGCTTCTCTGGCTGTGCTCCGTCTCCGTGCCGGCCAGGCCCTGCTGATCGACCCGGCTCTGCGTCCTGGCAGCCGCTGTCTGGAGGTGCTCGAGGGAATCGCCCGGGTCTATTGCCCCTGTGAGGAAACCGAGGGAATGACCCTGGCCTTCCTCCAGGCCGGCGACCAGCTCTGCACCGAACGGCTCTGCAGTGAAGGGGTCTGCATCGAAGCCCTCACGCCCCTCTGCTTCCGCAGCGACGCCGAACCTCGTCCCGGCCATGGCTTCGATCCGGTGAACGAATGGACCCTGCAGTTGCTGCGGATCCGTCACCTCGGCAGCGCCGAACAACGACTTCATGCCCTGTTCTCCCTGCTGGTGCGTCGCCTCGGTCGTCGTTGCGGCAACTGGTGCGATCTGCCCTTCCGCCTCACCCACGATCGGATCGCCGAACTGATCGGCACCACCCGCGTCACCACCACACGGTTGATCTCCCGCATCCGCTCCGCAGAGTTGCTCGAGGTGCCGAGCGGCGATCAAGGCCTGCGGCTGGCACCTGAGCTGGTGGAGTCCGCTCCCCTGGCCGCCGCCTGACCACGCCAGCGCGATCGAAGCCGCCCAGAATCGGAAGGTGATCGACCATGCCCTGCGTCTGCGCAGCCTCTGGCTCACGTACCTGTTGGCCATGCTGTTTCATGTGGATCTGGGGTTGATGCCCCTTTTCCACGGCATCTCACCGGAAATCGAGAGCCAGCTCGACCCTGCCCGGTTGCCGTTGCTGTTCTGGGCGATGCTCGTCTATTTCCTGTTGCCCCTGGCTGCGATTCTGCTGATCGCCTATGCGGCCAGCGAAGCGGGCGCAAGCGGGAGGGGGCGCTGGCGCTGGTGGCGTCGCCTGCACTTCTGGCTGAGTGTGGCCTATACGGTCACCAACCTGCCGCACCTGGTTGCCGACATCCTCGTGCCTGATTCCCGCGGCGACCAGGTGGCTCTGATGCTGGTGTTGGTGCTGATCGGTCTGTTGATCAATCGGGAGGGCTGGCAGTGGTGGCGCGAGCTCAGCCCCCGTGGGCCTGAAGCCATTGCACCAGATCGGCGAGCATGAGCTCGCGATCGAGGTCGTCGTGCAGATGGTGATAACTCTCGGGATAGAGGCGCCATCGCTTGTCCGCACTCCCCAGGGTTTCGAAGAACCGGCGGGCCGGCCCCGGGGGCGTGACCTGATCGGCACCGCTCTGCAGCAGCAGTACCGGCGTGCGCAGCTCCGGGGCCTGGCGGCGGATCCGGTCGGTGGCAGCCAGGAATTCACAGGCCAGCCGGGCAGTGGCCCGGTGATGGTGCAGGGGGTCAGCGGCATAGGCCGAAAGCACGACCGGATCCCGGCTGGCCGTTTCGAGGGCGAAGCCAGGATCGAGGCTGAAGTGCGGATGGAAGCGGGAGAACAGGCGGGCCAGCAGCAGGCGCCAGCGTTGGATGCCGTCGCTGGCGATCGCCGGGTTGCAGAGGATCGCGCCGGCAATTGGCAGGGGGTGGGCACCGTTCTGCCGATCCAGCAGCAGATCAACCACTAATGCTCCTCCGAGGCTGTGGCCGAAAAGAAAGGAGGGGGGGCTCGAAGGCCTGGAAAGCAGAGGTTCCACCACTCCTGCCAGGGCATTGCGCAGATCGGCCCATTGACGGATCCAGCCGCGCTCTCCCGGGGACAGTCCATGGCCAGGCAGGTCCGGCGCCAGCACTTCGTAGCCGCGATGGTTGAGGTCCGTCGCCAGCCGTTCGAACTGGCCGCCATGGCCCCCCAGCCCATGGACCAGGAACACCGTTGCCCTGGGCTCCGGGCCTGCCGGCCAGCGATGCAGGTGAATCGAATCGGGGATCGGAATCGTGAAACTTCCCCTTCAAACCTCAGCTTCCATCATGCCGAGACAACGGAGGGGCGCCGAGGGGTGGGCGCTGCGGGGGCGCGCTGTGGGAGCAGTCGGCGTTCGAGTGGGAGTTCGCCCGGGAGTTCACTCGCGGATGGGGAAGGTTCGGAAGCGAGCTCTTCCGCCTGCAGGCGTTCCACCAGTTCGCTGCCGGCAGGGGAGTGATGCCACACTTCGAGATCACTGCTAGGCGGGCAATGGAATCCGAACAGCTCAAAGGGAAACAGGAGCTTTTCGAAAAAAAATTGATCGGGTCCACAGCAGCGCAGAAGCAGCAGCTCGTTGGTGGCATTGCGGTAGCTGCACAGCAGTGATTCCACGGGAATGACTCTGATGCGGAGGTGACAAAGTCATTCAGTCATGTTCCACGTCTCGTCTTGGTACCGAGGGCGACGATTCGAGCAACCGCAGCAGAATTGCGGCAGCCTCAGCTGCGGCGCAACCAGCCGGGTGGGCCCTCCAGTTGGCGGCGCCGTGCCTTTCGCAACCAACTCCAGACGCTGGGATCCCGGTCGGCAAATTTCTGCCCATAGATGTGTTTCCTGAAGCTTCAGACGGGTGCTGGGGGTGAGCATCAGCTTCTGATTGGCTGACCACGTGATAGCGATGGCTAAATGTCGCACCGGTGGCGACAGACACAACTTCGGCCGATATGTGTTCACTCCCTGTTCCGGAAGATCAGGCCGGGGAGATCGCTACAAGTTGGTCGGGTTCGTAGGCGGCGGCGGTATCCAGCAGCCGACGCTCCTCTTCGTCGGCACGGGTGCAGGCGAACCCGTAGCGGGCGCGTACCCGCTCCGATGCCAGCTGCAGGGCTTCGCTGCCCCGTTGCCGCAGCTCCCGCACCGGCAGGGTCTGGCCGGGCCGCAGGTACTCGAGGATCACGGTGGAAGGGGAATAGAGCGGCGTGGTGCGACCATCGGGCCATTCCAGCGTGAGCAGGACTTCCGGCATCGGTAGGGCAGATCGCGGCGCATCGATCCTTGCCCAGCCCATCGCCTTCGGTGGTAAGCAACACGACAAGCCAGGGGGCTGATCCTCAGGGCAAGGCTCCGAATCCGGTGAGGCCGCTGCCCGGGTGCCACACCACCCTGGCCTCGTCCCCCTGGAGCAGGCGCAGGGGCTCCCCCCTCTGGGTGAAACGACCGATCTCCACACAGAGCAGGCCCGCAAACGGGGCCAGGGCCTCCTTGCGTTCTGTTTCCTGTTGCGCGGCCTGCTCCGGCTCCAGCCCGGAGTCGGTGGCCAGCAGGAAGCCGAAGCTGGGGAAGCAGCGCAGCCAGAGCTCCAGGTTCACCCCTGCCGGAGGTTCGATCGCTTCCATCCGCAGATCCAGACCACAGCCGGCCGCTTCGCAGAACATCGCTGCCGTGCCCACCAGGCCGCCCATGCTGATGTCCTTGGCTCCATGGCACAAGTTGCGGGCCGCCAGCCGGGCGGGCAAGCCAAGTTGCCGACGCAGCAGCTCAGGATCGGCCCGGGTAGCCGCATCCCAGAAGGGGTAATGGCGATGGAAGTGGCCGTCGGTCTGGATCAGCAAGCGGCAGCCATCGCCAGGCCTGGCGCTGCGGGCCGAAAGCAGCCGTTCCCCGGCCACCCCCAGCACCGCCACCGAAAGGGCGTCATAGGGACTGTGGAGGTTGGTGTGGCCGCCCACCATCGGTACGGCGAAGGTGGCGCAGGCGTGGGCCATTCCCTTCAGCAGCGGAGCGGCCTTTTCGGGTGAGCGGCACCAGAGGCTGTTCACCACCGCCAGCGGGGTGCCGCCCATGGCGGCGATGTCGCTGAGGTTCACCAGCACGGCGCTCCAGCCGGCGAACCAGGGGTCCTCCTCCACCAGCTCGGGCTGCAGGCCTTCGCAGGCCAGCAGCAGCGGGCCGCCCTGGGCCGGCAGCAGGGCAGCGTCGTCGCCGAGGGCGGCGGCCACGCCGAGGGCCGGAAAGGGCTGATGGTCGAAGCCAGCGGCAGCGACCTGGATGTCGGTCTTGCCGCGCAGCCCTGGCAGTGCCGCCAGCCGCTCCGCCAGTCCCCCGAGGTCGGGCACCCGGCTCATGCCGCCCTCTGGAGGCTGCTTCTGGCCGTGGTGTGCAGGGGCGGACAACATTCAAGGCCGGGGCGGTAGTAGTCGAGATCGGCCTCCATCAGGTGATGGGGAACACCGCGGATCACAAGCTCCTGCAGCGACTCCCAGTGGAGGCGACGGAAGAAGCGCACGTTCTGCAGCTGCACCGTGGCCAGAAAGCGATCGGCCCCCCAGCCATGGGCGGTGCTCACCGCTTTCCAGATCAGCCCCTTGCCGATCTGGTTCTGGCGTCGATGTTCGGCTGTCACCCCGAGCCGTCCGCCGAACCAGACGCCAGGCTCCTCCTCAAGAATGCGCACCACCCCCACCACCTTTGCCGGCTCGGCATCGGAGCACTCGGGCCGATGGTGGTCGATCGCCACGATCGGGTAGGCGATCGGATCGCGTTCGTCGCGATCCGAGTGTTCGAACAGGCTCTGCTCTTCGCAAAAGATGCGGCGCCGCAGGCCCCAGTACCCCTCCAGCAGGAGCGGATGGTTGCGCGTCAGATGGAAGGAGAATCGCTCCGAGCTGGTGGTAGGGGAAAGGCGGAAATCCTCGGCATCGATGCCGATCCCCGATCTCACCGACGGGGTGAAGGCGGCGGGGGCGGAGCTGTTGCTGCGGCCGATGTCGTGGGAAGAGGGATCAATGAAGAACACGGGCTTCAGGCGTGGGCGACGTCACTCGAACAGGGGCAGGGCCGAGCAGGCTCCGCATTTGGCACAACCGGCGGCCATGGCCTCGGAGCTGATGTCGGAGCGGCGCAGCAGATCCCCTACCGCGCTGTAGACCTCCACCATGAAATCGGTGGCCGGAGCGGGGTGGTGCTCGAGCGGGGTGCCGGCGATCGGCACGAACGGAACCACGAAGGGATAGACACCTACCTCGATCAGGCGCTCACTGCAGCGGATCAGGGAGTCGGCGCTGTCCCCGAGCCCCGCCAGCAGGTAGGTGGAGACCTGCCCCCGGCCGAACACCGCCACTGCGTCGCTGAAGGCAGCGAAGTACTGCTCCAGACCCAGCTCCGATTTGCCCGGCAGATGGCGGCGTCGCACCTCCGGCTCCACCACCTCCAGGTGCATGCCGAGGCTGTCCACCCCCGCATCCCGCATCCGCCGGTACCAGGCCGGATCCGCCGGAGGTTCGCACTGGGCCTGGATCGGCAACGCCACGCGCTGCTTCACGGCGGCGGCGGTTTCGGCCATCATCCGGGCGCCGCGGTCATCGCTGGCGGGGGTACCGGTGGTGAGAACCAGCTGCTTCACCCCATCGAGACGCACGGCCGCCTCGGCCACCTCGGCCACCTGCTCCGGTGTCTTGCGCACCAGGGTGCGTCCGTCGTCCAGCGATTGCTCGATCGCGCAGAACTGGCAGGCCTGGCTGCGGTCGCGGAAGCGAATGCAGGTCTGCAGCAGGGTGGTGGCGAGCACATCCCGACCATGCAGCAGGGCGATCGAGCGGTAGGGGATGCCTTCGGCGGTCTCCAGCCCGTAGAAACGTGGTTCTCCGGGCACTGATACCGCGGTGGCAACAGGCCCTGGGCCGGGCCCCTCGACGTCGACTCCCCCCTGCCCATCGCGGCAGAGCTGGTAGGGCGAGGTGGCCGCCACCGCCGTGTACACCGGCACCATCACGGTGGTGCCCTCGATCGTCAGGGCGCGGTGGTCGGAGGGACCGGCGCCGCCGCGGCGTCCCTGGTTGCCAGGAATGGCCGGATCCACCACGCCATGAACCTGCCATTCCGTCAGCTGCCGGCCCAGCTCGCGCCGATCGGTGCGGGGGTCAGCCATGGGAGAGCTCCTGCAGAGGTGCGTGATCGGCCGCTTTGAGGCTGGCCGCTTCGAGGCCGGCTGCTTCCCGGTTACTGCCTTCCAAGGGAAGCAGGGGATTGTCCACCTGGCGGGCCGGACGTGGATCAAGGCGCAGCCCCAGCAGATCGGGACGGCTGTAATGGCCGACGCTGTCCATCATGCGTTTGCGTTTGGTGATCAGGGAGCGATCCAGTTCGGCGATCGCCAGCCCTTCCCCCTCCGGCAGGGGACCAGCCAGGTAGCGCCCCTCCGGCGAGATCACGGCGGTATGGCATCCCCCCTGGAAGGCTTTCTGCAGCGTGGGGTCGGGGGTGATCCGCTCCACGTCTTCGGGGGCGAGCCAACCGGTGGAGCAGATCACGAAGCAGCCGGCTTCCAGAGCGTGGTGCCGCAGGGTCACGGCGGTCTGCTCGGAGAAGATCGGTCCCACCAGCGACCCTGGAAACTGGGCGCAATGCAGTTCTTCCCCCTGGGTCATCAGGGCGAAGCGCGCCAGGGGGTTGTAGTGCTCCCAGCAGGCCAGGGCACCGATCCGACCAAGGCTGGTGGAGACCACCCGCAGGCCGGAGCCATCCCCCTGCCCCCACACCATCCGTTCGTGATAGGTGGGGGTGATCTTGCGGCGCTGCAGCACCACCTCCCCATCGGCGTCGATCAGGAGCTGGGTGTTGTAGAGGCTTCCTCCGTCGCGCTCATTGATGCCCAGCAGCACATGCATCCGGTGCCGCCGGGCGGCGGCGGCAATCTGCGTCACCTCCGGCCCCGGAAGCGTCAGCGCCTGGTCGTAGAGCTGCAGGTGGGAACGCCCCATCAGCACCGGGGGTTCGACGAACGAGAAGTAGGGGTAGTAAGGGAGGAACGTCTCGGGAAAGACGATCAGTTCCACCCCCGCACCCGCCGCTTCCGCCATCGCCTCCAGCACCCGGGCCACGGAACCCTGCCGGGAATAGAGCACCGGCCGGATCTGGGCGGCAGCCACGGTGATCGGGGCGGCCATCACAGGGTCCAGGTGTCGAGGATGAAGGCCCCTTCCTTGCGGTGCATCAGGATCACATCCAGCACATCGAGGGGATTGATCGGACGGATTCCGGGGATCAGCGCTCCTTCTCCGTGGCCATAAAGAGCCTGCAGAGCAAAGCGACAGGCATAAACCTTGCCGCCTTGATCCATGAATTTCTGGATGCGGGCATTGAAGTTGAGATGGCCGTCGAAGGCTGCATCACCGAGCTTCGGAAAGCCCCGCTGCACGCCGAGGGTGACCCCTGGCCCGTAGAGAAGAATGGTGGTTTCAAAGCCTTTGTTCATCAGCCGACTGGCCTGGAGCAGATTCACCAGTCCGATCGAACCTTCAAAGGCCACGGTGTGAAAAGTGACCAGCGCTTTTTCGCCGGGCTCCGCTTTCACATCCGGGAACACCTTCTCCTCATAGTCCACCAGAAAATCGCCGGGTTGGTTGGCGGCACGGGTGACCTCGGGCATGGCGGAAAAATCCTGGGAAGACCCCTCAAAGGGGGAAGGCAAAGGGACGGTCGCATGTTTGAAGATTTGTTTTGTGTCGCCGTTGCCACCAAATTGCCTTCGCTCGAAGAACTTCCCGCCCCCTGGTTTGGGTGGTGCTGATTGATACCGTCTGCCCACGTTTTTCAGCGCAAGATCGTCTTTTTCTTCTCCCGATACCTCAGGATTTCCGTGTCCTCCCTCCCCTCCACCGTGCCCTCTTCCCCTGGCTCCCGTCACCTGCCGGTGGTCGTGATCGGCGGGGGACAGGCGGGTCTTTCCGTGGCCCACCTGCTCCGGCAGAGGGGCCTCAACCCCCTCGTGCTGGAGCGGCATCGCATCGGCCATGCCTGGCAACAGCAGCGCTGGGATTCCTTCTGCCTGGTGACGCCCAACTGGCAGTGCCGGCTTCCCGATTTCCCCTACGACGGCTCCGATCCGGAGGGGTTCATGGCTCGGGACGAGATCGTCTCCTATCTGCAGCGTTTTGCTGAGCGGGTTGAGGTTCCGGTGCGCGAGGGGGTCACCGTGCAACGTCTCCTCCAGGACGGCAACGGCTACCGGTTGATCACCAGCGAAGGCGACTGGCAGGCCGATCAGGTGGTGGTGGCCACCGGTGGCTACCACCAGCCCCGTCGCCACCCCGAGTCCCCGCGGTTGCCCGCCGCTCTGGTGCAGCTCGATGCACGGGACTACCGCAATCCCGGGCAGCTGCCGCCGGGACCTGTGCTGGTGGTGGGCAGCGGTCAGTCCGGTGCCCAGATCGCCGAGGATCTCTTTCTGGCGGGCCGGAGCGTGCACCTGAGTGTGGGCTCGGCGCCCCGTTCCCCGAGGCGCTATCGCGGCAGGGATGTGGTCGATTGGCTGGATCGGATGGGCTACTACGCCATGCCCATCGACCAGCATGCCGATCCACGCACCGTGCGCGGTAAGACCAACCACTACCTCACTGGTCGCGATGGGGGCCGGGAGATCGACCTGCGGCAGCGCGCTACCGAGGGCATGGTGCTGCACGGGCGCCTCGCCGGTGTGGACGGCGACCGATTCCGCTTCGCCGACGATCTGGCGACCAACCTCGATGCGGCGGATGCGGTGTATTGCCGTATCCGCCGTAGCATCGATGAGTACATCAGTGCCCATGGCCTCGAGGCAGCTGAGGAGAGCCCCTATCGGGCCTGCTGGCAGCCCCTGCCCAGCCACGGCACCGAACCTTTGGCCGTCGAGCAGCTGGCGGCCGTGATCTGGTGCACCGGCTACCGCAGTGATTTCCGCTGGATTGATGTGCCGGTGTTCGATGGGTCAGGAATGCCGGCCCACGAGCGGGGAATCACCGCCAGCCCGGGTCTGTATTTCCTTGGCCTCCCCTGGCTGCACACCTGGGGATCGGCTCGTTTCTGCGGCGTGGCCGACGATGCCGCCTACCTTGCGGATGCGATCCAGCTGCGGCGCCTGCGGCGCGATGCCAGTCAGGAGAGACTGGAATGCACCGCCCTGCTGGGTTCCTAGCCTGGATCCATGGGCCGGCCCTGTTTCCATCTTTCGATTCCCTGCCACGACCTGGCGGTCACCGAACGCTGGTATGTCGATGGTCTGGGTTGTGTGGCCGGCCGCCGCAGCGACCATGCCCTGATCCTTGATCTGCAGGGGCACCAGCTGGTGGTCCAGCGCACCGACGCCAACGCCGAACCGCCCCAGAGCGGCATCTATCCGCGCCATTTCGGTCTGGTCTTTGAGTCCCTGTCGCTCTGGCAGCAATGGCTGGAGCGAGCCAGAAATGCCGGTCTGCGCTTCGGCGTCGAGCCGAAACTGCGCTTCCCCGGGGAAGTGCTCGAGCACCACACCTTTTTCCTGATCGATCCGGCTGCCAACTGGCTGGAGTTCAAGCACTACAGCGATGCCACGGCCGTCCTCGGCTGCCTCGACCAGCGGCAGGTGGGCGATCGGGACCTGCGCTATTTCAGTTCCACCAGCGCCGGCAGTGTCCAAGACCCCGACAGCACCCGCTGCTTAGGGCCATAGAGCCGCGCCACGAAGAAGAAGGGCCCGGCCGGCGCCGGCAGCCAGTTGGCGGCCTTCGCCGGGCCGGGATTCTCGGCCTGCAGAACGATCTCCAGGGAGCCATCGGCGCCGTAGCGCAGACCCGGGGTGCGGTCGCCGATCGAGTAGCGGTTGATCGGGTTGGGGGTGAGCAGGCGCTGGGGCAGGGTGTACATGGTGATCGACCAGAACTCGCTCACCGGTGGCAGCTGGCCGGCCGGGAAACGCAGCAGCCAGCGGCGGCGCCCATCGAGCAGCTTCCCATCCGGCCCCGTCTGCTGGCTGGCGTAGATCGCCTCGGCATCGCTGTTGCCGTAGATCCCCAGCATCGCCCCCATCGAACGGTAGGTGAGGTAGTCGGAGCCGAGCTCCTCACGGGTGCCGAAGAAGCCACGGGAACTGGTCTGGGCCAGGGCCTTCGCCTTGAGCGCCTGGGCGGCTTCGGCCACACCGGCCTCGATCGCGTTGCGGGTGGCCGGATCGAGGCGGGCTGGATCGAAGGGGCGGCCGGCGCCGATGCCGATCCGGGCGAAGCGCTCCCGCATACCCCGCTCGCTGGGAACCGTGGGCATGAATGGCATCAGGACGTTGAGGTAGCCGATGAAGCCGATCCCCTCGGCTCTTGCGGCATCCCAGGTGGGCCAGGTCACCGCCGGCGCCGGCGGGGGAGCTGGGGTGTGGGTGTAGGTGGAGAGCGGAATGAGTCTGTATTTGGCCTGCAGAGCCTTCAGGGCGGCGACGTCGTCAGGACCGTTGAGCTGGGTGCGGGTGAGCGTTCCCACGAAATCGGTTTCGCTGCGGAACATCCGGGTGATGCCCGGCGGCACGTTGCCCCGCCAGGAGGGACCCACGAACAGATAGCGACCCGCCTGGCGCCCGGTGGCTCGCACGCCGGTGTAAGCGAAGTTGTGGGTGTAGAGATCGAACCACTGGTTCACGTAATACCGCGGTGCCGCCACGGCGGGCAGCTCCAGCACGATCGGCTCGGCGCGCAGGTCGAGCCAGGCCCAGGAATAGGGCGTGTCGTTGTTGGGGGTGACGATGTCGGTGTCGGCCGGGGTGTTGAGGCGGCTGTAGTGGCGGAACCGGTTGAATCCACCCACGTAGCCCGGGAAGGCGGGATTCTGGGTCTGGTTCCAGAAGGTCTGGTAACCCTGCAGCGGCGCGTAGGCGTAGAGCCAGGCCTCCCGGGCGATGGCCCGGGCCTCGGCGGTGGTGGGCGGGGTGAGCGCCCCGGCAGGAGTCGCCATCGCAACCAGTGCTCCCTGGCTGAGGACCAGCCCACTCCCCAGCAGTGCCATTGCCCGGTGGCGTGCCACCGCCCGGCGCAGCAGCAGGATCTGTTGCCAGGGGCAGGTGTCTGAAGGGCGAATGCGCGAAGCAACCATGGTCTGGCGTCGGTGGATAAATAAGGAGTCGGATGTCGGGGTCGCGCTGCTTCAGCGTTTGATCGGCGACTGCGACTCGATGTCGTTGAGCTGCCAGCTCTTGGCGAAGTACGCCTCGGTGGGGCCGTAGAAGCGGAAGTAGGCGAACCAGCCCTTGCCGGGGATCGTCTGGATCCAGTTGGTGGCGCCGGCGGGCTTCACTGGCCCAAAGAACACATCCACCGAGCCATCGGCATTGGTCACCAGGTCGGGCTTGCGGGAGCTGAGGTCGGCGGCCCCCTGGGGGGTGATCACCGGTCCGCGGCTGAGGTTGTCGTAGAGGGTGATCGACCAGAACTGCTTCACCGGAGGATTGGCCGGCACCCGCATGCGATAGGTGCGGCCGCCGTCGAGCCACTGGCCCCTGGCGTCCTTGGAGGCCTCCAGATACACCTGGCCGAAGCCCACCACCCGGCCCTGCATCCCCACCGACATGCCAATCGCCTCGTAGAACCAGGAGCTGCGCTCGTCGAACTGCACGTGGCGTTTGTCGGGGGATTCCTGGTCGAGATCGAACAGCACCGCATACTCCCAGTGCTTGCCCGGGTACACCGTGGCGCCGGGGGTGCGCTTGTCGTAGGCGATGGTGCGGGCCATCAGGTCGCCCAGCTGGGCGGCCTCGCCGAGGATCCGCGCCTGGCGGGCATTGGGGTTGAAGGGCTGGCCGGGGCTGATGCCCAGCGGCGACAGCATCCCGAACATCATCCGGTCGCGAGGGGCAACGGGCTCATTGGCATAGAGCTCACTGAGCAGGCGCCAGTAGTTGAGGTCGGTGGGCTGGGCCGATTGCCAGGGGCGACCGCCAACTTCGCTGTACCCGCTGGCCGGCGGATTGGCCCGCTGGTTCCAGCCGTAGAGGCGGTGCTGGCGCACGGTGGCCTCGGCCACGGCCTTGTCGGGCGCCAGGCCGCGGGTGCCGAACCACACCTGGTTGCTGGGGGAGCGGAAGATGCGATAGCCGGGCGCCACCACCTCCGGCCCTCCGGGGGGAAGGATCAGGTATTTGCCGCCGGCGCCCTTGTCGGGCCCCGTCTGACCCATGTCGGTGATCGGCTGCTGCCAGATGTCCAGCACACCGCCGGCGGTGAGCCCGGCTGGCACCTCCACCACCAGCGGGCCCTGCCTGGCCAGATCCCAGAAGCTGAAGGCGTACAGGGTGGTGATGTTGGGGGTGAGCATCCCCGCCTTGTCCTGGAGGGTGCGATAGAGCAGCACATCGCCGTTGCGCACGCCCATGGTTTTCGCCTGGGCGTCGTAGAGGGCTTTGAAGCCCACGGCAGGCAAGGCCCAGAGGTAGGCCTGGGTGGCCCGTTGGAAATCGAGTTCGTCGTAGAGCTTCCGGGAGGTCACCTCGCTGGGATAGCCGTTCTCCAGGGGCAGGGCCCCAAGCCGGGAGGTGGCGCCAGTGACGGTTCCTGTCAGCCGTGATGCGGGAGGAGCTGCGAGGCTGGGCAGGCAAGCCCCGATGACCAGGCCTGTGGCAACGAGAAGGCGGAGGCCAGGCTTCATCTCCAGATCAGGTAGACACGTTTCTTGGTTAGCGACCCTCGGTAGGGGATGCCACCGTCTGCGACGAAAAACCGACCCGAAAACGATGGATCCGTTGATCCAGTGGATCTCGTGGGTCCCGTGGGGTCCGTTGCCCGGCGGGATCACCTGTTCCCGCACCAGCAGTCGGAACAGGCTGTCCTGGTGGCCTTCGGCCAGCAGGTCGGTGATCTTTCTGACCACAAAAAAACCGCCTCGGGGTGGGAGGCGGCGAAAGATGAAAGCTACCGGTGGAATCAAATCGGAGCGACAGGATTTGAACCTGCGACCCCCACTACCCCAAAGTGGTGCGCTACCAAGCTGCGCTACGCCCCGGCAAGAACGAAGTTATCACAGCGACTTGCGCCGGCCGGCCGCCCGTTTCAACCGTTTCAGCAGCCGGGCAGTGAGTCGGTTGCGGTTCATGCCTGCGTAGCCGGGCAGGCGCAGCTGCCGGGCCAGCAACCTCAGTTCGGCCGTTGCCATCCCGGCCAGCCGCAGTTCGGGCACCCGTTGCCAGGCGATCGAAGGGGCTGGCAGGTCGCTGCCCTGGCGGTCGGGGCCGAAGCCCACCAGGGCGCTGCCAGCCATCCACTCCGGCACCAGCACGAACAGCACCGCCAGCAGCCCGTAGAGCTCCACCAGCCCCCGTGGCAGCGGGTGGAGCCGGCGCTGGGGAGCGGCGCCTTCGGCCTCCACTTCCGGGCCCATCAGATCAGGGCTCCCGCTGAGCTCCCCCGCGAGGGAGCACGCCACTGCAGCGGGGCTTCGGAGGGATGGAGCCGCACGGTCCAGGCGGCCAGGGCGAAGCAGAGGCACACCGTGATCACCAGGGAGAGCAGAACCACCCGATCGGGAAGTGGATTCATACCTGTTCGGTGCGCACGCAGGTGAGCTGGCGGGGCAGTTGCTCCACCGTGAGTTCATCGTCCCGCAGGATCAGCCGCATGTCGCCATTGCGGTAGCGCAGGCCCGGGGCATCGGCTTCTTCGCGGAACAGGGTGAGCCGGGTTCCCCCACTGATCAGCGAAGCCTGGGAATCGTTGCGTTCGATCACCAGGGAGCCGCTGCCGCTGCAGAGGTAGCGGTCGCGGTGGTCATAGTTCTCCCACCAGGGGGAGTTCATCGCCTGGGCCAGCGCGGCTGGGCCGCCGAGCCAGAAGGCCAGTCCACCCCACCAGAACCAGGGGATCATCGGTGGTCGGGCGGCGGTCATGGGCAGCCGGGGCAGGGATCGGGCGCTGCAGCTCAGGCTATCCGGATCGGCTGGTTTTCCCCCCGCAGCACGCAGTGGGGAATGCTCCAGTCGTAGGCAGTCCAGACGCTGGCGGGCAGTCGGTAGTCGGCGCCTGGGAATGCTCCCAGCGACACACCGGACGGCTGGGCCGAACAGTAGGGGCGGCTGCCCGGTTTCGCCAGATATTGCTGGTGATAGGGCTCGGCATAGAAGAACGTGCGGTGGTCGGCGATCTCCGTGGTGATCGCCCCGTAGCCCGCTTCCGCCAGCAGCTGGGCGTACACCTCTTTGCTGGACTCGGCGAGTTGGCGCAGGGCCGGATCGTCCACGTAGATGGCGGAGCGGTACTGGCTGCCTCGATCGTTCCCCTGGCGGTCCCCCTGGGTGGGGTCGTGGCACTCCCAGAACAGCTTCAGGATGTCGCTGAAATCCACCGTTGCCTTGTCCCACACCACCCGCACCACCTCGGCGTGGCCGGTGCGGCCGCTGCACACCTGGTCGTAGCTGGGATGGTCGATCCGTCCTCCGGCGTAGCCCACCGCCGTGGTCACCACCCCCGGCAGGCGCCAGAAACCCTTCTCCGCTCCCCAGAAACAGCCACAACCGAACTGGGCTTCCCCCTGGCCAGCGGTGGGCGCTGCCGTGATCGGTGTGCCGAGAATCTGGTGGTTCACCCCTTCCAGCTGGCTGGCGATCGAACTGCCGCCGCCCTGGCTGTCGGGGGCCTTGCTGAACAGGCCGAACACCGTTGGATCTGCGAGAAGTCCGAGCCTAGTCAGCTGGATTTGCGTTCGCAGCCGGCACCAGGGCGATGTGGTTGAGCAGGGTGGTGGTGAAGGCAAACAGCAGGAAAGGCAGCGACAGCACCAGGATCAAGCCCACCCCCACCAGCGCGAACACCGGTTTGCTGGCTCCCATCAGCGCCAGCCCCGCCGCCAGGCTCACGAAGATCACGCCCATCCAAAGCAGGATCTGACCGTAGATATCGCCGAAGGTAAGGGTGCAGCGGAGGTTGTAGGCCTTGCCGGGATCCATGCGGTTCTCGCGGACGGTTTTCTCCAGCTAAGCCGCTTGCGGGGCCTACAGCAGACGCTCTCAACAAGTGTTGAGAGGAAAGCAATCAGGCGGCCTGCAGCTGTTCGCTGGCCTGTTCCCGATCCCACAGCCGCCGGTAGGTGCCCGGCAGCTCTAGGAGCTCGAGATGGTGGCCCTGCTGCACCAGCCTTCCCTCCTCCAGCACCAGGATCCGGTCGCAGGCGGCGGCGGCAGAGAGCTGGTGGCTGATCATCACCACGGTGCGCTTCTGCTCTTCGCGCACGGAGCGCAGGATGCCGGCGGCGGTGGTGTTGTCCACGCTGGCCAGGGCATCGTCGAGCACCAGCAGGGGGGAATCCACCAGCAGGGCCCGCCCGAGGGCGGTGCGTTGGCGTTGCCCGCCGCTGAGGGTGATGCCCCGCTCTCCCACCAGGGTCTGGTAACCATCCGGAAAGCCCTTGATGTCGCCTTCGAGCCGCGCCTGCCGCGCGGCAGACTCGACCGCGGCCATCGGCGCTTCGGGATCGCCGTAGCGGAGGTTGTCGGCCAGGGTGGCGGTGAACAGATAACCCTCCTGGGGCACCAGAGCCACCAACCGGCGCAGTTCGGGCAGCGCCAGTGTGGTGATATCGACCCCATCAAGCAGCAGGGAGCCGGCCGGCACCTCCACCATCCGGCCCAGGGCCCGGGCCAGGGTGGTCTTGCCGCAGCCCACCGGACCCACCACCGCCACCAGTTCGCCTGGTTCGATCCGGAAGCTGAGGTCCACCAGCGCATCGCGCTGGGCATCGGGGTAGCGGACGGTGAGCCCCCGGGCCTCCACGGCACCCAGGGCGGGCCGGGCCGGGGGCAGGGGGGAGGCGGGTGAAACGATCTGCGGCTTGCGTTCCAGCAGGGCCTCCACCCGCTCCAGGCTCACCTGTCCGGTCTGGAAGGTGTTGAGGGTGAAACCGAGCAGGGCTGTGGGGAAGACCAGTCGTTCCACATAGAGAATCAGGGCCACCAGGCCGCCGATGCTCAGGTTGCCGTTGCCGATCTGGGCGCTGCCCACCGCCAACAGCAGCAGCAGGCTCAGGGAAGAGATCCCTTCCAGCAGCGGGAACAGGGTGCTGCGGGTGCGGGCAAGCCCCAGGGCCGCATCGCGATAGACCCGGTTGCGCTGGGCGAAGGCCTCCTGTTCGGTGCGCTCCTGGCCGTAGATCTTGATCGCCCCGATCCCGGAGAGGTCTTCCTGAATCAGGTCGCTGAGTTCGGCGAGCGCCTCCTGCTGGCGGCGCTGCTGGCGCATCATGCGCCCTCCGAACAGCCGCACCGTGAACAGCATCAGCGGATAGAGGCCCAGGGCGGCCAGGCTCAGGCCCGGATCAATCGCCAGCATCGCCGGCAGCGTCAGCGCATAGGCGAGCACGGTGTTGGT
Source organism: Cyanobium sp. (assembly GCA_040399125.1). Classification (GTDB taxonomy): domain Bacteria; phylum Cyanobacteriota; class Cyanobacteriia; order PCC-6307; family Cyanobiaceae; genus Cyanobium. The sequence continues at coordinate 165,158 of JBBASR010000001.1, read as the reverse complement.
GAGGCTGAGCACCGCAAAGCCCAGCAGCCGGCGCACGTTCTCCACGTCGCTGGTGGCGCGGCTGATCACTTCACCGCTGCCGGTGGTCTGCACCCAGCCGGGTTCCTGCCGCAGCAGGTGGTCGAAGATCCGTTGCTTGAGCGTGGCCTCCACCTGGCGGCCCACGCCGAACACCAGCATCCGGGACAGCAGCCGCATGCCCCCCATGACGGTGGCCAGCAGCACGATCAGCCCTGCCATCCGCGCCACGTCCGGCAGGGTGAAGCCGTCGTGGAGGTCATCCACCACCTTGCGCACCAGCTGGGGGATGGCCACGCTCAGCAGATTGACCACCACCAGGGTGGCGGCACCCAGCAGAACGGTGCGGCGGTGGGGGCGCAGGTAACGCCGGATCAGATCGAGCCGCAGGGCGCTCATGCGGGAGCTTCGCTCAGCAGGGTGCGCCTAACCTAAGCAGCACGGCTCGCGGTCCATGGCCGATCAGATCTCCCCTCAGCAGAATCACCCCCTCCATGCGTCCGATCGCCAGGTGATCGATGGCCTGCTGGCCGTTGAGACCCCTGCGGACGAACACCTGGTCGATGCGGCCAGGTTGCTGATGCGGTTCGAGGGGTTCCCTGGCGCCACCGACCTCCAGGAGGATCTGGCCCGGGTGCTGCGCCTCTGGAACCTTGATCGCGAGTCGCTCCACCTCCGCACCCGCGCCGTCTGGGCCGCCGGCTTCCGCCCGGGTGCCGCTGCGCCTGTGGCCGCGGTGGGTTCCGGCTTCGACACCGCCGATGACACCCCCGGCTGACTTCCCTTCCGGATTCCCTTGCCGCATTCCGGAGCGCAATCCTTCCTGCTGATTCGCCAGAAAGGCACTCCTCGGGTGATAGTGGAGCTGTCCCCATCACCCGGCCCGGTGTGCTTTGCACCCGGGCTTTTTTCTTTTCCGATCGCTCTTGGTAGGTTGCCGCCGGCCCCCACCTTCACCCGATGAGTTCCGTGCCGGCCTGGCCCCCGCTGCTTGAGCAGTTGCTGCAGGGGCGTGACCTCGATGGGGATCAGGCCACGGCCCTGATGGAGGGCTGGCTGGCCGAGCGGATCGAGCCAGCCCTCACCGGGGCCCTGCTGGCCGCCCTGCGGGCCAAGGGGGTGACCGGAGAGGAACTGGCGGCCATGGCCGCCGTGCTGCGGCGGGCCTGCCCCCTGCCGGGCAGCCGTCCTTCCCTTCCCTTGGTGGATACCTGCGGCACCGGTGGCGATGGCGCCGACAGCTTCAACATTTCCACGGCGGTGGCGTTCACCGCAGCGGCCTGTGGCGCCCATGTGGCCAAGCACGGCAACCGCAGTGCCAGCGGCCGGGTGGGGTCGGCCGATGTGCTCGAGGCCCTTGGCCTCAATCTGCAGGCCCCTCAGGACCAGGTGATTGCGGCCCTGCCCGAGGCCGGCCTCACCTTTCTGTTCGCCCCTGGCTGGCATCCGGCCCTGGTGGGCCTGGCGCCCCTGCGGCGCAGCCTCGGGGTCCGCACCGTGTTCAACCTGCTGGGTCCCCTGGTGAATCCGCTGCGGCCGGAAGCCCAGGTGCTGGGGGTGGCCCGGGCCGAACTGCTCGATCCGATGGCTGAGGCCCTTGCCCGTCTGGGGCTCAAGCGGGCTGTGGTGGTGCATGGCCATGGCGGCCTGGATGAGGCCTCCCTTTCCGGCCCCAGTGCCCTGCGGTTGGTGGAGAACGGCTCGGTGCGCAGCGAGTGGCTTGATCCCCTCTCCCTCGGTCTGGAGCTGGCCCCGCTGGCGGCCCTCGCCGGGGGAGATCTGGCCACCAACCGTCTGCTTCTCGAACAGGTGCTGCGGGGGGCCGGTACGGCGGCCCAGCGGGATGTGGTGGCGCTGAACACGGCGCTGGTTCTCTGGGCGGCGGGCCTGTTCGATTCCCCGGAAGCGGCCCTGCCCCCCGCCCTGGAGGCCCTGGCCAGCGGCGCGGCCTGGCAGCGGCTCGAGCGGCTCCGCCAGGCCCTGCCGACCCCCTCTGCGGGATGATCGACCTACGCCGTGTTCCCTCCTGTGTCGCAGCCGTCCCATGAAAGCGCCGTGCTGGTGCTGGCCGATGGCACCGTGCTGCGAGGGCTGGCCTGCGGCGCCAGGGGCACCACGATCGGAGAGGTGGTGTTCAACACCGGCATGACCGGGTATCAGGAGGTCATGACCGACCCCAGCTATGAGGGGCAGCTGGTCACCTTCACCTATCCCGAGCTCGGCAACACGGGGATCAACAGCCAGGACCAGGAAGCCCCCCGACCCCATGTGCGCGGCCTGATCGCTCGCCAGCTGTCGCCGGTCGCCAGCAGCTGGAGGGCGGAGGAAAGCCTTGAGACGTGGTTGCAACGCCACGGCGTGATCGGCATTCGCGGCGTCGATACCCGGGCCCTGGTTCGTCACCTGCGGGAGGGGGGGGCCATCAACGGGGCGATCAGCAGCGACGGCACTTCGCCCCAGGCACTCCTCGATCAGGTGCGGGCTGCCCCGAGCATGGATGGCCTCAACCTGGCCGCCACGGTGAGCACGGTGGAGCCCTACCGCTGGACCAGTCTCTGCGCCGCCGGTTTCGATGTCCGTTCCCAGCCCCAGCCTGCCGTTCCCTACCGGGTGGTGGCGATCGATTTCGGCATCAAGCGAGCCATCCTCGAGCGGCTGGTGGCCCATGGCTGTGAGGTCACGGTGATGCCGGCCTCCGCCCGCCTGGAGGAGGTGCTGGCCCACGGGCCGGAGGGGGTGTTCCTCTCCAACGGGCCTGGCGATCCTGCGGCCGTGACCAGTGGTATCTCCCTGGCCAGCGATCTTCTCCAGCAGCGGAATCTGCCCCTGTTCGGCATCTGTCTTGGCCACCAGATTCTCGGACTGGCCCTCGGGGGGCGCACCTTCAAGCTCGGCTACGGCCATCGGGGGCTGAACCATCCCTGCGGCTCCCCCGGCGAGGTGGAGATCACCAGCCAGAACCACGGTTTCGCCATCGACGCCGAGTCGTTGCCCGCCGATCGTGTGGCGGTCACCCACCTCAACCTCAACGACCGCACCGTGGCAGCCCTGGCGATGCTGGATCAGCCCGTGTTCGGCGTTCAGTACCACCCCGAAGCCAGCCCTGGCCCCCATGACGCCGACCACCATTTCGGCCGCTTCGTTCAGCTGATGGCGGAGCGCCGCGGCTCGGGGAACGTGGCCTGATCGATCTGCGGCAGCATTGCCGCTGGCGACCTTTTGTTGCGGATCCTGCAAAGCCCCCCAGCCTCTCTACACTCCTCGCGAAAGCTGTTCACGGGGGCTGGAACAATCACGGATCTGCAGCGACTGACCGTCTCCCTGCGCGGGGGCTGTGAACGGCAGGCGCAGTGCCTGTTGTTCAGCTTCACAGGCCAACTTGATGCCTACTCAGACAAACAGTTCACCGACTTCATCCTTCAGCACCCCAACGAGCCGAAGCTGCCCCTGGTGATCGACCTCAGCCGGATCGACTTCCTCGATTCGTCCGGCCTTGGTGCCCTGGTGCAGCTCGCCAAGCATTGCAAGGACGCCGGTTTTTCCTTCCAGGTGGTGGGCAATGCCCGGGTGGTCCAGACCGTGAAGCTGGTTCGACTGGAAGATTTCCTGCATCTTCAACCCGATCTCGATACGGCCCTTGACCGGCTCGCGGCGGCCTGAAATCGCCCCGGAGGCTGGGGGCCCGGGCCATCCCGAACGCCGAGGAGCCAGTCGCTGGCTCAACGGCATGGCCCCACCAGCGCCGGATGCCGAACTCGGTCCGCTTCAGCTGGCCTGGTTGGGGGATGCAGTCTGGGAACTGCACCAGCGCCTTCGTCACAGCGCCGTTGCTGGCCGTTCTGCGGATCTTCATCGGGCTGTGGTGGCCGCAGTGAAGGCCGAAGCCCAGGCCAATGCCTTGCAGCGACTGGATTCTCTGCTGCACGAGGAGGAGCGTCAATGGGTGCGCAAGGGCCGCAACCGGGCCGGCCGCGGACCTCGTCGGGGGGAGGCAGCCCTCTATGGGCAGGCCACGGGATTTGAGACGATGCTGGGGTGGCTCTTTCTGCGGAATCCAAAGCGGCTGGCCGAGCTGCTGGATCACCTCGAGGAGACCGATTTCCCATCTCTGTCCGCAAGCCCATGAGCCGCTCTCCCGACCGTCGCTCCGACCGTCGTTCCGATGCCCGTCCGGAGCGCGCCGCCCGCCGTCCCGGTGCGGCTTCCGGCAACCGGCCGGGGGGGCGTGGCCCCGCCCGTCCCGCCCGCTTCTCGGCGCCTCGCCGCCGGGAGGGCGGCGAACGGACCCCGTACAGCCGGGAGGGGGGAGAAAGGCCCGAACGGGGTGGTTTTGAGCGCGGGGGAGCCGACCGCGCTGGATTTGATCGGGGTTCCGGCGATCGGGGCGGTTTCGAGCGGGGTGGTTCCGAGCGCGGCGGTTTCGATCGGGGCGGTTCCGAGCGCGGTGCAGCCAGGGGCGGCTTCGAACGAAGCGGTTTTCAGCGGGGGAGCGGCGGCCGCCCGGGCTTTGCCCGCGGCCCCAGGGACCGCGGCCCCAGGGATCGTGATAACGACCGCGGGCGTCCCGGTGAAGGGCGCCCCTTCCAGGCCCGGAGCGCTGAAGGCCGTGGCCCGGACCGTTCCGGCCCGGATCGTCGTCCGGAGCGTGGCGCTGATCGCTTCGGTCCTGATCGTTTCGGTGCCGATCGCCCCGGCGGTGACCGCCGTCCCGGCCGTCCCGCTCCAGGCGGACGCTTCTGGGATCGCCCCTTCGATCGCCGTCCGTCCTTCCGCCCTGCCGGCGGTGCGGGCCCCGAGGCCGAACCGAGGCCCGAAGCGGAAAACTTCAGTGCCGCCGCGCCCTCTGACCTGATCTGGGGCCGTCATTCCTCCCAGGCCACCCTGGAGAGCGGCCGGCCGATCCATCGGATCTGGTGCACGCCGGAGATGCGCTTCAGCCCCCGTTTCCTCCAGTTGCTGCGTGAGGCCAAGGCTTCCGGGGTGCTGGTGGAGGAGGTCACCTGGGCCCGGCTCGGCCAGATCAGTGGCGGCGCCGTGCACCAGGGAATCGTGCTGCAGCCCGCCGCCACAGAGACCCTGGATCTTTCGAGCCTGATTGAGGGCTGCCGCTCGATCGGTGAATCCCCTCTGCTGATCGCGGTGGACGGCCTCACCGATCCCCAGAACCTCGGGGCGATCGTGCGCAGCGCCGAGGCCCTCGGTGCCCACGGCATGGTGCTGCCCCAGCGCCGTAATGCCGGTCTTACCGGCTCGGTGGCCAAAGTGGCGGCAGGGGCCCTGGAGCACCTTCCCGTGGCCCGCGTGGTCAACCTCAACCGCTCCCTCGACATGCTCAAACAGGAGGGTTACCGGGTCATCGGCCTGGCCGGCGAAGGCAGCGTCACCCTGGAGGAAGCCGATCTTGATGGGCCCCTCGTGGTGGTGACCGGTTCGGAAGGTGATGGACTTTCGATGCTCACCCGCCGCAGCTGCGACCAGCTGGTGCGCATTCCGCTGCGCGGCGCCACCCCCAGCCTGAATGCTTCCGTGGCCACGGCGCTGCTGCTGTTCGAGGTGGCGCGTCGCGGATGGATGCGGGGTCTTTCCGGCTCGGCTCCCGCCCCCCGGATCGTGCGTCCGGCCCTGCCTGCCACCACCCCCCTGATCAGCACCAGCGACGACGCTCCTCACGAGACGAGCGCTGAGGTGGGAGAGGCGGCTGCTGAACCCTGGGTGGACTCCAGTGAGGCGATCCAGGAAGCTTCCGATCTCCCCGCAAGCGCGGCAGCCAGCGATGGCGAGCCTCCCTCCGAGGCCGTGCAGGAGCAGGAGATTCAGCTCTCCTCGGCTGAAGCCGAGCCTTTGGTGGGCGATCACTCCTGTTTCGACACCGACATCAGGCTCTGATTCGGCCTGGGGCAGGGAGGGGGCAGCGGTTCAGAATGGAGAACACCTCGCCTTCTCCCATGAATCCCCTGCTCTGGCCCGTGCGCAGCGTCGCCAACGGTCTGGGACTGGCTTGGTGGGCTCGGGTGGAGACCCGGTCTCCCGATGCCGTCTACTGGTTCGGTCCGTTCGTGCGCCGCACCACCCTGGAGGCGGCCCTGCCCGCTTTCCTGGAGGATCTGCGCTCCGAGTCGCCTGCCTCCCTGCACCACCAGCTGCTGCGCACCAACCGCGGGGAGCCCCTCACGGAATTCCCCGATCTGGTCGACGCTGGCTGATAGCGTCCATCACAACTGGCAGTCGGTTGGATGGGGATCGCCGAATGGCGTGAGCAGCTGAAGCGGGGAGAGGTCTCAGCCCGCGAGCTCACCGATCAGCATCTCGATCGCATCACGGCGGTCGATGGCAAGGTCCATGCCTTCCTGGAGGTCACCGCCGAGCGGGCCCGCGCCGATGCCGATCGCATCGATGCTGCCCGGGCCGCCGGCGAGGCCCTGCCGCCGCTGGCCGGTATTCCGCTGGCCATCAAGGACAACCTCTGTACCCGGGGCATCCCCACCACCTGTTCCAGCCGGATGCTGGAGCACTTCGTTCCCCCCTACGAGTCCACCGTCACGGAGCGCCTCTGGCAGGCGGGGGCGGTGATGCTGGGCAAGACCAATCTCGATGAGTTCGCCATGGGCAGCTCCACCGAGACCTCCGCCTTCGGTCCCAGCCGCAATCCCTGGGATCCGGAGCGGGTGCCTGGTGGCAGCTCCGGTGGCAGTGCCGCCGCAGTGGCCGCGGGAGAAGCTGTTGCTTCCCTCGGTTCCGACACCGGTGGTTCGATCCGCCAGCCCGCCAGCTTCTGCGGCGTCGTGGGGCTCAAGCCCACCTACGGACGCGTCAGCCGCTGGGGTCTGGTGGCCTTTGCCAGCTCCCTCGATCAGGTGGGCCCTTTCACCACCACCGTGGCCGATGCCGCCGAACTTCTGCAGGTGATCGCCGGTGAGGATCCCCGCGATTCCACCTGTCTGCGGGCGCCGGTCCCCGATTACCGGGCGGCCCTGCTCCAGCCCATGGCTGGTGTACGGGTAGGGCTGATCCGCGAGTGCTTCGAGGAGAAGGGCCTCGATCCCGAGGTGAAGGCCGCTGTCCTGGCGGCCGCGGACCAGCTGCAGGCCCTGGGCTGCGAACTCGTGGACGTCAGCTGCCCCCGCTTCGATGACGGCATCGCCACGTATTACGTGATCGCCCCCTCGGAGGCTTCCGCCAATCTGGCCCGCTACGACGGGGTGAAATACGGCTTCCGTGCCGAAGCGGAGGCCGCCAGCGCTGACAGCCTCGCTGCGATGACGGCGCGCAGCCGGGCTGAGGGGTTCGGCGCCGAGGTACAGCGCCGCATCCTGATCGGCACCTATGCGCTCTCGGCCGGCTATGTGGATGCCTACTACAGGAAGGCCCAGCAGGTCCGCACCCTGATTCGCCGCGATTTCGACCGTGCCTTCGACCAGGTGGATGTGCTGCTCACCCCCACCTCTCCCACCACGGCGTTCCGCTTCGGCGCCCACAGTGAGGACCCCCTGGCGATGTATCTTGCCGACCTGCTCACCATTCCCGCCAACCTGGCCGGTCTGCCGGCGATCAGCCTCCCCTGCGGTTTCGATCGCCAGGGTCTGCCGATCGGCCTGCAGCTGATCAGTGGAGTGCTGCAGGAGCCCAGGCTGTTGCAGGTGGCGCACCAGTACGAGCAGGCTGCCCGCGTGATGGACCACAGACCTGTGGCCTCTCTGGTGCCCTGACACCAGATCTGGTGGCAAGGGGCCTTAGCGTGGGGCGACTGCCCACGTCCCTGTCCCTTGGCCTTCGTACCGCTCCACAACCACAGCGATTACAGCCTGCTGGACGGTGCCAGCCAGCTGCCGGCCATGGTCGAGCGGGCTGTGGAACTGGGCATGCCGGCCCTGGCCCTCACCGACCACGGCGTCATGTACGGCGCCATCGAATTGCTCAAGCTCTGCACGAAGGCCGGCATCAAGCCGATCATCGGCAACGAGATGTATGTGATCAACGGCTCGATCGAGGATCCGCAGCCGAAGAAAGAACGGCGATATCACCTGGTGGTGTTGGCCAGGAATGCGGTGGGATATCGCAATCTGGTGAAACTCACCAGCATCAGCCACCTGCGCGGCATGCGCGGCCGGGGCATCTTTGCCAGGGCCTGCATCGATAAGCAGCTGCTGCGGGAGCACAGCGAGGGGCTGATCGTCGCCACTGCCTGCCTGGGAGGAGAGATTCCCCAGGCGATTCTGCGGGGTCGGCCGGATGTGGCCCGGGAGGTGGCGGGTTGGTACCAGGAGGTATTCGGCGACGACTTCTATCTCGAGATCCAGGACCACGGCGGGCTGGAGGATCGGATCGTGAATGTGGAGCTCGCTCGCATCAGCAAGGAGCTGGGGATCTCCCTGGTTGCCACCAACGACGCCCACTACCTCAGCAGCAACGATGTGGAGGCCCACGATGCCCTGCTCTGTGTGCTCACCGGCAAGCTGATCACCGATGAGAAGCGGTTGCGCTACACCGGCACCGAATACATCAAGAGCGAAGCGGAGATGCTCTCTCTGTTCGCCGATCACCTCGATCCCGAGGTGATTCAGGAGGCTGTGGCCAACACAGCCAAGGTGGCGGAGAAGGTGGAGGACTACGACATCCTCGGTCGTTATCAGATGCCTCGCTTTCCGATACCCGAAGGGCACACGGCCGTGAGTTATCTCACCGAGGTGAGCCAGCAGGGGCTGCGCGAACGTCTGCGGTTGCCGGCTGATCAGGATTTCGACCCAATCTATGGCGAACGCCTGGCCTTCGAGCTCCAGGTGATGGAACAGATGGGCTTCCCCACCTACTTCCTGGTGGTGTGGGATTACATCCGCTTTGCCCGCGAGAACGGCATTCCCGTGGGACCTGGGCGTGGTTCAGCCGCCGGTTCCCTGGTGGCCTACGCCCTGGGGATCACCAATATCGATCCGGTCACCAACGGCCTGCTGTTCGAGCGCTTTCTCAACCCAGAACGCAAGTCGATGCCTGATATCGACACCGACTTCTGCATCGAACGACGGGGAGAGGTGATCGACTACGTCACCCGCCGCTACGGCGAAGACAAGGTGGCCCAGATCATCACCTTCAACCGCATGACCTCCAAGGCGGTTCTCAAGGATGTGGCCCGTGTGCTTGATATCCCCTATGGCGAAGCCGATCGGTTGGCCAAGTTGATCCCCGTGGTGCGAGGCAAGCCCGCCAAACTCGACAAGATGATCGGCCCTGATTCACCGGTTCCGGAGTTTCGGGAAAAGTATGAAGCCGATCCGAAGGTGAAGCATTGGGTGGATTTGGCGATGCGGATTGAAGGCACCAACAAGACCTTTGGGGTGCATGCGGCCGGCGTGGTGATTGCAGCTGATCCCCTAGATGAGCTGGTGCCGCTGCAGCGCAACAACGATGGCCAGGTGATCACCCAGTACTTCATGGAGGACGTGGAGTCGATGGGGTTGCTGAAGATGGATTTTCTGGGCCTGAAAAATCTCACCATGATCCAGAAAACTCTGGATCTGGTGGAGCAGAGCAGTGGTGTGAGGGTCGATCCTGATGATCTCCCCCCTGTGGACGAGGGCGCCTTCGGCTTGTTGGCCCGCGGCGATCTGGAAGGCATTTTCCAGCTGGAATCCAGTGGCATGCGTCAGATCGTTCGCGATCTCAAGCCCTCCTCCCTGGAGGACATCTCCTCGATTCTTGCCCTTTATCGTCCCGGACCACTGGATGCCGGCCTGATTCCCAAGTTCATCAATCGCAAGCATGGCCGGGAGGCGATTGATTTCGCCGATGCCCGGTTGGAGCCGATCCTGAGGGAGACCTACGGAATCATGGTCTACCAGGAGCAGATCATGAAGATCGCTCAGGACCTTGCCGGTTATTCCCTCGGCGAAGCCGATCTGCTGCGGCGGGCGATGGGTAAAAAGAAGAAATCCGAAATGGAGAAACACCAGGATCTCTTCGTCAAAGGCGCCGTGGAGCGGGGCGTTATGGCCAGCGTCGCGGAATCCCTGTTTGAACAGATGGTGCTGTTCGCCGAATATTGCTTCAACAAGAGTCATTCCACCGCCTATGGCGCTGTCACTTATCAGACGGCCTACCTCAAAGCCCACTATCCCGTGGCCTACATGGCGGCCCTGCTCACGGTGAATGCCGGTCAGACCGACAAGGTGCAGCGCTACATCGCCAACTGCAATGCCATGGGGATCGAGGTGATGCCGCCGGATGTGAATGCCTCCGGCATTGATTTCACACCGGTGGGAGAACGAATCCTGTTCGGACTCTCGGCTGTGCGCAACCTGGGAGAAGGGGCGATTCGCACCCTTATCGAAACCCGTCAGGAGGAGGGGCCGTTCCGCTCCCTGGCGGACCTCTGCGACCGTCTCACTTCCCAGCAGATGAACCGGAGGGCGATCGAATCCCTGATTCACTGCGGCGCGCTCGATGGCCTCGATCCGCAGGCCAACCGTGCCCAGCTGATGGCCGATCTCGATCTGGTGCTGGACTGGGCCAGCTCCCGCGCCCGGGATCGCGCCAGCGGCCAGGGCAACCTCTTCGACCTCTTCTCCACCCCCGAGACGCCGGCTGCGGGGAGCGACTCCGCTGCCGCCGGCGCCAGCACCGATCTTTCCACCGCCCCCAAGGCGGCTCCGGTTCGCGATTATCCCCCCAAGGAAAAACTGAGGCTGGAGAAGGAGCTGCTTGGTTTCTACATTTCAGATCACCCCCTCAGGCAACTCAGCAGCCGGGTGAATCTCCTCTCCCCGATCGGTCTGGGCAGCCTGGAGGAGCAGGCCGACAAGGCCAGGGTGAGCGTGGTGGCCATGGTGGCCGAACTGCGCCAGGTGACCACCCGCAAGGGGGATCGGATGGCGGTGCTCCAACTGGAGGATCTCACCGGTGCCTGCGAGGCGGTGGTGTTTCCGAAGGCCTTCGCCCGGCTCGCCGACCATCTGCTGGTGGATGCCCGCCTGCTGGTGTGGGCCTCGGTGGATCGTCGCGATGAACGGGTGCAGTTGATCGTGGACGACTGCCGCAGCATCGACGATCTGCGGCTGCTGATGGTGGAGTTGCCGGCGGAGCAGGCGGGCGACATCGCCATCCAGCACCGGCTGCGGGAATGTCTGCAGCGCCATCGTCCCGGCCAGGATGAGGTGGGGGTGCGGGTGCCAGTGGTGGCCAGGGTCCGCGATGCTGAAGGCAGTCGCTATGTGCGGCTCGGCCCCCAGTTCTGTGTGGCCGATGCCGATTCCGCCGTGCATACCCTCGCCACGGCCGATTTCCGGGCTTCGCTGCTTGCCCCTCTGGAAGAAGCCCTCTCCTGCTCCTGAGAGCTTCTGGTTCTGGACCGCTTCCACTCCCCCAGCTGCGCCACCTGCTTGCCTGTGAACGCCTGTCTGGGGGCTCGCCCTACGGCCCTGGCCGCCCCTTTGGGGTCGGGTCCACGGGACCAGAGTTCCTGAGGTCGGTTTTGCCTCAGGGCTGACTGCCTTCTCGCATGGACCGCAGAGAGGTGCGGATCCGCGTGAAGTTCACACCGATCTGTTCGCTACCCAGCAGGCTGCCGGGAGTCTCTTCCCAGCTTGCGGAGAGCACGCCGTAGCTCAAGCCGAGCAGACCGAGAAGAAAACATCCCCCCGATGCCACCAGCGTGGCTCCGGGCGGGATGTCGAGGATGGCGTGGCTCACCAGCAAGTAGCTGCCGATGAACACACCCATGCCCATCAAGGTGGGAATGCCGGTGGCGATGGCGATTCTGCGGGCCATGCGATTGGCCACAGCTTCCGGAATCACCTGTTGGCGCTCCTTCCTGGCCCGGGTGGATGACCCACCTCCCGCCGTACTCGGGCGGATGCCGGGTTTCTTCTTTCCCTGAGGGGCCATGGGGTGCTCAGCCGCGGATGCCGAGCTTCTGGATCAGACCGGCGTAGCGCTCCTCACTCTGAGCTCGCAGGTAGCCGAGCAGCCGCTTGCGGCGCCCGATCATCTTCAGCAGCCCCTGGCGGGAGGAGAAGTCGTGGATGTTCTTCTGCAGATGTCCGCTGAGCTGGTTGATCCGCTCGCTCAGCATCGCCACCTGGACTTCCACGGAACCGGTATCGGTGCCATGGGTCTGGTGGGAATTGATCAGTTCCTGCTTCTTGGTGGTGGTGAGCGGCATGGACGGCCCCGGGCCCCGACGGTGCAAACGAACACCTTAACAAGCGACCCTCAGGCCGCTGTTCGAGAGAGCCAGCGGAGACACTCCCGGATCCAGTCATCACCGTCGCTGCCGGCCGCCAGTCCCTCTGCGGCCACCGCCCGGATCGCCCTGTGGATCTCCAGCATTTCGTAGCCCAGGGCCGTGAGTGTCAACTGCACCTCGTCCCGACAATTCGCTGTCAGGGCCACCAGATCGGCCTCCGCTGCGTCACCGGCATCGGCGGAGGCTGCCAGCAGGACTCCGTAGCGTTCCTGCAGCCGTTGGCGCAGTTCCACCGAAAGCCGTTCGGCGGTGCGCTTGCCCACGCCAGGGGCCTGGGAGAGTCGGCGCAGGTCCCCCTGCACGATCGCCAGCACCAGTTCCTCCACCTCCATGGTGGTGAGCAGACCCAGGGCCATCTGGGGACCGACACCGCTCACCGCCACCAGTTCTCGGAACAGATCCCGCTCGCGCCGTTCGGGAAAGCCGTAGAGGGTCGAGCCGTCCTCCCGCACGGTCTGGTGGATGTAGAGCGTCAGCGGGCTCCCTTCCCCCGGCAGGCGCTGCCAGTGGCGATCGCAGAGCTGCACCTCGTAGCCGACGCCCTGGCAGCAGAGCAGCACCCCCTGGCGATTGGCCTGCTGCCATGGTTCATTCAGTCGTCCCTGCAGCCAGCCGATCATGGGAAGACGTGCGTCGGCCTCCATGCTGCCCGTCCTGCCCCCCCCTGCCCGTCTGCGCCGGACTCTCTGTGGCCTGGCGCTGAGTGTGTTGCTGCTGCTGCCGCTCAGCCTCAGCGGCTGTTCCCGCAGTGGCCAGCCCCCCCATGGGGTACTCCTGCAGGCCCTCAGCCTGCAGATCCAGCTCACCCAGGGGGCGATCGCCGAGGCCCTACAGCTGGAGAGTGGCGGGCTGCCCCAGGTGAGCCGCGTGCGGGTGGAAGAACAGCAGGCCATCCGGATCGGTGAGGCCCGCGGCCTGCGCCTGGCCGGGCGCTTCGACTGGCGCCTCAGCGGCGATCCGATCCGGGTGGACAGTCCGTTCGAACTCTTTCTGCAGCAGGGGGAGCGGGGAGAGAGCTGGCGGCTGGCCCGCCCCAGCGGGGTGGTCCAGAACGGCGAGCAGGACTGGCTCACCTATCCGCTGCCCCTGCCGGGAGAGCGTGCCAGGCCGGCCTGAACCGGTTGCCTGCAGGGGCCACTCCCCGTACCGTGCCGGCAACCAGTTCCTCCCTCCCTGCCAAGCATGAAGTTCCGCCATTGGTTTGCGTTGGGAAGCCTTTTTGCTGCGGCCCTTCCCCTGCCAGCCAGTGCAGCGCTCTCAAGCCTCGACCAGCTGTTCGTCTTCGGCGACAGCCTCTCCGATGGAGGCAATGGGGGCCTGCTCACCGGCGGTGCCTTCGCCCCTTCGCCCTATGTGGGAGGCCGGGCCAGCAACGGGCCTGTGGCCGTGGAATATCTGTGGAGCTCCCGGAACCCCGGCAATCCCTCCGGTTTCCTGCCTTCCCTGACCCCTTCGACCCCTGGCGAGCGGGCCACGAACTATGCGGTGATCGGCTCCACCTCCGGATTGGAGAGCAACATGTCGGTGTCCGGCTTTCCGGAACCGATTCCCACCGCCTTCCAGCAGAAAGCCAACAAGTTTCAGCTCGATACCTATTCAGCCCGCAATCCCAGCTTCAACCCCGACACCGCCCTTTTTGTGGTGTGGCTCTATCCCAATGACGCCTATTTCTGGTTGAACACAGGAGCTCTCGCCGGCGGCAAGGCTCCCGGTACCTTCAGCGGCGGGGCCGCCGTACCGGCAACGGCCGACCAGATGATCAGCAATGCGATCGACAACATCGTGGGTTCGATCAACCTGCTGGCCGATGACGGCGCCACCCAATTCCTGGTGCCCAACAGCCCCGACCTGGGCCTCACCCCCCAGTTCGCCGCCAATCCCGTGCTGGCGGCCACGGCAAGTCAGCTCTCCTCCCAGTTCAACACCGCCTTGGAAGCGGCCCTTGCCCAGCTGCAGCTGGAGCGCCCCGGCATCCACCTCACCCCCTTCCAGACGGATGATCTGTTCGCCTCGATCCGGAGCAATCCCGGGGCCTACGGCTTCACCAACGTGACCGACCGCTGCACGGTGATCGAGGCAGGCCAACCCGTGGTGAGCGAGAGCTGCAATCCCGACACCTGGCTGTTCTGGGATGCCAACCATCCCACCACCGCCGCCCATCGGGTCTTCGGCCAGGCCTTTGCCGCCGCCGTCATCCCTGTGCCTTCACCCCTGCCGCTGGCCGGGGGTCTGGTGGCGTTCCGCTGGAGCCGCCGCCTGCGCCGCCGCCTCTCCCGCCCGTTGCCCTGAGCGGTTGGCAGGCCCTTTCAGGTTCTGCAGCGTCGCCGCCAGGATCAGCCCTCCCCCGAGGGCTGTTGCGGGCTGAATCGCTTCCCCGAACAGCCACCAACCCCAGAGGGCGGCGAACGCCACCTGCACGTAGCTGATCGCGGTGGCCCGGGCGGCGGGCAGTCTGGTGAGCCCATGGGTCAGCCCCACCTGGCCCAGCTGGGTGAACAGTCCCACCCCCAGCAACCAGGCCAGTTCCTGCCCATGGGGCAGCACGGGATGCCAGAGCACTGCAGGCAGGCAGAGGGGGATGCCCACCAGCGGGAAATAGAACACGATCACCAGCGGGTGCTCGCTGCGCCCCAGGCTGCGCACACTCACGTAGGCCAGCGCCGTGAGCAGCGCCCCGGCGATTGCCACGACTACGCCGGCTGGCGGTGGCGAAGCGGCGGCCCCACTAAGGCTTCCGAGCGGATCGGCCACCACCAGCACGCCCAGCCATCCCAGCAGCATCGCCAGGCCGAGGCGCCGGTCCAGCCGCTCTCCCAGCAACAGCCAGGCCAGCAGGGCGGTGAAGGTGGGATAGAGGTACTGCAGCACCGTGGCGGCAGCGAGGGGCAACCAGGCCACCGCCGCGTAGACGCAGAACAGGGCGGCCGTGCCCAGGGTCCCGCGCAGGATCAGCAGTCCCCTGCGTTGGCCCCAGGGGTCGATGCCGGCCCGCCGCAACCACCACCAGCTCAGGGCCACGCTCACCAGGGCCCGGGCCAGCACCACTTCCGCCAGCGGCAGGCGCCCCCCCACCTTCTTCACGCACACCACCATCAGGCTGAAGCTCAGGGCGCTGGCCATCAGGGCCATGGCGGCCCCCGCTTCACCGCTCAGGGGGTTGCGCTTCAGGCCCTTCATCGTTCGTTCCGGCGGGCCAGGGCGACACAAGCCGTGGTGGACCGTTCCAGGATGGACCAGTACCCGCCGCCACCGGTAGGGTGCAGCTCTCTTCCCGCCCCTTACCGCGGTTGTCCTTGCCTCGCCTCCATCCCCGCACGATCGAGGCCGTCAAGGAGCGGGCCGACATCGTCGATGTGGTGGGCGAGCACGTGGTGCTCAAGAAGAAGGGTCGCGAGTTCGTGGGGATCTGTCCGTTCCACGACGACAAGTCTCCGTCGATGACGGTCTCGCCGGCCAAGCAGTTCTATTACTGCTTCTCCTGCGGGGCCGGTGGCAATGCCATCAAGTTCCTGATGGAGCTGCAGCGCACCAGTTTCAGCGATGTGGTGTTGGAGCTGGCGCGCAAATACCAGCTGCCCGTGGAAACCCTCGAGGGGCCCCAGCAGGAGCGTCTGCGCCAGCAGCTTTCCCGTCGCGATCGTCTGCACCGCGTGCTGGCGCTGGCTGCGGGCTGGTTCCAGGCCCAGCTCCGCAGCCCCGAGGGGGAGGCGGCTCTGCGTTATCTCACCGGCAGCCCTCTCACCGGCAGCCGTGGCCTCAGCGAGGCCACCCTCGAGGCGTTCCAGCTCGGGTACGCCCCCGATCGCTGGGATGGTCTGTTGCAGCACCTCCAGCAGGTGGAGGGCTTCGCTCCTGAATGGTTGGAGGCCGCCGGACTTGTGGTGGCCCGCAAGGGCGGCGATGGTTTCTACGACCGTTTTCGGCACCGGGTGATGGTGCCGATCCGCGATCGTCAGGGCCGGGTCATCGGCTTCGGCGGTCGGGCCCTCGATGGCCAGGAACCCAAGTACCTCAACAGTCCCGAAACGGAGGTGTTCGAGAAGGGGCGCCACCTCTTCGGTCTCGACCGGGCCGCCGATCCGATCCGCCGGGCGGACCGGGCCGTGGTGGTGGAGGGTTATTTCGATGTGATCGCTCTCCATGCCGCCGGCATCACCAATGCGGTCGCGGCCCTGGGCACGGCTCTCAGCAGCAGCCAGATCACCCAGTTGTGCCGTTGCTGCGACAGCAAGCGGCTGATCCTCAATTTCGACAGCGATGGCGCCGGGGTGAAGGCCGCCCAGCGGGCCATCGGCGAGGTGGAGCAGCTCGCGCTTCAGGGACAGCTGGAACTGCGGGTGCTGCAGCTTCCTGCCGGTAAGGACCCCGATGAGTTTCTGCAGCAGCACGGCCCCGGGGATTACCGCTCGCTGCTCGATCAGGCACCCCTCTGGCTCGACTGGCAGATCGACCAGGTGCTGGCGGGGCGCGATCTGGCCCGGGTGGATCAGTTTCAGCAGGCGGTTTCGGCCCTGGTGGCCCTGCTGGGCAAGCTGCCCCAGAGCGCCGTGCGCAGCCGCTACCTGCAGCAGGTGGCCGAGCGCCTCAGCGGTGGGCAGGCACGGCTGGCAATCCAGCTGGAGGACGACCTGCGTCAGCAGGTGAAGGGCCAGCGCTGGCATGGCCGCTCCACCCGCTGGGAGCAACCCGGCGAGGTGGGCATCCAGGAACGGGCTGAGGCCCTTCAGCTGATGATCTACCTCCACAGCCCGTTCCATCGCGCCGAACTGCGGCGCCTGCTGCGGGAGTGGGAGCAGGACGACTTCGCCCTCCACCATCACCGCCGGCTCTGGGCGGCGATCAGTGAGATTGAGGAGGACAACCTGGGGGTCGGACGACTGGAAGCGATCAACCGCGGCAGCGACCCCGGCCATGATCTGGCCGATCTCGACCTACCCCGTCTGCTGGGGGAGCGGCTGTTGGTGGAGGAGAGTGCGCTGCTCACCCGGCTGACACCCCTGCTCGAACCCACGGAAGTGCAGCGCGTCTGCCTGGCCCAGCCCCTGCTGGAACTGCGCGGGGCCCTGGCGGTGCGCTCCCGTCAGCGGGGCCTCAAGCGCTGTCGCCATCTGCTCGACGCCTGGCAGTCGCAGCGCCTCGCCACCCTCGAGCACTGCATCGCCCGATTGCTTGAGGACGAACGGACCAGGCCGGCGGGCGCCGAGCCCCCCCCCGGCGATCCCCAGGCCGGCCTCGACATGGAGCGGCGGATCGAGGACCTGTTTGCCGATCTCAATGCTGATGCCCTCCGCTTCCAGCACGACTACTACTGCGAACGGCGCCATCTCGGAGAGCTGGACCAACGGCGCTGTGCCGGTTTCGAGGAGATCCTGGCCCAGCCTGCCTCCGAACCCGAAGGTGTGCCGGTCCTTTCTTCCGCGGCCTGAAGTCCGCTGCCGGCAATCCCGCGCTGTCTCCTGGAGATCCGCCTACGGTTTTCTTTCCGGGTTGGTGGCAGGGCCATGGAAGCCGAACTCACCTATCCGATCCCCTGCGATGAGGCCCTGCGGCTGCGCGATCTGGAGCGCCATGCGGTGGTGGGCACCGCCGGCGATGAGCACTTTGATCGCATCATTGAACTCGCCAGCTCGATCTTCGCCACGCCGATCGCCCTGATCTCCCTGGTGGATGCCGATCGCCAGTGGTTTCTGGCCCGTAAGGGACTCGAGGCGACGGAAACACCCCGGCGGGTCGCCTTCTGCGCCCATGCCATCGCCGGTGACGACGTGCTGGTGGTGCCCGACGCCCTCGCCGACCAGCGGTTCCGCTCCAACCCGCTGGTGCTCGAGGATCCCCACATCCGTTTCTATGCGGGGATGCCGCTGCGCAGTCCCGATGGTCACAACCTCGGCACCCTGTGTGTGATCG
Organism: Cyanobium sp.; assembly: GCA_040399125.1. Taxonomy (GTDB): domain Bacteria; phylum Cyanobacteriota; class Cyanobacteriia; order PCC-6307; family Cyanobiaceae; genus Cyanobium. The sequence goes on along the minus strand of JBBASR010000001.1, from coordinate 146,998 downwards.
ACCGCCAGCCCCGGCGACCGACGGAGCTGCAGCTGCAGCAGCTGCGCCTGCTGGGCGGCCTGGTGATGCGGGAACTGGAACTGCGCCGCCAGGCTTTGCTCTGTCCGGTCACGGGGCTGCCGGTGCGGCAGGCCTTCCTGATGATCGGTGAACGGGAGTTCCAGCGGGCCCGCAACCAGGACCATCCCCTTTCCCTGGTGCTCTTCGACATCGACGATTTCCGCCAGATCAACAACCGCTGGGGCCATCAGGCCGGAGATGCGGTTCTTCTGCATCTCTGCCAGCTGGGCGGCACGTTTCTGCGGGAGCAGGATTTCGCGGGAAGGATGGGGGATGGCGAATTCGCCCTGCTGCTGGTCGACACCGGCAGCGATGCGGCCCTTGCCCTGGCCGAACGGCTGCGGCGGGCGGCGATGGCGATGCCTGGCATCTACAGCCATTCCGATTACCACCTCCACATCAGTGGCGGGGTCACGTCCCTGGCGGTCAGCGACCGGAGCTTCGGGGATCTGGTGCACCGCGCCGACCGTGCCCTGGGTCTGGCGAAGGGAAACGGGCGCAACCAGATCGCCAGTCTTCTGGCCTGAGGCTCTGCGGGCTCAGGGTCGATAATTTTTCCCTGACCGACGCTGGATGTCTCTCTGGAGCATCCCCTCTCCCGATGGCCGATTCCGATCCTTTCTTTGAGGTCTGCTGGCATGGCGAAAGCATCGGCGACGGTGGCGATGTTGCTGATGCCCTCCTGAGCTATGCCCTCGTTCGTCCCGAGGATGGCGACTGGGCCGCCGCCTGCGCCGCGCCTGGCGCCTCTCCCTGCCTGCGCCGGTATGCGTCGTTCGACGCCTATCTCGACAACGACGATGAACTCGAAACGATCGCGGTGACGGCGGCGATGATCGAGCAGGCCCTCGACGGGATCTAGGCCCGGACCACGGGGATGTCGCTCAGCCGTGTGGTGGCGGCTCGGGAGAGGCGGGAGCGGCGCATCGTCCATGCCGGCGCCAGGCCACAGGCGGCCCACTGCAGCGTGCCGCTGCCATAGCGACGGTTGATGCCGTCGACGGTGGCCATCAGCCGCTCACGCCGGCGCTGCTCGCCCGGCTCGAGCGGAGCCAGCAGATGGTGCTGCAGCAGCGCTTCGGGCTGCAGGTTCTGGAGCACCACACCGGCTTTCTGCAGAGGTTTGTGCGGCCGGAACAGCGGCAGGGCCAGGGGCAGGGCTGCCGCCAGCAGCACGCTGGTGTCGTTGCTGGGCAGCGGCAGGTGGGTGGTGGCCGCATTGCTGTAGAAACTCGAGCCATCGAAGGGGCTGCTGCGCACGAACACGGTGATCGTTCCGGCCCGCTGGCCCTGACGCCGTAACTTTTCGGCGGCCCGGCTCAGGTAGGTGGCGATCGCCTGGCGCAGCGATTCGAGATCGCTGATCGGCTGGCTGAAGCTGCGGCTCACGCAGGTTTCCTGCTTCGGAGGTGGCGCCTGCACCAGTGGCAGGCAGGCCCGGCCCTGCAGTTCCTGCTGCAGGCGCAAGCCCACCACGCCGCAGCGCCGCTGCAGTTCCCCGGGGGGCATGTCCCGCAGTGCCCGGGCATCGGCGATCCCCCGCAACCGGCACCAGCGGGACAGCCGGCGCCCGATGCCCCATACCTCCTCCACGGCGATGTCCGCCAGCCAGGGGTCGGGATCGCCCACTGCCCCCAGGTCGAAGACGCCCTGATCCCGATGCCGGGGGTGTTGCTTGGCCAGCCGGTTGGCCACCTTGGCGAGCACCTTGGTCGGAGCGATGCCCACGGCCACGGGCAATCCAAGCCGGCGCCGCACACTGCGGCGCAGTTCCCTTCCCCAGGGGGTCAGATCAGCTGCACCGGCCGGCCGGTGCAGCAGCCCGAAGGCCTCATCGATCGAGTACACCTCCAGCTCCTCCACCCACGCCTCGAGCGTGGCCATCAGCCGCTGGCTCATGTCGGCATAGAGGCTGTAGTTGGAGCTGCGCACGATCACCCCCTGGCGTTCCAGTTCCCTGCGCACCTGGAAGTAGGGCACCCCCATGGCGATGCCGAGGGCCCGGGCTTCGGCACTGCGGGAGACGATGCAGCCGTCGTTGTTGGAGAGCACCACCAGCGGCCGCCCGATCACCGTGGCATCCACCACCGCCTCGCACGAGGCGTAGAAATTGTTGCCGTCGACCAGGACGGTGGCGCGTGCGGAGCGGCTCACAGGCTGCGGATCCGATGGATCGCCACCCCCCACAGCCTTGGCCCCGGTGGTTCGCTGGCGCTCCCGGGCCCCAGCGGGATGGGGGCATAGGCCGGGTGGGCGGCCTCCAGCCACCACTGCCCCTGGCCATGCCTCAGTCGCTTGAGGGTGAAGTTGCCCTCCAGCAGTGCCACCACGATCTGGCCGGCCCGGGGCGTGCGGTGGCGGTCCACCACCAGCAGGTCGCCGTGCTGGATGCCGGCGCCATGCATCGAGTCGCCCGCGACCCGCAGGAACAGGATCCCCCGGGGGGCAGCGATCAGCAGCTGATTGAGATCCACGACCCCACGCCAGGCGGACATCCACGCTAGTACATATGAACTTCAGGGGCCGGGTGCCCGTTGTCGTAGAACGGGCGCCGCCCGGGGGAATGATGCGGTTGCTGGTGGTGGAGGACGACCCCGAGTTGAGAGGGGCGTTGCTGCAGTTGCTGGATCGTTGGGGCTACGCCACCGAGGCGGCGGCCGACGGCCCCTCCGCCCTGGCCCTCACCGCCAGTCAGAACTTCGATCTGGTGCTGCTGGATGTGGCCCTGCCCGGCTGCGATGGCCTGGAGGTGTGCCGGCGGCTTCGTGGCCGCAGCGCCTGGCAGCCTCTGATCCTGATGCTCACCGCCCGCGATACCAGTGCCGACAAGGTGCAGGGACTGGACCACGGCGCTGACGACTATGTGGTCAAGCCGTTTGATCCGGTTGTTCTGCAGGCCCGCATCCGCGCCCTGCTGCGCCGCTCGGATCGGCCGCTGCATCCGGTGCTGGTCTGGGGACCCCTCCAGCTCACCGCCGGCCAGTCCCGGCTGCGGGTGGGGGAGATCTGGCTGGATCTCACCCGCAAGGAAGCACTGCTGCTGGAGTCCCTGCTCCGTGCCCAGGGCCAGAGCTGCAGCAAGTCCCAGTTACTGGAGGCCAGCTCCAGCGGTCCGCGGGAGGTGGGGGAGGACACCGTCAAGGCCCACATGCGCAACCTGCGCAGCAAGCTGACGGCGGCGGGATGCCCGCCCGATCTGATTGAAACCGTCTACGGCCTTGGCTACCGCCTCAACCCCTGCCACATCGCCTGATCCCCTTTCGCTGCGCTGGCGACTGATGCTGCAGGGCGGTGGGTTCGCCCTGCTGCTGCTGGCCTGCTTCGCCGCCGCCGTCTACTGGGGCATCGCCGGCGAGCGGAGGGAGGCCCTGCGGCTCGAGGCACGCCAGCTGGCCACCGCGGCGGCCTCCCAGTGGCCGCTGATCGCCCATGAATTCCAGGAGGAGCGCAACGCCCGCAAGTTCCGGGCCGACCGGGAGGTGGTGGCCCTGCCGGAGAGGCCCGGCCAGCGCGTGCAGTGGTTCGATGCCGCCGGGCGCCTGCTCGAGGACCAGGGGGGCCTGGCCCTGCCGGCGCCGCTCCGCAGCCAGGCACCGCAATGGCGGCAGTGGTCTGGCGGCATCGCCCTGTGGCAACCCGTGCTCACCCGCCCCCTGCCTCGCCCGGCCGGCAAGGAGAGCGAAGCCGGCTCCCGCCTGAGCGGTTATGTGTATGTGGGCCTCGATGACGACGGCCTGCGCTCCGAACTGCGGCGCCTGCGGCGCGGTCTGCTGCTGGGCACGATCTGCTCCACCCTGGCGGCCCTGCTGCTGGGCCGCAGGATGCTCACCAAGGCCGTGGCGCCTCTGCAGCGGCAGGTGGAGGCCCTGCAGCGGTTCACGGCCGATGCCTCCCATGAACTGCGGCATCCGCTCACGGCGATGCGCACCCTGCTGGCGGCAGAGAAGGAGTGCATGGATCCTGCCCCCCATCCCCTGCTCGGCAGGATTGATGGCCTCGCCGCACGCATGGGGGCGCTGCTCGACGACCTGCTCCTGCTGGCCTGGCATGAGCAGGGGATCGGGGGCGAGGGGGCATCCAGCCGCTGGCGCCGATTCGATCTGCTGGAGCTGCTTGAGGATCTGCTGGAGCTCTATGGGCCGCGGGCGGCGGCCCGTCAGGTGCGGCTGCAGCTGCTGCCGGGTTCCGATCCCGGCGCGGAACTGCCGGTGCGGGGCCAGCCCGAGCAGCTGCAGCGCCTGTTCACCAACGTGCTGCTCAATGCGATCCGGCACAGCCCGCCGGGGGCTGCGGTGGAGCTGGAGGTTCTGCGATCGGGCAGTCGCTGGAGGGTGCTGATCCGGGATCGCGGGCCTGGCATCGCGCCGGAGCAGGCGACCCTGGTGTTCGAGCGCTTCTGGCGCGGTCCGGGTGCTCCCCCCAGCAGCAGCAGCAGTGGTCTGGGTCTGGCGATCGCCAGGGCCATCGCCAGAGGCCATGGCGGAGAGATCCTGCTTGCGGATGGTCGGGCCGGGGCTTGTGTGTTTCAGGTGACGCTGCCGATCGCCTGAATCCGCTCCTTTCACGATTTTTTTACGGCCGCCAGGCCAACCTGAACAGATGGCATCTCTTCTTCCTTCCGACCCCGGTCTGGCGGCCTTCGGCTCCAGCCTCACCGCGATCACCCTGGCGGAACTGGGTGACAAGACCTTTTTCATGGCGCTGATCCTGGCGGCCCGCCATCGGGCCCGCTGGGTGTTTCTCGGCGCCTTCGCCGCCCTGGCCGCCGTCACCTTGATCTCGCTGGGCCTGGGCTATGGCCTGCGGGAGCTGCTGCCGGTGACCGTGGTGCCCTGGCTGGCGGCAGTGCTGTTCCTCGGTTTCGGGATCAAGCTGCTGCTCGATGCCCAGGGCATGGGGGGCGATGCGGCCGGCGAGGAGGCAGAGGAGGCGGAGGAGGCGGTGAACGCGGTGGAGCAGCGGGGCCGGATCCATTCGCCCTGGGCGGTGATCTGGGAGGCCTTCGCCTTGGTGTTCGTCGCCGAACTGGGCGACCGCACCCAGTTCGCCACGATCTTTCTGGCTACCGCCCCGGCCTTCGGTTTTGTCGGTCTGCTGGCCGGCGCCCTGCTCGGCCATGCCCTGGTCACCTGGCTGGCGGTGGGAGCAGGCAAGTGGATCGGCACCCGGATCCGGGAGCAACTGCTTTACAGACTGAGCGGTGGCTTGTTCCTAGCCTTCGGGCTCGTGGCCCTGCATCGGGCCCTCCTTCCCTGATCCCTCGCTCCCGTTGCAGCCTCCTTGAGCCCCCACCACCACCATCCGGCCATCGACATTCAGCGCCGGCCTCACAGGCGGCAGCACGAACATCGTCCCGGTTCTCCTGCCGCTTTTCGCTGGAGCATCCTGCTCAATGGTGCCCTCTCCGGCCTGCAGCTGGCGATCGGCACCGCCTTCGGCTCCCTGGCCCTGATCGGCGACGCGATTCACAATCTGGGGGATGTGGTGGGTCTGCTGCTGGGCTGGGGCGCAGAGCGTCTCAGCGCCAGGCCTGCCACGCCCCGCTTCACCTATGGCTTCGGGCGCAGCACCCAGCTGGCCTCCCTGCTCAACGCCATGCTGGTGCTGATGGCGGCAGGGGTCGTGATCTTCGAGGGGGGGCAGCGCCTGTTCGATCCGGTGCCCATGGTGAGCACTCCGGTGGCCTGGGCCGCCGCCGCCGGCATCGTGGTGAATCTCGCCTCGGCACGCCTGTTTGGCCATGATCACCATCACGACCTCAACCGCCGTGCGGCGGTGGTGCACCTGCTAACGGATGCTGCGGTTTCGGCGGCGGTTCTGGTCAGCGCCCTGCTGGTGAAGCTCACCGGCTGGAACTGGCTGGATGCGGCAACGGCGATCCTGGTGGGGTTGGCGGTGGCCTGGAGCGGCTGGCAGCTGCTGCGGGAATCGCTGCTGGTGGCCCTCGATGCCGTACCCCAGGGCATCGACCTCGCCGAGGTGGAGGCGGAATTGAAGGCCCTGCCAGGGGTGGTGGATGTGCACCATCTGCATGTCTGGGCGATGAGCACCTCCCAGAACGCGATGACTGCCCACATCAAACGCCGCCCGGGCCTGGTGGATGACATGGATCTGCTGCATCAGGCCAAGGTGAGGATGGCCTGGCTCGGCATTCCCCACAGCACCCTGCAGCTCGAGCCTCCGCAGGCCTGATTTCCCCTTCTGCTTACTGCCTCCCCAATTACTGCCTCCCCACTCCTCCCGATTCCATGCCCCGCCCCTACCAACCCTCGCTGCTGAGGCTGCTGCATGCCCCCACGGCGCTGGTCGTGGCCGGTTGCTGGCTTTCAGGGCTGGTTGTCTATTCGGTGTACGACGGACGCTGGGGCAGGCTTCCGCTGGTACCGGCGACGGACTGGATCGATGTGCATGGCAGCCTCGGGGTGCTGCTGGTACTGGTGTTTTGCGGGTTCGCTCCCTATGCCCTCACCGTGGGGCGGGTTCGGTTGCTGCGACTGGCCAATGCCCTGCCTCTGGCGGCCCTGACGCTCTCGATCGGTACCGGCCTGCTGATGAGCGAGCACAGCGTCCGTGCCGGCGAGCTCGACACCCTTGTCTATCGGTTGCACCTGGCCGGCTGGCTCGGCACCGGACTGGCCGTCGCCTTCCACCTCGGTGCGGTGTTCGCCCGGGGAGGCTGGCCCCTGGCCCGCTCCATGTTCAGTCTGCCGCTGCAACGAGGCGATCGTCCCGCCGACTGGCCCGATCAGCTTCGCCGTGCCTTGCGCCGATCGCAGTGATCGGCCGCTAGGCGTCCTCATCCTCGAGCAGCAGCTGCTCAAAGGTGGCGTAAAGGGAAAGGTCTTCGGCGGCGGGGCGAGGACGCGCCCGATTCGGTTTGGGGGTTGCGTTTGGTCTGTTGGCTGGGCTCGGTAGCGCCTCGGGGGTCGTTCTGGCCCCCGGGAGACGGGTGGCCTCCAGCTGCCGCAGTCGGTCCATCAGGTGAGGCGGCACCGAGCCATCCGGGCTGGCCGCCATCAACTCGCGGAACAGCTGTTCGGGATTCAGCTCGGTTTCGACCCGATGGAGCCGGCCCGGCTGCTTCGGACCGGCAGCGGCCGCTTGTTCAGAGGGAGGCACCGGAAGTTTCTTGGGGAGCTGCCTGCCCAGGGCTTCCAGGCGCTCAAGGCTGCGGGCATCAAAGCTCATGGAAACAACGATTCAGGGGCAGCCGAGGGTGTCGCGGGTGGCACGGCCGCTTTCAGGATTGGTGCCTCCGGCCACGCTGCACAGGGCTTTGAGGGCATCGCCCCGCAGAGGCACATTGGTGAAATCAGCCCCTTCGATCTGCACGTCGCTGAACTTCGTGTTGAAGGCGAAGGCATCATCCAGGCGGGCGTTGCGCAGATCCGTGCCGTTGAACACAGCTGAATCGAGCGTGGCGTCCCTCAGATCAGCGCCGCTGAGGTCGGCATCCTGCAATTTGGCTCCGAACAGGCTGGCGCCGCGCAGATCGGCTCCGGAAAAATCGGCATCCCGGAGATTGGTGAGATTGAAGGTGACCCCCCGCAGATCGGCGGCATGGAAATCGGCTCCGATCAGCACCTGTTTGGCGTAATCCATGGCGGCAACGGCCGGCGTGGCCATGCCGAACGCGGAGCCGATCAACAGCACCAGGGTCAGCAGCAGCGCGCAGGCCTTGGCCAGCCAACTCGATCGGGATTTCGAAGGAGCGGGATTCATCGCCAGGGCCTCAGTCTCTCCAGACTAGAAGAGCGATGTCAGGGGGAGCGCGGTGTCTGCTGGGGGCATGCCGGCGCCAGGGCTCAGACGGACAATCATCAATGGATGCCTTGCAGCGGTCAGAATCTTTCCGAGCGGCAGTAGCTTTCGGTGCGGCAGAGTCGCTGCACTGCTCGATCTGATGGCTCCCCACGATTCCGTCCTGCCACCTTCATCGCTGCCATTGCAGAGCCTGCTGGACATCAGCGGTGATGCCGTCGCCCTGCTGGATGGCCGCGGGCAGTGGGTCGAGGCCAGCCAGAGTTTCCTTTCCCGCGCAGGCCTGCCGCACTCCACCCTGCAGCGCCTGGATCTTGCCGCGCTGATCGGTCAGGATTCCGGACCGTTTCTGCGGGGAGAGCTCCCAGGTTTCTACGGTGAGCTGGCGGTGGGGGCCGCTGCAAACCAGCCCTTACGCCTTTCCCGGCTCGAGAACCCCGTGGCGGGCGGCTCCCCCTGGTTTCTGTTGGAGCTGCTTCCCCAGCGGGTGCAACTCCACAGCCTCGAGGAGATTCTCCAGCAGCGCTTTGCCAATGGAGCGACGCTCTTGCAGCTCAGCCTGCTGCATCTCGATCTGGTGCGTGGAAAGCTGGGGATCGATGCCGCCGAGGCGCTCCATGATCAGATGGGCCATCGGCTGGGAGCCAGCCTGCCTGCCGGCAGCTTTTACGCCCTCCAGGGGGGGGACCGTCTTCTTGCCCTCACTCCCGGCCGTCTGAGCGTGGAGGAGGCGCGGGAGATGGCCGGCGCGCTGCTCGACAAACTGGAAACCCCGATCTCGATCGCCGAGCAGGTGATCGAGCCCTCGCTGAGCGTTGGGGTGAGTCGCGGCCCGGATGACGGCATCGATTTCCCCCATCTGCTCGATTCCTCCACCCAGGCGTTGCAGGAGACCCAGCGGCCCCCCTTCTCCAGCTGCTGTGTGGCGATGCCGGTCACCCGCACTGTGAGGATGACCGAGCTGCTGGCCAAGCCCCTGGCCCGGGCGATTGAGGAAAACCGCCTAGAGCTTGCTTTCCAGCCGATTCTGGAACTCCGCTCCGGAAGGGTCACCGCCGCCGAGGTGCTGTGCCGCTGGGATGATCCCGAACTCGGTCGCCAGTCCCCCTTCGACTTCATCGATGTGGCCGAAGCCACCCAGCAGATCTCCAGCCTGGGGAAATGGGTGATGGAGACCGCCTTCAGCCAGTTCCATCGCTGGGAGGCCTCCGGCCTGCGGCTGGCGAGGATCGGCCTCAACATCTCGCCGCTGCAGCTGCAGGATCCCGCCTGGACCAAGGATCTGCTGGTGGCGCTCGAACGGAACCAGCTGAGTCCGGAGCGGATCGTGCTCGAACTCACCGAAGGAGATGTGCTCGAAATCACCAATGTGTTGGCTGACCAGATCCGAGAGCTGCGGCGGATGGGTTTCATCCTCTGCCTCGATGATTTCGGCACCGGCTACTCCGGCCTGCAGCGTCTCACCAAACTGCCCTTCAACCAGGTGAAGGTGGATCGGAGCCTGATTTCCGCCATCGATTACGACCAACTGCAGCAGGCCATGCTCAGCGCCGTGATCAGCCTCGGCAATGCCAGCGGTCTTGACGTGGTGGTGGAGGGGGTGGAGCGCTCGCGGCAGCTCCAGATCCTGATCAGCCTCGGCGTTCACCTCGGCCAGGGTTACCACCTCTCGGCCCCCCTTTCCGCTGGGGAACTTCAGGAGTTGCTGGTTGCGCAGGCCGATTCGCGGCCCTGAGTCGCCCTCCGGGCCTGAGTCGTCCGCCCGTCCGCATGCGGGAAGGCTTGGGGCACCGCATGCAGGTCGATGGCTCGCAATCTCCGTCAGCGCCAGGGTCGCTGGGCCGAGCAGAGGGCGCTGCGATTGCTGCAGCAGGCCGGCTGGCAACTGCTTTCGCGCAACTGGCAGTGTCGCTGGGGCGAGCTTGATCTGGTCCTGTGCAAGCCCGGCCGGTTGCTACTGGTGGAGGTGAAGGGCCGGGGGGCCGGCAGCTTCGATGGTGCTGGTGTGGCGGCCCTGAGAAGGTCGAAGCTGCTCCGGCTGGAGCGGGCCTGGGCCTGCTGGCTGGCAGACCATGGCGAATGGGCGGAGCAGCCGGTGGAGCAGGTGGCCGCCCTGGTGCCGCTGCCGCCGCTGCGGGGAGGCGTGCGCTGGATCCGCCTGGGGCGCTAAGGACCCAGATCGGGCATTCCACTCAGGGGGCGGGAGCCGTCTCGGTGTAATTCACGGTGCAGCGATAGCGGGGATTGTCCATGCCCCCCACGCCGAATTCCTGGCAGCGTGTGCCCGTCACCGTGGCGCCGCGGGGCAGCCGCTGCAGGGCCCGCTGGGTGGCATCGTTCTGGTCCCAGATCGACTCGTCGGTGATGCTGCCGGCCCGGGCTGCCCAGGTGGCCAGCAGCGGGATCAGCAGGGCGGCGGCAAGCAGCCCTCGCCAGGCGCCCAGGTTGCTGTGGAGACAGGGGCGATTGGCCATGACCGCTGCACCGGCAGATAACCCTTCAACATAGGCACCCTTATCCGAACAGACGCTGCCTGACAGACGTTCACAGGCCCGACGTTCACCGGCCCGACGTTCAATGGGGGAAGTCCGCCTGCGCCCTTCCATGTCCTTCGAAGGCCACCGCGCCCGCAAGCGCTTCGGCCAGCACTGGCTGGTGGATGGCACGGTGCTGCAGTCCATCGTCGAGGCGGCCGCGCTGGGGCCAGGGGATCGGGTGCTGGAGGTGGGACCCGGGCGGGGTGCGCTCACCGAGCGGTTGCTGGCCACCCCCCTGGCTTCGCTGCTGGCCGTGGAGCTGGATCGCGACCTTGTGGCCGGCCTGCGCCAGCGCTTCGGTGCCGATCCCCGCTTCCAGCTGGTGGAGGGCGATGCCCTGGAGGTACCGCTGCAGCTGGGTGACGAACCGGCGCCGGAGGTGGTGGTGGCCAACATCCCGTACAACATCACCGGGCCCCTGCTGGAGCGGTTGGTGGGCCGACTGGACCGCCCCCATGACCCTCCCTACCGGCGCCTGGTGCTGCTGGTGCAGCAGGAAGTGGGAGAACGCATCCGCGCCGTCCCGGGTGCCAGCAGTTATTCAGCCCTCAGCGTCCGGATGCAGCTGCTGGCCCGCTGCAGGTCGGTCTGTGCGGTGCCACCCCGTTGTTTCAATCCACCCCCGAAGGTGCACTCCGAGGTGATCCTGCTGGAGCCCCTGCTGCCCGAGCAGCGGCTGGATCCCCCCCTGGCCCGGGAAGTGGAGAGCCTGCTGCGGCGCTGCTTCGCGGCTCGCCGCAAGATGCTGCGCAACACCCTCACCGGGCTGCTGCCCGCCGATGCCCTGCAGGACCTGGCCACAGAGGCGGGGATCGAACTCAGTCAGCGGCCCCAGGAGCTGGCTCCCCGGCAGTGGCAGGCCCTGGCCGCCGGTTTGAATCGTCGACACAGCGAACTTTCCGGCGCCGCCTGAACCGATGGCAGAACTCACCGTGCTGGCTCCGGCCAAGATCAACCTGCATCTGGAAGTGCTCGGCCTGCGGCCCGATGGCTTCCATGAGCTGGCGATGCTGATGCAGACGATCGATCTGGCGGACGAGCTGCACTTCCAGCCCACCTCCGACGGCCTGATCTCCCTGCACTGCGATCGCCCCGGCCTGCCCACCGATGGCACCAACCTGATCGTGCGGGCCGCCGAGCAGCTGCGGGCGAGGGTGGGGCTTCCGGAGCTGGGCGCCCGGATCCAGCTGCAGAAGCGGATTCCGATCGGGGCGGGGTTGGCGGGGGGATCCAGTGATGGCGCCGCGGCCCTGGTGGGGCTCAATGCCCTGTGGGGGCTGGGCATGGAGCGTGCCGCTCTGCTTGCCCTTGCGGCCGAGCTCGGCTCCGATATGCCCTTCTGCCTCGATGGGGGCACCCAGCTCTGCTTCGGACGCGGGGAGCAGCTGGAGCCGGTGCGGCTTGCCCAGGCGCCCGCCCTCGGGGTATTGCTGATCAAGCATCCCGAAGCCAGCGTCTCCACCCCCTGGGCCTATGGGCGCTGCCGCGAGTTGCGCGAGGATTTCTACCTCGAAAGCGAGCTCGACTTCGAGCAGCGCCGCCAGGCCCTGCGCCAGGGCCCCCTGCTGGCCGCCCTGGCAGGGGAGAGGCCCCTGCCAGCGCTGCGCAACGACCTGCAGACCGTGGTGGCTCCGGAGCAGGAGAGCGTGCGTGGAGGTCTGGCGCTGCTGCAACGGATCGAGCAGGCCCTGGCCGTGGTCATGAGTGGCTCCGGGCCCAGCCTGTTTGCCCTGTTCGCGGATTTCGAGCAGGCCGCCGCAGCCCATCGGCAATGGGAGCCTTCGCTGCTAGAGGAAGGTTTCGAGTCCTGGTGCTGCCATTGCATCGATTCCGGTGCCAGCCTGGTACCGATCGCAACGGCCCGATGAGCGACCTCAGTCCGCTGCCCAGCACCCCGACCACCCCTGTCCCCTCCCCGGAGGGGCCGCGCAAGGGTCCCCTCAGCTTTCTCTCCGGCGCCCTCACCAGCGGACTGTTGGCCTGGCTCTGCCTGGGCCTCAGCAAGCGTGTGGTGGCCTATTACGTGGACCATCCGCCCCACTACGAGGCCCAGGTGGCCCAGAGCATCGCCACGGCGGTCAAGACCCTGGTGATGGGAATGTGCTTCCTGGCCACCTTCAGCTTCGCCTTCATCGGGCTGGGGCTGTTGATGGTGTTCGTGCGCAGTCTGATCCCTGCGCGGGCCGAATCGGCTTCCTAGCCTGGCTGCAGCTGTCTTCGGCCATGACCCCCCACGACCTCGGCCTCCTGGTGACGCTGCTGCTTCCGGGCATGCTGCTCTCGGTGCTGCTGCTGAGCACCTTCGCCGCCGGGGGTTGAGATAGGTTGGCCGCACCTGTGGCCGATGCCGGATTCGTGGCCGAAACCCTTCTGTTCAACGCCCTGCGTGACGCCATCGATGAAGAGATGGCCCGTGACCCCCATGTCTGTGTGATGGGGGAGGACGTGGGCCACTACGGCGGCTCCTACAAGGTGACCAAGGATCTCTACGAGAAATACGGCGAACTCAGGGTGCTGGACACTCCCATTGCCGAGAACAGCTTCACCGGCATGGCAGTGGGTGCCGCCATGACCGGCCTGCGGCCGATCGTGGAAGGCATGAACATGGGATTCCTGTTGTTGGCCTTCAACCAGATCTCCAACAACATGGGTATGCTCCGCTACACCAGCGGTGGCAACTACACCATTCCTACCGTCGTCCGCGGCCCGGGTGGCGTGGGCCGGCAGCTCGGTGCCGAACATAGTCAGAGGTTGGAGGCCTACTTCCACGCCGTTCCAGGCATCAAGATCGTTGCCGTGAGCACCCCCACCAATGCGAAGGGCCTGATGAAAGCGGCCATCCGCGACAACAATCCCGTTCTCTTCTTCGAGCACGTTCTCCTTTACAACCTCTCCGAGGAGATTCCCCGGGGTGATTACATCTGCGCCCTTGATCAGGCGGAGGTGGTGCGGGAAGGCAAGGATGTCACGATCCTTACCTATTCCCGCATGCGTCATCACTGTCTCAAGGCTGTGCAGCAGCTGGAGAAGGAGGGAGTGGATGTGGAGCTGATCGACCTGATCAGCCTCAAGCCCTTCGACATGGAGACCATCACCCGCTCGATCCGCAAGACCCACAAGGTTTTGGTGGTGGAGGAGTGCATGAAGACCGGTGGCATCGGGGCCGAGCTGATCGCCCTGATCACCGAGGAGTGTTTCGACGAGCTCGATGCTCGCCCGGTGCGTCTCTCCTCCCAGGACATTCCCACTCCTTACAACGGCACCCTGGAGAACCTCACGATCATTCAGCCTCACCAGATCGTGACGGCTGCCCAGCAACTCAAGGCCGGTCTGATCTGAGATGGCACGTCAACAAGGGTGGTTCGCCCTGATCCTGGCCCTCGCGATCGCCGCCGCCGCCCTGCTGGCCACCTTCGGCCTGCAGCTCGGTCTCGACCTGCGCGGTGGCAGCCAGCTCACCCTCCAAGTGATGCCCGCTGGTGAGATCCGCAAAGTGGAGAAGGAGCAGCTCGAGGCGGTGAAGGAGGTGCTGGAGCGCCGGATCAACGGCCTCGGCGTGGCTGAGTCCACCCTGCAGACCGTGGGCGACGACCAGCTGGTGCTCCAGCTGCCTGGGGAGCAGGACCCCACCCGCGCCGCCAAGGTGCTCGGCACCACCGCCCTGCTCGAGTTCCGCGCCCAGAAGCCTGGCAGTGAGAAGGAGATGGAGGGTCTTCTCCAGCTCAAACGCCAATTGGAAAGCGTGCTCGCCTCCCGGAGCCCCGCCACCGCTGCCCAGACTTCCGGCAGCGCCATCAACAAACCGCCCACTCCGAAACCCGAATTCCCCGAGGCGGAGCGCACCAAGGCCTTCCAGAGCCTTGGGCTGCAGCTGCCGACCGGCAGCAGTGAAACCGAACAGATGGAAGCGCTGCAGACCGAGGTCAACCGCAGGGTGGTGGCGCTCTATGGCCCCACCCAGCTCACCGGCAAGGAGCTCACCAGTGCCGGCCGCCAGCAACGCCAGACCGGCAACAGCTGGGATGTGACCCTCGGCTTCAGCCGTGAGGGAGGCGACAAGTTCGCCTCCCTCACCCAGGGCCTGGCCGGCACGGGCCGGGTGCTGGGGATCGTCCTCGACGGCCGCTCGATCAGCGAAGCCACTGTGGGCCCGGAATTCAAGTCCGCTGGCATCACGGGCGGATCCGCCAGCATCAGCGGCAATTTCAGTCCCGAGGAAGCCCGTGATCTGGAGGTGCAGCTGCGGGGGGGATCCCTGCCGCTTCCGGTGAAGATCGTGGAGCAGCGGACCGTCGGCCCCTCGCTGGGCGCCGAGAACATTCAGCGCAGCCTTGTGGCCGCCCTTTCCGGCCTGGCCCTGGTGGCCTTGTTCATGGTGCTGGTGTACCGCCTGCCGGGCATCGTTGCTGTCCTGGCCCTGGCGCTGTATTCCCTGTTCAACCTGGCGATCTATGCCCTGATTCCCGTCACCCTCTCGCTGCCGGGGATCGCTGGTTTCATCCTTTCGATCGGCATGGCGGTGGATGCCAACGTGCTGATCTTCGAGCGGATCAAGGAGGAACTCCGCGGCGGCAACACCCTGATTCGCTCGATCGATACGGGCTTTTCCCAGGCCTTCTCCTCGATCTTTGACGGTCACGTCACCGGCCTGATCAGCTGCGCGGCCTTGTTCCTGCTCGGAACCGGCCTGGTCAAGGGCTTTGCTGTGACCCTGGCGATCGGCCTGCTGTTGAGCCTGTTCACCGCCCTCACCTGCACACGCACGCTGCTGCGTCTGCTGATGAGCTATCCGGCCCTGCGCCGCACCCAGTACTTCCTTCCCGCCCGCCAGTTGCCTGCTTCGGCTTCCTGATCCCCCGTGACCCCAGCCCCTTCCCCCCGGTTCCGCATCAATCGTCACCGGCGCATCGCCTGGATCGGTTCCGCCCTGGCCTGTGCGTTGAGCCTGCTTGGTCTGCTCCTCTGCTGGCTCAACCCTTCGATCCATTCGCCGCTCAAGCCCGGGCTTGATTTCACCGGTGGTACCCAGATTCAGCTGCAGCGGGACTGCGCTGCTGCCTGCGGCCCGCTCACAGCGCCAGATCTCCAGAAGCAGATCGGTTCGCTGACCCTTCCCACCGAGGCCGGCGAGCGGGCCCCCAATCTCGGCAGCGCTTCGGTGCAGGTGCTCGACCAGGGCAAATCCCTGCTTCTGCGTCTCCCCACCCTCAGCGCCGATCAGAGTGCCCGCCTGATCGAGCAGCTCGGCTCCAGTGTGGGGCCCTTCAAGCCCGCAGCCACGGCCGTCGACACGATCGGTCCCACCCTCGGCAATCAGCTGCTGCGGGGCAGCATCATCTCTCTGCTGGTGAGTTTTGCCGCCATCGCTGCCTACATCAGCTTCAGCTACAGCGGTGTTTTCGCCTTCCTGGCCCTGCTTTGCCTGGCCCACGATGTGCTGATCACCTCTGGCGTGTTCGCCTGGCTGGGTCTGCTGCGGGGGATTGAGGTGGATTCGTTGTTTGCCGTCGCCCTGATCACCGTGGCCGGCTACTCGGTGACCGACACGGTTGTGGTGTACGACCGCATCCGCGAACAGAAAAAGGCTCTTGCAGACCTGCCCCTCTCCGACCAGGTGGACGTAGCCGTGGATGCCACGCTCACCCGCTCCCTTTACACCTCTCTCACCACCTTGTTGCCGCTGCTGGGGCTGATTTTCTTTGGGGGCAGCAGCCTGTTCTGGTTTGCTGTGGCTCTGGCGATCGGTATTGCGGTCGGAAGCTGGTCGAGCATCGGAGTGGCTCCCACCCTGTTGCCCGTTCTCTCCCGTCGTCGATGAACCGAAGCGTTCCCCTGCTGCCGCTGCTGTTGCTGCTGCTTGCCCTCTCCGACCTGAGAGTGGAGCTCCAGTTGCTGGCCGATCATTTCACGTTCACCACCCTGTTCACGGCAATTCGCTCCCATTTTCTGGCGATCACCGTTCTGCTGGCGATGCCCTCGCTATGGCGGCATTACCGCAGCAGGGGCTGAAGGACCTCTGAAGGCACCCCTGCTGGGCCTCAAGGATCAGGGCTTCTGCCAGGTATCCATCACATCCTTGACCAGGACCTCCTCCCCCAGCACCTGCAACACCACAACAAGGGGAAGGGCCAGCAGTAGCCCGGGCAGGCCAAGCAGGGCGCCGAGGCACAACTGGGAGATCAGCGCCACGGTGGGCAGCAGATTGACGGTGCGGCTGAGCAGCAGCGGGGTGATCAGGAACGCTTCAACGTTCTGAACGATCAGGCGCATCACCAGTACCTGCGCCATCTTGGCTGGTGAAACCAGCAGGGCCACAGCCACTGGCAACACAGTGGCCGCCGTCGGGCCAATGGTGGGCACGAAGGTCAGCAGGCCGCACACCAGGGCACTTAGCAGTGCCAGGGGCACCTTCAGCAGGCTCAGTCCAGCCCAGGTGGTGAGAAACACCACCACGGCCGAGAGGGTCATGCCAGCCAGCCAGCCACCGAGGGCTTCCCGGCACTCCTGCAGAAGGGTCTGCATCCGTGGTCGGTAGAAGCTTGGCGTGGCGGCCAGCACAAGCCCCTGGTGACTGCGGGGATCGAGGGCGAACAGCACCGCCAGCAGTGCCATCAACAGAACCTGCACGGTGCTGTTGGCGGCGCCGCCCGCCATACCCAGCAGCTGGCCGCCCAGGGGTTGGAGCCTTTCCAGCGAAAACCCCTCCATCAACTGCTTCTCCCAGTTGGAGAGACCCGGCAGGCTGGAGATCAGCTGGGCCAGCCTCTGGGTAAGACGGGGCACCAGCTGGGTGAACTGCTGGATCTGTTCCATCAGTTCCGGCAGCAGCAGGCCGCCCAGCCAGGTGCCGGCAACCAGCAGCACCGCCAGCACAAGCATCAGGGCGGTGGGTCGATTCAGCCGCAGACGGCGCCGCAGGAAGGTGATCGGCACATCAAGGGCTACCGCGAGCACCACGGCCCCGAAAAGCACCAGGAGCACCCAGCGAAGCTCCCAGGCCAGCAAGCCCAGCACCACGAGAGCAAGGGCGCCAAGCAGGGGTCGGGCTTGCATGGAAGAGGGTTCAGAAGGGCACCCGCTGGCGTTTCCAGGGGTCGAGGATGTCGCGGATCACCACTTCCCGCAGAATCACCTGGAGGCAGACGGCCAGCGGTAAGGCCAGCAGCAGACCCAGGGGACCGAAAAGAACAGTGAACAGCAATTGTGCTGTGAGGGTAAGGCCTGGGAGCAATTTCAGCTGGTGATGCATCACCGATGGAGTGATCACATAGCTCTCAAGATTTTGCACAACCACGTACATGGCCAGCACCGCTAATGCCTTCCAGGGTGTATCCAGCAGCGCCACAGACATCGGGAAGATCGTGCTCAGCGTGGGGCCCACATTCGGGATCACATTCAGCAGCCCCGCCAGCACGGCGTTGGCCGCCACCAGCTTCACGCCCAGCAGCGACAGCCCCACGGCCGCCAGTAACGCCACGCACACGGAGCTGATCAGCACGCCCACCATCCAGGCGCTCAGGGCCTCGCCGCACTGGAGCAGCACCTGCCGGGCCCTGCGGCGATAGAACGAAGGCACCAGCAGCAGCAGTACTTCCCGGTAGGCATTTGGTTGGGCGGCCACCATCAGGGCCACCGCCAGCACGAACAGGGTCTGCAGCAGGCCGCTTCCCAGGTTGCCGGCCAGCCCCAGCAGCTTCACGGCTCCACCACCAAGACCGGACGCCAGTGCACCTGGATTTTCAGGGGTCGAAAACATCCCTCTCAACCAGTCGAGACCCCCATCCCGCTGGCCGTAGAGCATGCGGGATCCGGCTTCGATGGCCTGCTGGAGAAGGTTCAGAAGCGTCTCGGCGGCGTGCGGCAGTTTCAGCAGCAGTTCATGGAACTGGGCCAGGAAGGGGGGGATGATCGCGGTGGCGGCCACGGCGCCCACCAGAAGCAGCCCGAGCAGGCTCAGGGCCATGGCCAGCCCCCTGCTGCAGCCAAGTTGCCGGCGCACGATCCCCACGAGGGTGCAGAGCGCCATCGCCAGCACGACGGCAGCGAAGATCAGCACCACCACTTCCCTCAGGCTCCACAGAACCAGGAGTCCGGCGACCAGACCCAGCAGTCCCAGCCACTGTCCGAACTTCAATCTTCAGCGGTTTCGTCGTTGTCCTGTTCGGCCTTGCCCGAGAAGCCCAGATCGTGGCTGTCGGCATAGCGCTGGGCAAAACGCATGAAGCGCTCGAAATCAGCGGTGCTCTTCCAGGTGTAGGTGGATTCGAGGGCACTGGCCTTGCCGTTCACGAATCGGGCCTTCACCTCGCGCGTCACCAGTTCCCCCTCCTCATCCACCATGAACATCCCGGTGATGTCCCCCATGGTTTCCGGGGCCAGGGCATCGGGTTCCTCGAACACGAACATGGCCTGGCCGGTGCGGCCATCCCGGGAGCGGGTGAGACGGATATCGGGTATTACCGGTTCATCCACACCCCGGAAGAACTGAATGGCGGCAGCCATGGCCATCGTCGAAAGTCCAATCCTAGGCAGCCTCTGGCCCATCCCCTCGATCCTCCTGACATAGTGGGCCTCGCGGACAGCCCACGGGTCGCCTTTTTCCATGCTTTCCGGACCTCCGGTTTCCAGCACCGTCCCTGCCGATCAGTTGCTTGAGAAGTTTCTGGCGGCCCCTTCCCGCCAGCGCCGCACCCTGCTTCGCCAGCTGGATCAGCGCCAGGCGGAATGGCTTCCCCTGATCCCCGATCAGCTCGACAGGCTCGACGCCACCGCTGACGACTGGGCCGGCGGACATCTTGTGCAGGTGCTGCTCGAAGCCGGCGATGCGCAGGTGCGGGAGGCTTTCCTGGGCCGCTACCCCTCGGGTTGGTTAGCGGCTCCCACGGCACGGGCCATCGATTACGGCCCGCTGCAGCGCCATCTGATGCTGCAGGAGTTCGAACAGGCGGACCGCCTCACGAGCGAGCATCTGCGCCAGCTGGCCGGACCTGCCGCGGAGCGACGGGGCTATGTGTATTACAGCGAAGTGCCGGCGATCAGTGGCGTGGATCTGGAAAGTCTGGATCGTCTCTGGCTTTGTTATTCCAAGGGGAGGTTTGGCTTTTCGGTACAGGGAAGGCTGCTGGCTGCCTGCGGCGGCATCTGGGAGCAGCTCTGGCTCAAGCTCGGCTGGAAACGCGATGGCGTCTGGACCCGTTATCCGTCGGCCTTCACCTGGTCGATGGAGGCACCGGAAGGCCACATGCCCCTGGTGAATCAGCTGCGTGGGGTGCGTCTGATGGACGCCCTGCTTCAGCATCCCAGCCTCAGGGCGAGGATTGTCCGTGATGACACACCGAAGCCGGGCTAGATTCGCAAGCTGAGACCGGGTTGTCCGGTGCGCTGGGACCCTGTTACTCCTCCCATGCCAAGCCGGTCCAACACCACGGCGCTCCCTTCAGCCCTGGGAATCTCCTTGAGGGAGACGTTCAGATCGGCGGCTGGGTCGAGGCTTCGCTGGGCTGACTTCATCACCCCCTCCACCCTCCAGCTTTCACCTCTGGTGGAGCTGTTGCTGGAGCCGCTGGCTTCTCCCAACCTGGATCTGCAGCTCGGCCTCCAGGAGGCCCTGGTCAATGCCGTGATCCATGGCAACGGTTGTGATCCCGCCAAGTGCCTGCGGATTCGTCGCATTCTCTCGCCCCGCTGGGCGGTGTGGCAGGTGCAGGATGAGGGGCCTGGGGTACCTCCCCAGGCCCGGCTCCACCTTCTTCCCGACCAGATGGATGCCGAGTCCGGTAGGGGGCTGTTTTTGATCCACCACTGCTTCGACGATGTGCGCTGGAGCGCACGGGGCAATCGTCTGCAGGTAGCGGTGCGGCGCAGCCGTTTCAGCTCCCGTGACTCGGGCAGCCTGGGTCCCTGAGTTCAGCCTTCAGCCAGGCCAGGGCGTGCTCGGTGAGGGCGATGGCCTGCTGCCGCGATCCTGTCGGCTGCGGGGAGGTGGGATCATCGCCCGCCAGCAGCTGCACAAGCGCAGCGGCCAGCTGTTCGGCGCCGCGGCGGGGCCGCTGGGTCTTGAGGGCGTGCCAGTCGCGGTCTCCGATCGTCAGCTGCTGGTGCAGCTGCTGGGCCAGCGGCAGGGCTGCCTGGGGCCAGGAGGAGGGGGGCACTGGACGAAAGGACGGGGTGAGCTCCATCCTGACGCCATCGCGTGGAGCTGCGCCATGGCCAACCATTCCCGCTCCGGTGCCTGGCGCAGCCCTCGAGCAAGGCCGCAGCGACCGGCTCTGCTGCACCAGCTCACCGCCCTGGTGAACCTGGCCAGCCAACCGAGACTGCCGAAGGGAGACGACCGGCCGGAGGGTGCTGCCCAGCGGCGCAAACGCCAGAGGCAATCCCTGGCGCAGCGACTTCTGGATCCCCTGCCACCTGCCCTGCGCCCCGCCGATCGGGAGGCAGAGCTTTTCTGGACAGCCCTCCGTTGGGGAGGGCTGGGCCTGATCCTGGCCTGGTGGCTGGGGCGCTGAGGACTCCGCTCAGGCGTCGTAATACATGCTGAACTCGTGGGGGTGGGGCCGCTGGCGCAGTTGCTGCACCTCCTCGTACTTCATCGAAATCCAGTTGTTGATGAAGTCTTCGGTGAACACCCCTCCGGCCAGCAGGTAGTCCTTGTCTGCCTTGAGGGCCTCGAGAGCGCCGTTCAGGGAGGCGGGAACCGTGGAGATTCGGGACAGCTCCTCGGCCGAGAGTTCGAACAGGTCCACGTCGGTGCCGTCGCCCGGATCGATCTGGTTGCGGATGCCATCAAGGCCTGCCATCAGCATCGCCGAGAAGGCGATGTAGGGGTTGGCGAGGGCATCGCCCGAGCGGAATTCCAGACGCTTCGCTTTCGGGCTCGGGCCGGTGAGCGGGATGCGCACGGCGGCCGAACGGTTGCCCTGGGAATAGACCAGGTTGACCGGCGCCTCAAACCCCGGCACCAGGCGCTTGTAGCTGTTGGTGGTGGGGTTGGTGAAGGCGAGGAAGCTGGGGGCGTGCTTCAGCAGGCCGCCGATGTACCAGCGTGCCGTCTGGGAGAGGTTGGCATAGGTGCCTTCCCCGAAGAACAGGGGCTGGCCGTCCTTCCAGAGGCTTTGGTGCACGTGCATGCCACTGCCATTGTCCGCAAACACGGGTTTGGGCATGAATGTGGCGGTTTTGCCGTATTTCCTGGCGATGTTGCGCACCACGTACTTGTAGATCATCACGTTGTCGGCCGCGTTGATCAGTTCGGCGAAACGGATGCCGAGTTCGTGCTGGGCAGTGGCCACCTCATGGTGCTGCTTCTCGATCGGCACCCCCAGGGAACCCATCGTCAACAGCATCTCGCTGCGCATGTCCTGGAGGGTGTCATTGGGCGCCACCGGGAAGTAACCCTCCTTGAGCAGCACCTTGTATCCGAGGTTTCCGCCTTCTTCGATCCGATCGGTGTTCCAGGCAGCCTCCTCCGAATCCACCTGGTAGAAACTGCCGCCGTTGCTGCTCTTGAAGCGAACGTCGTCGAAAATGAAGAATTCGGGCTCCGGTCCGAAAAAGGCCGTGTCCGCCAGTCCGGTGGAGGCCAGATAGTTGAGGGCCTTCTGGGCCAGGGCACGGGGGCAGCGTCCGTAGGGCTGGCCGCTGCGGGGCTCCTGAATCGAGCAGATCAGGCTGAGGGTCTTGTGGCTGTAGAAGGGGTCGATCCAGGCCGTGTTCGGATCGGGCACCATCGCCATGTCCGATTCGTTGATGGCCTTCCATCCCCGGATCGAGGAGCCGTCGAAAGCCACTCCGTCGGTGAAGGCGGCCTCGTCGATCAGGTCCTCACAGACGGTGAGATGCTGCCACTTGCCATGCAGATCCACGAACTTGAGATCGATCAGCTCGATTCCCTCCTCCTTGATCTGACGGAGCACGTCCTGAGCGGTCTTGACCATGACTGATGGGACTGGTGGTGGGGCTGATGGGAAAGGAGGGCGCGGATCCGCTGCAGATCCGTCGACCTCCGGGAAAGTACGCAGTGATACGTTCCCAGCTTTGTAGCGGTTGGTACCAAAGACGCGGATGGCTCTGTGGTGGCAGCGGCGAGCAGGCGGACCTCCGCCATCGACCCGGCTGGAGGGTTCTGCGTAACCGTTTCTGTCAAATTCCCCAGAGTCGGCCCTGTCACTGGAATCTGGCGGATTTCAAGTGCTACGTTCCGCTCCAGGTGCGTCGATCCGTTCCCTCCATGCGAGATGCCATCTCCGGCCTGATCGGTCGGTACGACCAGCTCGGCCGCTATCTCGATCGTGATGCCATCGATCGCATCGACAACTATTTCTCCCAGGCTTCCGTCCGCCTTGCCGCGGTGGAGCTGATCAATCGGGAAGCCACCGAAATCGTTCGCGAGGCTTCCCAGAGGTTGTGGCGGGAAAACCCCGAGCTGATCCTCCCCGGGGGCAATGCGTACACCACCCGCAGGCTGGCGGCGTGCCTGCGCGACATGGATTACTTCCTCCGCTACGCCAGCTATGCCCTGATCTCCGATGACGTCACCATGCTCGATGAGCGGGTGCTCAACGGCCTCGACGACACCTACAAGAGCCTCGGTGTGCCCACCGGCCCCACCGTGCGCGGCATCGCCCTGCTCGGAGAGGTGGTGAGCGAGATGCTCAGCGCCACCGGTATCTCCGCCGCTTCCGTGGTCAGGGCTCCCTTTGATCATCTCTGCCGCGGACTGGGTGCCACCAATGTCCGTGCCCGTTAACGGTCCGGGCCGTTCGATCATTTCCTAGTCTCATCGCACCTCACCCCCGTCCACCGGTCTTGGCCCCTTCCGTCCTGCCCCCTGTCAGCAGCGCCCACCGACTGGGGCTGGATCCCATCGCCACCCCGGACCGTCTGCTTCTGGGTCCCGGTCCCTCCAATGCCCATCCCACGGTGCTGCAGGCCCTAGCCCGCACCCCCATCGGTCACCTCGACCCGCTCTACATCGAGCTGATGGGAGAGGTGCAGGAGCTGCTGCGTTACGCCTGGCAGACCGACAACCGTCTCACCATCCCGATGAGCGGCACCGGCAGCGCCGCCATGGAGGCCACCCTGGCCAACATGATCGAGCCGGGCGACAGGGTGCTGGTAGCTGTCAAGGGCTACTTCGGTCTTCGTCTGGTGGAGATGGCCGGTCGCTACCGGGCAGAAGTGGCCACGATCGAGCGGCCCTGGGGGGAGGTGTTCAGCCTCGAGGAGATCGAGCAGGCTCTGATCACCCACAAGCCCTCGATACTGGCGATGGTGCACGCCGAAACCTCCACCGGCGTCTGCCAGCCGATGGATGGAATCGGCGATCTCTGCCGCCGGCATAACTGCCTGTTGCTGCTGGACACCGTCACTTCCCTGGGGGGCGTGCCCCTGTTCCTCGATGAGTGGAAGGTGGACCTGGCCTACAGCTGCAGTCAAAAGGGTCTCAGCTGCCCCCCCGGTCTCGGCCCGTTCACCATGGGCCCCTGGGCGGAGGCCCGGTTGGCGGCCCGCACCAGCAAGGTTGCCAACTGGTACCTTGATGTTTCCTTGCTCAATCAGTACTGGGGCAGCGACCGGGTGTACCACCACACCGCCCCTGTGAACATGAACTTCGGTATGCGGGAGGCATTGCGCCTTCTCGCCGATGAGGGTCTGGAGAATGCCTGGGCACGGCACCGTTCGAATGCGGAGCGGTTGTGGAACGGCCTGGAGTCTCTGGGTCTCCGGATGCATGTTCCTGAACCCCTGCGCCTGGCCACCCTCACCACGGTGCGTATTCCCGAAGGTGTGGATGGCAAGGCCTTCAGCCGTCACCTCCTCGATACCCAGGGCATCGAAGTGGGCGGCGGTCTGGGAGCCCTGGCCGGCCAGGTATGGCGCATCGGTCTGATGGGGTACAACTCCTCTGCCGCCAACGTGGATCGCCTGCTCAACCTGTTCGAGACCGAGCTGCCAGCCTTCCGGGCCGCCACCCCGGTCGCCGCCGTCGTCTGATCGAAGGCTTCAGGAGCGGCGACGACGCTGGCGGAACCACTCCTCCAGCTGCCCAGCTGCCGCCCCTGCTTCCACTCCGCCGATCACCTGCATGTGGTGGTGGGCACTGCTGTGCTCCGCCAGGTTGAGGCAGCCCCCGAGCGCGCCGCGCTTGGGATCGCCAGCGCCGAAGATCACCCTCCCCACCCGTGCCTGGACCAGGGCGCCGGCACACATCGGACAGGGCTCCAGGGTCACCAGCAGGCTGCAGTCATTGAACCGCCAGTCCTGACGCAGGGCAGCGGCCTGGCGCAACGCCACGATCTCGGCATGGCCGAGGGGATCCTGATCGAGATGGCGACGGTTGCTGCCCCAGCCCAGGCATTGTCCGCAGCCATCGAGGATCACGGCAGCCACAGGAATTTCCCCCTCCTGCCCCACCTGGGCTGCGCGGCGGAGCAGGCGCTGCATCCAGAGTTCCGCATCGAACGGTAGGGGCCCTTCCCCGGCTGGAGAGCGGAGGTTCGGGTCGGCCACCTGGAGCGGGCAGAATGCCTGAGTCTCGTCCTTCGCCGTTGGCCATCGCGCCCTCTGCCCAGCGTCCCGTGCCGCCTGGCGATGCCACCCCACCCAGCGCCCCGAAGCCTGGGGAGAGCTCATTAGGCCCTGGTGCCCCCTCCGACCAGTTCGGCAGCGAGTTGCCCCACTTCGCCGATCCCAGTGCGCCGGATCCGGCGTTGGAAGCATTTCTCCACCAGGCCGCCACCCAGCTGTGCCGGTGGTTCGGCTCTGCAGCTGCCGCCAGCCCGTTGCCCGCCCTCAGCGTGATCCCGGACGTGGCACCGGAAGCCGCCGGTATCGGTGCCGAGCGCCTGCTGGCTGATCTGCAGCTGGTCATGGAAGGCGCCTACAACCCCAACCACCCCGGCGCCCTTGCCCACCTGGATCCGCCCCCGCTGGTGGCTTCCGTGGTGGGTGATCTGATCTGTGCCGGCCTCAATAACAACCTCTTGGCCGAGGAGCTTTCCCCCAGCCTCACCCGGCTGGAGCGCAGTCTGGGCGGCTGGCTCGCCACCAGCCTCGGGATGCCGCCGGGAGCTGGTGGTGTGGCGGCCAGTGGCGGCAGCCTCAGCAATCTGATGGCCCTGGTGACGGCGCGCCATCGTGCCGGCCTCGCCTGCCGCAGCGATGCCGTGGTGCTCTGCAGCGACGACGCCCATGTTTCGCTGACCAAGGCCATGGCCGTGATGGGACTGCCGCCCGAGGCCTTGCTGAGGATCCCCCCGGATTCCCAGGGACTGCTGCGCTGCGACCTCCTTGAGGATCAGCTGGCTCGGTTGCGGCGGCAGGGAGTGCCGGTGATCGCTGTGGTGGCCACAGCCGGCACCACGGTGAGGGGGGCCATCGATCCCCTGCCGGAGATCGCAGCCCTCTGCTGCCGCCATGGCCACTGGCTGCATGTGGATGGGGCGATCGGCGCGGTGTTCGCCCTCAGTGCCTCCTCTCGCTCGCTGTTGCAGGGCCTGGAGCTGGCCGATTCGATCACCGTCAATCCCCAGAAGCTGCTGGGGATCACCAAGACCTCCTCCCTGCTGCTGCTGGCCTCTCCCCAGGCCCTGTTCGAGGCCTTTTCCACCGGGCTGCCCTATATGGAACCGAGCTGGGGTGGCGCCCATGGTGGTGAGGCGGGTCTCCAGGGCAGTCGGCCTGCTGAAATCCTCAAGCTCTGGCTGGGCCTGCGCCAGCTTGGCAGGGAGGGGATCAGCGGCTTGCTCGATGCGGCGATCGAGCGGCGCCGCCTGCTCCAGAGCCTTCTGGCGGACGACCCCCGGCTGCTGTTGCTGGAGGGTCCCCTGCACCTGTTGGCCTTTCGCCCCGCCCAGGCGGACCCCGCCGCCAGCGAGACCTGGAGTAGCCAGACACGCGAGGCGCTGCTAGCCGACCAGCTGATGCTCTCCCGCCCCTTCTACGGTGGCCATCACCACCTCAAGGCGGTGCTGGGCAATCCCCATACCCGGGAGGCTGACCTGGACCGATTGGTCAGGATCGTGCGCCACAGTCTTTGAATTTCCTTCTCTGAAAATCCGTCTCTAAACGTCCGCTTCGCCGGCCCCAGCTCCGATGTCTGAATCCCCTTCCCCTGACGCGCCCAGGCAGGCGCCGACACCCGACCGCCGTTCCCGCTGGGTGGCGATTGTCACCGGGGCGATCTCGATTCTGATCGGGGTGCTCTATCTGGTGCTGATCAGTGTTCTCGATAGTCGCGGCCCCCTTCTTGCTCCTCCCCCCGAGGCCCTTGTCGACGCCGCTCCGGCCGCGGTGGCAGCTGCAGACCCTGCTTTTGCAGTGGTTCCACCACCCGGGTGAACGCCGCCTTGAGGAAGCTGCGCAAGGCCCCTTCGCGGCGATTGAGTTCGTATTCCCGTTGCAACACCTCCTGCAGGCCGCCATCGCCCCAGTCCTGGTCCTGCTGGAAGTAGGTGATGAAGCTCAGCCCCGCCACCCGCGTCAGCCAGGCGGCACTCACGGCCTGCACGGCACGGCTCACCACCAGGGCCGGCAGATTGAGGCTGAGGGCGCTTGCCAGCAGGCTCACGCCCCCCTTGATCAGGCCCAGTCCTGCCAGGGTGCGTCCCACCGAAAGGGCCAGGTCCTGGGCTGAGCTGCGGCTGAGGGTCACGCCGTAGACCTTGCCGATCTCGAGCACCATCTGGGCATTGACGGCCGCGGTGCCCAGCAGATCCACCCCAGGCAAGGGGTTCACCAGCAGCACTCCGGCTCCGATCCACATGAACCGCTCCACGATCGCCTCGGCGTCCTGACGGCGCTGCCGGTCGAGCAGGCTGCGGCTCGCTTCGCCCAGCTGGCGACACTGCAACAACAGGTTGTCAGCGATCAGTTCCTCCCCATCGGCGTGCAGCACCGCCGCCATCCTGCGCAGCAGCGCCTCCACTTCCGGCGCCGGTTGCAGAGGCCTGGCCCCGGGCATCGGCACACTCTGGGGTGCCGCACTCACGGGAATCACGTCTTCAGGGGCCAGGCGTCTGCCGCAGCGGCGCCGCAGCAGTGCCAGCAAGCGCTGCTCCTCCTGTTCGCCCCGCAGATCGCACTTGTTGAGCACCAGCAGCAGCCGTTTCCCCAGGCTGGCCAGGGCCTCGAACACCTCCAGTTCGGCGGCCCTCAGATCGCCATCCACCACCAGCATCAGCAGATCGGCTCTGGCTGCCTGGCGGCGGGCCAGCTCCTCGCGCTCGAGCCCGGCATCGCCTGCCTCGAGGATGCCGGGGGTGTCCTCCAGGATCACGGCCCGCTCCAGCCCTTTGAGCCGCAACCGGTAGCGGGCGGAACTGGTGGTGGAGCCCATCGCCGCCCCCACGTCCCCCACCAGTTCCTGGAGCAGCGCCCGGATCAGAGACGTCTTGCCGGTGGAGCCGGTGCCGAACACCACGATCAGCAGATCTCCCCGTTCGAGCTCCTCCTGCATCCGCTGCCGCTCCTGGCGGAGGGCTTCCCGTTCCACCTCGTCGCGCACCCGTTCCAGCGTGCGGTCAATCGCCTCCAGATTGCGGGCGGCGGCCTCCCTGCGGCTGAAGGGGAGCTGCAGATCGGCGCTGCTGCCGGCAGATGAGCCGGCCTTGCCTCCCCGCCGAAGCGCCTGGAACCAGGGCCAGCCCAGTTGGGCGGCCGCCAGCAGAATCACGCCCAGCACCAGCAGCAGCAAGGGCCCCACCAGCCAGCCCGGCAACCAGTAGCTGAGCTGCCAGAGCAGCTGGTTCAGGGCCTGCAGCACCACGCCGGCAAGGATCAACACCAGCAGGGCCAGGGCGATCCAGATCCAGAGGCGACGGGTGGGCATCAGGGGGCAGGCGAACTGCGCACGATCTCTCCCCAGAGCGAGGCGGCCAGCGCACTGGTGGCCTGGCTGGGGCGGTTGTCGTCGTTGCCCAGCCAGACCCCCATCACCCAGTGGCGCTGGGGTTCGTAGCCCACGAACAGCAGGTCGCGGCCTTCGTTGGTGGTGCCGGTCTTGCCTCCGGCTCCACCCCCCACGTAGGCCGCCGTGCCGGTGCCATTGCTCACCACCGCCTCCAACAGGCTGCGCATGTCACGGGCGGTGGAACTCTTCATCACCCGACGACCCGCGTGGGCTGCACCTTGGCTTCTGGATCCTGCCCGCTCGCCGCCCTGCGTGGAAGCAGTCTGAGCGCCAGGCTGAGTGGCAGTAGAGGTGGCGGCAGTGGCTGCAGAAGATCGGCAGTCCTTGCCGCCGGCCGTGGGGCAGCTTTCGGCATCCGTAAGCCGTCGGATGGTGGTGGGCGGGAACCAGGTGCCGTCATTGGCGACGGCGCCATAGGCAGCCGTGAGCTCCAGCAGGGTCACCTCGCTCTGGCCGAGGGCCAGGCCCGGCACGGGCGCCAGGGGGGTGGTGAATCCAAGGTCGCGGGCCTTCTGCACGACTGCTTCCAGGCCTACCTGCCGGGCCAGACGCAGGGCCGAGGTGTTGCTGCTGATCGCCAGCGCCTGGCGCAGGCTGATTGAGCCGCCGCAGGCGCTGTCGAAGAACTGGCCCTGCCAGCGCAGGGGACCGCAGTTGATGCTGTCTCCGGGTCGAGCCCCCCTTTCCAGGGCCACCACATAGGGCACGAGCTTGAAGGTGCTGCCGGGCTGCCGCAGAGCGATCGTGGCCCGGTTGAACTGGCTCTGGCGGTAATCCCTGCCGCCGGCGATCGCCAGGATGCCGCCATTGCGGCTGTCCAGCACCACCACCGCCCCTTCGCTGACGCCGGCGGAGCGGTTGGCCTCGATTCTCTGGCGCAGCAGTCGTTCGACCAGTTCCTGGAGATCGGGATCGAGGTGGGTGTCGATTAGATAATTACCTTCCGCCGCCACGTCCGTGCCCACCGAGGCGGCGAGATCACGGCGCACCTGGTCGGAGTAGAAGGGGGCTGCACGACGACTCGATGCTCTGCAGGCCGTGCCCGCGAGCCGGATCGGACGGCGGCGGGCGCTGCGGGCCTCATCCACAGTGATCCGCCCCGTATCGGCCATCTTGGCCAGGACACGGTTGCGGGCTTCAAGGGCAGCGCCTGGCTGGAAACAGGGGTCATTGCCGTTGGGGGAGGGCAGCAGCCCGACCAGCAGGGCCGCCTCTTCGAGCTCGAGCCTGGCCGCCGGTTTGGCGAAGAAGCGCCGCGACCCATCTTCAAATCCCCAGCCGGAGCCGAGATAGACGCGATTGAGGTAGCTGCGCAGCAGATCCCGCTTGCTGAAGCGGGCCTCCAGCTGGAGGCCCACCAGCAACTCCCTGAATTTGCGCCCCAGGGTTTCCCCCTGCCCCACCTGTTCGGGGTAGAGGCTGCGTGCCAGCTGCTGGGTGAGGGTGCTTCCCCCCTCCAGCACCCGGCCGCCGATCAGGTTGGTGACCAGGGCGCGGCCCGTACCGATCGGGTCGATCCCCGGATGCCACCAGAAGCGGCTGTCTTCGCTGGCCAGCAGGGCATGAATCAGCACCGGCGGAAAATCCGAGAGGTTCGCCAGCTCCCGGTGTCGCACGTCATCGGCGGAGGCGATCGGCCGATCCGATCGGTCGTAAAGCACCAGCGGTCCCCGCACACTGGCCAGACCCCCCCGGATGGGGAGTGCCAGGGCGGAAAGGGCCACCAGCAGCGCTCCGCCGCCGGCCACCCCTGCCAGGGCGAAGCTGCCGATCCTGGCCAGACGCGGCCAGGGACCTGGGGCCGGCCTGTGGAAGCGCAGCTCCGGCAGATCCTGCTCGGACCAGGGACCGAAGCGCACCCGATCGCCGTCCCGCAGCAGCAGCTGTTGCACCCGTCGACCGTTCCACCAGAGCCCATTGGTGGATCCGCTGTCCGTCAGCAACCACTGGCCTGCCTGGCTCGCGAGCAGGGCGTGGCGGCGGCTGATGGCGGTATGGGGAAGGGCCAGATCGTTGGAGCTCTCCCTGCCGATCCGGTAACAGCCCTCCATCAGGTTGAGCCGCCGGTCGGCTGGTTGAACCGGGGCTGCGGTTCCTTCGGCTGGTGGGGCGTCGGTTTCCGCTGGGCAGTGAATCGTGAGCCACGCTTCGCGGCGTCTGCGCCACGGCTGCAGTGCCGCCGCCCAACCCTCAGCCATCGCCCTGCTCCCTGGTGGCGTCGGAGGGGCTGGCATCGGGGGGGAGGGGGCGATCGAGCAGCTGGTCGATCAGATAGCAGGCGACCGCCAGGTTGATCGCCACATCGGCCAGGTTGAAGATCGGGAAGCGAAACGGAACGAATTCGAGAAAATCCACCACAGCCCCCCAGCGCCAGCGATCGAGTCCATTGCCGATGGCTCCGCCCAGCACCAGGCCAGTGGCCAGCATCATCCAGCGCCTGCCGGGGGGAGCCACCAGGATCCAGCCCAGCAGTGCGATCGATACCAGGGCGCTCACCAAACCCAGCACCGCCGGGTTGCCGGTGAACAGGCTGAAGGCCGCACCGGTGTTCCCCACGCGCTGCAGCTGCAGCAGGCCGGGCAGGAATGGGCGGACCTGGCCGATCGGCAGCTGATTCAGGGCCCAGGCCTTGGCAAGTTGATCGAGCAGAACCACCAGGGAAGCCAGCACCAGGGGCGGGGTACGGCTGACGCGCCAGCGACGCTTCGCAAGCGGCGAATTCACGATTCCACCAGCAGCAGCTGACGCATCAGCCAGGCCACCACCCCCACCGCGCAGCACACCAGCAGCTGGGGCAGGATCGCCAGGCTGTAGCTCAACAGCAGGGGCAGCACGTTGGTGCCCCATCGGCCCGCCAGGCTGCCCAGCAGCAGATTGACCATGCCGCACAGGTGAAGCACCACCAGACCCACGGCGGCAGCGGCCGTGAGGGTGAGGGGATCGTTCATGCCCTGTTGGCGCGCCAGTCGACCGGTGATCCAGGCAGCCGGTACGAATCCCGCGAGATAACCGAATCCGGGGTCCAGCAGGTAGCCGGTGCCCCCTCCCTCATGGAAGACCGGCAGCTGGAACAGGCCGATGCTGAGGTACGCCACCGCCGCCAGCATCGCGCTGCGCGGTCCGCAGACCAGTGCCGTGAGCAGCAGGGCCGGGACCTGCAGCGTGATCCCCAGGGGCCGCAGCCCCCATCCCATGTTGTCGTGGAAGGGGCTGGCCGCAGGGATCAAGCCCCCCACCACGATCAGCAACAGGCCGGCGATGGCGCCGCTCCAGGTGGCAAGGGCCCGCAAGTTGTCCTTCTCCTTCCTTGGCTGGCGCCATCCTGCTGCAGCTAGGTTCCGCTGAGAAGGGGAAAAGGCGCGTGACGACCGATCCAGAACTATCCACGGAGTCAGCATCGCCCTCCCCTGAGGGGGAGAACGGCCCGCAGGCAGCGGCCCCGCTGCGTTTTCCGGTGGGATCTGCGGTGCGGCTTTCGGCCCTCCCCCGCTATCTCAAGACCGCCGAACCGATGCCGATGCTGCGGCCCCCTGATCTGGTGGATGGGGGGGAGACGGGGGTGGTGATCGAGGTGCGAGCCCGGGGAACCTATGCCGTGCGTTTTCGGCGGGGGGCTTTCCTGCTGACAGAAGACCAGCTCATGGCTGCTGCCGGCGGCTGAGCGGGTGATCCCGCCAGGCCTCGGCGGCGGCGTCCACGGCTGTCTCTGGCCCCACCAGACTCAGGCTCGGCCCCTGCAGCCACTTGCGGGCGGCGGCCAACAGGTCGTCGGTAGAGAGGCTTGCGGCGCGCTCAAGGGTGGTCTTCACATGGTCGGCCGGCAGGCCATGGCTGAGCACCAGGGCCTGCCGCTCCGCGATCTGGGAGCAGGTCTGTCGCCCCATCGCATCCTGGCCCCTGTACTTGGCCAGAGCCAGCTCCAGGGCGTCTGTCTCCAGCGGTTGCTCGCCCATCCGCTGCCATTCGTCCAGCAGACCGCGGCAGGCTTCCGCAGCCCGATCGGAGGAGGTGGAGAGGTGCATCACAAACGGCGCCGCCCCGCAGCGGGCCGGCAGATGCACTCCCACGTCGTAGGCCAGGCCCCTCTCCTCCCGCATCACCACGAACAACCGACTCGACATTCCCAGACCCAGATGGGCCTGCAGGATCCGAAGCGCCAGCGCATCGGGATGGCCCATCGGCAGCGTGGGCGTACCCAGCATCAGCACCAGCTGCTCGGTCTGCTGGGACTGCCGGGCCAGGCTGGCAGCGCCTGCCCCAGCCACCGCTGGGGCGGAGGCATCGGGTGATCGGGTACCCCAGGGGGCGATGGCCAGCTCGGTTTCCAGCAGCTCCACCACGCCCGCCGGGGGATCGCCGCAGAGCACCAGCACGGCCCCTTCGCTGCCCAGGGTTTCCACCAGGGGCTGCAGGGTGCGGCCGTTGATCGTGGCCAATTCCGTTTCGATGCCGAGTGGGTCATGGCCATAGGGGCCCTGGCCATAGAGCAGATGGCGCAGCTGGTCGTGACACAGCTGGAAGGGGTCCTCCTTCTGCCGTTGCAGGGTCTGGAGGTTGAGCTGACGCTCCAGCTCCAGCTGGTCCGGGGCAAGGCTGGGACGGCGCACCATCTGCAGCAGCAGCGGCAGCAGGGCGGGGGCATCGTCGGCTGCGCATTTGAGGCCCACCACCAGCGCATCCTCATGGGCTTCGGCCCGCAGGCCTGCCCCCGCTCCCTCCACCAGATCGGCGAGGCCATCGGCATCGAGATCGCCGCACCCCCGCGTCATCAGACCCGCCAGCAGCTGATGGGCA
This sequence comes from Cyanobium sp., assembly GCA_040399125.1. Lineage (GTDB taxonomy): Bacteria > Cyanobacteriota > Cyanobacteriia > PCC-6307 > Cyanobiaceae > Cyanobium. Next base: position 113,935 of record JBBASR010000001.1, on the reverse strand, counting down.
CCGCGGGCGGAGACGGGGTCCCGGCTGCTGCCGCCGCGGATCACCAGCCGGGCAGCCAGGATCGCCGGACCAGGGCGGCGCAGCACCACCAGCGGCAGCCCGCCGCTGAGTCGATGGTTCGATTCGCTGGCCTCGCCTGCATGGGAAATCGTCATCCGGGCAGAACCTCCAATACACAGGCCAGGGCGGGGTCCAGGGAGGCCAGTGCTTCCCTTCGCAGGGTTGCGGGAGTCCAGCTCTGGAGTTGCCGCAGGGGTTCCTCCAGCGATTCCCGGCGGCCCCAGAGTTCACTGTTGCCGATCAGGCCAGCCACGCCGCCGGCCGACTCCAGGCCAAAGCGGTAGCTGTTGGCCACAAGGCGCTGGGCGCGGCTCCATTCGGCTTCCCCCAGGGGTTCGGCCATCACCTCCGTCCACACCTCGGTGATCGCCTGCCGCACCTCCGGCAGCTCCTCCGGATCGCAGACGGCCTCCAGCAGAACGAGGCTGCCGCACTCCATCGGATGCAGATCGAGGTCGATGCTCTCCACGATCCGAAGCTGTTCCCGCAACCGCTCCACCAGTCGGCTGCGGCGGCCTTCCGCCAGAACGGTGGTGGCCAGATCTGCACCCATCACTGCCGCCAGATCGGGAGCTGCCGGCTGGGACCAGGCCATCAGCAGGCGTGCCGCCTCCAGCCTGGGCAGCTCCAGCCGATGCTCCCCGGCCTCCAGCTGCAGTGGCGGAACCGCACCATTGGTATTCGAACGGCTGAGGTCCGCCAGGGCACCGGCCTCGGCGCGCTGCAGCAGGCTGCCGTCCTGGACGGCACCGCTGAGGGCCAGGACACAGCGATCTGCCGTGTAAAGCCTCTGGTGAAAGGCCTCCATGGCGGCTGGATCATGGTCCAGCAGGGCCTCCCTCCTTCCCAGGATCGGCAGGCCGTAGGCATGGCTCGGACAGGCCAGTTCGAGCAGCCGCTGGACCGCCACCTCCTCGGGCTGGTCCTCGCTCTGGGCGAGCTCCTCGAGCACCACCTGGCGCTCCATCCGGAAGGCCTCGGCATCCAGCCGGGGTTGCAGCACCAGATCCAGAAGCAGATCAAGGGCTTCCGGTGCTGCTTCAGGCGGGATCAGCACGTGGTAGTGCACGTCGTCGAAACCGGTGGCGGCGTTGCTGCTTCCCCCGAGGGCCTCGATGCGCAGGTCGAATTCACCGGCGCCCAGACGATCGCTGCCCTTGAACACCATGTGCTCGAGGAAGTGGGCCATGCCGCTTTCGCTGGCGCTCTCGAACACGCTGCCGGCCCGGCACCAGAAATCGAGGCAGACCAGCGGGGCCTCCAGCAGGGGCAGGCTCACCAGCTTCAACCCATTGGCCAGCCGTTTGCGGCTCGGTTCCTCCAAGCCAGGCAGCAACGGGCCGCAACAACCCACGGGATCGCTCATGGATGCATGACAGGATCTGCATTCTGCTGGCTGCGCGTCCCGCCGTGACTTCCAACGCACCGCCGGTCGCCGGTGGCATCCATCCCCTGGTGGACAACCTGGCCGACCGCATCCGTCAGTGCCGTCAGCAGCTGGTGGAGCTGGCGCCGCTGGCGATCGACCCTGAGCTTGAGGCGATCAGCGGCAGCCTCGATGGGGAACAGCTGTTCATCCGCAACGAGGTGCACCAGTGCCGGGGGTTGCGCAAGCTCCACCTGGAAACGGCACGTCTCGGGGCAGGCCTGCAGATTCTCCACTGTGTGTTCTTCCCTGATCCTCGCTTCGATCTGCCGGTGTTCGGTGCCGACATCGTGGCCGGCCGTGGTGTGGTTTCAGCAGCGATCGTGGATCTCTCCCCGGTGACGGGAGATCTACCTGCCGGCATCGAGAAAGCGCTCCAGGCCCACCGTCGCCCCGCTTTCTCCCAGCCGCGGGAGCTGCCGGTCTGGGGATCGATCTTCTCGCCCCACGTGCTGTTCGTGCGGCCTGACTCTTCTGAAGAGGAGGGCCTGTTCGTGGAGGAGGTGGGGATGTTTCTGCAGGTGCTGGGCGAAGCGGCCGCCACGGCGCTACCCCAGGCCTGGGACGACCCAGCTACTGTTGCGCGATGGCAGGGTCAGCTGGGCTATTGCAAGCAACAGAAACAGAACGACAAAACTCGCCGGGTGCTCGAGAAGGCATTCAACCCAGCATGGGCAGACCGCTACATCGAGGAACTCCTCTTCGACGACCCTCCCGCCCCGTCGGCCTCGCGCTGATCCTGGCCTCCGGTCTGCTTACCGTCGGCCTGGCAACCCTGCTCATCAAAGGCCTTCCCCGTTCCCCCAGACCTGCTACCACCGCCACGGCGCCAGCGGCACCTGCCCCGGCCAGGGCCGTGGCGGCGCTGGGTCGGCTGGATCCATGGGGAGACATCCGGGTGCTGGCAGCGCCGATGACCGGCATGAGCAGCCCCCGAATCACCGAACTTCTCGTGGCTGAGGGCGAGCGGGTGGAGGCAGGCCAGCTGCTGGCCCGTTTCGATTCCGGCCCTTCGCAGCGGGCGCAATCGGAGCTGATCCGCACCCGGATCGCCAATTTGGAGAGGCGCCTGGTGCTGGAGCGCCGGGAGCTGGAGCGCTACCGCAGGCTGAGCAGCGTCGGTGCCCTCTCCGCCGATGAACTCGACCGCCGTGAACAGAGCCATCTGGAACTGCAGGGCCAACTGCTGGAGGCCCGTGCCGAACTGACCCGCGTCAACACGGATCTGGTCAACACCGAGCTGCGGGCCCCGATCGACGGCACGGTGCTGCGCGTCCACGCCCATGTGGGCGAACGTCCCGGCGACAAGGGAATCCTTGAGCTGGGAAACAGCGACCGGATGGAGGCGGTGGTGGAGGTCTACGAGAGCGACATCGACCGGGTGGAGCTGGGCCAGCAGGCCCTGCTCACCAGTGAGAACGGCGGTTTCCGCGGCACCCTCCATGGTCGGGTGAGCCGGATCAGCCCCCAGGTGCGGCAACGGGAAACCCTCTCCACCGACCCCACCGGCGATGCCGACGCGCGCATCGTGGAAGTGCGGGTACGGCTCGATCCCGAGGACGCCCGTCGGGTTCAGGCACTCACCGGCCTGAAGGTGATCGCCAAGCTGCAACCCTGAGGCTGATTCGCAGATGAACGGCTTCTGGCAGTCGCGTCGCATCCCCCTTTCCTGGTTGCTGCTCACGCGCCAGCCGGCTCGCCTGGCGGTGGCGCTGGCCGGGATCTCCTTCGCCGGGATCCTGATGTTCATGCAGCTCGGCTTCCGCGACGGCCTGTTCGATGCCAGCGTCACCGTGCACAAGCTCTTCGACGCCGATCTGGTGTTGATGAGCCCGCGCACCATGAGTTCGATCGGCATGGCCGGGTTTCCCCGTCGTCGTCTGGTGCAGGCCCTGGCCGACCCACAGGTGAAGGACACCACTCCAGTGCACTGGAATCTGCTGCTCTGGCGCAATCCCCAGACCCGGGCCACCCGTTCGATCCTGGCGATCGGCTACGAACCCACCGATCCTCTGTTCCTCGACCCCTCCCTGCGCAGCAAGGCCGAAGTGCTGAATCAGGAGGGCAGGGTGCTGTTCGATTCCCTCTCCCGTCCCGAATTCGGGCCGATCGCCGAGTGGTTTCGCCAGGGAAAGGTGGTGGAGACGGAGGTGGATGGCAAGAGGGTACGGGTGGGTGGCCTGGTGGAGCTGGGCCCCTCCTTCGGTGCCGATGGCAACCTGATCACCAGCGATGAAACTTTCCTGCGCCTGCGGCCCAACACCCCGCCCGGCAGCATTGAGCTCGGCCTGATCCGGCTGGTGCCGGGGAGTGAGCCTGCCGTGGTGGCGCAGCGCCTGCGCAAGCAGTTGCCGAAGGATGTGGCCGTCTACACCAAGAAGGAGTTTGAGGAATTCGAAAAGAACTACTGGCGCAGCAGCACCGCCATCGGCTTCATCTTCACCCTCGGTGCCGCCATGGGCTTCGTGGTGGGGTGCGTGATCGTCTATCAGATTCTTTATTCCGATGTCAGTGATCACCTGCCGGAATACGCCACGTTGATGGCGATGGGCTACCGGCTGAGCGGATTGCTCGGGGTCGTGGCCCGCGAGGGCCTGCTGCTTGCGGTGCTGGGATACGTGCCGGCCTGGCTCGCCGGCCAGGGGCTCTATGCCCTGATTCGTTCAGGCACCAAACTGCCGGTGGCGATGGACTCGCAGCGTTCCCTGCTGGTGTTCATGATGATTCTTGTGATGTGCATGGCTTCGGCGGGTCTGGCGATGCGCAAGCTGGCCGATGCCGATCCGGCGGAGATCTTCTGAGCCATGGTTTCAATGGTCGGCGCCCCTTCCTCCCGCACACCGCTCCACCTTGGCGGCCCGGAGAAAAATGCCCCGGGGCCCACGGTGGCGGTTCAGCACCTCAGCCATTGGTATGGCAAGGGCGAGATGCGGCGCCAGGTGTTGCAGGGGGTGGATCTGGTGATCGATCCCGGCGAGGTGGTTCTGCTCACCGGTCCCTCCGGCTGCGGCAAGACCACACTTCTGACCCTGATCGGTGCCCTGCGGCAGGTGATGGAGGGATCGGTGCGGGTGTTCGGCCAGGAGCTCTGCGGCTCCAGCCGGGCCCAGCGCCAGGAGTTGCGCCAGGGCATCGGCATGATCTTTCAGGGCCACAATCTGCTGCGTTGTCTCACCGCTGAGCAGAACGTGCAGATGGGTTCCGACCTTCTGCCTTCCCTCAGTTATCGGGCCCGCCGGGATCAGGCGCGGGAATGGCTGCGGGCGGTGGGCCTTGCCGATCACCTCAACAAGCTGCCCCATGATCTCTCCGGCGGCCAGAAGCAGCGGGTGGCGATCGCCAGGGCCCTGGCGGCCCGACCCAGGCTGCTGTTGGCCGACGAACCCACCGCTGCCCTCGACAAGCAGACCGGCCGGGAGGTGGTGGATCTGCTCAAGCGCCTCGCCCGTGACCAGGGATGTGCCGTGCTGATGGTGACCCATGATCCCCGCATCCTCGATGTGGCCGACCGGCTGGTGCAGATGGAGGATGGGCGCCTATGGCAGGCCGATGCCTCCGGCGGGAGCATGGTTGAGTATGGTGAAAGCTGACGATCTCATCGGGGACACAACGCTCGCATGGCCAAGCGCAGGAATCTCAAGAAGGAAAAGCAGGAAAGGAACCGCGCTTACGCCCGCAAGTTCAAGAAGCGCAAGCTCCGCAATGACGGCCGTGGTGAAGGGGCTGGCAACGGTGTGACCGGCACGGCCAACAACGGCGGCGCTGCCGACTGAGCAGCAGGCCTGATCGGCCGGCGCCCGAACGGCATGGGGGATCCCTGGGGGTCCCCCTTTTTCACGCCGCACCTCCCCGTCGTTCCCTTCCCTGTGCGCAGGGCTTCGAGCCGATGTTTCTCAGCGTCGTCATCCCCACCTACAACCGGCTGCCGATCCTGCGCCAGTGCCTGCAGGCCCTGGAGGCCCAGCAACTGGAGGCTCCGATCGAGCGCTTTGAGGTGGTGCTGGTGGATGACGGCTCCACCGATGACACGGTGCATTGGCTCGATTCCCATGCCCGTTCCTTTCCCCATCTACGGCTGATCCGTCAGGACCACGGCGGCCCGGCGGAAGGTCGCAACCGTGGGGTGGAGCACGCCCGGGGTGACGTGATCGTGTTCATCGACAGCGATCTGGTGGTGACCCCCGACTTTCTGGTGAGTCACGCCCGGGCCTTGCAGCAGCATTGGCAACAGGAGGGCAACCGCCTCTGTTTCACCTACGGAGCGGTGATCAACACCGCCAATTTCGAGGATCCGACCAGCGAACCCCACAAGCTGAGGGATCTCTCCTGGGCCTATTTCGCCACCGGCAATGTGGCGATCGACCGCGGAGTTCTGGAGCAGGCAGGTCTGTTTGACACGGGGTTCCGCCTCTATGGCTGGGAAGACCTCGAACTGGGAGAACGGCTGCGGCGCCTGGGGGTGAAGCTGGTGCGCTGCCCGGAGGCCGTGGGCTATCACTGGCATCCTGCCCTCAGCCTCGACCAGCTCCCCGATCTGGTGCGCGTGGAGCGGGAGCGGGCCAAGATGGGCCTCGTTTTCTATCGGAAGCATCCCACCCGCAGGGTGCGCTTCATCATTCAGTTCACCTGGTTGCACCGCATCCTCTGGGAGCTGCTCACCCTCGGCGGTCTGCTCAACGAGCGCAGTCTGCGTCCCCTGCTGGGCTGGCTGATCCGCCGGGGCCACGCAGGCCTTGCCATGGAACTGCTGCGCCTGCCCCTCAACCGGCTGGGGGTGCGGGCCCTGTTCGCCGAGGCCCGCAGTGCAGGGCTGCGGTAGGCCGTCCCGCCGTTTGATAGGTTGCTCCAGTCCCAATCACACCGCACACCTGCACGTTTCGGGTGATGCGAGGCGCGAGAACCACGGCTCCGGCCACGGTCTTCTCTCCCTTCATCCCTGGCAGGTGGTGGCCAACCCGAAACCCTCACCAATTCATGGCTGTAGTCACTCTCGCCGAGATGATGGAAGCTGGCGCCCACTTCGGGCACCAGACACGTCGGTGGAACCCCAAGATGTCGCGCTATATCTACTGCGCGCGCAATGGTGTTCACATCATCGATCTCGTGCAGACCGCCGTCTGCATGAACAACGCCTACAAGTGGACCCGCAGTGCCGCCCGCAGCGGCAAGCGCTTCCTGTTCGTGGGCACCAAGAAGCAGGCCTCTGAGGTGATCGCCCAGGAAGCCACCCGTTGTGGGGCCTCCTATGTGAACCAGCGCTGGCTGGGCGGCATGCTCACCAATTGGACCACGATGCGGGCCCGGATCGACCGCCTCAAGGACCTGGAGCGCATGGAGAGCTCCGGCGCCATCGCCATGCGTCCCAAGAAGGAAGCCGCCGTGCTCCGTCGGGAGCTGGATCGTCTTCAGAAGTACCTGGGCGGTCTGAAGAACATGCGCCGTCTGCCCGATGTGGTGGTGCTGGTGGACCAGCGCCGGGAAACCAACGCCGTGCTCGAGGCCCGCAAACTCGACATCCCCCTGGTGTCGATGCTCGACACCAACTGCGACCCCGATCTCTGCGACGTGCCCATTCCCTGCAACGACGACGCCGTTCGTTCGGTGCAGCTGGTGCTTGGCCGTCTGGCGGATGCGATCAATGAAGGTCGCCATGGTGCCCAGGATCAGCGCGGCAACGACGACGACGCCTGATCCGGCCGCAGGATCACGTTCCCATCCCCGCTGGGCTGCGTTTGGCCGCCGCTGTCGATCTGAGGCGCGGTGGCCTTCTGGCCCTTCCCTTCCCTACTTCCTGTTTCTCTTCAGTTCCCCCTCCGATGGCTGAGATCACTGCCAAGCTCGTCAAGGACCTGCGCGACAAGACCGGCGCGGGCATGATGGACTGCAAGAAGGCCCTGGCCGAGTCCGGCGGCGACATGACCAAGGCCGCCGAGTGGCTGCGTCAGAAGGGCATTGCCACGGCCGAGAAGAAGGCTGGTCGCACCGCTGCCGAGGGCGCAGTGGGCAGCTACATCCACACCGGTTCCCGGGTGGGGGTGCTTGTGGAGATCAACTGCGAGACCGATTTCGTGGCCCGCGGTGACCTCTTCCAGGAGCTGGTGCGCAACGTGGCGATGCAGGTGGCCGCCTGCCCGAACGTGGAATACGTCTCCACCGACGAAATCCCCGAGGATGTGGTGGAGAGGGAGAAGGCGATCGAGATGGGCCGTGATGACCTGGACGGTAAGCCCGACCAGATGAAGACCAAGATCGTGGAAGGCCGCATCGGCAAACGTCTCAAAGAGCTGGCTCTGCTCGAGCAACCCTTCATCCGCGACAACGCCGTGACCGTGGGGGAGATGGTGAAGCAGGTCGCCGGCAAGACCGGCGAGAATATCCAGGTGCGTCGCTTCACCCGCTACACCCTGGGTGAGGGCATCGAGGTGGAACAGAGCGATTTCGCTGCGGAAGTCGCTGCCATGGGCAAGGCCGCCTGAGGCGGCTCCCGTGACTCAGGGAAGCGGCCGCAACGACCTGCCGGCTCAGATCGAGGCCCTCGGCGTTGAGCTGGAGACCTCCACCGCCGAGCTTTACCGTCATCTGGCGCTGTACCTGCAGGTGCTTCGCCAGGTTCTGCCCCATCGGGTGGAACAGGCCTGCTTCCAGATCGCCACCCAGATCCATCCCCGCCGCTATGCGGAGCTCCCCCAGGCGGCGCGCCTGGCGTTGCATGAACACCTCCGCAAGCTCACCGAGCGGTGCTGCAGCCTGCTGACGGTGGAGCAGCTGGCAGGCCTGGCCCACCAGATCGATGCGGAGCAGCAGCAGAGCCTCAGACAGGATCGCCGCCGGCTGCTCGAGCAGCTCAGCCGCGGCGAGTTGCCGGAAGATGCGGAGGAAGGGGAAGAGGCAGACGGCGAGGAAAGCACCCCTCCCGGTTCAGTAAGACTCGGACTGGCCGTGCCCCTTTCCGCCCCCTTCCGGGACCTGATCCGTCCCACGGCGGCCTTTTTCAACGAGCCCCCGGCCCCGGCAGATCCCGGCTTCGGCGAGGAAAGCTTCGGCGAGGAAAGCTTCGCTGAGGAAAGCTTCGCTGACGACAGCCTTGAGGAGGAGTCCGGCTCGGAACGATCCTCCGGAACCCAGGAGCAGGAGGACCAGGACGAGGAGGAGACGGCGGCGGCGATGCTGCTGCTCCAATCCCTCGGCGAAGCCCTTTCCGCCGGTTTCCAGGGGCAGCAGAGCCAACCGGACGAATCTTCCAACGAGACCTCTCCCTGGCAGGGTGGGAAGCTGCCCAGGGATCCGTTGCGGTTGCTGCGCTGGCTGGCCGGGATGGAGCAGGCCCTCAGCCGTCGTCTGCGCAACCTTTCCCATGCCCTCAACGGCGAGCTTCTGAAGCTGGGCATCAACAACAACCTGTTGCCGATCCACCTGCTGGATGCGGTGCTCGCAGGTCGCATCGAAACCCATGGGGCAGCGGCCAATCTGCTGCGCTTTCCCATGCCCTTTGCCAGCGTCAGCGGCCAGGGTTCCCAGGATCAGGTGGTGGCGATCCTGCTGCGGGTCGTGGACCTGGAACATGAGGAGCCCCGGCTACGCACCTGTCGCCGTCGCCTGCAGCAGCACCGGCAGCAGGTGCGCAGAATGGCGGCTCACTACCGTCGCCTCCAGCGGCGTCTTCAGGCGTACGAGGCCGAACAGCTGTGGCTCCAGGACATCCGCACGGCCCGCCCGACCGAGCCCTGAGGGCCGGGGGCGTGGGTGTGCCGCCCGAGCTGGAGGCCTGGAGCCGCCCGCTGCAGCAGGCCTGCCAGCTGGAGCTCGATCGCGGTTGCCCTGACATGAAGGGCCGACAGGAGACCTACAGCGGTTTTGTGACCCGGATGCTCGCTACGCCGCCGGCCCTTTGCGCCGCGGCGGAGCGAAAGAAGCTGGAGGAACTGGGGCTCCGTTTCGCCGCCTATGGAACGCTGAGCGAAGCGGGCAGACGCCAGCTGGTGGCCCGCCTGCGGCGAGAACTCCACCAGCTTCGCAGCGATCGTCAGCCCCCCGCTCCGATCGCACCTCCCCGCCTGCGCCTGCAGGAGCCGACCGGCCAGGAGTCGCCTGTGCCAACGGCGGGCGTGGGGCGAGCTCCGCTCCGGGAGGATTCGCCCCTGGCGGAGGTGCGCGGCATCGGTCCCCGTATCGCCACCCGGCTGGCCGGTCTGGGGCTGCTGGTGGTCCGGGACCTGGTCCAGCACTACCCCCGTGACTACCTGGATTACGCCAACCTCGTGCGGATCGCCGGCTTGGTGACCGGAACCACTGCCACGATCGTTGCGAGTGTGCGGCGTTGCCACGCCTTCAACAGCCCCCGCAACCCCAATCTCTCGATCCTGGAGCTGCATCTGCAGGATGTCACCGGCCGGCTGCGGGTTTCCCGCTTCTTCGCGGGCCGTCGGTTCGCTACGCCCGCCTGGTTGAAGTCGCAGCAACGGCTCTATCCCCTCGGGGCCACGGTGGCCGTCAGTGGTCTGGTGAAGGAGAGTCCGTATGGGCCCTGTTTTGCCGATCCGCTGATCGAGGTGTTGGAAGGTCCTGGGGCGCAGGTGCGTTCGGAGCAGATCGGGCGGCTGGTGCCCGTGTATTCCCTCACCGAGGGGCTCAGCGCCGATCAGGTGCGCAAGGCCATCGCCACCCTGTTGCCCCAGCTGGCGCACTGGCCCGATCCGCTTCCCGCCCCCCTGCGCCAGCAATGCCAGCTGTTGCCCCGCGGGGTGGCCCTGCAACAGATCCACCAACCGTCCGACAACGATCGGCTCCAGGCAGCCAGGCGCCGGCTGGTGTTCGATGAGTTTCTGCTGCTGCAGCTCTCGCTCGGCCAGCGGCGCCTGCGGTTCCGGCAGCGTCCCGCCCCGCCTCTGGTGTTGCCCCAGGGCGAGAGCGATCTGGTGGCAGGGTTCCTCGATCTTCTGCCCTTCGCCCTTACCGCTGCCCAGCAGCGGGTGCTGGCCGAGATCCGCCATGACCTGGCCAGGCCCCAGCCGATGGCGCGCCTGGTGCAGGGGGATGTGGGCAGCGGCAAGACAGTGGTGGCTCTGGCAGCCCTGCTGACGGCGATCGAGGCCGGCCACCAGGGCGCCCTGATGGCCCCCACGGAAGTGCTGGCCGAGCAGCATTTTCAGAAACTGGCCCACTGGCTTCCCCAGCTGCATGTGACCGTGGAACTGCTCACCGGGTCCACGCCGGCCAGGCAACGGCGCCAGCTGCTGCAGGACCTGGTCAACGGGCAACTGAAGCTGCTGGTGGGCACCCACGCCCTGCTCGAGGATCCGGTGCAGTTCGACCGTCTCGGTCTGGTGGTGGTGGATGAGCAGCACCGGTTCGGGGTGCGCCAGCGCAATCGCCTGCTCGCCAAGGGGTTGCAGCCCCACCTGCTCACGATGACGGCCACCCCCATTCCCCGCACGCTGGCCCTTTCGATCCATGGCGACCTGGATGTGAGTCAGATCGATGAACTCCCCCCTGGCCGCACCCCGATCCGTACGGAGCTGCTGCGGGGCAGTGAGCGGGCCGAGGCCTGGCGCTTGATCCGTGAACAGGTGGAGCTCGGGCAGCGGGCCTACGTGGTTCTGCCGTTGGTGGAGGAATCCGAGAAACTCGATCTGCGTTCGGCTGTGGAGGTTCACCACCACCTGGCCGAGGAGGTGTTTCCTGATCTGAAGGTGGGGCTTCTGCATGGCCGGCTCTCCAGTGAGGAGAAGCAGAAGGCGATCGGTGCCTTCGCCCGGGGGGAATCCCAGGTGCTCGTCTCCACCACCGTGGTGGAGGTGGGTGTGGATGTGCCGGAGGCGAGTGTGATGGTGATCGAACACGCCGAACGTTTCGGCCTGGCCCAGCTCCACCAGCTGCGTGGACGCGTGGGCAGGGGCGCGGCCGCTTCCCACTGCCTGCTGATCAACGACAGCACCAATGCGATGGCGCGCCAGCGGCTGGAGGTGCTGGTGCGCAGCGGCGACGGCTTTGAGATCGCCGAGATGGACCTGCGCCTCCGGGGGCCGGGCCAGGTGCTGGGCACCCGTCAGTCGGGCCTGCCCGATCTGGCGCTGGCCAGTCTCTGCGACGACGCTGAGGTGCTGGAGCAGGCCCGCGATCTGGCCCTGCGGTTGCTGGAGCAGGATCCGGAACTGGAGAGCCATTCCGGCCTGCGCCAGGCGTTGGCTAACCAGCGTCAGCAGGAAGCGGCCCGTCTCAATTAGCCACGGGAGGGCAGCATGGGGTCCCCGCTCCCCTGGCATGGCGGCCCAGCGCCCCTGGCATCCGATTCCGATCCATGACAACGGCGAGGCTCTGCTGGAGCTGCCGCCTGAGCTGCTGCGGCTGGAACCCCACCCCTATGCCGCCCTGGGGGCTCCCTACGGGCCCCAGGCGACGCCGTTCCGGCTGCGATCCGGCGTACTCCAGCGGTTGCTTGAGGCCCAGGCCCTGCTGGAGCGCCGGGCACCCGGATTGCGGCTGGCGATCTTCGATGCCTGGCGACCGCTGGCGGTGCAGCGGTTCATGGTGCGCCAGGCGATCGAAACCGAATGTCGGTCGCGGGGACTGGATCCCAGTACCCCTTCTTCTGGTTTGGACGACGTGGAGGCCCTGGTAGGCCGCTTCTGGGCTCCCCCCAGCGCCGATCCCGCCACTCCGCCACCCCACAGCACCGGCGGGGCCGTGGATCTCACCCTGGCCGATGGCGAAGGCGAACTTCTGCCGATGGGGGGGGCCATCGATGAGCTGGGTTCGGTTTCTGAACCCGACCATTACGCAGCTGCCTGCCGCCAGGATCCAGCTTCAGCGCAGGCCCAGTGGCATCGCAACCGCTCGCTGCTGGCGGCGGTGATGGGGGAGGCAGGGTTCGCGCGCCACCCCAACGAGTGGTGGCACTTCAGCCGCGGGGATCAGCTGTGGGCCTGGCTGCAGCAGCAGCACTGCGCCCACTACGGACGGGCCCCGGAGGTGGGGGTGTCCTGACCGGACGCCGCTGGAGCGAGCTGCAGGTTCCTGGTCACGGCTGCGGCCACCTCCGGGCTGATCAGACCCCGTTGCAGGCAGCGGGCCAGGCTGGCGCGGGTCATCTCGGCCTGCACCTCCAGCAGGCGTTGCTGCACGCTGGCGGGCTGGTCTTGCCAGGGGAGCAGATGGCTGCGGTAGGCCGCTTCGATCCTGGCAGGCAGGCACGCTTCCTGATCTGGGTCGAGCTTGGCCGGTTGCGCACTGGGCAGACTCGGGCGATAGGGCCTGACCTGGGCCAACCCGGCCGTCGGCCGGGCGGTAGCCACAATCGGCAGCAGCGCCAGGAGCAGGAAGGCCCGTGTCATCAGCTGGCCTGGGCCAACAGCTCCCGCACTTGGTCCGGCCCGAGTTGCTCCACGAAGTTGCCGAAGCTGCTGCGTGGTTTCCCCTTCTCCTTCCAGGCCAGCAACAGCGGCTCCAGCGTGGTTTCCAGATCGGCCAGGGGCATCTTCTCCAGATAGGGGCTGGCGAGTCGCGTCAGGTTGGGAGCCCCGCCCAACCAGAGCTGGTACTGATCCACCCCACTGCCCACCAGGCCGATCTCAGCCATGTATGGACGGGCGCATCCGTTGGGGCAGCCGGTCATGCGAACCAGCACCTGCTTGTCGATCCCGAGGCGATTGAGCTGGGCATCCAGGCGCTCCAACACATCGGGGAGAATCCTCTCGGCTTCGGTCACCGCCAGGCCGCAGAGCGGCAGGGCAGGGCAGGCGATCGCATGGCGAGCCAGCAGGTCAGGGCTTTCCGGGGTCTCGAACCCGATGGCGCTCAGCTCCTGCCGCAGCGTGCTGCGCTGGGAGGTGCCGATGTTGCAGAGCAGCAGGTCCTGGTTGGGGGTGAGTCGGATCTCGAGCTGATAGGTCTCCACGATCCGTCGCAGCGCTGCCTTCTGTTCGCCCTGGAGCCGGCCGCAGAGAAGCGGCAGGCCCACGAACCAGAGGCCGCTGCTCTGGCGGTTCCAGCCGAGATAGTCGAGCAGCCTGGGCTTGGGTTCCTGCCGCAGGCCCTTGATCGGATGGGGGAAATAACGCTTCAGCTCCTGGCGGAACCAGGCGATGCCCTTGTCATGGATCAGGTACTTCATGCGGGCATGGCGGCGCTGTTCCCTGTCGCCGTGGTCCCGCTGCAGGGCGGCGATTGCCTGCACCAGATCGAGCACGTGATCGGCCGCCACGAAGCCGAGGGGATCAGCGATGCGGGCGAAGGTCTCCTCCTTGTTGTGGGTACGGCCCATTCCTCCGCCCACATAGACGTTGCATCCCTGGGGCCGGCCGGAAGGATCGGTGAACAGCACCAGACCGATGTCCTGGGTCAGCAGGTCCACCGAGTTGTCGCCGGGCACGGTCACGGCGATCTTGAACTTGCGGGGCAGGTAGGTGCCCCCGTAGAGCGGTTCGGCGGCATCGCCGCTGAACACGGCCCCCTCGTGCTGTCTCTGCCGCACCTTCTTCACCGCGGCCACCGGTTTGATCCGATAGGAGAGGTCGCCGTCCACCCAGAGGTCGAGGTAGGAGCCTTCGGCTGCCTGGGGAGCCAGCAGGTCGGCGATGCGATCGGCCAGCAGCCGGGCTTCGGGGTAGCCCCCCTTCTGGAACGGGGCCGCCGGCGCCATGACGTTGCGGTTGATGTCTCCACAGGCGGAGAGCGTGGAGCCGAGCGAACGAACAATCGTGCCGATCACTTCCTTGAGATCGGACTTGGCCACCCCGTGCATCTGAAACGCCTGTCGGGTGGTGGCCCTGAGGGTTCCATTACCGAGGCGGTCGGAAAGCTCATCCAGCGCCACGAACAGCGAGGGCGCAATCCTGCCGCCAGGACTGCGCAGCCGCAGCATCATCTGCCAGTCCTTCTCCTTGCCCTTGGCGCGGTTGTCGCGGTTGTCCTGTTGGTAGCTGCCGTGGAACTTGAGAATCTGTACCGCGTTCTCGCTGAAGTTGGGCTTCGCGTTTTCCAGCTCAGCGGCGAGGGGGTCGTGAAGGTGGCCGCTGCCTGCCTTGAGGGCCTCAAACTTGGTCACGGGCGCTCCAGTACCGCTCGGCGGGTTCGCTGTGTTTTGGGCGACCGTCGACGAAGACATCGGGGCTGGGACGAACAGGTCGATCCGAAGCTAGCGAACGGGCCGGGTCTAGCCGTTCCATACAGTCAGCCAACAACAATCCGCCGAAGCACGGCTGCGACCCATGGCTACCTTCCTGCTGGAGATCGGCACCGAGGAGCTTCCTGCCGACTTCGCCCGATTGGCCCTTCCCCAGTTGGAGGAGCGGGTGGTGGAGGATCTGCGCGCCTCCCGGCTGGCCTTCAGCTCCGTGCACGTCACCAGCACCCCACGCCGGCTGGCGCTGACCGTGGCCGATCTGGGCGAGCGCCAGGCCGATCTGGCGGAGGAACGCAAAGGACCTCCCGCCCAGCAGGCCTTCCGCGATGGCCAGCCGACGCCGGCGGCGGTGGGCTTCGCCAACCGCTGCGGCATTGATCCGGCGGCCCTGGAGATCCGGGAAACCCCCAAGGGGCCGTTCGTGTTTGCCCAGACCCTCGAACCGGGCCGACCCACGGCTGCGGTGCTCCCGGATCTGGTGCCCGGCTGGATCCGTGGCCTGCAGGGGCGTCGGTTCATGCGCTGGGGCGAAGGAGAGAGTCGCTTCAGCCGTCCGGTGCGCTGGTTGGTGGCCCTGCTCGACGACCAGGTGGTGCCGATCCAGCTCAACGATTGCGATCCGGTGGTGGTGAGCGGCCGCACCAGCCGGGGCCACCGGCTCGAGCTGGATCCGGTGGAGATTGCCACCGCCGAGGCCTACGCCCCCACCCTGGCGGCGGTGGATGTGCAGGTGGAGCGGCTCAGCCGCGCCCGTTGGATCCGTCAGGAGCTGGAGCAGGCGGCGGCGCTCCGCCAGGCCGACATCGATCTCCCTTCTTCTTTGTTTGACGAACTGGTGGATCTGGTGGAATCCCCCCGTCTGATCGAGGGGGAAATCGACGCAGGCTTTCTCGCCCTCCCCCCGGAGGTGCTCAGCACCGTGATGCGCGCCCACCAGCGCTACGTGCCCCTGCTCCGGCGCGATCGGGCCGACGATCCCCTCGCCCTTGACAGCCATTCGAGCCTTCTGCCCGCTTTCCTGTGTGTCGGCAATGGCAGGGCAGAGGCCGCCGCCACCATCCAGCGCGGCAATGAACGCGTGCTCCGGGCCCGCCTGGCCGACGCCGAGTTCTTCGTTCGCGCCGACCGCGGCACCGCCAGTATCGACCGTCGGGAGGCTCTCGACCGTGTCACTTTCGCCGAGGGACTCGGCAGCCTGCGGGATCGCACCGAGCGGATCGAGTGGTGCACCGATGTGCTGCTCGAGCAGCTCCCGATCGATGCCGCAGAGGCGGCCCATGCCCGCCGGGCGGCCCATCTCTGCAAGCACGATCTGGTGAGCCAGATGGTCGGGGAATTTCCCGAACTGCAGGGGTTGATCGGGGGCAAGTACCTGCTGGCCGAAGGGGAACCTCGAGCGGTGGCCCTCGCCGTGCAGGAGCATTACCTGCCCCGGGGAGCGGGCGATCAGCTGCCGGGTTCGGCTGCAGGGGCGGTGGTGGCCCTGGCGGAGCGACTGGAGCTGTTGTTGAGCATCTATGCCAAGGGGGAGAGACCCAGCGGCTCCTCCGATCCCTACGCGTTGCGCCGGGCCGGCAATGGGGTGCTGCAGATTCTCTGGCACCACGGATGGCCTCTCAACCTCCAGGTGCTGCTGGAGCGGGCCTGCGGCCAATGGGCAGCTTTGTTTCCCGGCTTCGGGGTGAAGGCGCAGGATCTGCATCGCGATCTGGCTGAGCTGCTCCGCCAACGGCTGGCCAGCCTGCTGGAGGAGGAGGGGATCGATGCGGATCTGGTGCAGGCGGTGGCAGGAGAGGGACTGAGCCTGGCCAGGCTGCTCGCCGACCCTGACGATGCGCGCCAGCGGGCCCGTCTCCTGCAGGAGTTACGCTGCACCGGTGCCCTTGCCCCGGTTCAGGCGGTGGTGCAGCGGGCTGCACGTTTGGCGGAGAAGGGCGAACTGCCTGCCGATCAGCTGCGGCCCGATGGGGTGGTGAATCGGGAGCTGTTCAGTTCCCCGAGCGAACTGGCGATGTTGGAGGTGCTCCAACGGCTGGAACCGTTCGCCACAGGGGCAGACCCTGGCCGCTACCTCTCCCTCGCCCAGGGTCTCAGCGACAGTGCCGCGAGTCTCGGTGCCTTCTTCGATGGGGATCAGAGCGTGCTGGTGATGGCGGAGGATCCCGCCGTGCGAACAAACCGATTGAATCTGCTCGGAATTCTTCGCAACCAGGCCTCGGTGCTGGCCGATTTCAGCAGAATCAGCTGAAACGGCCAGCTGCCGGCGAGCCGATCACTTGCCGGCGAGCACAGGCTCCCGCTTCTCGGTGGACTCCCCGGAGCCGGCCCCGGCGATCTTCTCCACTCGGATGCCACCCTTGATCGCCCCATCGGCTTCCATCGCCGCCACCTCCTCGGGGCTGCGAACGGCACTCGGCACCGGTCGGTAGCCCGCGGGGGCCAGGGCCTGGCCGCGCAACACCGAGCCGAGGGTGCGGAACGTGAGCTTGAGCTGCTGCCAGGGGTTCATCGCCACCACCCGCTTGTAGAGGTAGCTGTCGAAGGTGAGGCGTTGGACGTCCTTGTCATCGCACATCTCCACGAACGCTTCCCTGGCGGCATCGTTGCTGTAGAAGATGTTCTGCAGGATCTCCAGAACCTTGTAGGTGGGTCCGTATTTCCTGTCCCACTTCTTGAGGTAGACCTTCAGGTCGGCCTCGGTGGGGATGCGGGTGCCATTGGCACTGGCGGCAACGACTTCCTCGGCACACATGCGGCCGCTCTTGGCAGCGAAGTAGATGCCTTCCCCGGAGCTCTTGGTGACGTAGCCGGCTGCATCGCCCACCAGCGCCATCCTTCCCACCACCCGACGGGGACGGGGATGCTCAGGGATCGGATGGGCCTCCACCTTGATCACCTCACCTTTGAGGAGACGGTTGCTGGCCCGCTCCCTGATTCCCTTCTGCAGACCCTTGATCAGGGACTGGTTCTGCTGCATGGTGCCGGTTCCGACCGCCACGTGGTCGTACTTGGGAAACACCCAGGCGTAGAAGTCGGGAGAGACGTCGGTGCCGACGTACATCTCGGCGAGATCCTCGTAGTAAGCCATCTCTTCCGGCGGAAGCTTGATCCGTTCCTGGAAGGCGATGGCCACGTTGTAATCACCCGCATCCATGGCCTTAGCTACCTTGCTGTTGGCCCCGTCGGCGCCGATGATCAGATCCACTTCCAGGGTCATCAGTTCACCGGTGGGCCCACCGGCGGCGTAATCGGCGTAATGCAGGGTGTAGGGGCCCTGACGGTTGGCTCCCGTATCGATCGATTGCACGAGGCCGTTGACCAGGGTGGCGCCGAGCTCAGCGGCACGGTTGCGAAGGAAGGCATCCATCACCTCGCGGCGACACATGCCGATGTATTCGTTCTTGTTCTCGAGGTGGATATCCACCTCGCGGTTGGAAGGGGAGATCATGCGCATGTTGCGCACTTTCCGGTCGATGATCGACTCCGGCAGGTCGAATTCCTCGACCATGCAGAGAGGGATGGCGCCGCCGCAGGGCTTGGCGTTGTCAAGTTTGCGCTCGAAAAGCCATGTCTGAATGCCGGCTTTGGCGAGCACCTCCGCAGCACAAGAACCGCTGGGGCCACCGCCCACGACTGCGACTCGCAACATCTTGAAACCTGCTTAGGCAGAGGGATCCTGGTGGAAAGTTAACACCGCTGAAGGGGTCGCCGGCGGCCCTTTCGGGCAGAGGCTTTACCATCAGCCACTGTTTTGACCAGGCGCGTGTCGCAACGTTCGATCCGCACCGACTCTCCCCGCCGAGCCCGCAGGGTGGGCGAGGACATCCCGCTGGCCCGCCGCAGCTCCAGCCTCCCGTCCCCGGGTACCAGCCGGGGGAGCAAGCTGCGATGGTTCTTGGTGGGCAGCGCCCTAGTGGCCAGCTTCGGTGCCCTGCTGATCGCCGGTCCGCTGCGGGGCCTGCTCCAGCCTGCTCCGGTGGCGGGACTGAATGCCCGGCTGGGGCGGGATGGCCGCCTGCTCGGCCACTTCCGTTATCCGGAAGCCCCCGCCGCCCAGCTGGTGGCGATCGCCCCCGATCTGCAGCTGCGGACCGATGCGGCCCGCTCGCTGCTGCAGATGCAGAAGGACGCTGCCGCTGCAGGCGTGAATCTGGTGGTATTGAGTGGCTTCCGTTCGCGGGAGCTGCAGAAGCAGCTGTTCTTTGACGTCAAGTCCGAACGCAACCAGAGCGCTGCAGACCGGGCTCTGGTGAGTGCTCCGCCCGGATTCTCGGAGCACAGCACCGGCTTTGCCGTGGATCTGGGAGATGGCCGGGCTCCAGAGGCCAACCTCTCCCCCCGGTTTGATGCCACCACGGCCTACCGCTGGCTGCAAGCCAATGCAGCCCGGTACCACTTCCAGCTCTCCTTCCCGCGCAACAATCCTCAGGGGGTCAGCTACGAACCCTGGCATTGGCGTTTTGAGGGATCGAGCGAAGCCCTGGAGCTGTTTGAACCAGCCCACCGCCTCAGCGGCAGTCGCGCTGGCGATCAGGGTCTGAGATAGGATCAAGATTCGCTTCAGATGGCGCCACGATCCCCCCGGATCAGGTGCCGATGGCCCTAGCAGAAACAGCGTCCGAGATCATCTTCTTCGTACCCCGGAATCAGCCAGGATCAGCAGGAGCGCGGGGTGAGCGATTTCGCCTCACCACCCACCCTTTTCTTCATTGCAGGACCCCAGCCCCATGAGTGGCGAAGTCAAAGGAGCCAAGATCCGCAATATTGCGATCATTGCCCACGTCGACCACGGCAAGACCACGCTTGTGGATGCGCTGCTCGGCCAGTCCGGCATTTTCCGGGAAGGGGAGGCCGTGCCGACCTGCATTCTCGATTCCAACGACCTGGAGCGGGAGAGGGGGATCACGATTCTCTCCAAGAATACCGCCGTTGATTACAACGGAATCCGCATCAATATCGTGGACACCCCTGGCCACGCCGACTTCGGCGGCGAAGTGGAACGGGTGCTGGGCATGGTGGATGGCTGCCTGCTGATCGTGGATGCCAACGAGGGGCCGATGCCCCAGACCCGATTCGTGCTCAAGAAAGCCTTGGAGAAGGGTCTGCGTCCGATCGTCTTCGTCAACAAGATCGACCGCGCCCGGGTGGATCCTGAACAGGCCGTCGACAAGGTGCTCGATCTGTTCCTGGAGCTCGGGGCCGACGACGACCAATGCGACTTCCCCTATCTGTTCGGCAGTGGCATGGGCGGCTATGCCAAGCCCGACATGGCCACCGAGAGCGACAACATGAAGCCGCTCTTCGATGCCATTCTCCGGCATGTTCCACCCCCGGTGGGAGACCCTGAGAAGCCCCTGCAGCTGCAGGTCACCACGCTGGATTACAGCGATTTCCTCGGCCGGATCATGATCGGCCGCATCCACAACGGCACGATCCGGGCCAACCAGCCGGCGGCCCTGATCCGTGATGACGGCAGCATCAAGCGGGGCCGCATCAGCAAGTTGCTCGGTTTCCAGGGACTGCAGCGGGTCGAGATCGAGCAGGCCAGTGCCGGTGACCTGGTGGCAGTGGCGGGCTTCGATGAAGTGAACATCGGCGAAACGATCGCCTGTCCGGACAATCCTGAGGCCCTTCCCCTGATCAAGGTGGATGAGCCCACCCTCCAGATGACCTTCGTGGTCAACGATTCACCGTTCGCCGGCAAGGAAGGCAAGTTCGTCACCAGCCGTCAGATCCGCGACCGCCTGCAGAAGGAGCTGCTCACCAACGTGGCGCTGCGGGTCGAGGACACCGACTCTCCTGATCGTTGGTCCGTGAGTGGCCGGGGCGAACTGCACCTGGGCATCCTGATCGAGACGATGCGCCGCGAGGGTTATGAGTTCCAGGTGAGCCAGCCCCAGGTGATCTTCCGCACGATTGACGGCACTCCCCACGAGCCGTTTGAAACCCTGGTGATGGATGTACCGGAGGAATCGGTGGGCGCCTGCATCGAGAAGCTCGGGATCCGCAAGGGCGAGATGCAGAACATGGAAACCAGCAACGATGGTCGCACCCAGCTGGAGTTTGTGGTTCCTTCCCGGGGTCTGATCGGCTTCCGGGGTGATTTCATCCGCGCCACTCGCGGAGAGGGGATCATGAGCCACTCGTTCCTCGACTATCGCCCGATGCAGGGTGAATTCGATACGCGTCGCAACGGGGTACTGATTGCTTTTGAGGAGGGTACCGCCACCTTCTATGCACTCAAGAACGCCGAGGATCGCGGTCAGTTCTTCATCACTCCCGGCACCAAGGTGTACAAGGGGATGATCATCGGCGAGAACAACCGGCCGCAGGATCTGGAGATCAATGTCTGCAAGGCCAAGCAGCTCACCAACATGCGCTCCGCCGGTGCCGAGGAACTCGATACCCTCCAGGCTCCGATGCAGATGACCCTGGAGAGGGCCCTGGAGTACATCGGTCCCGACGAGATGCTGGAGGTCACGCCGGAATCGATCCGGCTACGCAAGCTGCCGATGAAGAAACCGGCCAAGCGTTGATCGCTCCCTCCGAGTCTGAGGAGAACCGCCTGACCACCGACCCCCGTTTCCGGGAGTCGGTGGCTCTTTTCAATGCCGGCGAATGGTATGCCTGCCACGATGGGCTCGAAGAGCTCTGGCACGAAACCCAGGGGGAGATGCGCCCGGTGCTGCAGGGGATTCTGCAGATAGCTGTGGCCCATCTCCATCTGGAGCGGGGAAACATCCGCGGTGCCACGGTGTTGATGGGCGAAGGGGTGGGCAGACTCCAGAACCAGGGCGAGCAGGCCCTCTGCCTGGATCTGGAGGCTCTGCGCAAGTCCGTCCTGCCTCGGCTTCAACGGCTCCAGGCCGGAGAGGAGCTGGGCGATCTTCCCCTGCCTCGTCTGGAGGCGGTGGATGGGGGGGCGCGACCGGCACCGGTACATTGACCCAACATCAGCTGACTCCGTTCCCGCCTTGCAGCCACCGGCCCGATTGCCCTCCCTTGCCCCTCTGAGGTGCCTGTTCTGGCTCGGATGCCTGCTGGCTCTCCCGGGGACGGCGGCCCTGTCCGCTCCGGCCCCGGTGCTGGCCCCAGTACCGCCTACCAGCGCCGGGGCAGCGCCGGCTCCCGGCACCGGTCTGGTCACGATTGAATCCGATCGCCAGCAGGCGGACAACCGCACGGGCATCGTCACGGCCACCGGCAACGTCAGGATCGCCTACCCGGACCGTTCCATGGTGGCCACCTCCCGCCAGGCCCAGTACTTCACTCGGGAGGGAAGGCTGGTGCTGAGTGGCGATGTGGAGGTGGTCGATGGCGATGGTCAACGGATCCGCGCCGAAACCCTTGTCTATCGCCTGGACAGCGAGCGACTGGTGGCCGAACCTCCCACGGGTCGCCAGGTGACCAGCACCCTGCGCTTGCGTTCCAACCGGCCGGCCACCGGCCAACCTGCCCTGCTGCCATGAGTCTGGTCCTGGAGCAGGTGGCCATCACCCTCGGCGGCAGGCCCCTGGTGAGTGGGGTGAGCCTGGAACTCCATCCGGGCGAGGTGGTGGGTTTGCTGGGCCCCAACGGTGCCGGAAAAACCACAACCTTCAACATGGTCACGGGCTTGTTGAGGCCTGACAGTGGCGATGTCTGCCTCGACGGCGTCTCGGTGGCGGCCCTGCCGATGCCGAGTCGGGCCAGGCTCGGCATCGGCTACCTCCCCCAGGAGGCCAGCGTGTTCCGCAATCTCACGGTGCGCGACAACCTGCGACTGGCCCTGCAGGAGAGCGGGGCGCCGAACGCGATCCGGCGAGAACGGCTGGAACGCCTGATCGAGGAATTCCACCTCGTCAACTTTCAGAATCGCAAGGGCTACCAGCTCTCTGGAGGCGAACGCCGCCGCTGTGAAGTGGCCAGGGCCTTGGCGGTGGGGGAATCCGGCCCCCGCTATTTGCTGCTCGATGAACCCTTTGCCGGAGTCGATCCCCTCGCCGTCGCCGATCTGCAGGAGCTGATCAGCGGCCTGCGGCTGAGGGGGATGGGGCTGCTGATCACCGACCACAACGTGCGCGAAACCCTGGCTATCACCGACCGGGCCTACATCCTCACCGAAGGTCGCATCCTGGCCTCCGGCAGCTCCCAGGACATGGCCAACGACCCCCTGGTGCGCCGCCACTACCTGGGCGAGGGATTCCAGCTGTGACGCGACCCGCCCTGCTCAAGGCCCCGACCTTTCCCCTGCGGATCGGCAGGATCCCTTCCTGGCGGCAGCTGCCCCTGATCGATCGCTGGCTGCTGTCGGAGCTGATGGGGCCGCTGCTGTTCGGCATCGCGGCGTTCACCGCCGTTTCGCTCTCGGTGGGGGTGGTGTTTGAACTGGTGCGCAGGGTGGCCGAATCTGGGCTGCCTTTACTGGCCGCGGTGCAGGTGCTGCTGCTGCGCTTGCCCGGCTTCCTGGTGCTGGCCTTTCCGATGGCCACTCTGATGGCCACCCTGCTCGCCTATAGCCGCCTTTCGGGCAGCAGCGAACTCACGGCGCTCCGCAGTGTCGGCGTCAGCACCCAGCGGATGGTGCTGCCCGCCCTGATGCTGGCGCTGGTGATGAGCCTGCTCACTTTCGTGTTCAACGATGTGATCGTACCGAGGGCGAATCTGGAGGCTACCAATTCACTTGAAAGAGCTCTAGGCAAAGCGATCGCCACCGAAAAAGGCGATAATATTCTTTATTCCCGTTTCGGTCGCATACGCAATGAATATGGCGAAAAGGTAAAGCACCTCACTCATATTTTCTATGCGCGTACCTTCAAGGAAGGCCAGATGAATGATGTCACTCTTCTGGACTTTTCCCGGATCGGGCAGCGCCAGATGTTGATGGCCAAGTCGGGCCGCTGGAACGAGAACGAGGCGATGTGGGAGTTCTTCGATGGTCGCATCGTCAATGTCGATGAGAACACCGGCACCACGACCTCCGGTGAGTTCGATCGCTACGCCTATCCCCTAAGCCGCGATCCGATCGAGGTGGCACAGCTTCCTACCGATGCCAGTCAGATGACCGTCGGCCAGGCCCGCAGGGCCGAAAGGCTGCTGAAGGAAGCAGGCAATGCCAAGGAAGCCCGCAGACTTCGTGTCCGCATCCAGGAAAAGTTCGCTTTCCCAGCCATCTGTCTGGTGTTCGGGCTGATCGGCAGCAGTCTCGGGGTGAAACCCCACACCCGCACCAGCCGCAGTCAGGGCTTCGGCATCAGCGTTCTGCTGATCTTCGGCTACTACTTGATGTCGTTCATCTTCAGTTCCCTCGGCATCACCGGTACCCTCAGTCCCTTCCTGGCGGCCTGGTTGCCGGTCTTCGTCGGCCTGGCCGGCGGGCTGGCGTTGTTGCGGCAGGCCAATCGATGAGCGGTTCGGTCCCGGTTCGGGTCCACGAACTTCTCCGGGGTCTCCACTGGGGCCTTGAAGCGGCAGACTGGGGCGGTCTTGTCGGTTCCTGGTGAACGATCCCGTTCTGGGGCTGGGCCTCCTGGCCTTCGGCCTCCTCCTGCTGGTGTTGCCGATCTCCTTCTGGTCTCTCAGCGGAGGTCGCAACAGCTCCGCTGTGAGATTGCTGGTGGCCGCCGCCAATCTCTGCCTCACCGCCCAGCTGGTGCTGCGCTGGTGGGAGTCAGGCCATTTCCCGATCAGCAACCTCTACGAATCGCTGTGTTTCCTGGCCTGGGCCTGCACCCTGACCCAGTTGCTGGTTGAGCGGGCCTGGCCCAGTCCCCTGATTCCGGCAGCCGCCACGCCGATGGCGCTTGGCTGTGTGGCCTTCGCCAGCTTCGCCTTGCCGGATCGGCTTCAGGAGGCCTCCCCTCTGGTGCCCGCCTTGCGCTCCAGCTGGCTGGTGATGCACGTGAGCGTGATCATGTTGAGCTATGCGGCCTTGCTGGTGGGCTCCCTGCTTTCCGTGGCCGTCCTGTTCACCGACCGAAAAGAGGCCCTGGAACTTCGCAGTAGTTCGATCGGCAGTGGCGGGTACCGACAGGCCCAACTGGCCAGCGACGGTCCTGGGGCGATGGAACTCAACAGCACTGAGTTTCGGATCAGCGAGCAACTCGACAGTCTCAGCTATCGAACGATCACGGTGGGCTTTCTGCTGCTCTCCGTGGGCCTGGTGAGCGGAGCGGTATGGGCCAATGAGGCCTGGGGAAGTTGGTGGAGCTGGGACCCTAAGGAAACCTGGGCCCTGATCTGCTGGCTGGTCTACGCCGCCTACCTCCATACCCGCTTGATCCGAGGATGGCAGGGCCGGAAGCCGGCGATCGTGGCCGCCGTCGGACTGGTGGTGATCGCTGTCTGTTACATCGGGGTCAACCTGCTTGGCATCGGCCTCCACAGCTACGGTTGGTTCTTCGGCAGCTGAATCCTTCGCTGGAGCCTACGCCGCAGCCGGCGGCTCCAGTGAAAAAGCAGCGGTGGAGCCAGCAGGCCCAGGGGCCCCGGCACAGGCTCCGCCACAGCTGCCGCCCAGCGCTCGGCGATCAGCCGATGGCCTGCTGTTGTGGGGTGGAAGTCATCCCAGAAAAACCAGCGTTCCGGATCGCAGATCGCTGCATTGGCAAGGCACGACTGGGTGACGTTCTCCAGTCCGAAGCTCTCCGGTTCTGAGAGGATCTCGGCAAACAGATCATCGCTTTCAAAGGCCACAATCTCTGTCTGGGGCAGGGCGGACTGCAGCTGCGCAAGGGACGCGCCCAGTGCATTGTTAAAAGCCTGGCTGGCGGCGCTGATGGCTTCGGCCTCCGGCGTCCCCAGAAACAGGGGGGTGAGACCCAGATCGGGCATATTAGGCACCAGAAACTGGGTGCCGCCTGCGGCCGCCAGTGTCAGAACCGACCCCGTGATGTTCTGGATGCCATTGCCGATCAGGGCTGCCAGTCCTTCTGGGCCTGGCCCTGTATCGACGCCTGGTTGTCCATCGAATGTGCCTGGCGTTCGGTTGCCATTCAGGCTCCAGCCGAGCAGATCGTTCGGAAACAACCAGATCAGGAAAAGGTCGTGAGCAGGGTCCGGGGCAGGATTTCCAGCAAGAAACGCCTGGAGCTGGTTGGCGTTGCCGAGATTGGCGAAGGCGGGCCGAAACAGGGCGGGCACCCCGGGGCTGTAGGTGTTGAAGTTGTCCACACCGGTGGTGGCCCCACTCACCGCGTAGTTGCTACCACCAGCCAGGGAAGGCAGAAAACCAGAGGCTGGAGGATCACCACCGGGATGAAAGATTCGCCAGAGCTGCTCGATCGCCACGGGGCCGTTCGATACCCGGCCACCTGCGTAGGGAGGTGGAGGAAAGACCACACCGGTGGCATTGCCCGTGGTGATGCCGCTGTTTCCTCCATCCGAGAGGCTGTCGCCGAAGGAGTAGAGGTGGTCGAGGCGGCTGATGCGGGCCAGGGCTGGTGCGAAAGCTCCCTGTAGCAACGGTCCTAGGGCTACCAAGGCCGCCAGCCAGGCTGTGCTACTGAAGCGAATGCCCCTACCCATAGATGTGCCAGCACTCCCCAGAAAGTTAGGGATGCAGCTTCACAGCCTCGAGCCAATGCTTCATCCCTGCAGCTGGATCACCGCAGGGATGGGGCTCGGACAGGGTCAGACCAGGGCCGGTTCGGGGCGGCGACTATTGCGGATGCCGGTGATGGCTTCGGCATAGTCGGCGGCTCCGAACACCCCCGAACCACTGACGATCGCGTTCGCACCGGCTTCAATCACCTGCCAGGCATTGCCGGGCTTGATGCCGCCATCCACTTCGATCCATGGATCCAGGCCGCGCTCATCGCAGAGGCGACGCAGGTCGCGGATCTTCTGCACCTGGTTCTCGATGAAGCTCTGGCCACCGAAGCCGGGGTTCACGCTCATGATCAGCACCAGATCACAGAGCTCGAGGCAATACTCGAGGGTGTCGAGCGGGGTGCTGGGGTTCAGCACTGCGCCGGCCTGTTTGCCCAGCTCCTTGATCTGGGCCAGGTTGCGATGCAGGTGGGGGCAGGCTTCAACCTGCACCGAAATGATGTCGGCGCCAGCCTTGGCGAAATCGGCCACGTATTTCTCAGGCTCCACGATCATCAGATGAACGTCGAGCGGTTTGGCGGTGACGGGCCGCAGCGCCTCGACGATCAGGGGACCGATGGTGATGTTGGGGACGAAGCGGCCATCCATCACATCCACATGGATCCAGTCGGCACCGGCTTCGTCGATGGCACGCACCTGCTCGCCGAGACGGGCGAAATCGGCCGAGAGGATGGAGGGGGAGACCACCAGGGGCTTGGTGCTCATGGGCGGGCCACCGCAGAGAAGGAGTCGCAGGATTGTAAGGAAGCACCCGGGGGGCGCTCCGGGGAAATCCCCGTCACGCTGATACGATGACCCGGCTTCAAGCCCGAAAGGGCCTGTCGTTGCTGGCTCCCTAGGGCGTCCGGCACGGTTGAAGCCAAGTACGTCACCCTGCCGGACAGCTGTGGATCGCACCCTTATCCAGGAAATTCTCGAGGTCGTTGAGCAAGCCGCCATCGCATCGGCCGAACTGACCGGTCTGGGCAAAAAGGACGAAGCTGACGCCGCAGCCGTGGAAGCCATGCGCAAGCGCATGGGTCAGATCCAGATGCAGGGTCGGATCGTGATCGGGGAGGGGGAGCGCGACGAAGCCCCCATGCTCTATATCGGTGAGGAAGTGGGCAGCGGCACCGGCCCCGGTGTGGACTTCGCTGTGGATCCCTGCGAAGGCACCAACCTCTGTGCCAACAGTCAGCGCGGCTCCATGGCCGTTCTGGCCGCCTCCGATCGCGGTGGTCTGTTCAATGCCCCCGACTTCTACATGAAGAAGCTGGCGGCACCCCCGGCCGCCAAGGGCAAGGTGGACATCCGCAAGTCCGCCACCGAGAACATCGAGATCCTCAGCCAGTGCCTCGGCGTTGCCAAGAGCGAGCTGGTGATCGTGGTGATGGACCGTGCCCGCCACAAGGATCTGATCGCCGAGATCCGCGCCACCGGCGCCCGCGTCCAACCGATCTCCGACGGCGATGTGCAGGCTGCCATCGCCTGCGGTTTCGCCGGCACGGGCACCCACTGCCTGATGGGTATCGGTGCTGCTCCGGAGGGGGTGATCTCCGCTGCCGCCATGCGCGCCCTGGGCGGCCACTTCCAGGGTCAGCTGGTGTACGACCCGGCCGTCGCCCAGACGTCCGAATGGGCGGATTACACCAAGGAAGGCAACATTGCCCGCCTCAACGAGATGGGCATCACCGATGTGGACAAGATCTACGAAGCCGAAGAGCTCGCTTCGGGTGAAAACGTGGTGTTTGCTGGCAGCGGCATCACCGATGGTCTGCTGTTCCACGGCGTGAAGTTTGAGAAGGACTGCACCCGCACCAGCTCCCTGGTGATCAGCACCCTTGACAACACCGCCCGGTTCACCAACACCGTGCACATCAAGCCCGGTGCCCAGAGCATCGCGCTGCGCTGATTCCGATTCTCTCAGCGCGAAACCAGAGGTCAGCCTCCATGCACATCGCCGTCGTCGGCCTGAGTCATCGCACGGCTCCGGTGGAGATCCGCGAACGTCTCAGCATCCCTGAGCAGACCATGGAGGCTTCGCTGCAGAAGCTGCGGGCCAACGAACAGGTGCTGGAGGCTTCCATCCTCAGCACCTGCAACCGGCTGGAGATCTATACCCTGCTGCGCCACCCCGAGCTCGGCATCTCTGCCGTGGGAAGTTTCCTCAGCCAGGTTTCCGGACTTGAGGTAGCTGATCTCACGCCCCATCTGTTCGTCTACCACCACGAGGAGGCGATCGGTCACCTGCTTCGGGTGGCGGCCGGGCTCGACAGCCTGGTGCTGGGGGAGGGCCAGATTCTCTCCCAGGTCAAGAAGATGGTGCGACTCGGCCAGGAGTACCGCTCCGTCGGACCGATCCTGAACCGCCTTCTCAACCAGGCGGTGAGCACCGGCAAGCGGGTTCGCACCGAGACCAACCTCGGCACAGGAGCCGTTTCGATCAGCTCCGCCGCCGTGGAGCTGGCTCAGCTGAAGATCGGTCAGGCCCGGGGCCTCGACGAACTGGTCCCGCTCGATCAGGAACAGGTGGCGGTAGTGGGAGCAGGTCGCATGGCCAGGCTTCTGCTCCAGCATCTCCAGGCCAAGGGCTGTCGTGGCGCGGTACTTCTCAATCGCACCGTGGAGAGGGCCGAGCGTCTGGCAGCCGATTTCCCTGGGCTTCCGGTGCAGTGTCGACCCCTCAGCGATCTCGACCATTGCCTCAGCACCTGCTCCCTGGTGTTCACCAGCACAGGAGCAGAAGATCCGATCATCACCGCCGAGCGGCTTCGGGCCCTCAACAGGCGCTCCAGCCTGATGCTCGTGGACATCGGTGTTCCACGCAACATCAGCTCCGACGCGGATGAGCTGCCTGGCGTGGATTCCTTTGATGTGGATGACCTCCAGGAAGTGGTGGCCCGCAATCAGGAGGCCAGGCGCGAGATGGCAGCCGAGGCGGAGGGTCTGCTGCGCGAGGAATCAATGCAGTTCCTCGACTGGTGGGATGGCCTGGAGGCGGTTCCGCTGGTTAACCGTCTGCGCAATCAATTGGAGGACATCCGCGAACAGGAACTCCAGAAAGCCCTCAGCCGCATGGGACCCGACCTTTCGGCCCGGGAGCGCAAGGTGGTGGAAGCCCTGAGCAAGGGGATCATCAACAAGATCCTCCACACGC
This sequence comes from Cyanobium sp., assembly GCA_040399125.1. Lineage (GTDB taxonomy): Bacteria > Cyanobacteriota > Cyanobacteriia > PCC-6307 > Cyanobiaceae > Cyanobium. The sequence continues at coordinate 84,604 of JBBASR010000001.1, read as the reverse complement.
CCGTGACCCGGCTGCGGGCACCCCAGCCCCGCCAGCAGCGACATGTGGCAATGAACGTGCTGCAGGAGTTGTTTGAGCTTGAGGATCCACAGCACGAAGCCTGATTCGGCACCCTTGATCAACGACAAAGCAAGTGCCGGGGAGTCGGCAACAAAGTGTCGCCCTTTCCCGCAGTTCAGCACCACGCTCCAGTACGGTCTGCCCATCCAGGAGAAACGAGACAGCCAATGAAACGAGTACTTGCGATTATCCTCGGGGGTGGTGCCGGTACTCGCCTCTACCCACTCACCAAGACCAGGGCCAAGCCCGCCGTGCCCCTGGCTGGCAAGTACCGCCTGATTGATATTCCTGTCAGCAATTGCATCAACTCAGAGATCAATAAGATCTACGTACTTACCCAATTCAATAGTGCCTCGCTCAATCGTCACCTCACGATGAGCTACAACCTCTCAGCCGGCTTCGGGCAGGGATTTGTGGAGGTGTTGGCGGCCCAGCAGACCCCCGACAGTCCCAGTTGGTTTGAGGGCACAGCCGATGCGGTGCGGAAGTATCAGTGGCTGTTCCAGGAATGGGATGTGGACCATTACCTGATCCTTTCCGGTGACCAGCTTTACCGCATGGATTACAGCAAATTCGTGCAGCACCATATCGATACCGGCGCTCACCTATCCGTAGGTGCCCTGCCGGTGGATGCCGAGCAGGCTGAGGGCTTCGGTCTGATGCGCACCACTCCGGACGGTCGGATCCGCGAGTTTCGTGAAAAGCCCAAGGGTGAAGCCCTCGCGGCCATGCAGGTGGACACGGCCAAACTTGGTCTCTCGGCTGAGGAGGCGGAGCGACGGCCGTATCTGGCGTCAATGGGAATCTACGTGTTCAGCAGAGATACTCTGTTTGATCTCCTCAACGCCAATCCCAGCGCCACTGATTTCGGCAAGGAGATTATCCCCGCTTCCCTGGAGCGAGGAGACAACCTCCAGAGCTTCCTCTTTGATGATTACTGGGAAGATATCGGAACGATCGGCGCGTTTTACGAGGCCAACCTCGCCCTGACGGCACAGCCAAATCCGGCCTTTTCCTTCTACGACGAGAAGTTTCCGATCTACACCCGTCCCCGCTATCTCCCCCCGAGCAAGCTTCAGGACGCTCAGGTCACTGAATCGATCATCGGCGAGGGGTCGCTGCTGAAGGCCTGCAGCATCCACCACTGCGTACTCGGTGTGCGGAGCCGGGTTGAGGATGAGGTGGTTCTGCAGGACACCCTGGTGATGGGTGCCGACTACTTCGAATCCTCCGAAGAAAGGTTGGTGCTGCGCGAACGGGGAGGCATCCCGATCGGTGTCGGCAGGGGCACCACCGTGAAGCGGGCGATCCTTGATAAAAACGTTCGCATTGGCAAAGATGTCACGATTGTCAACAAGGACCACGTCGAGGAAGCCGACCGACCTGAGTTGAACTTCTACATCCGCAACGGAATCGTGGTGGTGGTGAAAAACGGCACCATTGCTGATGGCACCGTGATCTAGAGCTGATCAGGGGGCTTGCGTGACAGCACTCGCTGACATCACCAGGCAAGCCCTCCATCCCCCCATCTGCGTGGCCACACTGCAGGGGAGCTACGTTTCCTTCCCTGCCCCATGAGCAAGGCGCATTTCGGCCTGATTGGTCTTGGCGTGATGGGTGAAAATCTTGTGCTCAATGCCGAGCGCAATGGGTTTTCCAGTGTTGTCTACAACCGTACCTACGCCAAGACTCTTGAGTTTTTGGCGGGCCGTGGTGCCGGAAAGGACATCATCGGTGTCGAAACCCTCCCCGAATTCGTTGCCGCGCTGGAACGTCCCAGACGGATTCTGATGATGGTCAAGGCAGGTGATGCTGTAGATGCCACCATCGCCAGCCTTTCGCCTCTGCTGGAGGAGGGGGATCTGCTGATCGACGGCGGTAACTCCCTTTACACCGATACTGAACGGCGGGTGGCGGAGCTGGAAAGCAAGAGCTTCGGCTACATCGGCATGGGCGTATCCGGTGGGGCGAAGGGAGCTCTGGAAGGTCCGAGCATGATGCCGGGCGGCACCAAGGCTGCCTACGACGCGATCGAGGATCTGGTCTCGAAGATGGCGGCCAAGGTGGAGGACGGACCCTGTGTCACCTACATCGGCCCTGGCGGTTCAGGCCACTTCGTCAAAACCGTCCACAACGGCATCGAATATGGAATCGAGCAGATCCTTGCCGAGGCCTACGACCTGATGAAGCGGGTCGGCGGCATGGATGGCAAGGCCATGGCCGATGTGCTCAAAGGCTGGAACCAGACAGAAGAACTGGCTTCGTTCCTGGTGGAGATCACCGAGGTCTGTCTGCGCACCACCGATCCGGAGGATGGCGGCGATCTGGTGGAGAAGATCGTCGATGCTGCCGGGCAGAAAGGAACCGGCCTGTGGACGGTGGAGAGTGCACTGCAGATGGGCGTTCCCGTGCCCACCATCTACGCGGCTCTCAATGCAAGGGTTCTGAGTTCGCTGCGACCGGAGCGGATTGCCGCCGAAGCTGTCCTGCTGCCGCCGGCTCCCCACCGTTTCGATCTGGGCAGCCCCAGCGACGGGATGGGCCCCCTGCGGGACGCGTGCATCCTGGCCTGCATCGCCAGTTATGCCCAGGGCATGGCCCTGCTCCAGGCCGCATCTCGCCTCCATGAGTACCAGCTCGACATGGCGGCCATCGCCCAGATCTGGAAGGGTGGTTGCATCATCCGGGCTCGCCTGTTGCAGCGCATCCAGGATGCCTACCGATCCCAGCAGGATCTGGCCAACCTGATGCTCGACCCCTGGTTCGCCACCCAGATCAACAGCCGCCTGCCAGGCCTGCGCCAGGTGGTGGCAGGGGCAGCCCTGGCCGGTATCCCTGTGCCCTGCCTCAGCAGCACCCTCGATTACATCGACAGCTATCGCAGTGGCCGCCTGCCCCAGAATCTGGTGCAGGCGATGCGGGATTGCTTCGGCTCCCATACCTACGAACGCACCGACCGCCCCGGCGCCTTCCACACCGAGTGGCTTCCATGACCCGTTATCACCTGATGGTGGCCACAGGCCCGGAGGATCTGGCCCGTCAGGTCTCCCAGCAGATCGCCGCCGCGATCGACCTTTCCCTGGCCGAGCGCGATCGCGCCCAGATTGCCCTGGCCGGCGGTGAATCACCGCGGGCTGCTTACAAGCGGCTTGGCCGGGAGCATCTGCCCTGGGATCGGGTCGATGTGCTTCTGGGGGATGAACGCTGGGTGCCGGCCAGCGATCCCGCCAGCAACGCGCGCATGCTCCGCGAAACCCTGCTCAGCGAACCCCCCGCCTCCCACGCCTGCTTCCATCCGGTGCCCACCGACCGGTCCACCGCCGAGGAGAGCGCCGTTGCCTACGGGGAACTTCTGCAGCAGCTCTGCCCAGGCGAACCCCCGCGGCTCGATCTGGTTCTGCTCGGCCTCGGCGATGATGGCCATACCGCCTCACTGTTTCCGGGCACTGCGGCCACGAAGGTGGTGGATCAGGCGGTGACGATCGGCGAAGGCAAGGGGCTGCCCCGGATCACCCTCACGGCTCCAGTGCTCAGCGAGGCGCGCACTGTGATCTTCCTAGTCAGTGGTTCCGGCAAGCGGGAAGCCTTGCAGCGCCTGCTCGATCCGGACGAATCGGCGGAGCGAACCCCGGCCCGTCTGGTGTCTCCGCGCAGCCAGGTGGTGGTACTTGCCGATCCGGAAGCGGCGGCTGATCTGCCGCGGGGCTGAACAGATGGCGACGACGAAGCTGGTGGTGGCAGGCGATGGCTTCAGTGGTTGGCATGCCCTCAACGACACGGTGATGGGAGGGCGGAGCTCCGCCGTCTGCCGTGTCAGCAGCCAGGGGCTGGTGCTGGAGGGAGAGGTGGTGGAGACCGGTGGTGGCTTCGTCAGCTGCCGTTCGCCCCTGTTTTCCCCTCCCCTGGATCTGAGCGGCTTTGAAGGCTTGCAGCTTGACCTGCTGGGCGATGGCCGTCGCTACAAGCTGGCGGTGGCCTGCGCCGATCGGATGGCCGGTCTCACCGAACTGATTCCCGGTGGTTTGCGCTGGGTGGTCGAGTTCGAGGCGCCGGCGGGGCTTAGCTCTGTGTCGCTGCCCTTCGCCCAGTTGCGGGCTTCGGTGCGGGCCCAGCCGCTGGAAGGTTTGCCCCTGGGGTTGCCACTGCACTTTGATGTTGCGCGCATCACCAGACTGCAGATTCTTCATTCCCGCTTCGGTGATGATGGCGGTGCCAACCGAGGCTTCCGGGCCGGCCCGCTCCATCTGGAGCTGAGGGCAATCCACGCCATCTGACCACCATCTGACCAACTGTCTGAGCAGTGTCGAGTCCGAATGCCGACCTGAGCCGGTTGGTGGCAGCGGCCGCCGATCTCTGCCGTAAGCCCCTGCGCCACGCAGTGGTTCCGAGCCAGCCAGGGGATCCGCAGGCTGAAGAGGAAGTCCTGGAGGACCTCTGCCTGCGGATCGAGGCCCGATCGTGCGAAGGCGAGCGCCTGCCCCAGGAGGATCTCGAACTCGAGCTGTACCGCAGTGGTGAGGATCTCCACCTCACCCTGGCCTGGTTGGTGGATGACCAACGGCCGATGCTCTGGCAGGGGGGGCATCCTGTGTGGATGGATCCGGCCACCGGCAGCCGCTGTGAGCGGCCCGCCGATGGGGTTCCGCTCGAGGCCCTGGCGCGACGGTTGCGGGCCCTGCTGGTGGGGCTGACCTGAGGGGCGCCTGTTCCGCCGGGCCCAGTGTCCTCAGCCTGGCGGCTGGTCGGTGACCGCCCCCAGGCTGCTGCTGCTCACCAGACGGGCGTATTTGCCCAGTACACCGGTGCGGTAGCGGGGAGCCGGCCTGACCCAGGCGGCGCGGCGGCGAGCCAGTTCGCCCTCATCCACGTTGAGCTGCACCAGCAGCTGATGGGCATCCACGGTGATGCTGTCGCCCTCGTGCACCAGACCGATGGTGCCGCCGACGGCGGCTTCCGGGGCCACGTGGCCCACCACCAGGCCGTAGGAACCACCAGAGAAACGGCCATCGGTGATCAGGGCCACCTTGTCGAGCAGACCCTGCCCCACGATCGCGGAGGTGGGGGAGAGCATCTCGCGCATGCCCGGTCCGCCCACCGGGCCTTCGTTGCGCACCACCACCACATCGCCGGCCTGGATCTTGTTGGCCAGGATCGCGTCCAGGCAGTCCTCCTCGCTTTCGAACACCCGTGCCGGGCCGGTGATCACCGGAGTCTTGACCCCACTGATCTTGGCCACGGCTCCTTCTTCTGCCAGGTTGCCCTTGAGGATGGCCAGGTGTCCCTTGGCATAGAGGGGGTTGCTGAGGGGCCGGATCACGTCCTGGTCGGCAGGGGGCTCCGAAGGCACATCGGCCAGCACCTCCCGCAGGGTCAGACCCTCGATGGTGCGGCAGTCGCCATGGAGCAGCCCCGCCTCCAGCAACAGCTTCATCACCTGGGGGATGCCTCCCGCCTGGTGGAGATCGGTGGCCACATAGCGACCGCTGGGTTTGAGATCGCAGATCACCGGCACCTTCTGGCGGATCGACTCGAAGTCATCGATGCTGAGCGGCACCCCGGCGGTGCGGGCGATCGCCAGCAGGTGCAGCACCGCATTGGTGGAGCCACCTACGGCCATGATCACGGCGATGGCGTTCTCGAAGGCCTCGCGGGTGAGCAGGTCGAGGGGCCGGATGTTGCGCTCGATCGCCTGCACCAGCACTTCGGCGCTGCGGGCAGCGCTGTCGGCTTTTTCGGCGTCTTCCGCCGCCATGGTGGAGCTGTAGGGCAGGCTCAGCCCCATCGTTTCGATCGCCGAACTCATGGTGTTGGCGGTGAACATGCCGCCACAGCTGCCAGCGCCGGGGCAGGCGTTCTTCTCCACTGCCGTGAGTCGTTCCTCATCGATCGTGCCGGCGGTGAATTGGCCCACCGCCTCGAAAGCACTCACCACGGTGAGGTCGCAACCACCGAGCTTGCCCGGCTTGATGGTGCCGCCATACACAAAGATGGCGGGGATGTTCATGCGGGCCATGGCCAGCATGGCTCCGGGCATGTTCTTGTCGCAGCCGCCGACGGCCAGCACGCCGTCCATGCTCTGGCCGTTGCAGGCCGTTTCGATCGCATCGGCGATCACTTCGCGGGAGACCAGGGAATACTTCATCCCTTCGGTGCCCATCGAGATGCCATCGCTCACGGTGATCGTGCCGAAGGTCTGGGGCATCGCCCCGGCCTGGTGGGCGGCCTGTTCGGCTCTGCGGGTCAGATCATTAAGCCCCACGTTGCAGGGAGTGATCGTGCTGTAGCCGTTGGCGATGCCGATGATCGGCTTGTCGAAGTCGCCGTCTCCGAAGCCAACGGCACGCAGCATGGCGCGGTTGGGGGAACGCTGGATTCCCTTGGTGATGGCGTCGGAACGCAGCATGGCCGGCGAAGGACAGGATGCGAGCAACCTACCGACCGGAGCTTCTGGCCCGGCGAGAGTGGCCGGCTGTCAGGCCTGGAGATGGAGCTGTCAGGCCTGGGGCTGGAGCTGTTCGAGCTGACGGCGTACTTCGTCGATCGCCTGGTTGAGCTGCTGCACCTTGGCGTGGAGCTGGTCGTCCACCGTGGCCCCCTCGGCTTCGGGAGCCATTGCGGCCTCGGCAGGTGCCCCCACCCGCAGCCGACCCTGGAGATTGCCCGCCAGCTGGGCGGCTCCGTCCTGCAGCTGGGAAAGCCCCTGGAGCCTGGTGAGCCGCAGGGAGCGCAGTTGCTCCTGGGTGCGCCGACGCCTGTCGGCTTCGGAGAGCAGCCACCACCCGAAGCCTGCGGCACCCAGCACGGCACCGGTCATGGCGCTCAGCAGCAGGGCGCTGCCGCTGGAGCCGGAACGATCCCTGGAATCGGCCATCGGTCGGGAAGGGGCGGATGGAATGCTGGCTCCAAGCCTAGGCAGGAGTTTCGCCAGGGCCAGGCTGGAAACCGTACAGACGCTCCACGGGATCGCCGCAGCCCGGCAGGATCCGGCCTTGCGCATCCAGTTCGGCGTCGATGCAGGCGCAGTAGATCGTGAGCTCCGGGATCCGTTCGCCGATCGCCTTCAGACCCGGCGCGGAGGCCAGGGCGGTGATCACGCGCAGTCGATCGCCTGCCACCCCCAGACCTCGAAGGCGCTCCAGCAGGGCCAGCAGCGAGGCACCGCTGCCGATCGTCGGCACATAGATCAGCACACCCAGGCGCTCCTCCAGGGGAGTCGGGAGGGTGTCGAGAATCCATTCCACCGGACCCTCCACCGCCTCGGCCCGCAGAGCCACATGGGCCACAGCAGCAGCCGGCAGCACCTGCACCCCGCCCTGCCAGAGGCCGAGGCCGGCCCGCAGCATCGGGATCACCAGCAGCGGCACCGCACTGTCCACCACCACCCCTTCGGTGCGGGCCAGGGGGGTGTCCAGCTCCAGACGGCGCTGTGGCAACCAGTCGCGCACCGCTTCATACGTGAGCCAGCGACCCAGCTCGGCCATGGCGGTGCCGAACAGGGGAGGAGGGGTGGACCGTTCGCGCAGAAGCGTGAGCCAGTGACCGATCAGGGGGTGGGGGGGAACCACCACCCGCAGGGACATGCCCATGCCTGCCATAAATTGAGGTTGCAGCGTAATCGTGAGGCATGGCTGGGATCGGAACACGTACGCCTGGCTTCCAGGCGCAGGGGCAGCGTCCACGTCGTGCTTCTCTGCAGGCCTGGCTGCGGGCCTCTGTACTGGCGGTTTTGCTGCTGCTGCCGCTGCTGGTGATCTCGTCGTTGCCGGCGCCCGCCCTGGCGATCACGGCTCCCGAACTGAGAAGCCAGCGATCCCTGCAGGAGCTTGAGCCCGATATGCATGGTCGCAACCTGCAGCAACAGGAATTCCTGAAGGCGAAGCTGGAGGGCTTCGATCTGCACGACACCGATCTGCGCGGCGCCGTCTTCAACTCCAGCAACCTCCAAAACGTGGATCTCCGCAATGCCAACCTCGAGGATGCGGTGGCTTACGCCACCCGTTTTGACGGCGCCGACCTGCGGGGAGCCCAGCTGCGCAACGCCATGCTGATGCAGAGCCGTTTTCTGGACGCCAGGATCGACGGAGCCGATTTCAGCGATGCGGTGCTGGATCTGCCCGAACGGCGTGCCCTCTGCAAGCGAGCCAGCGGTACCCATCCGGTGACCGGTGTGGAAACCAGAGAAAGCCTGGGTTGTCGGTGAGCGTTGTGGGGCCTGGCCGCATCCAGGGATAGATTTGTGATTCCGGTTCCGCTGGGGATCAGCCAGCGGAGGTAACGGGGAAAGACCGGTGGAATTCCGGCACTGTCCCGCAGCTGTGTCGGTCTCCTTCGGGGGGCTCAGTCAGAAGGCCCGCCGGTCTGCCCCCCTCAACCGAACCGGCGCGGACCGGGCTCCCATGAATCTTCTCTCCACCGTCGGGCGGCCTGCGGCTGCCCGCTTCGCCCGTTCGTCCGGCGTTCTGGTTTGGCCAGCACTGCTCACGGGCGCGCTGCTGCTGCTCAGCCCCGCCGCCCAAGCCCATCACCTGATGGATCTGATGCAGCTCAAGCCCACCCCGATCACTGGCCTGTTCAGTGGCCTGCTGCATCCGGTGATCGGGCCCGATCATTTGCTCTTCCTGCTCTCCCTCTCCCTGGTGGGCTGGCAGCGGCGCTGGCCCTGGATGCTGGCCCTACTGGCCACCGGTCTGGCCGGCAGCGCCCTGGGGCTGCTGCTGCCGGGCCTGCCTGGCGCCGAGGCTCTGGTGGCCTTCAGCCTGGTGCTCGTTGGTCTGGTGTTGCTCCGCCGCCTGCCCGAGGGGGTACTGCTGCCTGCCTTCGCCCTGCATGGATATGTGCTGAGCGCCTCGGTGCTCGGCTGGACCACCATGCCGATCGCCAGCTATCTGCTGGGTCTGCTGATCAGCCAGGCCGCCCTGTTGCTGGCGGCCCTGCAACTGCTGCGCAAGGGCGCCGCCAGCCTTTCGCTCCAGGCTCGCCAGCTGCTGGCATCGGGCCTGCTGGGCTGCGGAGCCGCCTGGACCTGGTCCGCCTTGGTGGGCTGATGGGCAGCGACGTTGTTTCCCGCCTGCCTGTCACTGTAGTGACCGGCTTTCTCGGCGCCGGCAAGACCACATTGCTGCGCCATCTGCTGACCCAGAGCGGCCTGCGGCTGGCGGTGCTGGTGAATGAATTTGGAGAGGTGGGCATTGATGGTGACCTGATCGCCGCCTGCGGCTTCTGCCCGGAGGACGAGCTGGCCGGCAGGGTGGTGGAGCTCGCCAACGGCTGCCTCTGCTGCACCGTGCAGGAGGAGTTTCTGCCCACGATGCAGGCATTGCTGCAACGGGCCGACCAGCTCGATGGCGTCATCGTGGAAACCAGCGGCCTGGCGTTGCCGGAACCGTTGATCGCCGCCTTCGGCTGGCCCGAGATCCGCACCCGCACCCGGGTGCATGCGGTGGTGACGGTGGTGGACGGAGAAGCCCTGGCCAACGGCCATGTGGTGGGCGATGCCAGAGCGGTGGAGGCGCAGCGGCAGGCCGATCCGAGCCTCGATCATCTGCAGGCGCTCGAGGAGCTGTTTGCCGAGCAGCTGGAAGCCGCCGATGTGGTGCTGGTCAGCCGGGCAGACCGGCTCGAGAGCGCTGCGCTTGCCGAGGTGATCGAGCGGGTGCAGGGCCTGCTGGATGGTCCCAAACCGGTGCTCCCGATCAGTCGCGGCGTCGTGGATGCGGCGCTGTTGCTGGGTGGGGAGGCCGGTTCTGCCGACCTCGATGCGGACGATCCCAACGCCTCCGACGACCACTCCCACGACCACCCCCATGACCACCACCACGTGGCCATGACGTCTCTGCTGGTGGAACGCAGCGGCGACTGGGAGCGGGAGGCACTGGAACTGCGGCTCCAGCAGCTGCTGGATCAACTGCCGGTGCTGCGGCTGAAGGGCAGGCTCCAACAACCGGGTAAACGGCTGCCGCTGCAGATCCAGGCCGTGGGGCAACGCCTGGACTGCTGGTATGAGGCCACTCCGTCGGCTGATCCCGAGCGGCCAGGCCTGCAACTGGTGGTGCTGGCGGCGGCCAGCGATCGCGACCGTCTTGAGGAAGCCTTCGCCGCTTTCTGAGCAGGCGCCGAGGACTGCCGGCCGTCCCGTCTTCAGTCCAGGGGGATCGGGCCGCGGGCACAGATTCCATCCCAGCAGAGGCTGGTGTCCTCCCAACGGCTGCTCACCCTTCGCCAGCCCTGGGAGCTGCTGCCATGGGCCGGCAGGCCCTGCATGGTCACCGTGCCCTTGCCGTCATGGCGGAATTCGATGCGGCGCTTCCCCACCAGCAACCACCAGTGGCCGCCCACCTGCTCCACCTCCATCCGGCAGGGCTGCCAGGGGCCTGCGGCCAGTCGGCACTGGAGCTGAATCAGCACCGGAGCCGCCTGCACGGGCCGGGAAAGCGCAACCAGCAGCGGAACCAGGAGCAATGCCACGCTCCCCAGGCGGCGAAGCGACGGAAGCGGCAACGGCGATCCCACGGCCTGGCGGCGGAGGTTCTTCTCCAAGCTGTTCCGCTGGGCCAGGAGCGGGGGGCCGGGCTGCCAAGATTTAACAAACGCCAGCCCCTCCGGTGCCCCTCTACAACGCCCGCGTTCAGGTATCGCTCCGCCCTTCCGTGCTCGACCCGGCCGGGGAGGCCACCCGGGCGGCGGCCGGCCGTCTGGGGGTGGAAGGGGTGACGCGGCTGCGGATCGGCAAGGCAATCGAGGTGGATCTGGAAGCCCCCGACCGCGCCACCGCCGAGGCCCGCCTCGAACTGCTCAGTGATCGCCTCCTGGCCAATCCCGTGATCGAGGACTGGTCGCTGGAAGTGGTCGAAGCAGGCTGAGCAGAGAGAACCCCATGACGATCGGCATCGTGGTGTTTCCCGGTTCGAACTGCGACCGGGATGTGCGCTGGGCGCTAGAAGGCTGTCTCGGCCAGCCCACCCGTTTTCTGTGGCATGAGGAGCGCGACCTCAGCGGTCTGGACGCAGTGGTGCTGCCAGGTGGGTTCAGCTACGGCGACTATCTGCGCTGCGGGGCCATTGCCCGCTTCGCGCCAGTGCTGGAGGAGTTGCGCGGCTACGCGGAGCGGGGCGGTCCGGTGCTCGGCATCTGCAACGGTTTCCAGGTGCTCACCGAACTGGGGCTGCTGCCGGGAGCCCTCACCCGCAACCGTGGCCTGCATTTCCTGTGCGAACCAACGGCCCTGGAGGTGCGCCCTGGCGGCTGCCGCTGGCTGCAGGGCTACGACGAAGGGGAGCGGATTGTGCTGCCGATCGCCCATGGCGAAGGCCGCTATCAGGTGGACCCCACCCAGCTGCAGCAGCTGGAGCAGGAGGGCTGCGTGGTGCTGAGGTACAGCGCCAACCCCAACGGCTCGATGGGCGATGTGGCCGGTCTCACCAATCCCCAGGGCAATGTGCTGGGGCTGATGCCCCATCCGGAGCGGGCCTGTGATCCCGCCACCGGTGGGTTGGATGGTCGCCGGCTGCTGGCCGCTCTGATGGGCTGAACCCTTGCGCCGCCGTTCGCTGCTCACGGGTCTGGCGGTGCTTGGGCTCGGGCTGCCCCGCGGCGGCCGCAGTGCGTCCCTGCCAGCCTCCTCGCCATTGCGCTCGTTGCCATCGCCCCCGCCGCTGCGCTCTGGCAGCCGCCTGCTGGCGGTGGCGCCAGGCACTTGGTGGGAAGACGCACCCAGCCAAGCCGCTCGACTGCAGAGGCTGTTCGCTGCAGCCGGCTGGCGTCTGGAGGTGCCAGCCAAGGCGATGGGGCGATGGCGATGGTTCTCGGCTGAGGATCGGGATCGCCTGGAGCAACTGCTACAGGGCCGAAGGGATCCGGAACTGGCGGGGATCGTCAGCGTCGCCGGCGGCTGGGGCAGTGCCCGACTGCTGGAGAGGGGCTGGCGCCCCGCGGCGCGGCCCCAGTGGCTGGTGGGCTTCTCCGATGCGAGCGCCCTGCTGCTGGCGCAGTTGGCGGCGGGTCAGGGGGGAGGGGTACACGCCAGTCTCGGGGGCGATGACGCCCAGTGGAACCGGCTGCAGCGGCTGCTGCGGGGAGAGCCTGTGGAGCCGCTGCAGGGGCAAGGCTGGTGCCGCGGCCAGGCGGTGGGACAACTGGTGGTGACCAATCTCTCCGTGGCCACGAACCTGATCGGCACATCCTGGTTCCCTTCGCTGCAGGGTCGCCTGCTGGTGCTGGAGGACGTGGATGAGGCGCCCTACCGGGTGGATCGGATGCTCACCCAGTGGCGCAGCAGTGGGGTTCTGCGCGGCGTGGCCGGCATCGGACTGGGTCGGTTCGGCTGGAAGGAGGACGACATCCTCCCGGGGGACCTGACGATGGAAGAGGTGCTGCAGGAGCGGCTCGGGGATCTCGGGGTGCCGCTGGTGGGCAGGCTGCCGGTGGGCCATGGCCGGCCCAATCTTGCGCTGCCGCTGGGCCGGCTGGCGCGGCTGAACGGCGATCGCGGTCTGCTGGAGCTGATCTGACCATAAAAAAATGGGATGGGAGAGAATCCCCCACCCCCGCAGGCGTCCTGGCGGAACGCCAAACCGAGCTCAGTTGACGGCAGCGAAGAAATCCTTGCTCTTGACGGGGTCGGGATTCATGGTCTTCTCGCCGGGCTGCCAGTTGGCGGGGCAGACCTCATCGGGATGGGACTGGACGTACTGGAAGGCCTGGAGAACCCGCAGGGTCTCATCCACACTGCGACCCACAGGCAGGTTGTTGATCGTGCTGTGCATGATCACGCCTTCGGGATCGATGATGAACAGACCGCGCAGGGCGATACCGGCGGATTCATCGAGCACTTCATAAGCCGCGGCGATCTCTTTCTTGAGGTCGGCGACGAGGGGATAGGCGATGTCACCCAGACCACCGTTCTTGCGGTCGGTCTGCACCCAGGCGAGGTGGCTGAACTGGCTGTCCACCGAGACGCCGAGCACTTCGGTGTTGCGGCTGGTGAAATCGGAGTACCGGTCACTGAAGGCGGTGATCTCCGTGGGGCAGACGAAGGTGAAATCGAGGGGATAGAAGAACAGCACCACGTACTTGCCGCGGTAGTCGGAGAGCTTGATCTCCTTGAACTCCTGATCCACCACGGCGGTGGCGGTGAAGTCGGGGGCCGGCAGACCGACGAGCCTGGTCATGGAAAAGGAAGGGTGCGGAGATGAAACAGATGGATCAACTGGGCGTCCGGCGGCAAGACCACCGGCATGTCCGTACTCGGACCGACTACCAGTTGAAACGATTACAACCTATCACGAATGGCAGGCCGGTGTGTGTCCAGCGGGGCCATAGGCTGCATGGATCCAGTGAACGGTTGGGAATGGGCTGGGACCCTGCAGTGCTGCGGAAATACAACACCACCGGTCACTTCCGGTTGCTGAATCAGGTGCGCGCCGAGCTCAAGAACAATCCCCTGATCCGCCCGAAGGATGGAGAGACCGTGGGGGCGGCCAATCGCAGCCGCAGCCTGATCCGCGCCCTCGAGGTGCGGCCCCAGGGCGGCTACGGCCGCAGCAGGCGAAGCCAGGGCGCCGCCAGCGTGGTGCAGAGCTCCGCCTCCCCAGCGCCGGCCCCTGCCGCTGCCTCAGTTTCATTCTCAGAGCCAGCCTTCTCCCAGGCCATGACCGTGGTGCCGATCGATCCGGTGAGTGCCTCCAATGCCGGCTTCTACGGCGAGGGCCACGATTCCTTCGGTGCAGCGGAGGGGGTGGATGGCGCCGGCAGCAGCAGCTTCCGTGACAGGCTCAACGCCATTGATATGCGCTGAGCCCGGCGCTGATCTGACGCAGGGAGCACAGGCGGAGCCGGAGCTGTTCATGCTCGGCAGATCCTGTCGCTGGGGAATCCCATGGCCTCGCCCGTCGGGACCCGACTGCGGATGCCCCACCGCACCCTGCTCCTCGCCGGGATCGGCTCGATCACTGGGGTCTTGCTGCTGACCACCGGTCTTGTGGCCCTGCAGGCCCAGCCCATGTCCCAGGAGGATCCGCAGCCCCTGGGGCTCGGCATCGGTCCTGGAAGGGGCATGGGAATGGGTGGTCACGGCATGGGCCTGGGAGACCAGCGGTTCCTGCAGATGATGGTTCCCCACCATCAGGTGGCGATCGCGATGGCCGAGCTTGCCCAGCGCCGCTCACGCCGCCCCGAAATTCTTGCGCTGGCCGGGCGGATCAGGGCCGCGCAGTCCCAGGAGATCGACCAGATGCGCCTCTGGTTGCAGCAGTGGTATCCAGCGGCGGCTGCACTATCACTCGTGCCGCCCATGGGTCTGGAATCGCTGCGCAACGCAGCCGATTTCGATCGGGTTTTCCTTGAGCAGATGGTGGCCCACCACCGCATGGGGGTGCGGATGGCAGCGATGGCCCAGATCCACACCCGCCGCTTGGTCCTGGTGGAGCTGGAGCAGCAGATGGTACGCAATCAGAGCCAGGAGATTGAGCAGATGCTCCAGTGGTATGCCCGCTGGTACGGCGGACCCAAAGCATGAGCCGTCCGCAGACTTTCAGGAAGCCGCGCCGGGCTCCTGTGCGCCGAGGGCCTGGTCGCGTTGCAGGGCCGCAACGGCCCACTGGAGTGATTGGGCCAGGGGGCGGTTCTCGGCCAGCCTGGGGCTCCAGACCTGGCCGCGTTGCAGCTGGGCGGCGGGAACGATCGCCATGTCCTGCCCTTCGAGCAGTTGCAGACCGCTGAGCGGCACCGTGAGCGGCCCGTGAAAGAAGTGGGCGATGCGCAGCGGATCACGGTGCGTGAACCAGTGCTCCAGATCCCCGGCCTGCCAGTGGATCTCCTCCCACAATTCACGACGACAGGCCTGCTCCGGCGTTTCACCGGGATCGAGGTGACCGCCGAAAAGGCCCCAGGTGCCAGGAGCCACGATGCCTTCGATGTCATCGCGCAGCTGGAGTAACCAGCCTTGATCGCGATGGAGCATGGCCAGGGCAACCTCCACCATCTCGCAACAGATCTGCGGTGTGTCGACGCCAAGATTGCCGCATCGATGCCGCGTGCGGATACGGCCACAGCCCCTGGCAGGGCGGCGGGAGGCTGTCAATGATGAAAAAAGGCAGGTCTGAATCGACCGCCTCAGAACTTCCCATGACAACCGAAGACTTTCAGTCCAGCTCCCGACCCGGGGAGGCAGCCCTGGAGCAGCACAGCGACCTGGTGGAACTGCAGGGCCAGACCTATCGCTGTCTGGCGGAGGCGTACTACCGCTCGGATCAATACCGGCAGATGACGCAGCGCTATCCCCAGTTGGCCCGTGCGATCGAGGATGCGCGCAACCAGGCCCAGGTACCCCAGCCCCCTCCGCACCGTACCGGGCGGCGGGCTGAGCTGAACTGGGAAAGAAGCCACGGGGAGTGACCAGAACTCTGCCATCCCTTGACTCTCCCCCTACGGGATGCGTCAGCCTGCCTGTCGTATCCGCTCCCCTGACCCGCGATGCGTGCTTTTTTGGTGACCGTCTCGCTGGTTGGCCTGTTGGCTCCCCTGGCCCATGCCCAGATGGATCCCCATCAGCACCACCACCATGAACAGGCCGTCGATCACAGTGCCCATCGCCATGACATCGGTCCTGCCGGTAAGACCTACGACCTGCGCTGGCTGGACGCGATGGTGCAGCACCACACCGGGGCGCTGCGCATGAGTGCATACGTCTTCGACATCGGCGAGCCGGGGGTTGGTGCCCTGGCCAAATCGATCTGGAGCGATCAGGCCCAGGAGATCAAGGCGATGGGGCAGTGGCGCAAGGCCTGGTATCCGGAGGCTCCGGTGTACCCAGTGGCCTACCGCACCGGGGGGGATCCCAATGGCCTCAACGGTCTTGAACGGATGAGCGCAGTCCAGATCGAGGCGATGCGCATGACCGGCAGCCCACCCACCAGGGAGAACCGCATCCGCTGGTTTCTGGAAGGGATGCTCGCCCACCACGGTGGTGCCCTGGTGATGGCCCACGACGCCCTGGCGAAGAGCAGCAACCCCACGATCCGCCGCCTGGCCCGGGAGATCATCGTGGCGCAGCGGCGCGAGATCATCGCGCTGCGGCGCATGCTCAACCACGACGGTCTTGATAAGCCGGAATATCACAGCTTCGACGCCCTGTTTTCCTTCTGAGCGGAACCATCTCCATGCGCCGACCCTTTTGGCTGCATTTCCGCCGCCTGCATCGGTTGCTGGTGCCGTTGGCGGCTGCACCGCTGCTGCTCACGGCTGCCACGGGCTCGCTCTACAGCGTGCTTCTTGAGCAGGGCATCGATGCCTTCTGGTTGCTCAAGATCCACACGGGCCAGTTCGGTATGCTCAACCTCCAGCCCTACTATTCCGTGCTGCTGGGGTTGCTCACCTTGGTGGTGATCGCCTCAGGTTTGGGGCTGCTGGTAAGCCGCTTTCGAACCCATCCGTGAGCTCGCTTCTGCCTCGCCCGGTGGGCAGCCCTGAGCCGCTTCCGCCCTGGCGAGCGCTGCTGCGTGGAGCCCGCGAACGGGAGGGGCGTGCACCCCAGGCCCGGTGGCTGCAGCTGGCCAGTGTCGCCTGGGATGGCACACCACGGGTCCGCACCCTGGTGTTCCGCGGCTGGGCCGGGCCCGCGGCCCTGGATCTGCTCAGCGATGGCCGCAGCGCCAAGCCTGCCGAGCTGTCCTTCCAACAGGCGGTGGAGGTCTGCTGGCTGCTTCCCAGGGCCCGCTCTCAGTTCCGTCTACGTGGAGAGCTGCAAAGCCTGCCGCCAGAGTTGGAGGAGAAGGAGCGCCATCGGCACTGGCAGGCGCTCACCCCTGGCGGAAGGGCCGTGTGGGGCTGGCCCTCTCCAGGTGCGGCCTTCGATCGTGATGCTGCCTTCCCGGCTGAACTGCCTGATCAGACACCGCTGCCGCAGCACTTCCTGCTGCTGCGCATCGCTCTGGCGCAGGTGGAACTGTTGGAGCTCACGGGCCACCCCCATCGCCGGCGCCGCTGGCGGCTGGACCAGGGCTGGATGGAGGAGCTGCTTAATCCTTAAGGCTGCCTACTCGTGCCTATGAACAATGCCAACAAAAAAACCCCTGCGGACAGGGGCTCGCAAAAAAGTGGCTCGGGGGAGACTTGAACTCCCGACCTTGGGGTTATGAATCCCACGCTCTAACCAGCTGAGCTACCGAGCCCTGCCCAGACAGTGTAAGCGATCACGGGGACGGGCTCAGGCGCGAGGCGGCAGGAACTGCAGCGGGTTCACCGCCCCCTGGCCGGGAGGGTGGATCTCGAAATGCAGGTGGGGGCCGGTGCTGCGGCCGGTGCTGCCCATGGCGCTGATCACCTGGCCCTGGGAGACCTCCTCCCCTTCGCGCACCATCAGCCTGCTGTTATGCCCGTAGCGGGTGAGGCTGCCATCTGGATGGGTGATCTCCACCAAATAGCCGTAACCGCCATCGTGCCAACCGGCGAAGGTGACCCTGCCAGCCTGGGCGGCACGGATCGGGGTGCCCACGTTGTTGGCTACATCGATACCGCGGTGCATCCGGCCCCAGCGCCAGCCGTAGCCGGAGCTGAACATCCCCTCCGCCGGCCAGATCCAGTTGCCGCCGATCACGCTCTCCGGATTGAACACCGGCGGGGCGTTGCTGGGGGTGGGGCCGAAGCCGGGCAGTTCGGGCCAGCTGAGGCCACCGCTGGTGGCCGGCTTCATCGCCAGCAGGGTGCGGACGCGGGCTGGACCTGCCTGGGCGAGGCGCACCTGGCTGCCCACGACCAAGCCCACGGCCTCAATGCCGGGGTTGAGCTGCAGCAGCTCACGCACAGTCATGCCATAGCGCTGGGCGATGAGCTGCAGCGTGTCGCCGAAGCGCACCACCGCCGAACTCACCAGCGGCGGTGGGGCCTGCACCGGGGGCGTGCGGCGCAGCTGCTCGGCGTTGAGCGAGGCCAGGCGGCCCACTTCGCCCGATCGCTTGCTGGGCACCGCCAGCCAGTCGCCACCGAAGAAGCGGTGGTCTTCATCCACGTTGTTGAGACGGGCCAGGCCCGATTCATCCACGTGCAGCTGGCTCGAAAGCTCTTCGATGCTCACCGGCTGCTTCACCTGAACCCACACCCGCTCGGTGGAAGGCGGCAGTGAAGCCAGCAAATCGTTCTCTGCCTGGGACCGGCTGCCGCTCTCGTCGGCCAGTACCCCCACCAGGGGGGCCAGCAACGCAGGAGAGAGAAGGACGGGTAGGTACCAGGAGCGGGGCTTCATGCAGTTCACCCAAACGGACAAGACCTGGTGGAGAAGCCGACATCCCCAGGTCGGCCAGACAGTAGCGTGACGACCCCTTCTCATCAAGTTTCAAGGACGACAACCCGCCGCGGGTGTTGGCCTGACCTATGGGTTGCAGCGGAGCTGCCGCTCTGCCTCGAACAGCACCACCCCCACCGCAACCGAGAGGTTGAGGCTGCGCACCCCGCCGCAACCCTCCGCTGCGGAGCCCTGCCCAGCGGCACAGCGCATCGGGATCGTGAGCCGGTGGTTGGCATGGGCCATCACTTCTGGGGGCAGGCCGTCGGTTTCACGCCCGAACAGCAGCCAGTCGCTCTCCTCATATTCGAAGCGGCTGTAGTCCTGCGCCGCCCGGCTGCTGAGGGCCAGCAACCGACCGCCCTGCTGCCGCCGCCAGTCCAGGAACGCTTCCAGGTGCGGGTGGCGATGCAGCTTCACCCAAGGCCAGTAATCCAGACCAGCCCGCCGCAGCGTGCGGTCACTGATTTCAAACCCCAGCGGTTCGATCAGATGCAGTTCTGATCCCGTGGCGGCGCAGCTGCGGGCCACATTGCCCGTGTTCGGGGGAATCCTGGGCTCGAACAACACGATCCGCGGCATCAGCTGTCTTCGTCGGCGGGAACCGGCAGGCTGCAGCGGAGCAGGTCGATCGCCCGGCCCTGCACCACCAGCCAGGCGGCATCACAGCGCTCGGTGAGCATCCTCTGCACCCGCCCCAGGCGATCGCGGAACCGCCCCCCGGCGGCCGTGGCAGGGACCACGCCCCAGCCCGTCTCTTCGCATACCACCAGCAGTGCCGCCGGGCAACGATCGATCGTGAGCAACAGCTGCTGCAGCTGCAGGCCCCATTCCTCGGCTTCGGCATCGAGGTGGGCGGCCACCCAGGTGCCGAGAGAGTCGATCAGGGCCAGCTCCCCTGGCCCCAGCTGGTCGAGGGCTTCGGCCAGGGCTCCCTCCACCTCCCGGCAGCGCCACAGCGACGGACGCCTGCGGCGATGGCGCTCCAGCCGCCGCTGCCAGGCAGGATCGTGCTCAAGCACGGGGCCGGTGGCCAGGTACACCACAGGCAGCCCACTGGCGCCGGCCAGATGTTCGGCCCAGCGGCTCTTGCCGCCGCGGGCCGGGCCGCTGACCACAACAAGACGTTCTTTCACGACCGATCAACCACCATCCATGTTGCGCAGGGTGGCAACGGAGGAAGGAGACACCCTGTTGAGATAACGGAAAATCCAGTACTTGAAGATCGTTGCCAGTACCACAGGGAACGTGGCGATGAACAACATGATGAAGTTTTCCCGGGCTGGCAATCCGAGATGCTCGGAAACGCCCCCTAGCAGCACGGTCCAGCCCTCCGGACTGTGGAAGCCGACAAAGATATCGGTGAACAGGATGATGCCGAAGGCCTTGGCGCTGTCGCTCAGTCCGTACACCATCTCATCGATGAAACCACGCAGAACCTGAATATCCCGCTGGCCGAAGAAACACACCAACGTGAAGCCCACCAGACCCAGGATGTCAGCGAAGACATTCTTCACTGCCTTGGTGCTTTCTTCATCGGCTTCCTGCTTCAGTTCCCGCGCTTTCTCGGTGAGCTTGGTGTGCAGTTCCTCCCGCGTCGGCAGGGGCTGGTCATTCAACAGGGCATCAAATTCAATCTCGGATTGATAGAGCCGCAACTTCTGGGCCGCCTTCTCCTCCAGCTGCGGTTTCGGGTAGGTGAGAAAGGGGGAATTGGCTGCGTAGCGATCCACCAGGGGAGACACCAGGAAATTGCGGCTCACCTGCTGCACCAGCACCGGCACCAGGATCATCAGCAGCAGGATGCGCAGCGAGACCAGCGTTGAATCACGGCGGCGACGGAAGCCAGCCACCACATTCGCCTCCGCATTCGGATCCAGCTGGCGACGCACCTGATCCACCACCCCGATCAGGCTGCGGGGCAGGATTTCGGGGGAGCGGCTCAGGGTTGGCAGCGTCTGACGGGTCTGGTCATAGCGGGAGAGCACCGACTCGATCAGTTGCAACTGGCGCAGCTCCTGGCCGGCCAGCTCCTGGCGATAGGGACGCACCTGCTCCAGGGTGTTGCGGCACACCTGCATCGCGGCGCGGAACCGGCGCAGCAGCTGGGCCTGCATGCCCCTGGGAATCCGCAGCTCCAGTTCCGGTCGTACCGGTCGGTCGTTGTAGTGCTCAAGCTCGATGCTCTGGATCAGCAGCGCTGATTCGTAGCCGCGTTCGAGATCACTGCTGAGGTCCAGGCTGCGGGCCCGGCCGAAGGTACCCATCCAGTCGGTCAATCCCATGGCGCAGGGGCGGGAGGGGGGAATTCGGATCGATCAGCGGGAAAAGACCCACCAGGTGAGCATCGGCACCAGGGTGCCGACCACCAGCAGCACCACGACCCACGTGAAGGCATTGCTGCTGGCCGTTTCCTCCTTGCTGGGGATATTGGTGACCACGGCCTCCCGCTCCACCAGCTCCGGTTCGCCCGGATCCTCGGCACCGGCGAGCACGGTGGTGAGGCGCTGCAGGCCATCCACGGTGGCCTGCCGATAGCGCTCCCCTTCCCGCAGCGGGATGGCCATCGTGGTGCGGGCGGTGCTGCGCAGGAGCTCAGCGGGCAACTGCCGCTCCAGAGTCGGCGAAGCGACCACGGCCGCACTGCGGCTGGCCCCATCGATCAGGAGCAGCAGCTGCGGTTCGGTGGTGGCCCCGCCACTGGCGCGGGCCTCGGTCCAGCGCTGCAGCACCTGCCGGCCGAGATCCTCAAGGCTGAGGCCGTAATCGAGGCGGTTCACGGTGACCAGATGGGCCTCCACATGCTTTTCCTCGAGATCGTCCAGCAGCTTCTCGATTTCATTGCTGCCGGCACGGCTTAGCAGGTCGGCGGTATCGAGCACATGGCTGGCGGGGGGATCCGCTGGCAGATCGCCAAGGCCCACAGCTAGAGCCGGGGCCACGCTTCCCCACACCAACCCCAGCACAAGAAACAGCGGGGGCAACAGACGGGAGAGGGCGCGGATAGCGTGGAGGGCGCGGGCCAAGGGCTTCGGGCGGAACCTGCCCAGTCTGCCGTCAGCCGGCCAGGCTGTCGCGGTTCAGCAGCGTGATCACCTCCAGAATCTGGGCGCTGCGCTCCCGGGGGAGCGAAAGCTGATCGGCCATGGTCGCGAGCAGCTCGCTCTCCACGGCATCCACCACCCGGTCACAGTGCACCAGCTGGGCTGCCATCGCCAGAGCCGTTTCTTGCTGTTCCTGACTGAGGGCGGAGATGGCCTGACGCAGCAGTTCCTGCCAGCCGAGGTTGCGTAGCTGGGTCAGCAACCGGTCAAACAGATCCCCCATCTCCCGTTCCGAGCGCTGCTGGTAGGGACTGCGGCACTCCAGCTGCTGGCGCAACGCCTGGGCCTCTTCGCGATCCAGGACGCCATCGCAGGCGACTGCCACCAGGGCAATGGCCGCAAAGGCCTCTTCGGGGGTCATGAGCCGGGCACGCAACCTGTTCCCATTGCAGCAGCAATGGGCCGATCCGGCATCGTGGGGGGGCCTTCCGTTGGGGAACCCCCGCATGGCGATGTCCACGGCAGCCCGCAGCGTTGTGGCCATCGGCGGCACTGGTCTGGCGCTGGCGGTGCTGAATCAGATGACCGCCCCCCAGCTCGACCCTCCGCTGGAGCGGGCTGCCGTGCTGGCCAGCATCCTGGCGGTGCTGCTGATGCTGGTGGGGCTGCTCTGGGAACGGGTGCAGCCCGAGGCGGCGGCCCGCTCCCCGCTCACCGGCAAGGAAGGCCTGCGGCTCAGGGCCGACCTGAGCGAACCGCTGCGGCGGGAACTGGCCTGGGGCAGCACGATGCTGCTCACCGCCACCCCTGCCGCCGTGGTGCTGCTCCAGTGGAACGGCACCGTCCTGCTGCACCGGGGACTGCTGGCCGACACCGACTACGAGGCTGGTCCGATAGCCCGCCGCTGCCAGCAGAACGGCAAGGCGATCTCCCTGGTGGACCTGCGCCTTTATCCCGGTCGAGAGGAATTCAGCGGCCTGCTGGCCGACCTGCCTTCGGTGCTGGTGCAGCCCCTCGGGGCGGAGGGGTTGCTGCTTCTGGGGGGATGGTCAGCCCGTTGTTTCAGCCGCAGCGATCTGGCCTGGATCGAGGGCTGGGCCCAGCGGCTGCACCAGGACTGGGGCCCCACCCTGAGCGAGGCTTTCAGGGGCGACGGGGTGGAGGCACCCGGAAGCGACTGACCACCCGGCCGCCGGGGCTGCTGGCCTCGATGCTGCCACCGCTGCCGAGCCTGCCGCTGAGGCGTTCGGCCCGGATGCTCTGGCTGTTGGTGCTGCGCTGGAGTTCCACGTCGCCCGCGGCCTCGATTGTCTCGGTGCTCCAGTTCCAGAGGCAACGGCCCGCCCGCAGGCTCTCGCCGGGCCGATCCAGCAGGCAGCCGGCCGGAATCTCCACCAGGCTTTCGTTGCCGGACACCCGTAACGACTGCCCCCGTACCTGCAGATCCTGGCGCTGGCCGCTGAATGGTGCATCGGTGCGGATCCGGTTGCCCTCGAGCATCACCTCCACCTGCTGGGCCGTGAGCGTGGTGCCCTCGACTGGATCGTCGAAGCGCACCGGTGCCAGCAGCGAGAATCGCTGTTCCCGGGTGTTCCCCTGCAGGCCACTGGCGCTGAGGGTCTGGGGCGCCAGGCCGCCGGCACGGCCGCGAGGCCGGCGCGTGGCCTGTACCGGCCCTGCGGCCTCGAGGCGGCCGCTGCCGGGATGCCAGTCCAGTTGCGCCACCGTCAGAACCGTTTCGGCTGCCCCGGGCGGACCCGCGCTGGGCTGGAACGCTTCGGCCCAGCGCTCCAGGCGCGGTTTCCCCCGCAGCTGCAGCACCTCCTTATCGAGCAGGAAGCGGGCTTTCTCGGCCACCAGCCGGTTATGGCGATCCAGGGCTTCGGGGTGGCGATCCAGCTCCATCCGGCGCTGGGAGGGGAGCCAGCGCACCTGGGAGGCGCGGATCAGCACCGGCTCCGCGCCGAGGCGCTGCAGGCGGATCTTCCCCTCCAGCTGAATCACATCGCCGTCGTTGAGCACGACCCCGCTGGAGGCTTCCACCCGATAGAGGGGCTTGCCTTCGGCATAGATCACGCCCCTGGGCTTCAGGGCCTGGGCAACGCGGCGGCGTATGTCGTAACGAGCTTCAGGACTGGTGAGTTCCCAGGCGGGCTGCCCTCGGCTGTCCTGCTGGCGCAGGTTGAGGGAGCGGAACACGAACGGCGGGGAGGGGTCGTCGCCCGGCGTGCTGGGCCGCCCACAGGCGACCAACGTCCCGATCAGCAGCACCGGCAGAAGGCGCTTCACAGGGGGGAATCGAGCTCCAGCCTCTGCATCACCGGTGTCGGTTCGGGCAGGGGCTGGCCCGCCGTCAGCCCGCCCCATGCCAGCATCCCGGGCCAGAGCCCTGGATCGATACGGCAGCCGCTGCCGGAGGCCAGCTCCTCCTGGCCGAGTTGCTGCAGCATCCGGCTGGATAGTTCAGGCAGCAGCGGCGCCAACAACACCGCCACGATGCGACTGGTTTCGAGGACCGCGTAAAGATCGGAGCCAACGGCTTCCTGATTCCCCTCGGTTTTCATCTGCTTCCAAGGGGCCCTGTCGTTGAGGAAACCGTTGGCTTCCCCCGCCAGCTTCAACACGGCCTCAGCGGCGCTGCGGAAATCGAGTACGTCCATGGCCGCCTCGAAACTGCTGCTGGCGGCGGTGGCGGCGACGGCCAGAGGGTGGTCGCTGGCGGTGGCCTGTCCGGCAGGGGGGACGGCATCCTCAAACCATCGCCGCGCCATCGACGAGGTGCGGTTGAGCAGATTTCCGATCGTGTTGGCCAGATCGTTGTTGACCAGATCCGTGAACCGCTGCTGCTGGAAATCCCCATCCTCCCCGAAGGGAATGTCGCGCAGAAGATACCAGCGCACCGCATCGCGACCGCAGCGCTCCAGCAACACTTCGGGATCGAGCACGTTGCCGAGCGATTTGCCCATCTTCTGGCCCTCACGGGTGAGGAATCCATGGCCGAACACCCGATCGGGCAGCTCCAGTCCGGCCGAAAGCAGCATCGCCGGCCAGAACACGGCATGGAAACGCAGGATGTCCTTGCCGATCACGTGCAGGGCAGCGGGCCAGCCCCGTTGGATCGCCAGCTCCAGATCCGGCGGATCGCCTGGTTCCAGCAGGGCCGAGAGATAGCCCAGCAGCGCATCGAACCACACATAGAATGTATGGCCCCCATGCCCGGGCACCGGGATGCCCCAGGGCAGATCCACCCGTGAGATCGAGAAGTCCTTGAGGCCACCGGCCACGAAGTTCTCCACCTCCCGCCGGCGGGAAGGGGGCAGGATGAACCCCGGCCGGGCCACCAGCTCCTCGATCTGCTTCTGGTAGCGGGAGAGGCGGAAAAAGAGGTTCACTTCATCTCGCCATTCGAGCGCCCGCAGATGGATCGGGCAGGAGGGGTCGGTGGCGCCGGGAGCCTCCTCCTTGAACTCCTCACAGGCCACGCAGTACCAACCCTGCTGGCGGCCCTCCACCACGTCACCGCTGGCCTCGACGCGGGCGAAGAACTGCTCCACCAGCTGGCGATGGCGTGGATCGGTGGTGCGGATGAATCGGTCGTTGCTGATCTGCCAGCGCTGCCAGAGGTCGCGGTAGTGGGAACTCACCGCATCGCAGTGGGCCTGGGGCGTGAGGCCCGCGGCTTCGGCGGTGCGCTGGATCTTCAGGCCGTGCTCGTCGCAGCCGGTGATGAACAGCACCTCCTCGCCGCGCAAGCGCCGATGGCGGGCGATCGCATCACAGGCGAGGGTTGTGTAGGTGCTGCCCAGATGAGCCCGGTCGTTGACGTAGTAAAGCGGGGTCGTGAGGGTGTAGGACATGCGGCGCGGCGGATGGGCTGTCTGCGCCGCCATCACGGCCGTGCCCGGCGGCCGGATCCTACCCACGAGCTGGGTTTGCCTTTTTTCTCTCCCCCAATTCCATGAGTGAAGCCACCAGCTCCGTTGCTTCCGTTGATGTCGTGGTGTGGGGAGGCGGCAGCGGTGGCGTGGCCGCCGCCCTTCAGTCCGCCCGCTCCGGCGCCCGCACCCTGCTGCTCACTCCCGGAGGCTGGCTGGGGGGCATGGTGAGCGCCGCCGGGGTCTGTGCTCCCGATGGCAATGAGCTCACCCCCTGGCAGACAGGGCTGTGGGGGGCCCTGCTGCGGGCCCTCGGCCAGCGAGAGCCCAGCGGCCTCGACCAGAACTGGGTGAGCTGTTTCGGCTACCTCCCGGCCAGCGCCGAGGCGATCCTGCGGGAATGGGTGGAGGCCGAACCGCTGCTGCAATGGTGGTCCTGCAGCCGTCTGCAGGATCTGCGCCGCCGAGGCGACCGGATCGAGCAGCTCACGATCGAGCGCCAGGGGCAGACCCTCAGCCTCGAGCCCCGGATCGTCATCGACGGCAGCGACCGCGGCGAGCTGTTTCCCCTGGCCCAGGCCCCATTCCGCTACGGCTGGGAGGCCAAGGAGCTCTGGAACGAGCCCAGTGCACCGAGCGCCGCTGATCTGGAGCGCCTTCCCTTCTTCGCGCAGCAACCGGTGCAGTCACCCACCTGGGTGGTGATGGGCCAGCTGGCCGAGGGGCAGGCGGCGGCCGCTGCCGCCCAGGTGCCGCTGCCGGCTCCCTTCGAGCGGGCCTGTGAGGCCTTCGGCCTCGAACGCACGCTCACCTACGGCAGGCTTCCCGGTGGCCTGGTGATGCTCAACTGGCCGCTGCACGGCAACGACTGGCACCACGACCTCAGCCGGGCCTTCGGCAGCGGTGGTCAGGAAAGCAATCCCGAACTACCGGCGGATCTGGTCGAAGCGATGCAGGCCCACAGCCTGCGGTTCGCCGCCGCGCTCGAGCAGGCCAGCGGCGGCTGGCTGCAACCCGGCAAGGTGTTCCCCAGCGCCAGCCAGGCGGCCAGCGGGGCTCTGGCGGGTTCCTCGCCCCTGGCCTTGATGCCCTACTGGCGCGAAGGCAGGCGACTGATCGGCCTGGAGCTGGTGCTCGAACAGGATCTGCTGCCCGGCGGCCCCGGCGCCTCGATCGCGCCGCTGCCGCGGGCGGCCGATGGGAGCAGCACCGCCATCGCCGTGGGCAACTACGCCAACGACCACCACTACCCCGGTGAGGACTGGCCCCTGGCCCCCAAGAGCTGCCGCTGGGGGGGGCGCTGGAGCGGCACGCCGTTCTCCATCCCCTACGGTGCCTTGGTGAGCAAGGGCGTGGCCAATCTGTTGGCCGCCGACAAATGCATGAGCGTGAGCCACATGGCCAACGGCGCCACCCGTCTGCAGCCGCTGGTGCTCAACCTGGGGCAGGCCGCTGGCCTGGCGGCCGCACTGTGCGTACGCCTCGGCCTCGATCCGGCGGAACTGCCGGTGCGGCGACTGCAGGAGGCCCTGATCGATGACCCAGTGGCGCCGGCCGGGCCCTTCCCCCTCTGGGATACGCCCTGGCACCATCCGCAGTGGCGCCAACGCCAGCATCGGGTGCTTGACGATCCCTCGGCCCTGGACAGTTGCGGCTGCCTCCAGGGCCCTGGGCAGGGGCCTGATGACGCTTCAGTAACAGCGCCGGTGCCGCCGGAGCCGGGAGAGCAGCTCTGGCAGGGTTTGCTGCGGCCCGATGGCCAGGGCGGCTTCCAACTCGAGCTGGAGCGGCAGGGAACTGCCGAGAGCTGGCAGGTGATCACCCTCGAACCGGCCCTGCATCGCTGGCTCCAGCTCCAGGAGGCGCCGAAACAGGTGGCGATGATCGGCAACGTGAACCCCTGGGGCCCCTGGTTGCGGATCTCGCGGCTGGCCTGAGGCGCCTGGCCACGGAACCCCCGCCCCCGCCCACGCCCCCCGGCCGCGCTCAGCCGCCGCGCTCAGCCGACGGCCAGAAGCCGCAGCTGGTCGCGCAGCGAATCCACCAGCTGGATGCGCACCAGCAGCGCATCGCCGGGCTCGCTGCGGGCCGGACATTCGGCAGCGAGATCCATCGCCAGCTCCTCGATGTGCACCAGAGCCAGGCGATCCTGGGGACGCAGCCAGCGCAGAAACAGCGCCTGCCATTGCTGCTGCTGCTGCTGCTCAAACCACACCTGCAGCCAGTGGCGCTGGTCCTCGCGGCTGATCTGGATTCCCTGGCGCACCGGGCCCTCCAGTTCGTTCAGCAGAGTGGCCAGGCTTGATTCATCAAGCGGCGTGGTGCCTTCCAGCTGCGCCTGCAGCTGGCGTTGGACCAGCAGATCGCCATAGCGGCGGATCGGGGAGGTGGCCTGCACATAGGCCTCGAGCCCGAGGCTGAAATGGGGGGCGGCGTTGGTGCCCACGTGGCCCCGGCTCAGGCAGCGCCGCAGGGCGGCATGGCGCACCGGACCAATGGGCAGTGCCTGCAGCTCCTGCTCCGGCGGCAGGGTGCTGCTCTGCTGGCTGCGGTAGGGCAACGGCAGCTGGTGGCGCAGGCCGTGGTCGGCCACCACCGCGCCGGCCAGAATCATCGCTTCGGCCACCATCAGCCGCGAGGGCGAGGGTTCGACCACCTCCAGTTCCGGCGTCGGTTCGGATGCCGCTTCGGATGTCGGACCAGTCTGGGCCTCGCGTGCACGGATGCGGCCCTCCGGCTGATCCAGCACCAGCGCGCCCCGCTGCTGACGCCAGTGCCGCCGGGCCTGCAGCAGTTGATGCAGGTCGAGCAGGTCCGCCTCCTGGGGCGGCGCCAGTTCGATCAGCTCATCGGCATCGGCATAGGAGAGCCGATAGGCAGGCCGGACCCAGCTGCGCATGATCTCGTACTCGGCCACGGCGCCGTCCTCGGCCAGGGCCACCTTGATGCTCCAGGCGGCGTTTCGCTGGCCCATCCGCAGACTGAACGGCCCGTTGGCCAGCTCCGGCGGAAACATCGGCAAGGTGCCGGCGGCCAGATAGAGACTGCTGCCGCGGCGGCGAGCCTCCCGATCCAACGGACTGTCGGCTTCGATCAGCCTGCCCGGATCGGCCACATGGATCCACACCCAGAGGCGCCCATCACCCCCCCGCTCAAGCGCAAGGCCATCGTCGATGTCGAGGGTGTCGCTGTCGTCGATGGTGACGCTGTGCAGGCCGGTCAGGTCCTGGCGGCGCTCATCGCCCGGCTGAGGCTGATCGGCCCGCGCCAGCAGCGTGGCGGCCTCGGCAAGCAGCTCCTCGGAAAACCCCAGCTGCCAGGTGGTGGACTCCAGGGAGGGCAGATGGTGGCGTTCCCACTGGCCCAGATCCACCAGCAGATGCCGGATCGCCCCCGATTCGCACGCACAGTGGCAGGCCTGCAGGCAGCGCTGCAGCTCGGTGGAAAGGGGCTGGTCCACCTCGCCGGCGGCCCAGCGGCGCAGCAACTCCAGTTCGGTGCGCTGGGGAGCTTCGAGCTCATCTGGATCCAGGGGCTGGCGCCTGCGCATGGCCTGCTGCCAGCGCTGCTGGGCCTGTTCCGCCAGCTGCTGGCGTCGTCGTTCCCGTCGCAGTCGCCTCAGATCTGCCAGTGGCCGGGCTTCCACCTGCTGCTGGCGCCAGCGGAACAGGCTCTGGGGCCCCTGCAACCACAACCAGCAGGCAGCCCGCTGCAGCGGTGTCGAGGACCCTGCCAGCAGCTCGCTGAAGGGGCCGAGGGCGAGGGGTTGGTCACCATCGGCCAGCAGCATCCAGGCAGCACCGCAATCCCCCCTGCGCGGTACCGCTGCCGCCAGCGCAGCAGCATCCAGGCACCAGGGTTTCTGTTGCAGCCGCTCCGCCGGCGGGGCCAGGGAATCCTGCTCGCTGAGGCCGGCGATTTTCTCGAGCTGGCGCAGCGGCAGGCTGAGGCTGCGGGCCTCCAGGCCCACACAAAGATCGGCCCTGGTGCCGCGGATTGCGAGCACCAGGGCCAACTGGGCACCCCGCCCTTCGTTCAGGCCGACCAGGTCGCCCGGGACGATGGCGGAGTTCGGTGATGGAGGCAACTCAGCCTTCGGGGTTCACGAACGGCAGCAGGGCCACGATGCGAGCCCGCTTGACAGCATTGGTGAGATCCCGTTGCTGCTTGGCGGTGAGGCCGGTGAGACGGCGGGGCAGGATCTTGCCGCGCTCGGTGATGAACTTCTTGAGCAGATCGACGTCCTTGTAGTCGATCGGATCACCGGGCTTGATCGGTGAAAGGCGTTTCTTGAAGAAGGAGCTGGACATGGGAGAACGGAGGAGAAGAAGGAACTGCGGCGACGGCTGCAGGGCGGACCAGGCCAGGGCGATCAGTGACAGGGGACAGAGCCTCCCCTCACTTGATTTCCTTATGGACCGTGGAGCTGTTGCAGTGCGGGCAGAACTTCTTGAGTTCGATCCGTTCGGTGGTGTTGCGGCGGTTCTTCTGGGTCGTGTAACGAGACACGCCAGGAGACCGCTTGGCGGGGTTGGACCGGCATTCCGTGCACTCGAGAGTGATCACGATCCGGACGCCCTTGTTCTTTGCCATGGAAGGACGTTGCGCCGCGTGTGCGAAGCGAGGTGACAATCCGGCACCATACTTCCTGACGGGTCACCCCCTCATCGCTTTCTAGGATCGCCGGCTGTCGTGATCGGAAGGATGCGGGTTTCGCTCCAGTGGCTCCGCGAGCTTGTGCACTGTGAGCCGGAGGCCCTGGAGCCGGCCCGGCTGGCGGAAAGGCTTTCGATCGCCGGCTTTGAGGTGGAGGAGATCGAGGATCTCGCCGCCCGCGCCGCCGGTGTGGTGGTGGGCTTCGTGGAGGATCGCCAACCCCATCCCGATGCCGACAAGCTCAGTGTCTGCCGGGTGCTCGTCGGTGCCGCCGAACCGCTGCAGATCGTCTGTGGAGCAGCGAACGTCAGGGCAGGCATCTACGTACCTGTGGCGCTGGTGGGCAGCACCCTGCCGGCGGTGGGCCTCACGATCAAGCCGGCGGAACTGCGCGGCGTTGCCAGCAGCGGCATGATCTGCTCGCTCCAGGAGCTCGGTCTGGCCAGCGCTTCGGAAGGAATCGCCGTGCTCGACGAACTGCTGTCCGCGGTGCCCGCCGTGGGCGAGCCGGTGGGGCCTGCCCTGGGGCTGGACGACCAGGTGCTCGAACTGGCGATCACCGCCAACCGACCTGACGGGCTCTCGATGCGCGGGATCGCCCGTGAGGTGGCGGCACTCTGCGGCGGCAGCACCCGCTTCACGGAAGCGCCTGCCGCTGTCTCGCAGGTTGTGCCCCTGCCCGTGGAGGCGGCAGCCCAGGGGGCGATCGAATCCGGCGGGTTGTTCAGCGTCACCTCGCTCACGGGGGTGAAGGTGGCACCCTCGCCCGCCTGGCTGCAGCAGCGGCTGGAGCGGGCCGGGCTGCGGCCGATCAACAACGTGGTGGACATCACCAACCTGGTGATGCTCGAGATGGGCCAACCCCTCCACGCCTTCGACCGGGAGGCCCTGGGGCGCCTGGGCGGCGGCGGTGGAGCCGATCCTGCCCGGCTGGGGCTGCGCCAGGCCCGCGCCGGTGAGGGCTTCACCAGCCTCGATGGCGAAAACCGCAGCCTCGGGGATTCGGCCCTGGTGGTGACCTACGCCGACCAGCCGATCGCCCTGGCCGGCGTGATCGGTGGTCTGAACGAGGCCGTCACCGAGGCCACCACCAGTCTCTGGCTGGAAGCCGCCGTGTTTGCTCCCCAGGAAGTGCGCCGCTCCGCCCGCAGCGTGGCCCTGCGCACCGAGGCCAGCAGCCGCTTCGAGAAGGGACTCCCCCGCGAGGTGACTCTGGCGGCCTCGGATCGGGCGGTGCAGTTGCTCCAGGAGCTGGCCGGCGCCTCAGTGGAGGGTCGCTGGCTGCATGAGCGGCCGCCCGAACCGCAGCAGCCGCTGCGCCTGGATCGTGATGCCCTCCACAACCTGCTGGGGCCGGTGCTGGTGGAGGGCGAGCCGGAAGACCTCGAAGACGAGCGCATCGAGGCAACCCTCACGGCCCTCGGCTGCAGCCTCACGGCCGACGAGGACGGCTGGCTGGTGACTGTTCCGCCGGCGCGGGCGATGGATCTGCAACGTCCCGTGGACCTGATCGAGGAGGTGGCCCGCCTGGTGGGCTACGACCATTTCGCCGCCCACCTCCCCGACCCGATCGAACCCGGCGGCCTCGACCCTGCCCAGCAGGTGGAGCGGCGGCTGCGGCGCTCGCTCTGCGCCGCAGGTCTGCAGGAAACCTGTGCCCTGTCGCTGGTGGCGGCGGCCCCGGGCCGTCTGCCGCTGGCCAATCCTCTGCTGGCGGATTACGGCCACCTGCGCGACACCCTGCATGGGGAGTTGCTGCAGGCGGCACGGCGCAATCTTCAGGCCTCCCGCAGCGGCTTCTGGGCCTTCGAGATCGGCCAGGTGTTCCACCCCACGCCGCAGGGACCGGACCCCGCCCGGGAGGTGCGGCTGCTGGCGGGGGTGATCGCGGGCGAACGGCGCAGCGAACTCTGGAGCAGCAGCGGCAAGCCGCGCCAGCCCGACTACTTCACCGCCCGCGGGGTGCTGGAAGCGGCCCTTGAGCCCCTGATGGTGCCGGTGGAGGACCGCCAGCTCAGTGGGGAGCCTGCCGGACACCTGCTCCATCCCGGCCGGGCCGCCCAGCTGGTGCTGGAGGGCCGACCGGCCGGCTGGTTCGGCCAGCTCCACCCGGCCCGGGCGGAGGAACTCGATCTGCCCGATGCCACCTTTCTTTTCCAGCTGGAGCTGCCGGCCCTGCTCACGGCGGCGACCCGCAGCAACCGCTGGACGCCGGCCTTCGCCCCCTACGCCACAGTGCCGGCCTCGGAGCGGGATCTGGCCCTGGTGGTGCCGCTGACCACAAGCACCTCTTCGCTGCTGAGCGCGATCCGCAAGGCGGGCAAGCCGTTGCTGGAGCAGGTGGAGCTGCTGGATCGCTACCTGGGCAGCCAGGTGGCGGAAGGGCATTGCAGCCAGGCCTTCCGGCTCCGCTACCGCGATCGCCAGCGCACCCTCACCGATGAGGAGGTGGAAAGCGTGCACCAGAAGGTGCGCTCAAGCCTCGAGAAGCAGTTCGGGGCCGAACTGCGCAGCTGATTAGGGACGCTCCAGGCAGGCCAGGGTTTCCACGTGGCTGGTGTTGGGGAAGAAGTCGATCGGATGGACGCCCACCAGCCGGTATCCGCCTTCACGGGTGAGCTGGCCGAGGTCTCGGGCAAGGGTGGCCGGGTCACAGCTGAGATAGGCCAGGCGCGGCGGCGGATCAGCGAGCACCGCCGCCAGGGCAGCCGGCTCCAGACCCTTGCGAGGTGGATCCACGAACAGGGCCTGGACGCCGGGCAGTCGTTCCGCCAGCAATGCACCTACTTCAGCGATTTCAAAGCAGGTGCGCTCGCTCAGCCCGTTGGCAGCGGCATTGAAGCGGGCGAGTTCCACCGCGCCCCCGTGCTGCTCAAGGCCATGCACCTGCCAGCCGGCGGCAGCCAGCGGCAGGCTGTAGGTGCCGATGCCGCAGAAAGCGTCCACAAGCCTTCCCGGCACGCCGCCAAGAAACGCGAGCAGCAGCGGCACCACCCGCTCCGCCTGTTCCGTGTGCACCTGAAAGAAGGTGTCGGCGGCGATGCGCAGCTCCAGGCCGGCGAACTGCTCCCGGATCCAGCCCCGGCCCGCCAGTACCCGGGTCTCCGGACCCATCAGCAGGTTGTTGGCCAGGGGCTGGAGATTGAGGGCCACCCCCACCAGATCGGGCCAGCGGGCCATCCAGTGCTCCGCCAGGGGCTCGAGGCCCTCCAGGTCGGCGCTGCTGCTCACCAGGGTGATCAGTCGCTCGCCGCTGCGGCTGCCCACCCGCAGGGCCAGATGCCGCAGGCCACCGCCATGGCCGTGGCGATCCACCGGCCAGGGGCCGGCCTCGAGATCCTCCTTGAGCGCAAGGATCAGGTCATCGATGCGGGGATCGAGCACCGGGCAGCGGTTCATGTTCACGATCTGATGGGAACCGCGGCGGTAGTAGCCCGCCCGCAGCCTTCCATCCGGATCGCGCTCCAGGGGGATCACGGCGCGGTTGCGGTAGCCGAGGCCCGAGGCGGAGGCCAGCAAGGGGGAGACACCAGGCTCCAGCCCGGCGATGCGTCGCAGGTTCTCCTCCACCTGCTTCTGTTTCCAGGCCTGCTGGGCGGTGTCTTCCAGGGGCTGGAGAGTGCAGCCACCGCAATGGTCGGCCAGGATGCAGGGCGGGCGGCGGCGATCGATCGAGGCGGTCTCCACGGCCAGCAGTTCGGCCACCAGGTGTCGGCGACTGCGGGCGACGATCCGTGCCCGCACCCTGTCTCCGGGCAGACCGCCGGCCACGAACACCACCTGTCCCTCCAGACGGCCGATCCCCCGGCCATCACTGGCGAGATCCTCAAGATCCAGGCTCACCCTCTCCCCTACCAAGGCCATCCGCCGCTCCGCACCTCGCTTGACCCTATCGATCAGCGGGCCCCGGCTTGTTGCAAAGGGGCGTTACACGTTGGTGCCAGGCCTGGAGATCCCGGCTTCGAATCCATAGAATCAGCCGGTCTGTGGTCGCTGCAATGAGCGTCGTTCGCGATCTGATCCTCCAGGCTGACGATCAGCTCCGCTATCCCACCGGCGGTGAGCTCCGTTCGATGGTGGATTTTCTCAGCGGTGGAAGCCGTCGTCTCAATGTGGTGAAGGTTCTCACCGACAACGAGAAGAAGATCGTCGACGAAGCCGCCAAGCAGCTGTTCACCCGCAAGCCCGAGTACGTGGCCCCCGGTGGCAACGCCTTCGGCCAGAAGCAGCGTGCCCAGTGTCTGCGCGACTACAGCTGGTACCTGAGGCTGGTGACCTACGGCGTGCTGGCCGGCAGCACCGAGCAGATCCAGAAGATCGGCCTGGAAGGGGCCCGCGAGATGTACAACAGCCTCGGCGTTCCGATGCCCGGCATGGTCGAAGCGATGCGCACCCTCAAGGAAGCTGCCCAGAGCCTGCTGAGCACCGAGGATGCGCGCCTTGCAGGTCCGTACTTCGATTTCCTGATCCAGGGCATGCAGACCACCACCTGAAGCTCCGTCAGATCCATTGCCCAGCCCTACGCCTCCGACTTCCGGGGGCTTTTTTATTGGCCGATCCCGACCCCGATCGCCGCAGTTTCGAGAGGGTCTCGCTTGACTCAAGCAAGCCTTATTCCTGGACTTGGAAATAGTCTTACTCGCTTCTAGTGAGATAATCATATTCTGACTGGTCCTCGCGCGCTCTTTCTCTCCTGGCGCGCGCGTTCTCTCTATCTCGGGCGCTCTCGCTCTCGCACCCTTCGCCATCGCGCCGTGAATACTGGCTGAATGCCTCGTCGAGCTCGGTTGAGACTCATGCAAGGAATCTTAAATAGTCTCAACTGGGATCTATGCAACAGCTCCGGGCGCTCGTCCAGGCAAATCAGCTTGCGTATCTGTCTAAGACACAGATACGCAAGCAACCTAATCACGATCAGGACTGGGTTTTGATGTGTCCCGAATGGTTTGCCTGTCCAGAAAATAGGCGGCGCACCGGATCCTGGACACACTCACGACCACGTTCGCGGGGGTGCCGGCGGAGGACGATGTTGCTGCCGGTAACAGCGGCTGAGATTCGATCTTCTGAAGGGATCTATCTTCTCAAATGCGACATGCATCAAGACCTGTTCCGAGTCTTGAAAGAGACGGGAGGGAAAGCAAAGGCGTATCGTCGATGCCTGCATTTTCTCAAAGGTCCCCTATGAGACCGTTATAGGGTCCCGAAACGAGACCAGGCTGGTATTCGTGGCGAGTCGATGTGCCGCGGGCGACGGATCACGGGACCCATGGCAAGATTTGGCCTTGGCCGTCTGGGTGGTTTCGCGTAAGTCTCATGCGAGAACCTACCTGAGTCCAGCCGCAAGACTCAGCTGGGATTAGCTGACGGTTCGGATTGCTGCGGGCGGTAGAGCTCCTTGAGCAGCTGATACGCCTCGTTGAGGCGCCGCATCGTTTCCACAGAGCCGCCCGAATCCGGGTGGTGGTTCAGGGCAAGCTGCCGGTAGGCCTCCCGGATCTGGGCCAGGCTGACGCGATTCCCCGCGTCTGTAGGGAGCTGCAACAGGCGCAAGGCCCCCTGCAGGGTCATCGTGTGCTCGAGGGTCTGGAACGAAGTGGCCCTGGGGCGCCGCCGGAACCGGTGCACGAACCTGCGGATCAGCGTTGGGATTCGTAATCCGAGGGTGGCCCCGCTGAAGGGATCCTCCAGCACTCCTGCGGCGACAATTACGCGCTCGAAGGTCGGAGGCCCGTCTCCCCAGTTCGGAACCAATTCATCCATCACGCCGCAGACCGCCGTCCAGGTGAAGGCACGGCCTTCGCTCTGATCGGACTGGGGCCAGATGTCGTGGGCCAACCAGGTCATCGCGGCTTCCAGCACGGTGTCACTGGCGGGTGTGCCATAGAGGCCGATCCAGTGGTCCCGCGCCAGCTCCATTGCCTTTTGTACGGAATCGAGCGCCAAAGGGGGAAGAGGAGGCACCGGGGCTGGCCGGCCCCCCTCCTTGCGCAGGCTGCGTCGCAGCTGGTCGGAGCGACGGCGCACGAATCCGGGAAGATCGATCCCGCCGCCGCGCCCCTGGCTGGGAGCTTCCTTGCTAGTGGGGGGTGCTCCGTGCTCAGCGTCGCTTCGCTCCAAGGCCCCTTTACCCACCAGCACCAACGACACCTGTTCGTCGAGCTCCTCCTCCCCGCCAGGCAGTGTGGGCGGTTCGCCCCCGTCCGCGGAATCCTCCCCCTCGCCTGTCGCGAACAGATCCTCCAGCAGGCGCTCGAGTACATCGCCACGATTGCGCATGCCCCATTCCTTTTTCAGGGCGTCGATCTGGGCCACACGTCCATGGGAGAGCTGCAGCGTGAACCGCCGCTTGCCGCTGTCCGCTGTCTCAGCCACGGCGGTACTCCATCAGAAAGGCTCCATCAGAGGGGCTGCAGCCATCCGCTCATGGGGATTGCCAGCCCTGCATCATCTGGCGTTGCGCCTCAACGGCCGAACGATAGCGATCGATCAGGCTATTCCCACCCTGGCTGGCCCCAGGGCGCGGAATCGCACCCGGGGGCTCGGGCGGTGCCGGTGGCGGGATCCGCCATACCGAAGCAGGGGGACGCGGCCGCGATTGGATCGGCACCGGCGTGAACACAGGCGGAGCTGGTGGGGCTGCCGGCCCGTCTTCCACCCCCGGCGGCGGTAGGGGGGCGAGGGGCGCGGGAGCCGAGCGCCGGGCCAGTTCCAGCTGCCGTTCCCGATCCTGGAGGGAGGCAAGCTGGCTCGAGGGCACCACGCTCAACAGGTGGCCGGGCGTGGCATCGGCGGGATAGACCATGCTCACCCGCACGTTGTTCACCACTCCGGGCCTGAGATCGAGGTTGGCCAGGGAGAGGCTCTGGCCCGATCGCAGACCCACGTGAACCTCCTGAAGACCCTGATCGGTGCGGATCTGGATCGAGCCCCGAAAGGCGGTGAAATGCCGGCCCCCGTTGGGAGAGGGATGGCTCATCACCAATTCATAGGGACCCTGCCCGCGCAGGCGAAGGTCGATGGTGAAGCGCACGCCGTAGGTGCCCACATTGTCGAGCGAGGAATCGAGCATCCGCACCGCCAGTGGATTCACCTGCACCTCAGCGGTGCCGAAGGTGGTTCTGGAGGTGCTGGTCAAGGGCACATGCAGGGGTCCCTGCAGGCTCAGATCGTGCTGCAACGCGGCCTGATAGGTATCTCCGATCGCCACGCCCCCCACACGCGAGAAGATCCGGCGGTTGAGGATCTCGGCCACCCTCGGCAGATAGACCCGGCCCGGCGCCAGCTGGCCGCCATCCAGGACCGCGAAGATGTCGTCATCGCTGCGGGGATTGCTGGCCGCCACCACCGCCATCTGAAACGGACCATCGCTTTTGCCCCGCAAAAGCGCGTTGGCAATCCCCTGGGCTGGCAGTTCGGTGCGGAACAGCACCACGCGGCTGCGGCCGGGGATCAGGATCTCGTCGGTGAGACGGTTGTCGAGCCTGCCGCGAAGCATCTGCACGGCAGTGGCATCGCCGGGGCCCGTATTCCAGGGACGCGGGCCCAGCGGTTTGACCCCCATCAGATTGTTGGCGAGATAGGGGGCCTCGAAACTGTTGCGAACTGCCCCCATGGAGAAGCGCAGATGCACGGGGCGCAGACCGGGATTGATCAGAATCGTCGCCAGGGTGAGTTCGGCCCTGCGGCCTCTGTTGCCGCCGATCGGGAGATGGTATTTGTGGTGAATATGCATACCGAATTCACCATTGAAGGTGTATTCGGCGTTGCGCAACACCTGGCCTGATTCCGCACTGGCGGCGGCACCGGGAGCGCTATTGATCAGAATCCCGGGCCCCTCCACCTCCTCCGGCTGGTTGGAGTGCAGCACCGGCACCAAATTGAAGCGCCCATTGAGGGGGCGGGCACTCTGTCCCGCCATCAGGGCCACATAACCGAACGCAGCACCCACCGGCTGGAGAAGCACGACTCCCGCCAGAAAGGCCATTCCAGGAACGGCGGCAAGGGTGGAGCGAACCAGACTCAAGCGCGAACAGGGCCGGATGGGTGGGATACGGGGCAGGGACGGGTCTCCACGGGCCCGGTCCGACCGCTAGAACCATGACGTCCCCCCAAGTTTCCCATGTTCCCGCCCTTCGGCCTCTGTTCGGATTTCGAAGATCCCACCACGAGTCGCCGCCGCCATCAGGAACGCAAGATGCGCATGCTGACCTTCTGGCGGGATGGCCTCGAGCGTCAGCTCGCGGCCATCAACGCCTCGATCAGCACGCTGGAGCAGCAGATGCGTCGCGATCCGATCGAGCCCCAGGGCTGATCGTCGCCCCGTCCAGATGCTGGCGCAGTCGCTCGAGACCACGTCGCAACAGACGTTGCACCGTCATCGGACTCACCTCCATCTGACTGGCCAGGCGCCGATAACTCCAGCCGCTCAGTACCACCTGGCGCACCACCCAGCGTTGTCTTGGCTCCAGCACCGCCAGCAGCGGTTCTGCGCTGATGATGTCCTGCGGTTCGGCCGCTGGAGCCGCCAGTTCCTCCAGTAGTTCCTCCTGGAGGGGCAGCGGACGGGCGAGTTGGCGGTGCAGAGCCAGCTTTTCCCATGTGGTGATGGACACCCCCAGCAGGCCGGCCATTTCGTTGTCGGAAGGCGTAGGGCGTTGTGCCGCCAGCAACTGGTTCTGGAGCTTCTGCAGCCGATCCTGCAGCTCCACCTGGCGGCGGGGGAGACGCACAGTAGGAGCCACATCCCGCAGGTAGTGCAGGATCGCTCCACGGATGTGGGGCCGGGCAAAGGCGGCGAAGGGAATGGCGCGGGCTGCTTCGAATCGTTCCGCCGCCCGGATCAGACCGAGCAGCCCCACTTGCACGAGATCCTCGCTGGCCTCACCGCTGCAGCGGGCGTAGTGCACCGCCAGGGGGCGGACCAGATGGCGATAGGCCTCGACCCGTTGATTGCGTTGTTGGAGCCAGGAGGGCTGGCGCCTGGTTGGCTGCGGCAGGGTTGTGCAGGCCATGGCAGAAAAAGAGATGGAGAGTTGGATGGGGGAAGGCATTGCCTCCTCTCTCCACAGAGCTCTCCGACCCGCTGCCTGCGCAACCGTGAAACCACGGAATTCGCCGAAATCAGTCGGCCGCCACCGCCACTTCCGCCAGCAGGCTCCAGGGTCCGTGTTCCGCCAGCCAGTCGGGCTCCGAGGCAGCCGTGGCCAGAAGGTAGCCAGCGAATCCGAGGCCATTGACGCTGTACCCGGCGCAATGCTCCCGGCTGCGCAGCACCGTCAGGAACCAGTGATCGTCGAAAAGCAGGTTGTACGCCTGGCGGGGGGCGCTGTCATTGCGACGTTCACCCAGCCCCAGGCTCTGGCAATGCTCCTCGTAGAGCTCGCTGAGATCCTGGCCATCGAGCGGATCTCTGCGCCTGCTGAGCCGGTGCTGCCAGGGGAGGGGAGCGTCCTGTCCCTCGAGGATGGCCTCGAAACGGGAAGCCAGGGGGCAGCTGCTCTCCTCGGCTCGCCGGGGGAGAAGCTGCAGGTGCCGGTGGGGCTGGCTGGCACCGGCGGTGGCACTGCTGTTGAAGAACCACAGCCCACCGGTGTCCGCCGCGACGGCGGCCACCGCCTGCCAGTCGCCGGGGGTCAGCCAGCCGCTCTGGGGCTGCCAGCTGCTGGTGATGACCAGCAGGTGGGAATCCTGAACCGGATATTTGTTGAGCAGGAGCACATGGCCGCTGCCGATCCTCTCCACCTCAAGCGGCTGGTCCCAGGGCTGAAACGGATTGGGCTTGGGGCCCTCGGCGCCCAGGTGACGGGGAGGGCGGGACTGCAGCTCCCGCAACACGAACGGGGCCAGGCCCGGCTGGTCGATGATGCGGGTGGCCAGAGGCACCAGCGCCCCCTGGGCCAGGGCTCGATGCGAGGTGCTGCGTGCCCCCTCCCAGAAGCGTTCAGCCCGCACCGGCCTGAAGTCGGGCCAGGGAGGCACCACGGTAATAACGGCCGAGGATCTCGTTGTAGCGCAGACCCTGTTGTGCCAGGTCCTGGGCGCCGTGCTGGCTCATGCTGGCGCCCAGGTGGCCATGGGCCTCCTGGGTCAGCTGATGGGTGGCCGCGTAAAGGCTTTCCACGATGCCGCCCTGATAACTCAGGATCACTCCCGCCGTGCTCTCTGTGGCCTCACGGGTGCGTGCGTTGACACTGCTGAGACCGGTGTAGTTCTGCCAGCGGGTGGTGTCGCCGAGGTGCCAGTGGGGATCAGCGGGGCGGGCCATATGGGCCAGGGCGTAGGAGCGGGCAGCCACCGCCTGGGCCCGCAGTGCCTCCAGATTCCAGCTGCTGGGCATCTCGCCGCCGACCACCGAGCTGATGTAGCTCTCCAGGGGAAGGTGGTTGATCACCTGCAATCCATCGCTGCCGCGCAGCACCCGGAAACGGCCGCCGTAGGGCTGGCCATCGGCCAGCAGATGTGCTCCGGCGCCGGTGTCGATCCAGAGCTCGGCTTCACTGGCCAGCAGAGCGGCGGCAGCGGCGGATTCGCCGGCGGCACCCTGCTGCAGCACGCGACCATCACGGCTGCTGATCCGCCACGGGCCACTGGCTGAAAGGGAGGGGTTGGCGGAGAGTTTGAGCAGGGCCACCCGGATCTCCAGGCCCAGATCCTTTCCGGCTCGGACCCCGGGGGCGGCGCCGGCCGCGGTGGAATCGAGGCGCTGGGCGCGGATGTCGGCGGCGGCAGGCGGAGCCGCCGCTGGGGTGGCTGGCCCGGCCGAGAAGGTGCTGAGCCCGGAGCGCACCGATCCGGCGGCTCCGGGCTGGGCGATCAGGGCCGCGAGCACGTCGGTCTCGGAGGCGCTGGGGTCAGGCCGCAACAGGGCCTGGGCACCGAAGCCGACCCCCACGGCCGCCAGGGCCAACGGGGCGGTGAACAGCAGCGGGTAGCGCCGGCAACCCTGCAGGATCACTTCGGTGCCACTGCGGACCATCCGGCGACTTCGCTCGAGCTGGCCGTGCCAGCCGCGTGCAGGGAGTCGGACGGGCTGCTCCGCGGGGGTGCGTGAAGGGTGCCGTTCCACAGGAGATGTCCGTTACCGGTCAGGCGGATTTTGCCGGAAGATGCCGCTTCGCACACCATCCCCCCAGGACGGTCGGAGCATTGCCAGCCCACCACCCGCGGCCGGCCGAGCTGCTCCTGCCACCAGGGAGCGACCAGGGCATGGGCCGATCCGGTCACCGGGTCCTCGTCGATCCCGAGACCCGGGGCAAAAAAGCGCAGCTGGTAATCCGGGCCCTGCGGATTCGCCAGGGCCTGCATCAGCACCAGGCCGCCCCGCAGCGGTGACGGTAGCTGGGCGGCCGGCGCTTCCATGGCCGCCAGAGGGGCCTCCGCCGGCAGCAGGGCCACGTGGTAGCCCAGCGCGGAGCTCCAGAAGGCTTCAGCCCGGCAACCCAGGCTCTGCTGGAGCAGCTGGGCGAGGGGCTGGGGCACGGGAGCGGCTTCCATGCGTCCTGCCGGCAGTTCGATCCAGCCGCCACCGCCTTCGGGGTCGAGGCGGGTCGCCAGCGCACCGCTGCGGGTGTGGAAGCTGGTGCCATCGCCAGGCGCCAGCAGACCCCAGTGGCCAAGGGCCAGCAGGCTGGCAAGGGTGGCGTGGCCACAGAGGGGAACTTCGCAGCTGGGGGTGAACCAGCGCAACAACCATTCGCCGCCGCTGGCCGCCAGCAGGAAGGCGGTCTCGGATTGCTTGAGGCTGCCGGCCACCGCCTGGAGCCAGGCGTCGGGCATCGGCTGCTCAAGCAGTACCACAGTGGCGCCATTGCCTTGAAAGGGCTGCTGGCTGAAGGCTTCGATCAGCACCGCTTTCATGGGTTGGCCTCCGGACGGGGATCGCGCTCCATCAAGGCCCGGACCGCCTGGCCGGCATCGATCGAGCCATCCAGCAGCTGCACCACCTGCTCACAGATCGGCAGCTTCCAGCCATGCTGGCGGGCCAGGGCGAGGGTGGCGCGGGCCGTGCGCGGGCCCTCGACCGTGGCGCCGATCCGCTCCAGGGCCCTGGTCTCGCTGAGCCCTTCGGCCAGCAGCATGCCGAAGCTGTAGTTGCGACTCAGCGGACTGTTGGCGGTGGCCAGCAGATCCCCTAGGCCCGCCAGTCCGTAGAGGGTGGCGGTCTGGCCGCCCATGGCGGCGAGCACGACCCCGATCTCGGCCAGGCCCCGACACAGCAGGGAGGCCTTGGCATTGGCGCCGAGGCCGAGGCCATCGCTGATGCCGGCGGCCAGGGCCATCACGTTTTTGAGTGCGCCTGCCGCCTCGGTGCCGATCGGATCGGCGTTGGTATAGAGCCGCAGATTGGTGGTGGCCAGGACCATCTGCAGTCTCTGGGCCAGGGCACCATCGTCGGAAGCGATCACGCTTGCGGCCGGCAACCCCCGCTCCAGTTCTGCCGCCAGGTTGGGGCCACTGAGCACGGCGATCGGAGCCCGCGGCAGCCGATGGCGCCAGAGCTGGGTGGCGGTGCCGAGGGAGTCCAGGTCGATTCCCTTGCTGCAGCTGAGCAGGGGCAGGCCGGTGGGCCAGTCAGGGGCCAGGCCCGCCGCCAGGGAGGGCACGCCGGCCATCGAGACCGCCACCACCACCAGATCGGAGCAGGGCAGCAATGGGGCCGGACTTCCGCCGTCCCGACGGGACCAGGACTGGACCGCATGGCCCCGTTCCTGCCAGAGGCGGGCCAGGGTGCTGCCCCAGGCGCCTCTTCCCAGCACGGTGATGCGCAGACTCATGAACCTCCGCGGTCCTGCCGCAGGACGGGGGAATCCCCTCAGGCGCTGCCATCATGCGCCTCTGACGCCTGGATCGGCCAGGACGGAGCAACCCCTTGGTCGACAGCCACCGCAGCACCCTTCCTCCGGCCCCCGGGCCAGGCCCCTGGAGCGACTGGCAAGGGCATGCCCTTGTAGTCGGCTGTGGCGGCATCGGCAGGGCCCTGCTGCAGGCGCTGCGGGGCCGCGCCCCAGGCCTGACCCTGTGGAGTGCGGGCAGGTCTCTGAATGGCCCCAATGGCTCCCCAGGCGCCCCAGGAGCCGGTGGCCACCTGCAGCTCGACCTGGAGGACGACGACAGCCTGCAGCGCCTGGCGGAGCGGATCGGGGAACTCACGCCGCTGCGCCTGGTG
Organism: Cyanobium sp.; assembly: GCA_040399125.1. Classification (GTDB taxonomy): domain Bacteria; phylum Cyanobacteriota; class Cyanobacteriia; order PCC-6307; family Cyanobiaceae; genus Cyanobium. The sequence continues at coordinate 41,530 of JBBASR010000001.1, read as the reverse complement.
ATCTGTACCGCCGGACTGCTGCACGACGGCCAGCTGCAGCCCGAAAAGCGGCTCGCCCAGGTGCAGAGGGCTCAGCTGCAGCGAAGCTTCGCTGTGAACGCCTGGGGACCGCTGCTGCTGGCCCAGGCCGTGGAGAGCGGCTTGCCGCGCCACCAGCCGACCCACTTCGCCAGCCTCTCTGCCCGGGTGGGCAGCATCGGCGACAACCGACTGGGGGGCTGGTATGCCTACCGCGCCGCCAAGGCAGCCCAGAACCAGCTGCTCACCACCCTCGCCCTCGAGTGGAGGCGCCGGATGCCGCAGGCCTGTGTAACCCTGCTGCACCCCGGCACCACCGCCACCGACCTCTCCTCCCCCTTCCGCGGCAGCGTGCCGCCCGAAAAGCTGTTCAGCCCCGAACGGGCGGCCAGCCAGCTGCTGACGGTGCTGGAGCGGCAGACGCCGGAGCGGAGTGGATCGTTTCTCGCCTGGGACGGCAGCCCGATCCCCTGGTGAACGTGCCCTGGCAGCCCCAGGGCCGGGGCTCAGTTGGCGGCGTGCTCCTGGAGCAGGTCCAGGGGGATCACCTCCAGGGTCGACTGTTCACAGGCCTCCAGCCGCACGGGTGGAGCGATGCCATCGTCATGGGCCTCCAGCCAGCGGGCGGCGCAGAGACACCAGTGGTCACCGGCCCGCAGGCCCGGGAAGTTGTAGGCGGGCGCGGGGGTGGAGAGGTCGTTGCCCTGGGCGCGGGTGTAGGCGAGAAACGCATCGGTCACCACGCAGCAGACCGTGTGGCGCCCCAGATCGGCGGGATCGGTGCGGCAGGAGCCATCGCGGAACCAGCCGGTCATCGGCTCACATCCACACGGCTGCAAGGGCTCTCCCAGAACGTTGAGTACGGGAGCGGAGGGGGGCAACACAGACACGTCGCAAGGGCCAGGCTAGGGAGTCTGACTGTGTAGTGGCACAAAGTGCTGCCGGGAGGTTGACGAATTCCGGGGGGGAGGCGTTAAAGGTCATTCAGCGCTACCCCCTTCATGAGCTGGGATTTCACCGAGGACGCGGCCTTCCTGGCCCTCTGCGACGCCTACAAGGAAAGCGGTGAGCCCTCCGCCGTGGAGTTTCTGGCCCATGGGGAAGGGGCCTTCCACTTCCAGGAGCTCACCCAGAACGCCGCCGGCGAGGGCGTCGATCTGAGCGACTCCGACGATCTGGAGGAGTTCCAGCAGGAAGTGATCGAGACCCTCGACGAGATGTGCAGCTGAGGGATCAGCCGTAGAAGAAGGCGATCTCCTTGGGCTTGAGCCCTTCCCAGCCGGCTGCCTGAAGCCGCTGATCCAGGGTCTGCTGGTCGAAGTGCTTGGCTCCGGTCTTGACGATCCGGTTGCGCATTGATTTCTTGACACCGCTGCGGGCCCGCTGGCTCTCCCGCTCCATCACCTCGTTGTAGAGGTCGAGCATCGGCTGCGGAATCGCGGAGCCATCCAGATCGATTCCTGAGGCAATGGCGTCGTCGACGCCACCGGGACCGGCTATGGCCATGGCAGGGCAGGGAGAAGAACCCGCAAAGATTGCCACGCCAACCCGGCCCAGCGCTCAGGCGCTGAAGTAGCGCGCCTTGGTGTGCAGGGCCACCAGGGCCGTGGTGCTCTGCTCGGGCTCCAGCTGATCACTCTCATCCATGGTCATGCCGATGCGTTCGCCGCCGAGCCATTGCAGCTGCTGGCGGGAATCGGCCACATTCGGGCACGCCGGATAGCCGAAGGAATAGCGGCTACCGCGGTAGCGCTGGGCCAGCACCTCCCTGAGCTGGCTTGGCTCCTCGGCGCCGAAGCCCATCTCACGGCGGATGCGGGCGTGGGTCCATTCCGCCAGGGCCTCCGCCATCTGCACCGCCAGTCCATGGAAGTAGAGGTAATCGCTGTACTGGTCGCCGCGGAACAGCTCCTGGGCAAAGGCGGTGGCCCGTTCTCCCATGGTGACCGCCTGCATCGGCAGCACATCGGCGGGCTGCAGCTCCCCGGCCGGGCCGTTCACCAGGTCGCGGTAGAAATCAGCGATGCAGTAGCGGTTGCCGCCGCGTTGACGGGGCAGCAGGAACCGGCCCAGTTCGGCGCCGGCGGCCGAGGGGGCCGCCTCCGCCCCCATGCCAGCCGGATCGAACAGCACCACGGCATTGCCGAGGCGGCCACAGGGGAAATAGCCGTAGGCAACGCGTGGCGTCAGCAGCTGCTCCTGCAGGCAGCGCTCGATCCAGTGAGCGAGCACCGGTTCGGCCTTGCTGGCCAGCATCTCCTCATACTCCTGCCGGCTCTGCTGCTGGGTCTTGCGCAGCTGCCACTGGCCGGCGAACAGTGCATTGCGATCGAGGAAGGCGAACACCTCCTGCAGATCGATCTCCTCCTCCCGCAGAAGGGCGACGCCCCAGAAGGGTGGGGGCAGGGCAGGCTCCTGCGGCACTGCTTCGGAGCGGTGGTCGTTGGGCTCCACCTGGCCGCCGGATCCGGCAGCGGGGGTGCTGTCTCCGGCGCCTGTGCCGGCACTGTCAGCAGGACTGGCATCGCTACTGGGTGTGGCGGCCTCTTCGCCTTCGCCGGTCTCGCTCAGCCCGAGGCCTGGCGGGGGGCCATCGAGGAAGCCCTGGTGGTCATCCCAGCGTCCGGCCTTCTTCGCCTCCATCAACGCATCCATGAAGCGAAGATCGGCAAAGGCATCCCGGCCATAGACCACCTGCCCGAGGTAGGCCCTGCGGCAGTCGCCATGGACAAAGCGGGGGGTGAGGGCAGCACCGCCAAGAATTACGGGAACGACAATTCCCGCCTGGTTGAAGGAGTCAAGGTTGTCCTTCATGAAGGCCGTAGACTTCACCAGCAATCCACTCATGGCGATGCAATCGGCCTGATGAAGGTGCTGGGCCTCGACGATCGCCTCAACGCTCTGCTTGATACCCAGATTGATCACCTCATAGCCATTATTGGTGAGGATAATATCGACGAGATTCTTGCCAATATCGTGAACATCTCCTTTGACAGTGGCGATCAGAAACTTGCCCTTGCTACTTGATTCGCCCTCCGTTTTTTCCATGTGTGGCTCCAGGAATGCCACCGCTGATTTCATCGTTTCAGCGCTCTGCAGCACAAATGGCAACTGCATCTGGCCCGATCCGAACAGATCCCCCACCACCTTCATGCCATCAAGTAGGAAGGTGTTGATGATCTGCAACGGCGGATAGGTGGCCAGGGCTTCCTGCAGGGCGGGCTCAAGGCCGATCCTCTCGCCATCGATGATGTGCTGCTTCAGCCTTTGCTCCACCGGCAGATCGGCCAGGGAAGGACCGGAGGCGCGCGCTTCGCGAGCGCTGACCCCCTCAAACAGGGAGGTGAGGACCGTGAGTGGATCGTAGGTACAGATCGCGCCGCTGGCCTCACTATCGAAGCGACGCCGGTCGTAGATCAGGTCGCGGCAGACCTGCTGGTGCTCCGGCGTGATTTTGGCCAATGGCAGGATCTTGGCGGGGCTCACGATCGCCGCATCCATGCCGGCCTCACAGCAGTCGTGCAGAAATACCGAATTCAGCACAATCCTGGCTGCCGGTGAAAGGCCGAAGCTCACATTGCTGACACCAAGCACCACATGAACCCCGGGCAGATCCTGCCGAATTCGCTGGATCGCTTCGATCGTGGCGGCGCCGTTGCGCCTGTCCTCCTCGATGCCGGTGGAAATCGGCAGCGCCAGGGGGTCGTAGAAGATCTCGTGGGCTGGAATACCGAATTCAAGCGCATCACGATAGGCCCGCTGGGCAATGGCGAACTTGCGTTCTGCCGTACGTGCCATCCCCTCCTCATCGATCGTGCCCACCACAACACCGGCGCCATAGTTGCGCGCCAGTTCCAGCACCTTGAAGAATCTCTCGTCGCCGTCCTCGTAGTTGGTGGAATTGAGGATGCACTTGCCGCCGGCCACCTTCAGGCCCGCCTCCATTTTCTGCCACTCGGTGGAATCGAGCATCAGCGGCAGATTCACGTTGGTGACCAGTCGGCTCACCAGTTGGTGCATGTCCCGTTCGCCATCGCGGCCCACGTAGTCGACGTTGACATCGAGCACATGGGCGTTCTCCTTCACCTGGCCGCGGGCCACGGCCACGAGACCGTCCCAGTCCTCCTTGGCCAGCAGTTCGCGTACTTTCTTGCTGCCACTGGCATTGAGCCGCTCGCCGATGATCAGGAAGGAGTTGTCCTGGTGGTAGGGCGTGACGCCGTAGAGCGAGGCGGCGGCCGGTTCGTAGCGCAGCGCCGGCCGACCCTGCTGGTCGTCGGGCTGCCGCACCTGCCGGTCGGCGGGTCGGAGCTCGCTGGCCAGTTCAGCAAGGGCACCGATGTGGGCCGGAGTGGTGCCGCAGCAGCCGCCGATCACCTGCACCCCCAGATCTTCCACGAAGTGCAGCAGCTGCATCTTCATTTCGATCGGCGTCAGCCGGTAATGGGCCACACCGCCGATGTTCTCCGGCAGGCCTGCATTGGGGATGCAGCTCACCACGAACGGGCTGTGCTCGCTCAGATAGCGCATGTGCTCCTTCATCTGCTCCGGCCCGGTGGCGCAGTTGAGGCCGAGCACATCGATCCGGAACGGCTCCAGAATCGCCACCACCGCAGCGATGTCGGAGCCGACCAGCATCGTGCCGGTGGTCTCCATCGTCACCGAAACCATCAGCGGACGGCGCTCGCCGGTGGCGCTGAACGCTTCCTCGATTCCCTGAAGCGCCGCCTTGATCTGCAGAACGTCCTGGCAGGTCTCGACGATGAACAGGTCCACATCTCCGGCCAGCAGGCCCTCGGCCTGTTCCCGGAACGAAGCCTTCATCGTGTCGAAATCGATGTGCCCCAGCGTGGGCAGCTTGGTGGTGGGTCCGATCGAGCCGGCCACGAACCGGGGTTTGGCCTCGGTGCTGTAGGCATCCGCCATCTCCCGGGCCAGTTCAGCGGCCCGGCGGTTGATCGCAAAGGCCTGATCCTCCAGCCCGTATTCCGCCAGCACGATCGAGGCGGCACCGAAGGTATCGGTCTCGATCACATCGGCGCCCACCTCCAGGAACTGGCGATGCACGGCCTGCACCGCATCCGGACGGGTGAACACGAGGTTCTCGTTGCAGCCCTCCAGGGCAGGGCCGCCGAAATCGGCCGCCTCCAGGTTCATCTGCTGGAGCGAGGTGCCGGTGGCGCCATCGAACACCAGCACCGGCCGCTCGGGGCCATGCAGCCGCTCAAGAAAACCGATCCTGCGGCCGGTCCGGGGTCGGGAGACGGGAAGGGAGACCATGGGTGTGGGCGGGGATCAGGCGTCGATGCGGATCCGTTTCACCCAATGCTCGAAGGCGGGATCACGGCCCTCGGTGATCGCGGTGAGACGATCCCGGAGTCGATTCATGATCGGTCGTTCCGTGGGGGTATCGGTGGTTTCGATCCGCCGCACCGGCGTGACCCTGGCGGCCGTGCCGCTCAGAAACACCTCATCAGCCACGAACAGCTCGGTCTTGTCGACCGGACGCTCCAGCACCGGGATATCCATCGAGCGAGCCAGTTCCAGGATGCTGGCGCGGGTGATGCCTTCCAGGATGTCCTGATCGACGCCGGGGGTGATCAGCACCCCATCGCGCACAACAAACAGATTCATGCCGCTGGCTTCGCTCACCTTGCCGCGGCTGTTGAGCAGCAGCGCTTCATCGAAGCCGCTCTTCACGGCCTCGGTCTTGGCCAGCGAACTGGTGATGTAGGCGCCGCTGATCTTGCCGCGCAGCGGCAGGGAGCGGTCCTCCTGGCGGGTCCAGGAGCTGATCCGGCAGCTCACCCCCTCGGGGGAGAGGTAATCGCCGAGTTCGATGCCGTAGATCAGGAAATCGGTCTGGATGTCGTGCAGGCGCGGCGCGATCCCGAGATCGCTGGTGTAGACGAACGGCCGCAGATAGATCGGGCAGGTGGGACGGTTCGCCCGCAGAAAGGCGTGGATCGCTTCATGGATCGTCTCCTCGGGCAGCTCGGCCATCAGCAGCCTGGCGCTCTGGCTGAGGCGGCGCGCATGGCGGTCGGCGCGGAACAGCAGGATCTCGTTCCCATCGTTCGGATTCGGGATCGCCCGCATGCCTCCGAAGGCACCGGTGCCGTAGTGGAGGGCATGGGTGGCCACCGAAACCGTGGCCTGCTCGAACGGAACGCATCGGCCGCCGAACCAGGCATAAGGAAGGAACTGGTGCATGGAAAGCGGAGTCGATCGCCCGATCTTCTCATCGAGCACTGCAGGATGGGGGAATGCATCGACTCGCGGCGGTACCCGGAGACACCGGAGAAGGGGATGCGGGGGCGTTCGTGGAGCAGCCCCCGGCGCCGGTGGTGCTGCTCAGCAGTGCCGACACCGACCTGCTGGCCCTCGAGGCCGTGCTGGCGGCAGAACCGGAGCTGCTGGGCTGCGAGCTGCGGGCCCTCAACCTGGCGGCGCTCCAGCATCCCGCCCAGATCGATCACTACATCTCCACCACCCTGCGCCACACCCGCCTGGTGGTGATCCGGCTGCTGGGGGGACGCGGCCACTGGAGCTACGGGCTGGAACAGCTGCGGCGCTGGGTCCGCCGGCCCGGTCGGCAGCTGCTGGTGCTGGCCGGCACGGCCGAGGAGGAGGAGGCCCTGGCAGCGCTCGGCAGCGCCGATCCGAGGCTCTGCATCGCCCTGGCCGGCTGCCTGCGGGAGGGGGGCGCCGCCAACCTGCGCCAGCTGGTGCTCTGCCTGGCCGAGCTGCTGGCGGGCAGGCCGGTGGAACCCCCGATCGTGCTGGCCTCCCCCGACCCGGATCCCTACGACTGGCGGCCCGATCCGGGGCCGCGGGTGGGGTTGATCCTTTACCGGGCGCTGCGCCAGGCGGCGGATTTCGCCCTGGCCGATGCCTGTCTCCAGGCGCTGCGCCAGGTGGGACTGGCCCCCAGGGCCCTGTGGGTGAGCAGCCTGCGGGATGGGGGGGTGCAGAGGGGCGTGGGCGACCTGCTGGAGCGCGAGCAGGTGGATCTGGTGCTCTGCACCACGGCCTTCGCCTCCGTGCAGATGGAGCAGGCGGGTCTCGGCGCACCGCTGTGGGAACGGCTGGATGTACCGGTTCTGCAGATCCTCTGCAGTGGCCGCAGTCGCCGGGCCTGGGAGGCCAGCAGCATCGGCCTCGGCCCCCTGGACCTCAGTCTCCAGGTGGCCATGCCGGAGCTCGATGGTCGGATCACCTCCCGGGTGGGGGCGTTCAAGGAAACGCTGGGCAGCAGCGACCGCCTCGCCACGGCCCTGCCGCGATTGATCCCGGATCCGGAACGGCTCGACTGGATTGCCCGGCTCAGTGCCGCCTGGGTGCAGCTGCGGCGTCAATCACCGGCCGAACGCCGCGTGGCCCTGGTGCTGGCCAACTACCCCACGCGCAACAGCCGGCTGGCCAATGGCGTGGGGCTCGACACGCCCGCCAGCACCGCCCTGATCCTGCAGTGTTTGGTGGCAGCGGGCTACGACCTCAGCGGCAGCCTGCCCGGCGATGGCGAGGCGCTGATCCAGCAGCTGCTGGCCGGTCGCAGCAACGACGCCGAGAGCGGCCATCGCCCGCCGCTCGATCACCTGCCCCTGCCCACCTACCTGGCTTGGTACCAGCAGCTGCCGGAAGCAGGGCGGCAACGGCTCGAGCAGGTGTGGGGCAACCCCGCCTCTGATGCCGGTCTGGAAACCACCCCCCAGGGCCCGGGCTTCCCGATCCGGGGCCTGCGCTTCACCAACGTGACCGTGCTGATCCAGCCGGAACGGGGCTACGACCGCGATCCCAGCCTCAGTTATCACAGCCCGGATCTTCCCCCCACCCATGCCTATCTGGCCCAGTACCTCTGGCTGCGCCACAGCTTCGGCGCCCATGCCGTGGTGCATGTGGGCAAGCACGGCAATCTGGAGTGGTTGCCCGGCAAGGGGCTGGGCCTTTCTTCCGGCTGTTTCCCGGAATGGGCCCTTGGCCCGATGCCCCACCTCTACCCGTTCATCGTCAATGATCCGGGGGAGGGCAGTCAGGCCAAACGGCGCGCCCAGGCGGTGATCCTCGACCACCTCACCCCGCCGCTGGGACGGGCCGGACTGCATGGCGATCTGCTGGCGCTGGAGGGCCTCCTCGATGAGTTCTGGGATGCGCGGCAGCACGGGGCGGAACGGGCGACCCTGCTGCGCGATCAGCTCAGCGAACGCCTGGAGCAGCTGCAGCTGCCCCTGGCCGATGGCGATGAACCAGAGGCCCGGCTGGCGGCCGTGGATGGCTATCTCTGTGAGCTGAAGGAAGCCCAGATCCGCCTGGGGCTGCATACCTTCGGCACGCTGCCCGAACCCGGGCGGCTGACGGAACTGCTGCTCTGCCTGGCCCGGGCGCCGTTGGCCGACCAGCCCGGCCTCACCCAGGCCCTGGCCCAGGACCTGGGCCTGGGGTTCGACCCCTGGGCGGATCCGGAGGAGACGCCGCTGCAGAGCGAGGATCGCCAACGGCTGCTGCCCTGGATGGAGCCGAGCGCCGGGGCCCAGCTGCGGCAGGTGGGGCATGGGGTGGCCTGGCTCGAACAGCAGGCCCTCCAGCTGGTGGCCCGGGAACTGGTCCCCCCGTCAGATGCGCCCCTGGCCGCTCAGGAGTCCCTGACTGCCGGCGTCTGCACGGCCAAGGCGTTGCGGCACCTGCGGGAGCGCCTGCTGCCGCCGCTGCTGGCCTGCGGCGAAGCCGAACGCCGCTCCCTGCTCAAGGGGCTGGCCGGGGAGCGGATCGCGGCCGGGCCTTCCGGGGCGCCGACCCGGGGCCGACCGGATCTGCTGCCCACCGGCCGCAATTTCTACAGCGTGGATCTGCGGGGTCTGCCGACGGAAGCGGCCTGGGATCTGGGGCGACGCAGCGCCGCCCTGCTGCTGGAACTGCACCGGCAGGAGCAGGGGGAAGATCTGCGCAGCCTGGCCCTTTCGGTGTGGGGAACGGCCACGATGCGAAACGGCGGCGAGGACATCGCCCAGGCCCTTGCCCTGCTGGGGGTCCAACCCCGCTGGGATGGCCCCACCCGGCGGATGGTGGGCCTGGAGGTGGTGCCTCTGGCGGTGCTGGATCGCCCCCGGGTGGATGTGACCCTGAGGATCTCCGGCCTGTTCCGTGATGCCTTCCCCCAGCTGGTGGGCTGGTTCAACCGCGCCTGTCAGCTGGTGGCGGCCCTCGAGGAAGACGAGCAGCACAACCCCCTGGCCGCCAGGGCCCGCCAGGAGGGCCACAATGCCCGGGTGTATGGCTCGGCGCCGGGCGCCTACGGGGCGGGGCTGCAGGGCCTGATCGACAGCGGCCAGTGGGAGGACCGCCAAGACCTGGCGGAAGCCTTCCTGCAGTGGAGCAGCTGGCGCTACGACGGCGATGGTTCCGGGCTCAATCCCCAGGGGGAAGGCCTGCGGGTTGAGCCCGACCGGGCAGGGCTGGAGCAGCGCCTGCGGCAGGTGCAGGTGGTGCTCCACAACCAGGACAACCGCGAGCACGACCTGCTCGATTCCGATGACTACTACCAGTTCCAGGGCGGCCTGAGCGCGGCGGTGGAGACGCTGAGCGGCACCGCCCCGGCCCTCTGGTTCGGGGACCATTCCCGCAGTCAGCGCCCCCGGCTGCACCGGCTGGAGCGGGAGTTCGACAAGGTGCTGCGGTCCCGCCTGCTCAATCCCCGCTGGATCGGGGCCATGCAGAACCACGGCTACAAGGGTGGCTTCGAGATGGCGGCCAGCCTGGATTACCTGTTCGCCTACGACGCCAGCACCGGCCGGGTGCCGGACTGGGGCTACGCCGCCATCGCCGAACAGTGGCTCGGTGATCAGACGGTGCTGGACTTCCTGAGCCGCAGCAACCCCTGGGCGCTGCGGGATCTGGCGGAACGGCTGCTTGAGGCCCACCACCGAGGCCTGTGGGCTGATGCAGAAAAGCACCTGCTGGAACGGCTGCGCCAGCAGGTGCTCGAGAGTGAGGCCCTGATCGAGATGCGTTGATCAGGCCTTGAACAGGCCTTGATCAGCCGTTCAGATCCTTTGCCATCGCCTTGAAGGGATCGATCACGCCGGGCTTGGCGCTCTGCAGATCGCTGGAGGCCTGGGAAGGGGTGGCCGTTTCGGTCTGCTTGCGAGGTGAAGCGGGAGCCCCTGGAACATTCACGCCGCTGACAGCCACGCCCTTGAGCCGCTGGGCGAGTTCCCCGGAGGACATCTGCTGGGCGAAGGTCTTCTTCACCGGCTTGGGAATGCCGCCCGTGAGGCTGACGTCGTCGTTGGTCTCGGTGCTGGCGCCGCCCAGGCCGGGCGACATCTTCTCCAGCTTCGCCTCCATCGAGGCCACCTCCGCCACCATCTCCTTGCCGCCGGGGCTGTCGGCACTGCCGGGGAAGGTACGGCGGATGGTGTTCGAACGGCGCATGAAATTCACGTCGCCGAGGCTCTTGGCAGCATCAGCATCAAGGTAGAAGGTGTCGTCCTTCTTCTTCGGATTGGCCTCGGCGGCGTTGCCCGCCACCTTCACCTCTTCCGAACGGTTGCCACGCAGACGATCGAACAGACCCATCGGGGGAAAGGAATGTGTCTGCAAACCCTAGCGGCCGTTGAGCGCCAGGCCATGGGTATCTGTGCCGCAACTCAGCAAAAGGCCACGTTGGCGAAGGTCGGCGGCGATCGCCTCGCAGATCAGGGGGCTCGGCTGCCAGGTGGTCCCCATCTGGTAGTCGTAGAAGGCTTCCGCCCCATCGAAGCCCTGGGCCGCTGCCGCCGCGATCAATCGCTGGGGCGGGAGGCGATAACGGGCCGGATGGGCCAGCAGGGCCAGGCCATCGGCGGCATGGATCGCCTCCAGCACCGCCTCCGAGCGCAGGGATCGCCCCACCACCGCCTGGCCTTGCAGATAAGGCTGGAGGGAGGCGTGCTGGGGTCCGAAACCGAGCGCCAGCACGTGCACGAGACAGCCCTCCATCAGGCAGCTGATCTCCACCCCTCGCCACAACGAGGGAACCGCCTCCCCTTCGTTGGCCGCCCGCTGGAAGGCAGCAGCAATCGGATCGTGGGCGGCTACGGCGTGGTGGTCGGTCACGGCCAGATGTTCAAGCCCGAGCTCGATCGCCTGCCGGGCCAGCAGTTCGGGCGCCAGGCTCCCATCGCTGCAGAGGGTGTGGCAATGGAAGTTGAACCGCTGCGGACAGCTTCCGGGCTCCACCTGCCGTAGCACCGCCGCCAGCGGATGGGCCTCTGCTTCAGGCCGCAGCACCACCGGACCCCTCGGCGGCCAGCCGCTCGGCCCGCAACCGACGCCAGCGGGCATAGAACTGGATCGAAGCAGCCATGAACACCACGAGGGCCACCAGGAACCAGGTGGCAGCGCCGGTGGGGAACTGGTTCTTGAACACCACCAGCATCACCACCACCACCAGCAGCAGGGTCGGGAGTTCGTTGAAGGCCCGCAACTGCCGCGGCGACCAGCCGCAGCTACCGCTGCGCAGCTGGCCCATCAGCCGGTAGCAGAACCAGTGGTAAGCGAGCAGGGCGGCCACGAAGGCGAGCTTGGCGTGCATCCAGCCCTGCTGCAGCCAGGCGGGATTGACGCTCAACAGGCCGATCGCCATCGTCACCGCCACCACCATGCCGGGGGTGGTGATGATGTTGGCCAGCCGCCGCTCCATCAGGGCGTACTGCTCCTGGAACGGCTGGCGGAGCGCCGGCTCCAATTCCTCCGCTTCGCGGTGGTAGATGAACAGTCGCACCAGGTAGAACAGGCCGGCGAACCACACCACCACCCCCACGATGTGGAGGGTCTTGAACCAGAGATAGGCCTCGGCTGGCCAGGTGAAGGCGAGCAGGGGTTCGGTGGGCATCACCCGCAGGAGCGTTCGGCCCAGGCTACGCAAGCTCGGAAGACTCAGGCCAATGGTTCGGCGGCCTGTCCCGAGAGTCGACAGGCTCGGCGGGCCACGGCCTGGCCGTAGGCCCGTTCCACCGGGCCGATCGGTGGGCTGATCCGCCCGTCCCGGCAGTCGACCGTAATCCGCTCGCGGTGCCCGAGCTGGTCGGTGAGCCGCAGGCGCAGCTGCCAGAAATGCTTGGCACTGCGAGTGATCTCATCGCCGCACACCGGCCCGAGGCATAGCCCGGGCGCCGCCGCTGCGGCCTGGATTCCCGTCTCCAGTACCAGCACCAGCAACGGCAGCACCAGCAGCAGGGTGGCAAGCCGCCTGGCCGCCCAGGTCAGCCCCTGCAGGGAAAGTCTCAACCGGCCAGCTCCAGGGGGCTTCCATTCTCCATCGACTCGGATTGCATCGTCTCGGATTGCATTGACTCCATCTCTGGGTGGAAGTACTCCCAGACCTGACGCGCCAGGGCGGGACCCACACCGGGAACCTCGGCGATCTGCTGCGGCCCGGCCAGCTGAATCGCATCGATCGAGCGGAAGTGCGCCAGCAGCTCCTTCACCCGCTTCGGCCCCAGACCGGGGATGTCCGCCAGCCGGGAACGTTTCATCCGCTCGCCCCGCTGCTGGCGGTGATAGCTGACGGCGAAGCGGTGGGCCTCATCGCGCAGGCGCCGCAGCAGCGCCACCCCCAGCTGCTCCGGTTCACTCTCCAGCGGCTGGCGGGCCCCCGGCACGAACACCTCCTCCCGTTGCTTGGCGAGCGAACAGACCACCAAATCCTCGTGGAGATTCAGTTCGCGCAGGGCTTCCATCACCGCCGAAAGCTGCCCCTTGCCGCCGTCGATCATCACCACATCGGGCCAATCGTTGAGACCGCCGGTGTGCAGGGCGCTGCCTGCCGCCCGACGCAGCTCCGCCAGATCGGCCCCTTCGGCCCTCGCCTGGGCCCAGCGCCGGAAACGGCGGCGCATGATCTCCGCCATGGCCATGAAGTCGTCGGAATGGCCGGAGCGGATGCTGCTGCTCTGGATCCGGTACTTGCGGTAGTGCTGCTTGGCGGGCAGTCCGTCGATGAACACCACCTGGGAGGCCACCGCATCGCTGCCCTGGATGTGGCTGATGTCGAACCCCTCGATCCGGCGGGGAGGGGCCGGCAGCTCCAGAAGCTGGGCCAGATCCTCGGTGGCCAGCAGGTTCTGCTCCGCCGTGCGCTGGGCCCGCTGCAGCTCGTAGCTGGCGTTGCGTTCCAGCAGTTCGATCAGTTCGGCCTTCTGCTGGCGCTGCGGCACGGCAAGCTTGACCCGCCGCCCGCGGCGCTCGGTCAGCCAGTCCTCGATCAGCTGCTGCTGGGGAAGCGGGTGCTGCAGCAGCAGTTCCGGAGGGATCTCCACCGGTTCCACCTGGCTGTAGTGCTCCTCGATCACCCGTTGCAGGATCCGACCAGGCTCCACGCCCTCGGCATCGGCGGTGTAGCCGAGCCTGCCCACCAGCTTGCCGGCACGCATCTGGAACAGCTGCACCGCCGCCACGCGACCATCCGCCGCCAGGGCAAGGCCATCGCGCGAAACCGAACTGTCGCCGAGGCTCATCTTCTGATCGGCCGTGAGGCTGTCGAGGCCCTGAAACTGGTCGCGCACGCGGGCAGCCGCCTCGAAATCGAGCCGTTCCGCATAGCGTTCCATCTGCTCCTGGAGCAGATCGAGCAGTTCGTCATTGCGGCCCTGGAAGATCATCGCCACCTTGCGCAGGGTGCGGTGGTAGTCCTCCGATTCGATCTTCTGCTGGCAGACCCCGGGACAGCGCCCGATGTCGAAGTTGAGGCAGGTCCGGTCGCGATACAGGGGTTGGGGACGCTGGCGCAGGGGGAAGACGCGTTTCACCAGGGCCAGGGTCCTGCGCAGCAGGCCCACATCCACATAGGGGCCGTAGAAGCGGTCGAGTGGGCTGCGGAAACGGCGCCGCCGGGTGATGAAGATGCGCGGATAGGCCTCACTCCAGGTGATGCATAAGTAGGGATATTTCTTGTCGTCCTTGAGCAGCACATTGAAGTGCGGCTGATGGTTCTTGATCAGATTGGATTCGAGCGCCAGCGCCTCCGCTTCGCTGTCGGTGACGATGAATTCGATCTCACACACCTGACGCACCATCAGGCTGATGCGGGGGCTGTGACCGTGACCGCTCTGGAAGTAGCTGCGGACCCGATTGCGCAGCACCTTGGCCTTGCCGATGTAGAGGATGCGATCCTCCTCATCGCGCATCAGATAGCAACCCGGCTCAGCGGGAAGTTCCCGCAGCCGGGTCCGGAGCCGTTCCGGTTCCTGCAGCAGGGTCAACCGCCGTACTGCCAACCGGTGGACGACAGCTCCAGAGCCGCCGCATCGCGATGCAGCACCGCTGTCTTGACCTCACCCACGAACACGGTGTGGTCCCCGGCCGATACCTGGCCGACCAGCTGGCATTCCACGGCACCAAGGGCATCCTTGAGGATCGGCAGGCCGAGGGCGCCGAGCTCGAAGGGGGCGGCATCAAAGCGGCCACCCACGGCCTTCTGCGGCTTGAAGAACACCGCTGCCAGATCCTTCTGGTCGGCGGCGAGCACGTTGAGCGAGAAACGCCCGGTGCGCTGAATCATCCCATTGCTGCTGGAATCGGAGCGCACCGCCATCACCACCAGGGGCGGCTCAAACGACCCCTGGGTCACCCAGCTGGCCGTGAAGCCGTTCACCTCGTCCCCTTCGGCGACGCCACAGATGAACACGCCATGGGGAATCTTGCGCAGCAGGGTCTTCTTGGCCGCGGCGTCAAGAGGGGCGACGGTCATGGCAGGGAATGGCAACTCCCTGACTCTAGGAAGCCGGCCCATAGGCTGGATCGATGCGAGCTCTCTATCCCGGCAGCTTCGACCCGTTGACCCTGGGCCATCTGGACCTGATCGAACGGGGCAGCCGGCTGTTCGACGGTCTGGTGGTGGCGGTGCTGCAGAACCCCGGCAAGACCCCGACCTTCAGCCTGGAGCGGCGACTGGAGCAGATCCAGGAGGCAACCTCCCACCTGGCGGGGGTGGAAGTGGCCAGCTTTGACGGACTGACGGTGCATTTCGCCCGCCACTGCGGCGCCGGCGTGATCCTGCGGGGTCTGCGGGCCCTGAGCGATTTTGAATTCGAACTCCAGATCGCCCACACCAACAAGAGCCTGGCGCCGGATCTGGAGACGCTGTTTCTCGCCACCGCCGTTCACCACAGCTTTCTCAGCAGTTCGGTGGTCAAGGAGGTGGCGCGCTTCGGGGGAGATGTGAACCACATGGTGCCGCCGGGAGTGGCGGTGGACCTCGCGAGGCTCTTTAATCGTTCATCGCCCCAGGCATGACATGACAGGAGAGGTTCAGATCACCGTGCTCGATCAGCTGGACCAGCTGGAGGAGATCGTGCTGGAGGGCAGCCGCATCCCCTTCAGCGGCGGGCGTCTGGTGAACGAACAGGACGCCGTGGAGGTGATGGACTCCCTGCGGGAGGCGCTGCCGGTGCAGCTCACCCAGGCCGATGAACTGATCCGCCAACGCGAGAGCTTCATCAGCAATGCCCGGCAGCAGGCCGAGGAGATCCTCAGCCAGGCGCGCAGGGAGCGTGAGCAGCTGATCAATACCGCCTCGATCCGTCAGGAAGGCGAGCGCCAGGTGGCCGAGCTGCGAGACCAGGCCCGCCAGCAATGCGAACAGCTGATCCTGCAGACCCGCCAGCAGGCTGCCCAGGCGGAGCAGGAACAGCAGGCCCGCCTCGCCCAGATGGAGCAGCACTTCGCCAGCCGTCGCCAGCAGCTCGAACAGGAGACCCAGGCCCGCCGCCAGCAGCTGGAGCAGGAAGCAGCCGAACGCAACCGACTGCTGGTGGAACAGCACGAACGCAACCGCCAGCAGGCGATGCAGGAACTTGAGGGCATCCGCCAGGAGGGGCTGAGGCTGCAGCGGGACAGCCAGGGCGAAGCGGAACGGCTCCACAGCGACGCGCTCCAGTTCCGCCAGCAGACCCAGCAGCAGTGCGAGGCTCTGATCTCCCGCAGCCGCCAGGAAGCGGCCACGATCTCGGATGGGGCCAACCGCTACGCCGAGCAGGTACTGGGCGAACTCGAAGGAAGGCTGAAGGAACTCAGCCAGGTGGTGCTTGGCGGTCGGCGTGAACTGGTACGGCTCCAGAACCAGGAGGCCGCCATCGCCAACCAACCGGAGTCGGTTCCCCTGGGCAGCATGGACAGCGAACCGTTGAACCGGGCCCGGCGGGCAGCCGGTCGGTTGCGGCGCGCCGCCAGCCGCTGAAGAAGTAGGGGGGTCCGGCTGGGGCCCCCACTTCTTGAAGGGCCCTTCCTGAACCGGTCAGTAGCCCGCGGAGAGGTTCAGGCCACCGCCTCCACAGAGACCGGGGTTCTGCACCTCGCGCAGCACACGGCCGATCGTGGTGTTCGGGGTTTCGGCCCCATTGGAGATGGCACTGAAATAGCGGGGACCGTCGCTGGTCTGCAGCACGCCGCTGATCGCCCGCACCCCCGTGAGGGTTCCGGTCTTACCGAACATCTGGCCCTCCAGGCTGGTGCCCCGGTAGAGATTGCGCAGGGTGCCCCGTTGGCCGGCCACCGCCATCGAGCCCAGGTAATCGCGGGCCAGGGGGTGGTGATCCATGCGCAGCAGCAAGGCCGCCAGGAAACGGCTGGTGAGGCGGTTGGAACGATCCAGACCACTGCCGTCAGCGATCTGCACGCCGTCGAGCGGCAGGCCCTGGCGCATCAACCAGGCCCACTCCCGCCGGCTGGCCTCCTGCACGTCCCAGGTGCCGGCGGCGGTGCGCAGCAACACCTCGGCGGTGAAGTTGTGGCTTTCCGTGTTCGCAAGGCTCAGCAAGCCGTGCATTGAGGTGGAAGGCTCCTCATGCAGCAGAACGGCATCACGCGGCAGCGGTTCGCGGGCGGAGACGAAGCGCAACTGCACCTGACCGCCTTCACTGGCCAGGCTCCTCTCCAGCAGGGTCTGGAGGCGGCCGTTGGGGTTGGCGACCGCATCTTCAATGGCGTTGCTGGTGATCGCCAGCCGGGTGATCGGTGCGCCATAGGCGTAGACCCGATCCGATACCTTCCAGCCCACAGGCCACCAGTTCTGGGGCGATTCCTCAGCCAGTTCGAGGCGAACGGCACTGCCGGGCTGGGGAGCCGAGCCCATCGCCAGCCGCGCGAAGCGCTGCAGATGGGGCAGGGCTAGGTCGGGATCTCCTTGGCCGACCAGCCGCAGGGTGCCATCGCCGAGGCGCCAGAGCTGGGTGGTGAGGCGATGGTCCGGTCCGAGCTGGTCGAGGGCGAAGGCGGTGCTGATCAGCTTCTGATTGGAGGCCGGTACCCGGGGCCTCAGACCATTGACATCGGCGAGCAGGCGACCGTTCCCATCGGCCACCGAGATGCTCCAGGCGTAGCTTTCGCCCCCGAGATTGGCGGCGATGCGCTGCTGCAGCGCCGGGCAGCTGACCTGGGACTGCAGCTGGGGCACTGCCACCGGCGGTGGCAGCGACGGCAGCCGTGCCATGCGGGCCTGACGCAGCGGCTGGCGTGGCGGCAGGGCCGGGTAAGAGCGGGTCCGATCAGTGGTGGGGCTGGTGGCGTAGGCAGGCTGGGCGCCTGCCGCCAGCGGCTGCAGGGCCAAGGGGGGAAGGGCTGCCGCCAGGACAAGCGCGATCCCCAGGCCGGAGCGCCGGCGAGCGAAACAAGAGGCCATCTCAGGCCCCCCCGACGCGCAGATCGGTGACGCTGCCGCCGAGGCGATAGGTGGAACCCTCCAGCTCCACCGGAGCGCCGATCTTGATGGTCTGATTGCCGAAGACCACGCCGGTGGCGGTGCGGCGCCCCTCTCCCTCGAGCACGAAACGGCCATCGAAGGTGCTGAACACCTTCTGGTTGGGGTCATCGGCGCTGACCACCTTGCCCTCGGGGGTCAGCACCGAGATGCGGCGCTGCATCGGCTGGATCTCCCGGATGCGCACACTGCCGTGGGGTTCATTGCGGATCACCAGCGATACCTTGCCGTCCTTGCGGGCGCTCTCCAGCAGGCCTGCCGGATTGGCCGAGGCGGCTCCGCGCACGTCCACCGTGACGGTCACCGGCTCCAGGCCTCCGGTTGCCTTCGCCACCGCATTGGTGAGCTTGGGGCTCCAGAGAACCCCGACCACCGCCAGCAGGGCAGCAGCGGCGGCCCCCAGGTCCACCAGGCTCAGGGAACGGTTGGAGGAGGGTTCGCTGGCCATGGAATTAAGAAAGTCTGCGAAGTGTAATCAGGCCCGCCAGCCACCACCAGCTCCGGGCCTCAGCGCTGCAGCCCCTCGATCAGCTGGTTGAGGGAGCGCAGACCACTGCCAAGGCCAGCTGCCTCGCCGCCATTGAGAAACCGCTCCTGCTGCTCTGCATCGGGCTTCTGTTCGGTTTCCGCCACCAGCCGAAAGCCATCGGCATCCAGGCGGTACAGCTCCCAGGGGCCGGGATGGGCGCGCCGCAGGGCGCTGGCGGCCTGGGGGATCAGGGCATAGGCCGCCTGCCATTGGGCCAGGAAGCCGCGGCGACGCTGGCGGGCGACGCTGCCGATGCCCACGGCCGCATCCTCGAGGCTGGGATTGAGCAGCACCACGGCCCCCCGGTGGGCCGTACAGAGTTGTTCCACTTCCTCGTACTCGGCCTGGCTGGGGGCGACCAGCAGCAGCACCCCCTGGCTCGGAGTTTCGGATTGCAGCCGACGCCGGTCGGCGAACGAGGCGATCCGCTCCGCCAGCTCTGGCCCATCCCGACGCGCCAGCGCTGTGGCGCCGGCATCGGGGAAGAGCAGGTGCAGCTCCGTTCCTGCCTCCAAGAGGCGGTCGGCCAGGCGCAGGGCCACCGGCAGCAGCCGCAGGCCTTCGAAGCGAAGCTCGAGGATCCAGCGTCCAGCCCCATCGGCGCTGAGGGCGGAACGGAGGGCCTGGAGGGCCTGGGCCTCGGCGGCCTGCAGATCGGCGGGAAGCATCAGGAAATCCGTGCGTGTGCGGACCTTACTGAGACAGCAGCGCCTGGCGGGCCTGCAGCAGGGCGGCGGGAAACGAGGTAAGGGCCTCGGCATCCACCCAGGGGCCGAGGCTGATGCGCAGGCCACCTGCGGCCTCCCGGGGGCTGTAGCCCATGGCCAGCAGCACCGCGCTCGCCCCGGCGCGGGGGCCGCCGGTCTGGCAGGCCGAACCGCTGCTCACGGCGAAGCCCTGACGCCAGAGCTGCCGCACCAGGGCCCTGCCCGGCAGCGGCAGGCCATCGGATCCCTCCACCAGCAGGCTGATGTGATGCGGGAGCCTGCCTTCCGGATCCCCAGGGCTGGGTCCGGTGAGCCGCACGCCCGGCAGGGCTAGCAGGCGCTCCAGCAACCCATCCCTGACGGTGGCGAGCGGATCGCGTCCCTGAGAGGCCCCCAGCCGCGCCAGAGCCAGCTCCAGTGCTGCCGCGAAACCGGCCGCCTGCACCACCGGCTCTGTACCGCCGCGTCGTCCGCCTTCCTGGCCCCCGCCACCGATGAACGGAGCCAGGTTCCGGCCTGAACGCACCAGTAGGGCGCCGATGCCCCGGGGGCCCTGCAGTTTGTGGGCGGTGCAGCTGAGCAGATCCACGGGCAGGGACTCGAAGCGCAGCGGTTGGTGGCCCACCACCTGCACAGCATCCACATGCAGCGGGATGCCGGCACGGCGGCAGAGCTCCCCCAGCGCTGGGATCGGCTGGATCGCCCCCACTTCGCTTTGGCCCCAGATCACGGACACCAGGCGGGTGGGAGGAGCCAGCAACGGCTCCACCGCCTCAAGCCGGAGCAGACCGCGCCGGTCCACCGGCAGGGTCACCACCTCCCAGCCCAGGCGGGCCAGCTGATCGGCAGCGGCGACGGTGGCCGGATGCTCCACCGCCGAGATCAGCAGCCTTCCCGGCTCCATCCGGGCGGCACTGCCCAGCAGGGCCACATGGATCGCTTCGGTGGCGCCGGAGCAGAACACCAGCTCCTCCGGGGCACAGCCGAAACCAGCGGCGAGCTGGCAGCGGCTGCGCTCTAGGCTCTCGGCGGCGGCGATCCCGAAGCCGTGCAGGCTGGAGGGATTGGCCCAGGCCTGCTCTTCTGCCTGCCGCATCACCTGCCGCACCTCGCTCGCGGGCGGGGAGGTGGCGCAGGCGTCGAGGTAGCGGCCAGGCGCGGCGGGGGCGGTCACCCGGCAGCGCCCGGATCGCTCTGAGCATCCAGACCCGCGCGGGCACGGGTGCGGGATTCGAGCGAATTGCTGGCGAGGGTCACCAGCTCATCGAGCGAAAAGCCATCCAGCAGCGCGGCGACCCGGGCACGGGCCTCGGCATTGGGGCAGGCCTCGGGGCGCTGACAACCGTTCATACAGGCGGTGGAGCAGTCGATGGCAGCAGCCGTGACCGCGCCAGCCGGCTCGGGTGCGGTGACCGCATCCGCCGGTGCGTGGGCATAGGCTTCTGCCGCAGGGGCCACCGCCGGTGCCAGCACCCCGTCGAACACGGCCTCGGCGGGGCCGGTCATGAAGATGTGGCCGCTGTCTGCATCCCAGGCAATCTCCAGGGGACCGCCGGGCAGATCCAGCCTGGCGCTGCGCTCCGCCAGCCCCAGGCTGTGGCAGGCCACCAGGGTGGCGCAGGCGCCGGTGCCGCAGGCCAGGGTGGGACCGGCCCCCCGTTCCCAGACCCGCATCACCAGGTGGGTGGGACTGAGCACCTCCACGAAGTGGACGTTGGTGCGGGCCGGAAAGGCCGGATGGATTTCAAAGCCGGGGCCGAAGCGCTCCAGATCGATGGCCGCCACGGAAGCCACAGGGATGACCACATGGGGGTTGCCCATGCCGGCGGCCGCCACCGCGAAGCGTTCGCCGCTCACCTCCAGCTCTCCCTGGGGAACACCGGCTGGGCCGATCTCGAGCGTGGTGGGCACCGCCTCGGGCTCAAGGAAGGGGGCACCCATGTCCACCCGGATCCGACCATCCGGTTGGAGCTCGGGAACGATGCGACCGGCCAGGGTTTCGATCTGCCAGCGGCGGCCCGGCTGATCGCCGTCGCTGTCGGCGAGGAAGCGGGCGAGACAACGAATGCCATTGCCGCACATCTCCGGCTCGGTGCCGTCGGCGTTGAAGATGCGCATCCGCAGCTCGCCGCCTTCCCGGGGCGGCAGGGCCAGGATCACCCCATCGCCCCCCACGCCGAAACGGCGGTCGCAGAGCTGCTGCACCGAATCGGGGGTGAGACCGAAACATCCTTCCGGATCCTCTAGGCTCCGACCATCAAGGAGTAGGAAATCATTTCCCAGTCCTTGATATTTGCTGAACGACAGCGCTGGGCTCTCGCCTCGGGGGTCTGCCACCGGGTCAGCGATCCGTTCCACCATTTTCTGAGTCTCCACACGCCCCGGGCCATCGTGCCGGAACGGGCTCCGATCCTATGCAGAGCTTCTTCGAACAGCGGGGCCCCAAGCTCGACACCAGTCTTCCCAGCGTGCGGACGCTGCAGGACCTGATCCGCAATCGCACGCCGGTGCGGATCGACATGGTGGGTGGTCAGGAACTGCAGGGCACGATCAAGTGGCAGGACAGCCACTTTCTGGCCCTGATGCAGGACCCATCGATGCCCGTGGTGCTGCTGAACGTGGACGCCATCGCCATCCTTCGCGCCCTGCCCTGAGCGCTGGGGGCGGCGGCGCTGCCTGTGGCACGATCGGGACCCGAAGCCCTTCTCCCCGGCCCGTGTCCGAACCGTCCCGCTACCGGCCCCAGGCGATCGAGGAGATCTGGCAGGAGCGCTGGGAATCCCAGGCCCTCGATCACACGCCAGAAGGTTCCACCGAGGAGCCCTATTACGCCCTTTCGATGTTCCCCTATCCCTCGGGGAACCTGCACATGGGTCATGTGCGCAACTACGTGATCACCGATGTGATCGCCCGGGTGCAGCGCCTGCGGGGCCGGGCAGTGCTCCATCCGATGGGTTGGGACGCCTTCGGTCTGCCTGCCGAGAATGCGGCTATCGAACGGGGCGTCGATCCCGGCGCCTGGACCGACCGCAACATCGCCTCGATGCGGGAGCAACTGAAGCGGCTCGGTCTCTCGATCGACTGGAGCAGGGAGGTGGCCACCTGCCACAGCGATTACTACCGCTGGACCCAGTGGCTGTTCCTGCAGTTCCTTGATGCCGGGCTGGCTTATCAGAAGGACGCCACCGTCAACTGGGATCCGATCGACCAGACGGTGCTCGCCAATGAGCAGGTGGATGGGGAGGGGCGCTCCTGGCGCTCCGGGGCCCTGGTGGAGAAGCGCAAGCTGCGCCAGTGGTTCCTGAAGATCACGGCCTATGCCGATGCCCTGCTCGACGACCTTGCCGGACTGGACGGTTGGCCGGAGCGGGTGCGCACGATGCAGGCCAACTGGATCGGCCGTTCCACCGGCGCCGAGCTGCAGTTCGCCGTGCTGGATGCCGGCGGCGAGCCCAGCGGCGACACGGTCACGGTGTTCACCACCCGCCCCGACACGTTGTACGGCGCCAGCTATGTGGTGCTGGCCCCCGAGCATCCGCTGGTGCCGGCCCTTACCACGGCCGATCAGGCGGTGGCGGTGGCTGCCTTCTGCGATCTGGTCAGCCGCCAGAGCGAACAGGAACGCACCGCGGAGGACCGGCCCAAACGGGGAGTGCCGATCGGAGCGATGGTGCGCAATCCCGTCAACGGCGAATCGATTCCCCTCTGGATCGCCGATTACGTGCTGGCCGACTACGGCACCGGAGCCGTGATGGGGGTACCGGCCCATGACCAGCGCGACTTCCTCTTCGCTCGCCAATACGAACTGCCGGTGCGGCAGGTGATCGTTCCTGAGGGTGCAGATGCCCATGCCTTCGAGGGCGGCGCCTGGACCGAAGCAGGCGTGATGATCGATTCCGGCCCGTTCGACGGCATGGCTTCCCGCGAAGCCGCCGCGAAGATCGTCGCCCGGGGCGAAACAGAAGGCTGGGGCCGGGGCAGGGTGCAGTTCCGTCTGCGCGACTGGCTGATCTCCCGTCAGCGCTACTGGGGCTGTCCGATCCCGGTGATCCACTGCGACTCCTGCGGCGTGGTTCCGGTTCCGCAGGACCAGCTGCCGGTGGAGCTGCCGCGGGATGTGGCCTTCAGCGGCAAGGGGGGCTCCCCCCTCGCCCAGCTGGAGAGCTGGGTGGAGGTGGCCTGCCCGTGCTGCGGCAAACCGGCACGGAGGGAAACCGACACCATGGACACCTTCATGTGTTCCAGCTGGTACTTCCTGCGCTACAGCGACCCCGCCAATACGTCCCTGCCCTTCTCGCGCGAGGCGGTGGACCGCTGGCTGCCGGTGGATCAGTACGTGGGCGGCATTGAACACGCGATCCTGCATCTTCTCTATTCCCGTTTCTTCACCAAGGCGCTGCGGGATCGGGGATTGCTGGGCTTTTCCGAACCCTTCACCCGGCTGCTCACCCAGGGCATGGTGCAGGGGATCACCTACCGGAATCCTGCCAGCGGCAAATACATCGCCCCCGACGATGTGGCCGATCCCACCGATCCGCGCGATCCGCTCAGCGGCGAGCTGCTGGAGGTGTTCTACGAAAAAATGTCGAAGTCGAAATACAACGGCGTCGATCCCGGGGTGGTGATCGAGCGCTATGGAGCCGACACCGCCCGGATGTTCATCCTGTTCAAGGCCCCACCGGAAAAGGACCTGGAATGGGACGACGCCGATGTGGAAGGGCAGTTCCGCTTCCTGCAGCGGCTGTGGCGGCTGGTGGAGACGTCCGTGGAACGGGGCGTGGTGCTGGCGGATGGGGAGCAGCGGCTGCCGGCCCTGCTCGCCGCCGATGCGGAGCTCACCGAAGCCGAACGGGAGCTGAGGCGGGCGGTGCATACCGCCATCGAGGCCGTGAGCGAAGACCTTCAGGGCGACTACCAGTTCAACACCGCGGTTTCTGAGCTGATGAAACTCAGCAACGCCATGGGAACCCATCTGGAGGCGGTGCGACCGGAGGTGGCCCGGGAGGCGCTGCGCACCCTCGTGGTGCTGCTGGCGCCGTTCGCCCCCCACCTGGCGGAGGAGCTGTGGCAGAAGCTCGGGGCGAATCCCGATGGCCTGCAGAGCGTTCACCGCCAGAGCTGGCCGAGCAGTGATGCCACTGCCCTGGTGCGCGACACCATCCCCCTGGTCATCCAGGTGAAGGGAAAGGTGCGGGGCAACCTGGAGGTGCCTGCCGATGCCGACGCCGCCACCCTGGAAAGGCTCGCCTTGGAAAGCGAGATCGCCCTCAAGTGGCTGGAGGGTCAGAAGCCGCGGCGGGTGATCGTGGTGCCGGGCAAGCTGGTGAATCTGGTGCCTTAACCGACACGCTCGAACCGCAGGCTCTCGGGCTTGCCCCAGTCCCCGCTGGCGGCGTAGCCCCGGGGGTTGGCACAGAGGTGGCGCAGGATCCAGAACAGGGGTTCAGGGGAAGAGACCGCGAGAGCCTGCTGCAGCTCCGCCAGGTTTCGGGCCTGGCCATCGGCCAGCAGCGCCTCCATCCGACCCTGGAGCTCGAGGATGTCTGCCGCCGCCTTCTTGCCGGCCTCCACACCGGGCTGGTGGTAGGCGTTGATGTCGATCAGCTCGGCGTAGAGACCGACGGCCCGCTCGAACAGGGCCACCAGCATGCCAAGGGCGCGCGCATCGAAACGGCGAAGGCTGATCGTCATCGTCTGGCGGCCGCTGCCACTGAGGGCGGAACGGGTGCCGAGCAGGAAGCCCTCGAGGAAATCCTCAGGCCGTTCCCCGCCGATGGCGGTGGCCTCGGCGGGGTCGTCGAGGGCTTCGATGAAGGTCACGAAGAAGTTGTCGAGGCCATCACGCAACTGCTGCACATAGGCGTGCTGGTCGGTGGAACCCTTGTTGCCGTACACCGCCAGACCCTGGTGAACGCGGCGACCGCTGCGATCAAGCTCCTTGCCGAGGGATTCCATCACCAGCTGCTGCAGGTAGCGGCTGAACACCTCGAGCCGGTCGCGGTAAGGGAGAACCACCATGTCGCGGCGCCCCTGGCCCTCGCCCGCCACACTCCAGGCCACGGCCATCAGAGCGGCGGGATTGTTCACGAGGCTGGGCTCGCGGGTGGCGCGATCCATGGCGGCAGCCCCCTCGAGAAAGCCGCGCAGGTCGGCACCGATCAGGGCAGCGGGCAACAGGCCCACGGCACTGGTGATGCTGGTGCGGCCGCCGACCCAGTCGAACATGTCGAATCGGCGCAACCAGGATTCCGCTTCGGCGAGACGGTCCAGCTGGCTGCCGAGCATGGTCACCGCCACGGCCTGGGAGGGCCAGGTGCCCCCAAGCGATTCCAGCCGGGCCCGCACCAGCTCCATGCCGAGTCGGGGTTCGGGGGTGCCGCCCGACTTGCTGACCACGATCACCAGGGTGGTGCGCAGCCGCTCGCCCAGACCCTCCAGGGTCCGGGAGATGCCCTGGGGGTCGATGTTGTCGATGAAGTGGAACGGCAGGCCAACCCCTTCCTGCTGCAGAGCCCGGATCATCAGCAGCGGACCCAGGCCCGATCCACCGATGCCGATCCAGAGCACATCGCTGAAGGACCCACCGCCGGGAGCGCCGAGGTCACCGGCCAGAACCTCCCGCCCGAAGCTCTCGATCCGGTCCACCTCCTGCCCGATGTGGAGGCCGGCGGCGGCATCGGGTGCCAGTTCGGGAGCCCGTAGCCAGTAGTGCCCCACCTGGCGCTGCTCATCGGGATTGGCGATGGCGCCCTGCTCGAGGGCCTGCATCGCGGCAAAGGCCTGGTCCATCGCAGGGGTGAGGCGGGCCAGATCGGCATCCTCCACCCCCATCCGGCTGATATCGAGCCAGAGGCCGAGGGCCTCGTCGTACCAGAGCAGATGGCAGAAACGCTGCCAGAGGCCGGCGGAGTCCTGACCGTCGAA
This sequence comes from Cyanobium sp., assembly GCA_040399125.1. Lineage (GTDB taxonomy): Bacteria > Cyanobacteriota > Cyanobacteriia > PCC-6307 > Cyanobiaceae > Cyanobium. The sequence goes on along the minus strand of JBBASR010000001.1, from coordinate 15,618 downwards.
CGCTGGAAGCGAAGTCATGGCTCCTGATATGCCTCTCTAAGGCCATACAAAACCATGGGTTGCGTTTCGAAGAACCCGTACCGGCCACTGCGCATTGCGGCTGTGTGGGCCAGAAAACAGACCGATCGAAAGGTCCGGGAATTCGGCAAATAATCCTTACAATCTGCTTTCCAACCCAACAGCAGCGACAGCTTCGCCGCCCCCCTGCAGAGCCTCCTTGCGCCCCCTTCTCCTCCCGATCTTCCTGGCCGGGCTGGTCACCACGGTTGCCTCCCCGCTGCTGCCCTCCCTGCCGGCCCGCACCTTGTCGGCGGCCCGTGGCATGGAAACGTCGGCGGTCCGAGGTTCGTTTCCTTCGGCCGCTGCCGCCGAGGGTGTGAAGATCGCGGAATTCACCACGGAGGGGCAGCGGCCCGATCCGGTTGATTTCACCCCAGAGGAACTGCAGGAACTCCATCGTCGCTTCGGGGTGCATGGCCCCCAGCCGCGGCTGGCCCAGCTGTTCACCACCGGCATCGACCAGCTGCAGCCACTGCGCAGCCACACTTACGGCCGGATCGAGGAACTGCAACCGCTGATCCTCAGTGAAAGCCAGCGCCATTCGATCAACCCGATGCTGGTGGCGGCGGTGCTGTTCGACGAACTCCAGCACGCCAAACCCGGCGAAGATCATCCGATCGCTGCCAGCTCCGGTCTGTTCAACACCCACGGGCCTGCCCAGCTGAGTGTGGGCGAGATGGTCAAACAGGGATTGCTCTCCAGCGATGCCACCCCTGAGGAGGTGGCCCAGGCCCGCTTGCGGCTGCTCGATCCCGATCAGAACATCCAGCTGCTGGTGGGCAAGTTTTCGCGCCTGAAGAAGGCCCTCGGACTGCGTCCCGACCACTTGCTGATGGCCAGCGGTTCGCCGCGGGATGCCAAGGCACTCGCCACCCTGGCCTATCTGCACAACGGCAAGCTCGATTATCCCTCCCGCATCCTGCGCTACATGCAGGATCCCGAGCTGCATGCCCTGATCTACGGAACGCGAAAGCCCCTCACCAGCCCCCTGATCTGATCCACTTCAGCAACGGCTGAAACCGAGGGCCAGGAGACGCTGCTGCAGCTGGCTCCAGTCGAAACTGCGGGGATCGGCACGGGCGGCCGCCAGATCCACATGCCGATGGGTGGTGATGTGATCGACGGGGATCGAATACCTGCGCATCCAGTCGGCCAGCACCACGGCCATGGCGTCGTACTGGGCACTGGTGTAGCCGCTGTGCCCCTGCTCCTCGTCCTCGCCATCGAGCGGGGTTTCGAGGCTCAGATGCAGGGCGAAATTGTTGATCGATCCCCCCACCCGGGGATTGGTCACCACCCAGCGGCCGTTGAAGGCGGAATTGCCGGCGCCGAAGGCCCGCTGCGATGGATCGAGGGCCCTCACCACCTCCCCTTTCTGGCCGATGAGTGTGTGGTAGCTCACCTGGTCATCATCGCGGGGGTGCGGGGTGACGAAGGTGTTGATCGCGGAGCTGAGTCCGTAGACGGTCTCGTGCAGAACGATCACGCGGGGGGTGGGATCCACCGGGTTGCCGTAGGCATCCCGGCGGTAGCGTTCGCCGTAATTGGAGGGATCGATCCGCAGGCGCGTGGCTACCCGATCGAGATCCGCGAGGCGGGCCTCCAGCCGATCGCGCAGCTCGGCGGGCACCGAAGGGCAGGAAGCCCGCAGCGGAGTGGACCAGTTGCGGGCAGCGGGGGGTCGCGGCGGCGTGCGACGGGCCGGAGCGGCCACCTCAGGACTGCTGGGCGCCTGACGCACCTCCTCAAGCAGCTCCAGCAGGGAGGGACGCGAGCCGGCATTGCTGGGCGGCATCAGCAGATTGCGCGCCAGCCAACCCAGACCCACCATGCTGAACAGGGCGGCGGCCGCAACGGCCATCAGCAGGGGACGCTGCTCGGTGTTCATGGCACCAGGGCGAGCCAGCGGGCGCGCTGGTCGGAAACCCCGGCAGGAGCCTCCGGATCGATCTCCAGCCGCCAGCGACTCACCACGGGCGGATCCGCCTGGAGGCGGGTGGTGCGCACCACACCTTCCCGGCAGTAAAGAACCTCCAAGGCTGCCGGCACCGGCAGCTCCGGGTCAGCCGAGACGGAGCGGAAACGATCAGAAGGATCATCGTTGCGGCGCAGCCGCAGACCATCCACAGCCAGCAGCTCATCGCCCACCAGCAGACCCGCCCGTTGGGCAGGCCCATGGCGCTCCACCCGTTTCAACAGGAGCGCCCCATCAGCCGCAGGCTCGCACTGGATGCCGAGATGGGGAGTGGAGGTCGATTCGGATACCAATCGAAGACCCACGTCCGCAAGATAGGCATCAACATCGGGATCATCGGTGCTTGTGAGCCATAGCGGCAGAAGGGTGGACAGATCCCCGGCCTGGTTGGCGAAGGCAGCCACCAGATCCTGCTGGCGGTAGCCCCTGCCCCAGCGCCCATGGGACTGCCAGAGCTGACGCAGCACCACCGCCAGAGCGGAGCCGTGGCGGCGCAGGTGCAGGTCGAGCACCAGGGCCAGCACCGCACCCTTGAGGTAATAGCTGATCTGGTTGTCGGCGGAATGGGCATCCTGGCGATAGAGCTTCACCCAGGCTTCCTCGCTGCTCTCCACCAGGCTCTGCACCCTTCGGCCGGGGGTGAGGCGATAACGGCTGAGATCGGCGCCGAGATCCTCCAGCAGTTCGGCTTCGGTGCCGATGCCGGCACTCAGCGGCAGAAACTGGTCGTAATAGCTGGTCACCCCTTCGGCGAACCAGAGGGTGGGCACGATCGAGGCGCGGTCGTAATCGATCGGGGTGAGTTCGGCCGGCCTCAGACGGCGCACATTCCACTGGTGCAGGTATTCGTGGGCCACCAGCTGCAACAGCTTGCGGCGGCCATCCGAGCGGGCCAGGGCGCGGCGGCCGAACTGCAGGATGCTGGCGTGGTCATGCTCCAGGCCGCCGTAGCCGTTCTCCAGCAGATGGAGCACGAAGAGATAGGGATCGCCCGGCGGGGTGTCCACATCCAGCAGGCGGCAGCAGGACAGGCAGACCCGCTCCACATCGGCCAGCCAAGCGGGATCGCTGGCGACCAGGTCGCCGCCCATGCCGACCCAGCGATGGCCCACCCCGGCCACCTGGAATTCATGGCACGGATGGGGACCGGCTTCCAGGGGCGCATCGATCAGGGCATCGAAGTCCGGCGCCTGCCAGCAGAGGGGGGCGAGCTGCTTGAGGGGGAGGAAGGCCTGCCAGAGCTCGGGCAGCTGCAGTTCGAGCCGGTGGGGAGACCAGCGCTCTCCCTCCACCTGCAGCACCACCCCGGCCAGGGCCAGGAAGGCATGGTCACCGCTGAGGCGGCAGGTACGCACCGTGAGCTCGGTGGCCAGAATCCGATACCGGATCCGCAGTGGCTCGAGGCTGGAGAGCTCGATCCGCCAGGCGGAGGGTTCGATTCGCTGCACCGGTACTGACCTGTCGCCCTGGAGCAGCTCCAGCCCCTCCAAGGTGCGCACGTAGTCGCGGATCAGGTACGAACCGGGTGTCCAGGCCGGCAGCCGCAGCACCAGACGCTCAAAGCGAGGCACCACGGCGATCTCCACCTCCACCAGCTGGCGCTCGGGGGAGCGGAGATCCAGCCGCACGCTGGGACCACAGGCTGGGGAAACACTGCTCACGCCGCCGTCAGACCTCCAGTTCGACCACCGCGCCGGGCGGCAGGGAAGCCAGCTGACGCAGGGCGAGACGGGCGGCGTAGGCGCGGGTGAGGCGACCGAGCAGGGTCTGCAGGGAGCGGGAACGGCTGAGGCGCTGCAGGTCTCCGACCAGGCCCAGGGAGCCGTCTTTCTGGCGCTGCCAGCCGAGCACCTGGCCGTGGCCCAGGTTCACCTGCAGGTCCACCGGTTCGGATTCGCCGGCAAAACCGCGCAGACTGCCGCCGCTGCGGGGCTGCAGGCCGAGCGAAACCAACGTGTCCGCCAGACACTCGGCATCACGCAGCACCGTTGGCAGGATGGAGAGATGGGACATGGATCCAATGCCCGATTCCTGGGACCCTAGCGATCTCGAGGCCGCCGTCCAGTGGCCGATGCCACAGCCCTGGCCATTCCATCCACCGCTGCGGCTCGGCGTGATGGCCTCCGGCAACGGCAGCAACTTCGAAGCCCTGGTGCAGGCCTGCCGCAGCGGTCCCCTGGCGGCCACGGTGGAGCTGCTGGTGGTGAACAACGGCGACTGCATGGCACGGCAACGGGCCGAACGGCTGCAGGTGCCCTGCCGCTGGATCGATCACCGCCGGCATACCAGCCGGGAAGACCTGGATGCCGCCCTGATCAGCGCCTTCCTCGAGCAGGCCGTGGATCTGGTGGTGATGGCCGGCTGGATGCGGATCGTGACCCCGGTGCTGATCGCGGCCTTCCCGGAGCGGCTGGTGAATATCCACCCCTCGCTGCTTCCCAGCTTCCGGGGCCTGGATGCGGTGGGCCAGGCGCTGGCGGCGGGGGTGCGCCTGGCTGGCTGCAGCGCCCATCTAGTGGCTGCGGAGGTGGATGCCGGACCGATCCTGGTGCAGGCCGCCGTGCCGGTATTTCCCGACGACGACCACCCCAGCCTCTCGGCCCGCATCCAGCGGCAGGAACACCGGATCCTGCCGCTGGCGGTGGCGATGGCGGCGGCCCGGCTTCAGGGGTAGAAGGGCAGCAGCGGCAGGCCGGTGCTGGCCTCGAGGCCCGCCATCAGGTTGAGGCATTGCACCCCCTGGCCGGCCTGGCCCTTGACGAGATTGTCGATCGCACTCATCACGATCAGCTGGCCGGTGCGTTTGTCCACCTGCACCGACAGCAGACAGCGGTTGGTCTGCCGGACCCATTTGGTGGAGGGATAGGTGCCCACCGGCAGCACGTCCACGCTTGGGCTGTGCCGATAGGCGGCGGCCAGCAGGGTGCTGCAGTCGTCGGCGGTGAGCCCCGGATCCCGCAGGCGGGCGTAGACGGTGGCCAGAAGGCCGCGCACCATCGGCATCAGGTGCGGCGTGAACTGGAGCTGGATCGGCTGACCGGCGGCCTGGCTCGCCAGCTGCTCGATCTCGCTGGTATGGCGATGGCCCACGACGCCGTAGGGGGCCACGGCCTCCGCCGCCTCCGCCAGCAGCAGGTGCTCCTTGGCGGCACGGCCACCGCCGGAGGTGCCGGTCTTGGCATCGATCACGATGCCACCGGTCTCGATCAGCCCCTGGTTCAGAAACGGCAGCAGGGCCAGCAGGCTGGCGGTGGGAAAGCAGCCAGGGGCAGCCACCAGCCGCGCCTGCTTGATCCGGGCCTGTTCCACTTCCACCAGGCCATAGACGGCCTCCTGACAGAGGTCTGCGTCGCTGCGGGGCACCTCCCGGGCCTCGGTGGCGTACACCTCCTGCCACTGCGCCAGGGAGCGGTAGCGGTAGTCGGCGGAGAGATCCACCACCCGCACACCACGGCTGAGCAGCTCCGGCACCAAAGCGGCCGCCAGGCCGTTGGGCAGGCTCAGCACGGCCAGATCGGCGGCGGCGGCAATCGCCTCGGGGTCGGGGCTCTGGACCACCAGATCCTGCGGCAGGGGCAGAAACGGCACCAGTTCGCTCCAGCGTTTGCCGCTGCTGCGCTCTCCACCGAGGAAGGTCACCGAAAGCTCGGGGTGGCCCTGCAGCAGCCGCAGGGTCTGAAGTCCGCCGTAACCGCTCGCACCGATGACTGCGACGCGTTTGCCTGCCATGCCCTGGGGTCGGGAACGCCAGATCGTACCGGGCTCTATAAAGAGAGATTGCGCAGGCTCCCTGCCGGCACCCTTCCCGCTCTCTCCGACCAGCCCTCACCCGCGTTGATCACCCCTTGACCGTCCGCAGCGAAGTGCCCCCCGTCGCCGGCAACCGTGCCGAAAACCCGATTCAGTTCGATGCCATCGCCGATGCGCTGGCGGCCATCCGCAATGGCGAATCGATCGTGGTGGTGGATGACGAGAACCGGGAGAACGAAGGCGACCTGATCTGTGCCGCCCAGTTCGCCACACCGCAGCAGATCAATTTCATGGCCACGGAGGCCAGGGGTCTGATCTGCCTGGCGATGGAAGGGGAGCGGCTCGATGCCCTCGACCTGCCGCTGATGGTGGATCGCAACACCGACAGCAACCAGACCGCCTTCACCGTGAGCGTGGATGCGGGACCGGAGAACGGTGTGGGAACGGGGATCTCGGCGGAAGACCGGGCCCGCACGATCCAGGTGGCGATCCACCCCGGCAGCCGGCCTGCGGATCTGCGCCGGCCCGGCCATGTGTTCCCCTTGCGGGCAAGGGAGGGGGGGGTGCTGAAGCGGGCCGGCCACACCGAAGCGGCTGTGGACCTCTCCCGCCTGGCGGGCCTCTATCCCGCCGGGGTGATCTGCGAGATCCAGAACGCCGATGGCTCGATGGCCCGGCTGCCGCAGCTGGTGGCCTACGCCCGCCGCCACGGACTGCGGCTGATCTCGATCGCCGATCTGATCCGCTACCGGCTCGACACCGAGCGGTTCGTGCGGCGCCAGGCGGAGGCCGAGCTGCCGAGTGCCTTCGGCCGCTTCCGGGCGATCGGCTACCGCAATGAGCTCGATGGCAGCGAGCACGTGGCCATCGTCAAAGGTCATCCGGAAAACTCCACGGCGCCGGTGCTGGTGCGGGTGCACTCCGAGTGCCTCACCGGCGATGCCTTCGGCTCCCTGCGCTGCGACTGTCGTCCGCAGCTGGAGGCGGCCCTGCGGATGATCGAAGCGGCCGGCGAAGGGTTGGTGGTGTATCTCCGCCAGGAGGGTCGGGGCATCGGCCTGATCAACAAGCTCAAGGCCTATGGCCTGCAGGATGGCGGGCTCGACACGGTAGAAGCCAATGAACGGCTGGGCTTTGCGGCCGATCTGCGCAACTACGGCGTGGGAGCCCAGATCCTCAGCGACCTGGGGGTGCATCGGTTGCGGCTGATCACCAACAATCCCCGCAAGATCGCCGGCCTGGGCGGCTACGGGCTCCAGGTGGAGGACCGGGTGCCGTTGGTGATGGATCCGGGCGACCACAATGCCGCCTACCTCGAGGCCAAGCGGCTCAAGCTCGGCCACCTGATGGGCGACGACACCCATGGGCTTACCGCCGTGCTGGCCTGGCAGGGCCCCGGGGAGACGCGGGTGCTGGCGGAGCGGCTGGAGGCCTTGCGGCTCTGGGCCCTGGAGCGGGGCCTGCTGCTGGAACGGGAGGATCATCCGCGCCTGCTGGCACTCCTGGATCAGCCCAGGCTCGGTCTGGTGCTGGCCGGGGTGCAGGACCGTCCGCTGACGGCGGCTGATCTGGCAGCAACACTGCAACAGCTGGCCCTGTGGCAAGGGGTGCAGGCGGTCAGCCTGCTGTTGGCGCCCGATGCCCAGCGCGTGAATCATCCAAGCGCCAGCCTGGAACCCGAGAGCCGGTCGATCGAGGAACTGGGAGGAAGGGAACAGACCACCTGCCCGCGGCTGGAACTGCAATCCGGGGCATTTCTGGTGTGGAGCTGATTCGCTTCGCTGTAGATGCGCATCGGCGCAGGTTCGGTTTTGGTTCGTTTTGATGCAGTTTTGGCGGGAGAATAAATAGTTCCGTTCAGGCAGTTCGATCGAAACCGCCCTCAGCCAATTCACGGACGCCGCCAGCCTGAAGAAGGATGGCAGGCGTGTGACCCTGGAGGGGGTGCTCACCGGCGCGGCCCTGGGCGTGATGCTGGTGTACTTAATCGAGGAGGCGGCCTCGGCGATGGGCAGTCCCCGGCGGGCCGGCCCGCTTGGCGATCCCGGGGGCGGTGATCCAGGCAACTTCCTCGGCGGCGCTGGCAGGATTCGGATCCTGCCTCTCGACGAACTGGAGCCCACGCCAGTCGGCGGCCGGGTCCAGGTTCCAGGCAGCAGCGGCGGTGCGGGCGGCGGCCGCGGCAGCATCAGCGGCGGGGTGCCCGACCCAGGGTCCGCTCCCCGGGGCCCCCGCAGCGGAGGCTCCCAGGGGCCGTTCCGGGGCGGCAGTCCGGTGGGAGCT
>JBBASR010000001.1:2806-7450 GCA_040399125.1 Cyanobium sp. | reverse complement strand
CCCCCGCAGCGGAGGCTCCCAGGGGCCGTTCCGGGGCGGCAGTCCGGTGGGAGCTTCCGGGGGCGATGTGCCGATCTCGGGGCCGAGCTTCCTGCCGCAGCCTCCGCCGGTGCCACCGCGCCCCCCCGGCCCCGGACCCGATCCGGTAGATCCGACCGTGCCGCCCGTTCCACCGGGTCCGCCACCTGAACCACCGCCGCCGCCGCCGACCCCTCCCACCCCGCCGGCGGGCAGGGAAAAGCTGCCGGAAATGTTGCTGGTGGTGATGAACACCACCAGCAACAACGCCACCCGCTCGCTGCAGGGCAAAGCCGCCTCGATCACCGAGGGGGATCAGCACGGCATTGAAAACAGCGTGCTGGATCTGCGGGCGGGAAACCCCGGTCTTGAACTTCGCTCGGATCGGTTGCTGGCCGGCAGTGCCTTCGCCGAGCTTGACGATGCGGATCTGCAACTGATCACCGATCACATCGCCCTGCTCAACAGCACGGTGCTGATGGGGGGGCTCACCGATGTGCTGGTGCTGGGGGCGCACGATCTGATGGAACTGGCCCTGTTCGCCGATGGCACCGCCAGCGCCACGGTGCAGAACCGGATCCAGGGGCTGGAGGGCAGCCATGTGATCGACATCGGCGGTGACGATCTGATCGGACTCGAAGCCTTGGGGGAGCTCTCCTTCATCGGCTTGGGTGATAGTGACAGGGCCAGGTTCACGGTTGACCTGCTCACCAGTGCGATGAAGAACAGCAGCCTGGAGCTGGGGCAGGGCAACAACCGGATCACGATCAACAGTGGCTATTACGAAGGATCAGGGGTGGATTCGAATGGAACGGATCCAGTCGGGGGAATCCGGTTTGTTTTGGGCCAGACCCCCGACCCCACCAGCAGCATCGATTCCTGGCAGTTCAGCCTCAATGCACGGGCCATCGGCCTCGAAAACAGCCTGATCGATACGGGCGCCGGCAATGATGAACTCACGATCTTCACGCGCCTGGACGAATCACTGGAAACAGATCTTGGACCGCTTTTCAAGAACGAAAACACCTTTGTAAATATCAGCAGGATCGGACTTCTGAATTCCGAGATCCGCATGGGAGATGGTGATGATGTCCTGATTGTGAATGGCGATGTCATCGACTCCACCATCAACATGGGCACAGGGAACAACACGATCGTGCTTGAATCCGATGTCAAGGGTAACAGTGATCTGCAGCTGGGAGAGGGTTACAACACAGTCCGAATCAAGGGCAATCTTGGAGGAATGGTGCGGCTGGGCAGTGGTTCCGATGTTCTCCATATGCAGCAGCTGAGGGGAGCCGGGGAAGTGGATGGGGGTGCCGGCAACGACATGCTCGATGCCGATACGGCCCGCCGCGAACTGTTGGTGGTGAATGAGGAGAACCAGGGCAATCTCGATGGCCTGCGGTTTCGCAATGTGGAATCGGTGTTCCTCGGCGAAGGCGAGGATGTGGCGATCATGGATCTCAACGGCACGCTCACCGGTCAGCTGCTCGGGGGCGATGGGCTGGACCGGCTCGAATTCACCAACTGGAAATTGCCGGTGCAGGTGGACCTCGACCGCGGCAGTGCCACCGCCATCCAGGCGGGCCAGAGCGGCGGCATCAGCGGCTTCGAGGAAGTCATGGGCGGGCTTGGCAATGACGTGCTGGCCAGCTCAGGCGGTTTCAGCGGCATTGATGGATCCGATGGCGACGATGTGCTGTATCTGCGCTGGAGCCCGTGGTTGGCCGAGGCTGGTGAATCGCTTCTGGTGCGGGGCGGCCAGGGCAAGGATCTGTTCGTGGTGAGTGGGATCGAGCAGACCACGCCTGACACCTGGGATCAACGCACTGGCATTCCCGAGATCAGCGACCTCGACCTCAGCGTCACGGGCAATGGCGGCATCGGCTTGGTGGATCGTATGGGCTGGGTGCAGCAGGATCGCTACCAGGAGCTCACAGCCTCCGGGCTGGAGGGCCTGGGCAATCCGCGCCTGCTGCCAATCGCGCCCCTGGAGCAGCTGCTTTCCGGCATGAGCAGCGGCACCCCGCAGCTGGCGATTGCGCTTGATTCCACAGGTCAGGGCGACAACAGCCTGGTGCAACTGGGTTCCGATGGCATCGGCACCAGCCGCCTGATCGCCCATGTGACCAGCAATCTCTCTACGGCTCCGCAGCTGACGAACAATCCCTAAGCCACTGCAAGCGACGGATCAGCGGATCGTTCGGGTGGATTCCATGAACATGCCGAAGCGATCGCTGATCAGCGAAATCACCGGCCGAGAGCCCAGCTGGATCAGGGCGGTCACCGCCATCCCCGGCCGCAGCGGATAGGTGGTGCCGTCCCGACTGAGCACGGAGCGATCGATCGACACCACAGAGGTGAAATGCTCCTGGGGGTTGAGGGAATCGGGTTCCTTGGCATCCGCCCCGAGCCTCCGGAGCGTGCCCTTGATGGAGCCGTAATCGGTGAACGGGAAGGAGGTGACGCGGATTTCCACAGGCATCCCCACATCGAGAAAACCGATGTCCCGATTGGAAACCTGCAGTTCGGCCTCCAACTTGCCCTGGGGAACGAGCTGCAGCGCCGGCCTGCCAGGGCTGGCGATTTCCCCTGCCTTCACCTGCAGATCAAACACCACCCCATCGATCGGGGCGATCAGCTTGCCCAGCAGCAGACGGTCGTCCAGATCGGCGAGACGGGCCTCGACATCGGTGAGCTGGCTGCGGGCATTGTCGTACTGCACATACAGCTCCTTGAGATTGCCGGCCAGGATCTGGCGCTTCTTCAGCTCACTTTCCCCCACCCGCAACCGGGCCGATTCGAGTTCCTGTTCGGTACGGCGGATGGCACCGAGCAATTCAATCTGGCGTTCCATCTGGCGGTCGAGTTCCAGCCGCGACATCGCGCCCTCTCGCACCAGCTTGTGCATGCGGGCACTGATGCTTTCGTTGATGGCGAGCTTGCGGCGCATCGCGTCCAGATCGATCGCCTGCTGCTGCTGATTCACCCGCGACCGCGCCAGCTCCTTGGTGGCCGCCTGCTCCCTCAGGGCCACCTCCGAGGATTCCACCTCCAGCTCCCGGCGTGCCTCGGCGCTGGTGGGAGGCAACACCGGAAGGCCGAGCTGCAACGCCAGCAGGTTGGTTTCCTTGAACCAGAGTTTGCGCTGGGATTCCAACCGGGAGCGTTGCTCCTTGATCGCCACCTCCCGCAGCTGCAGAAGAGGCTGGCCCTTGCGCACGGCCTGGCCCTCCCGCACCAGCACCTGCTGCACCGGCGCATTAAACGGCGGGGTCACGCTGTAGACACCGCCCACCGGCCGCAGCTTGCCATTGGCGTTGATCGAGGTCTCGATCCGGGCCACGAGCCCGTAGATCACGCTGAAGCCTGTGAGGCCGATCAGGCTCCAGACGATTGCCCGGCTCCAGCCACGGGTATTGCGGGGCAGCGTGGTGCGCCTGCGCCGATAGCCGCGGGGCTGCTGTTCCTCGGTATTGCCCTTCTCCGGAGGTGTCGGTTCGGGCGAGATCAGCGGATCGGGTTCGTCCCTCGGCAGCGCCGGCACCGGCGGCGGTGGCTGCCGGCGGCGGAAGGGATTGGGAATCGAGCGGCGGGAATCGGCCATCGCTGCGGATCAGGCTCCCCCGGCGACGCGGGCCACCAGGCCCACCCCCGCAGGCGGTGGGCCAGAGCTGGAAGGGGAGGAGGAGGAGGAGCGCCCCTGCTGGCGATAGAGCACGTAGTAGGGGCCGCGGGCGGCCATCAGCTCCTCGTGGGTACCCGCCTCCAGCACCGCGCCATTGCCCATGCAGACGATCAGGTCGGCGCTCACGATCGAGGAGAGGCGATGGGTGATGAACAGCACCGTGGAACCCCGCAACGCCTGCATGAGGTTCTCACTCACCACCCGCTCCGTCTGGTAATCCAGGGCAGAGGTGGCCTCATCCATGATCAGCATCCGCGGTTTCTGCAGGATCGTGCGGGCGATGGCGATCCGCTGGCGCTGGCCACCGGAGAGACCGCTGCCCCGCTCTCCCACCTGGGTGGAGTAGCCAGCCGGTAGGCCCATGATGAAATCGTGGGCGGCAGCAATCGTGGCAGCTTCAATGATCTCCTCGCTGCTGGCCTCCGGGTTGGTGAGAGTGATGTTCTCCTCCACCGAACCATCAAACAGCACGGTTTCCTGGGGAACGATGCCCAGCTGGCGGCGCAGCGAGTACAGCTCCACTTTGCCGATGTCGATGCCGTCGATCAACACACAACCCGCCTCGGGGTTATAGAGCCGGGCCACGAGTTTGGTGAGTGTGCTCTTGCCGGAACCACTGGATCCCACCACCGCCACAAACTTGCCAGCAGGAATCTCCAGGTTCACACCGGTAAGCAGAAGCGGGGAGGAGGGCTTGTAGCGGAACTGAATGTTCTGGAAGCTGATCGCCCCCTGAATCGGCGGCATGATGATGCGCCCGGCATTATCTTCCGGCGCCTCCTGGGGGTGATCGATCACATCGCTGAGCCGCTCCAGAGAGAGGGCGGTTTCCTGCACCGTCTGCCAGATCGAGGTCATCCGCAGCAGCGGTCCGGTGACATAACCGGCGATGATCCGGAAGGCGATCAGTTCCCCGAGGCTGAGCCTGCCGTTCA
>JBBASR010000001.1:0-2706 GCA_040399125.1 Cyanobium sp. | reverse complement strand
GCCAGATCGATCCGGTTGGTGGTGTCGATGAACAGGAAGGTGCGCAGACACAGCAGCAACCCCTCGAACACCGCAAACACCACCAGCAACAATCCAAGAACCCCTAGGGCACTGGGACTGTTATTGATGATCACCTTATCGATCACCTGCTGAATCAGCAGGGGATTCACCAGGCCGAAGAGCTGCACGAAGAAGCTGGCCAGCAGCACCTCCAGCAACACCACGCGATGCTGCTGCAGCGCCGGTAGGAACCAGCGGAAGCCGAACTTGCGGCGCGGGGTGAGCGCATTGGTCCGCAGGGTGAGCACTTCCCCCTCTTCGCCCCACTGCTCCTTCAACTCTTCAAGCGTGAGCTCCTGGTTGCCCACCGCTGGAATGCCCACCACCAGCTTGTCGTTGCGGCAGCGGTAGATCACCGCTAGACCATTGCCCCAACGCACCATCAACGGCATCTCCAGCCGCGGGATGGCGGTGGCCTGCACCTCCAGCAACTGGGTCTGCAGACCGATGGATTCCGCCACCGCCCCCGCCAAGGCAAGGGAGGCTTCGCCATGGCGATTCACCTGATCGGTGAACACCCGCCGCAGTAACTCCCGCCGGAAGGGAAGGTTGAGCTGGTCGCACAGCATCCGGAAGGCCGCAATCGGCGACTCCAGCGGCCCGACGCCGCGGTGCCAGGGGAAGGCGGCGGCCGGCTGGTATTCAGCATCAGCGGGCTCCGGCGGTTCGGCCAACGGCAGGTCGCCGGCCTCTTCCACGCTTTCTTCGTCGAAGCGCCGACGCTGTTCCTCCCAGCGATCGAGCACCAGGTTCTGCCACTGGGCGGCTGCCGCCGGATCGTCCACGTCGCCTAGGGCGGGCGGATCGAGCAGGGTGGAGAGCGCCGCCCGGTCGACGCCGATCACCCGCAGGGGCTGCTCGGCGCTGATCTCGGCAGTGGTAGGCAGGGGGGTGCCCTGGGGCAGGGGGCCGCCGGCCACGAGCCAGAGCCGGTCGGGGGGGAAGGTGGTGGCCCGCATCTGCTCGGGCGTGAGCAGTACTGCCCGACAGCCGTCGGAGAGCTTCTGCGCCGCCTCCACCACTTCTGTCGAGAGCACCCGGGGGTAGTCCCGCAGGTAGGCATCGAGCACAGCGAAGAGTTCAGCGGGATTGACGCTGCCGCTGATCCGCTGGGCCAGCTGGGGGGTATCCGCCATCGCCTGACGCATGGCGGCATGGGGCACGGCCAGCACCACCAGGTCGGTGGAGGCGATCAGGGTTTCCCAGTTGGTGCCGGAGCTGAGAATGGTCCAACCCATCACCGCCCCGGAGTCGAGGCGCTGCAGGGTGGTGACCCCACGGGCCAGCCGCGAAGCCATCACCACCGAACGGGCGGTGCCCTTGAGCACGAAGAGCATGTGGGCAGACGGCTGCTCCTTGCGGCAGATCGGTTGCCCGAGGCGGAAGCGCAGCAACTGGGCCTGGCCGGCCAGTTGCTGGAGCAGGGGCTCGGGCTGGTCGGCCAGGAAGGGAAACGATTTGAGCAGTTCCAGCAGTTGGGCGGGATCCGCCATCACTCACTCCCGGGCAGTAAGGATTCCGGCTGTGCTGTAAGCGTGATCGTGGTGCCGAGCAGATTGGGATAGATCTCGGCCAACTGGGCATCGAGAGTGGCATCGAGCTCGCGGTTGAACAGCTCGTTGAGCAGCTGGCCGCGGGTGGCGTCGCTGAGGCTGGCCGGCTGGCGATGTTCGCTCTGGATCAGCAGGATCCATTGATCCACCTGGAAGGGAGGATGGATCTCGCCCACGGTGAGGGATTCGAGCACCTTGCGAATGGTGGCGTGGGGCTGGGAGATCAGCATCGGACCCACCAGGCCCTTGGTGAATCGTTCCTCTCCCGCGGAATACTCACGCGCCAGGATGCCGAAGTCAGCGTTGTCGTCGATCAGCCGCAGGTAAAGCTCCTCAGCGATGCCTTGGTTGCGCAGTCGGATCATGCCGTACACCACCTGTTCGAGGTCCGCACGCCGCTCCAGGAAGTAAGGCTCCAGTCTGTCGCCGAATTCATCTTCGATCCACTTCTGCAGGCGAATCTGATTCCAGCGATCCCGCACAGGGCCCTGGATCAGTTCCGGCAGGGATGAAATCCAGTCGCCCGCGAGGCTGGCCGGAGGATCGCCAGGAACCCCCTCCCACAGACGCGCCACCACCATCGGCTCCTCCTCCGGGCTGAAGGTCACCGACTGGCGCAGACGTTGCAGCAGTGATTCCTTGGCCAGCTCCCTGAGGATGCCTCGCTGAAGCAGGAGTTCCGCCAGGGGCTGCTGGGCTGTGGCGATCACGCGGCTCTGAAGATCGTCAGCCAGGTGTTCGTAAGGGATCATCAGGCGTTGACGTTACCTGCAACCGACTGCGCTAGACATTCCTGCTGGCTGAAGGCATCAGAGGAAATCATGGCGACACCCGCAATGTTCAAATAAGCATTGGCCATGCCAACGGTGCGGTTGTAAAGATCGGAGCTGGAGGATCCGGCCACGGAAACAGCCTGGGAGAAAGAGCGCTGGTTAGCGATGGCGGCGATCGAACCCTGGTCGAGGAAGGAGACGGGCAATGCCGTACCTGCAGAGCTTAGGAGGCCTGAGGTGACGGTGGAACCCTGGCTTGTGGCATCCAGGTTCACGCTCTGAGCCAGCAAGGAGGCCACTCCGGTGGCGGTGGCATTGAC